>JBEKHC010000024.1:0-53747 GCA_050012475.1 Candidatus Velthaea sp.
GTGGACGGCGCTGATAAATCTTACGGTCAGATAGCCGGCGCCCGGTTCGAGGACAAAGACCTCCGGGTTATCTCACTTCGGTGCGGCGTGGGAGACTGTCAACTGCATTGGCTGTTTACGATGGCAGTCTGCGACTCTATCCTGAGGTGAACTGAAGTGGACTGGATCGCTCGGCCCTGCTCGGCGCAACTTGCTGGGACGCGCGAGGGGGTACCGCGATGCTAGACGCCTTCCTCCTGGAGGGACATCGAGTGGAATTGTGCGCCGGCCCTGACTACGCCAAGAATGCGTGTGCGGCCGTTCGCGCCGGAACATTGCTATGGCCGTGATCTCTGAGCGGGCTCGCGTCAAACGCCTCGCCGAGGGCGGCGAAGGGGATCCCTTCGGATTCTTGGGAATGCACCGCACGCCGGAAGGGCGCTTGGTGGTGCGAGCGTTCCGCCCCAGAGCAGAAACGCTCGAGTTGATCGACGCCCGGACGGGCGCCGGAGCCGGCGTTTTTCGTTGGGTCCATCCCGATGGCGTCTTCATTCTCGATTTGCCTGCGGTCGAGCCGTTTCCGTACCGGCTTCGCGAGCACAACGGGTTTGCCGACGTCGAGTTCGAGGATCCCTATCGGTTCGGAAAGGTGCTCAGCAATCTCGATGCTCGGCTGATAAAGCAAGGCAAGCACCTGCGGCTCTGGGAAGTGCTGGGCGCGCACCTGCGCAAGATGGATGGCGTGTCCGGAACGACCTTCGCGGTTTGGGCGCCCAACGCACGACGGGTGAGCGTCGTCGGCGACTTCAACGATTGGGATGGCCGCGTTCACACGATGCGCTTCCGGGCCGAATGCGGCGTTTGGGAACTCTTTGTCCCGGCGGACCTGACCGGAACGTGCTATAAATACGAGCTGGTTGGCCCCGACGGCAATCTGCTGCCGCTGCGGGCCGACCCCGTCGGGTTCGCCCACGAACTTCGGCCCGCGACCGCCTCGATCGTCGTGGCGCCCACGGCTCACACCTGGAACGACGCATCGTGGCTGGCAAAGCGCGGCGAAATTTCCAGGCGCGACCGCCCGATTGCGATCTACGAAGTGCATCTGGCTTCGTGGCGGCGCAAAGGCGAGCACGGTGAGATGCTGACGTACTCGGAGCTCGCCGAGACGCTCCTGCCCTACGTCCGCGAGCTGGGCTTCACGCATATTGAACTGCTGCCGATAACCGAACACCCCTACGACGGCTCCTGGGGCTATCAAACGACGGGGATGTACGCCCCGACGAGCCGGCACGGTTCGCCGGATGACTTTCGCACGTTCGTCGACCGCGCCCACCGCGAGGGGATCGGGGTGATCTTGGATTGGGTGCCTGGCCACTTCCCGGCCGACACGCACGGCTTGGTCTTTTTCGACGGCACGCATCTGTACGAGCACATGGACATGCGTAAGGGCTTCCACGTCGAGTGGGGGACGTACTCGTACAACTTCGCCCGCAGCGAAGTTGCAAACTTTTTGATTGCCAGCGCACTGTTCTGGCTCGAAGGGTTTCACATCGACGGCTTGCGCGTCGACGCGGTCTCTTCGATCATTTACCTGGACTACGGTCGCGGATACGACGAATGGTTGCCCAACGCGTCCGGCGGCAACGAGAACCTCGAAGCCACGGCGTTCCTGCGCCGCCTCAACACAACCGTGCGCCAAGCATTCCCCACCGTCATGACCATCGCCGAAGAATCGACTGCATTCCCGAAGGTCTCGTGGCCGGCCGAGTCGGGCGGCATGGGTTTCGACTACAAATGGAACATGGGGTGGATGCACGACACCCTGCGTTTCTTTTCCCTCGATCCGTTCTTTCGCGGGGACCGCCTCGGTGACTTGTCCTTCGGCATCTCCTACGCATGGTCCGAAAACTTCATTCTCCCGTTTTCACACGACGAAGTCGTCCATCTCAAACGCTCGCTGCTGGGGAGGATGCCCGGCGACGAGCAGCAACGCTTCGCCGGCCTGCGCGCGCTTTACGCCTTCATGTACGTGCACCCGGGGAAGAAACTGCTGTTCATGGGCGCCGAGTTGGCGCAAGAAGGCGAGTGGAGCGAAGCGGCCAGCCTCGCCTGGGATGAATTCCGCACCGATCCTCGGCGCCAGGGCGTGTGCGCGCTCATTCGCGATCTCAACGCCTTTTATCGCGAGTCGCCCGCACTCTATCGCGGCGATACGGAGCCGGCCGGTTTCGAATGGATCGCGTGCACCGATGCAACGAACGCCGTTATTTCTTTCCTGCGCCGCGACCCGCAAAGCGCCGAGTTCCTAGTCGTCGTCCTCAATACCAGCGGCATCGCTCACGAGGGCTATCGTGTCGCGGTCCCGCAGGGCGGCGTGTACCGGGAGCGCTTGAACACGGACGCCGAAGTGTACGGCGGAGCAAACCGCGGAAATAGCGGCCAGGTCACGGCTACGACGTCCGAGACGGGCCAACCGACGCACGTGCTGTCGCTGATACTGCCGCCGCTGTCGGTGCTCGTGTTCGAGCCTGGCGTGACCGTCCCTCACGTCGCTGCCGATGCGAGCACGAAAAGCGAAAGCGAGTCCGCCGTCATCTCGTAGGCGTCACCGGGCTCGAACGTCGAGTTGCTCCCGGTCCTCGGTTCTTCGCCGGTCTCGATCAGCAACGCCCAAAGTGCGCCGCCGGCGCATTCCGGCAGGGTAAAGGCGATTGCCTCAGAGTGGGCGTTCATCACGATGAGCACGGTCGCATCGCTGCCCTTCTGGCGGACGCCCGTCGGTTGGGCACGACCGTCGATCATCATGCCGAAGCAAGGCGTGGGCTCGTCCCAGGTTTCGTCACACATCTCGACTCCGGACGGGTCGATCCAGGTAACGTCCTTCACGTCAAGTTCGGTGTTGTAGGTCCCGGTGAGAAAGCGGCTGCGGCGAAGGATCGGATAGGCGATCCGGAGCGCGATCAGCTGGCGCACGAACGCAACTTGACGTTCGGCGGCAGCATCGAACGCCCAGTGAACCCAGCTGATCTCCGTATCCTGGCAGTAGGCGTTATTGTTGCCCTGCTGCGTGCGGGCGAATTCATCGCCGGCGAGCAACATCGGCGTTCCCTGCGACAGGAGTAACGTAGCGAGCATGTTTCGCATCTGCCGCCGGCGCAATGCGAGGATCGCCTCGTCCTTTGTCGGACCCTCGACCCCGCAATTCCAGGCGCGGTTGTCGGAATGCCCGTCGCGGTTGCCTTCGCCGTTCGCCGCATTGTGTTTTTCATTGTACGTGACGAGGTCATTGAGCGTGAAGCCGTCATGCGCCGTGATGAAATTGAGCGACGAACGCGGCTTGCGCCCGCGGCGGTCGAAGATATCCGGCGACGCGCACAGCCGCGGCGCCAGTTCCGCCGCCGACGCTTTGCCGCGCCAGAAGTCCCGAACGGCATCACGAAAGCGATCGTTCCACTCGGCCCAGCCGGGCGGAAACGCACCAACTTGATAGCCGCCAGGACCGATATCCCACGGCTCGGCGATGAGCTTGACTGCGCCGAGAACCGGATCCTGACGAATCGCTTTGAGAAATCCGCTCTCCGTGTCGAAGCCGCTCGTCTCGCGCGCGAGCACGGTTCCCAGGTCGAATCGAAACCCGTCGACGTGCATTCCGTTGACCCAGTAGCGCAAGCTGTCGGTGACGAGCTGAATCACGCGCGCGTGCGAGAGATTCAACGTGTTGCCCGTTCCGGTGTCGTTGACGTAGTAGCGCTTGCGGCCCGCAACGAGACGGTAGTATGACGCGTTGTCGATGCCGCGGAACGACAGCGTCGGCCCGCGCTCGTTGCCTTCGGCGGTGTGATTGTAGACGACGTCGAGGATGACTTCGAGTCCGGCCTCATGAAAGCGGGCGACCATTTCTTTGAACTCGGCCAAAATCCGATGCGGCTCATGGGCGTAGCGCGGGTCGGGTGCAAAAAAGCCGATGGTGTTGTAACCCCAATAATTGCACAGACCTTTGCCGTGCAGCAGATCGTCGGAGACGAAGGCGTGCACCGGCAGCAACTCGACCGAAGTGACGCCAAGATTCTTGATGTAGTCGATCACGGCCGGCGAACCCAACCCGGCATACGTCCCGCGCAACTCCCGCGGAACACCGGGATGAAGCTTCGTAAATCCCCGGACGTGTGCTTCGTAGACGACCGTAGCTTCCCACGGGACGACCCGGCCCAGCCGCTCGCCGTGCCACGCAAAGTTCTCGTCGACGACAACGCACTTGGGAACGAACGGTGCGCTATCGCGCTCGTCGAATGAGAGATCTTCGTCGGGCGCTCCCAGCGTGTAACCGAAACACGCCGGGTCCCAGGTGAGCTGCCCGACGTGGGCGCGCGCGTAGGGATCGAGCAAGAGTTTATTGGGGTTGAAACGATGACCGTTTTCGGGCTCATACGGACCGTGAACGCGATAACCGTAAATGGTGCCTGGTCCGACATTTTCGAGATAGCCGTGGTAGATCTCATCGGTGTATTCGGGCAGCACGATGCGTTCGACTTCGTGGCTGCCGGACGGATCGAACAAGCATAACTCGACCCTCGTCGCGTTGGCTGAGAACAGCGCGAAATTCGTTCCTCGGCCGTCCCACTTGGCGCCTTGCGGGTGCGGTAAGCCCTCATGAATCACAGAACTTGCGGTGACGCTCACAGAACGATCACTCCAGTCCCCCGGACGGGGGGCACGTTGTTCAGCTCGTCGGCAAAGCAATTGTCGGAGACGGCGTATCACCGTTCATCCTCACGAATGGACATTGGCTGCGGACGCATGCATCGGCCGCCACCGGAAGAGCACGTCGACGTAACTCCGGTGAACGCGTGTTCGGCTTGAGCCGACATCAAACAGACAACCTCGAGTCACGATATGCCAGCTCGCGCTGTTCAGATTAGTGCCAGGCAAGAAAGATCCAGAGCAATAGTGTCGACGCGATGGGCGTCAGCCGCGCCCGCGCAGCGAAGCAGCGGCGAACGTATGGTCACGAATCGCGACGAGCGCCGCACTTCAGCTTCGTTTGTTGCGCCAATCGTCGTATCGCTTCGATGCGACAGTGCACGTCGTGGCTGAGGAAAGCCCATGCGGCCTCCGACGAAATCATTGTAGACACCGCGGCAGCAAAAATTCAATTGCCTTTTGTCGAATTCACTTTCGTCAAACGGACAGGCCGCCTGACCATCGACGCTGCGCCCGTCGCCGGGCATTGGCCGGCCTGGACGGACATCGGCGGCGGCCGGCGGCAACATGTCACCGCGGCGGCTGCGCCATGCCGTCGGGCGTCGCTCCAGAACCGGACGATCGCACCAGAAGACTGCCTACAACCGGCTTGCCGTGTCGTTGCTGAGGATGTATCGTCGGTTTTACCGTGTTTGTCGTAATGGTCGCTTCTGAGTGCGCACCGGTGGCGCAAGCGGGCGGATTGGGAGAAGTCGTCTTCGGCCTCAGCCGCGAGCTTGAACGGCGTGGCCATCGGGTTGAGATCATCATCCCGAAATACGACTGCATGCGCTACGATCAGATCCACGCGCTCGCCACGGACTACGAGGACCTGTGGGTTCCGTGGTACGACGGGTCCGTCCACTGCACGGTCTGGTCCGGCTTGGTCCACGGCCGGCGCTGTTTGTTCGTCGATCCGCACTCCACCGACCGCTTCTTCGAGCGCGGGCACGTGTACGGCTCGAGCGACGACGTCATGCGCTTTGCCTTTTTCTCCAGAGCGGCCCTGGAGTATCTCCTGAAAACAGACCGTCGGCCCGACGTCATCCATTGCCACGACTGGCAGACCGCTCTCGTGCCGGTGCTGCTCTATGAGATCTACGCCCGCATCGGCATGCACGATCAGCGCGTATGTTACACGATCCACAATTTCGCCCATCAGGGTATCGCCGACGAACGTATCCTGCGGGCCACCGGGTTGGGCCGCCCCGAATACTTCTTCGGCCTCGATCGGCTCCGCGACAATTTCAAGCCGACGGCGCTCAACCTCATGAAAGGCGGCATCGTCTACTCGAATTTCGTCACGACGGTCTCGCCGCACCACGCCTGGGAGGCGATGCACACGGACCAGGCGATCGGGTTGCAGCACACGCTGCAGGTGCACCATGAAAAATTCGGCGGGGTGCTCAACGGCATCGACTACGACGTCTGGAATCCGGAGATCGACCGCTTCCTCCCAGCGCACTATTCGCCCGAGACCGTGGAGTGGAAGTACGCTTGCAAGGAGTCCCTGCGCGACCGGCTCTGGCTGCGCAAGGAGTTCAAGCCGATAGTCGCTTACGTTGGACGCCTCGACCGCCAGAAGGGCGTTCAACTCATCGAGCACGCCATTTCGTACGCTTTGGGCCGTGGAGCACAATTCGTGCTGTTGGGGCAAAGCCCCGACCCTGCCATCAACGCGCACTTTTGGCGCTTGAAGTACGCCCTCAATGAAAACCCTGACTGTCATCTGGAGTTCGGTTGGGATGAGGGCCTCGCGCATTTGATCTATGCCGGGGCAGACATGTTCGTGATGCCGAGCATGTTCGAGCCGTGCGGTTTGACCCAACTCATTGGGCTCAAATACGGCACCGTGCCGATCGTGCGGGCCGTCGGCGGATTAGTGGACACGGTTTTCGATCGGGACTTCTCCGACCGCCCGCAGTCGGAACGCAACGGCTACGTTTTCCATGGCCACGACAACGCGACGCTCGAGGCGGCTTTGAGTCGAGCCATCGGGCTCTGGAACGCGTACCCCGCGGACTTTCGGGCGCTCGTGCTCAACGGCATGCGGCAAGACCATTCCTGGGCCGACCCAGGCCAACACTATCTCAACATTTATGAGTACATCGCAGCACACAAGCCGCCGGCGCCGGCTGCGGAACCGAGCGTACTCCCTGTTGAGCCGGAAGAATCGGCTGTCCACCGGGAAGAATTGTCCGAGTCCGTCGATGCGCAGCCCGAGCCCGCCGATGCACGCACCGACTCCGTCGACACATCGCGGGACTACGCCGATGCGTTGCGCGAGTACATCGGTGCGCCCAGCGAGCACTTCGATGCACCGCCCGACTATGTTGCTGCCCTCTTGGAGCACGTCGACACGCTCTCCGCGAATTCGCCTGCCCCCTGGGAGCCCGTTCACACGGTTCGCGAGGACGTCGACGTGAAGCTCGAACAGGCCGAAACCCCGGTTAAGCAGGTCAAACCCAAAAAGGGTCGCTGAGGGCCCCAAGCTCCTCCGCGCATCACACCGCGGAGACGTCGAGTTCCGCCTGGCTCCAATGATCGAGCTGTCGACCGTCCGGCCGACCCTCCATTTCCCAAAGCAGGTAGGCTCGCTCCTGAACCCGCTGATAGATCGCTCGCTCGATCTCCGCGCTCGTTGCCGATGCTGCCCGAGAAGCGGCGCGAATGCCGCGAAGCGTAGCACCGAAGTAGGCTGCGCCGCGGGCGACCGCGAGGTCGGGTTCGGCGTTTTCCAGCTCGACGGGCGGCGAGCGCCGCTGCCAATTCCCGATCAGGCGGCAGATTCGCTGACGAAACGCCCGCGGCCGCAGCGAACCGCCATTGAAGAACACTGCTCCGATGGCCGGAGCATTTTTGAGAAATTCAGCGAGGTGCCGCGTCACCGCCGGTTCGGGCGAGTAGGGAAGCCCCCATTCTCCGAGCGCCGCTTTCGTCACGGCTGGACCGTCGTCCGCATCGCATTCCGGGAAGAACGCTTCGAGGAGCAGCGCCTCGATCTCCGCCTGCGTGAGATGGCCACTACGCAATCCGGTGCCCATTTGCGGCTCACGTCCCGGAATCGAGACAACGAACACTTCGTCAGGCGGCCCGTCGCCCGAGAGCGCCCGTTCCTTGACCTCGCGACACTGCGCGACGAGGTGACGCCACTGCCCGTCCGACAGCCCTTCCGGCTCATCAACGAGCTGCGGCTCGAGACGATGGGCGATTGCGAGATCCATGTTGTCGCCGCCGAGCAAGATATGGTCGCTCGCCGCGAGCCGCTCGAGCCTCGGCCCGCCGTTCTCGGCACTCGAAACTTCCATCAAGGCGAAGTCTGACGTCCCGCCCCCAATGTCGACCACCAAAACATGGTGACGGACGGCATCTTCGCGGAAATCCTCGGGTCGGCTTCCGTCAAAATCGCGCTCCAAATCCCGTTGCTCGAGCCAGCAGTGGAACGCGGCTTGCGGCTCCTCGATTAGGCGGACGGTGTTCGGGTAACCGGCTTCAGCGGCGGCAGCCAGGATCAACCGCTGCGCCAAGCCGTCGAACGAAGCGGGTACGGCGACGGTGATCAGCTGGGCGTCAAACGCAAAGTCGGCGCCAGCGCCAGCAAAGCGTTCGTTCCAGGCGTCGCGCAAGCAACGGAGGATCAGCGCGCAGGCGCGAACCGGCGAGATCTTCGTTTCGCCCGCGATGTCGCTCGAACGCCATGGCAAGAACGGTTCCGAGCGCTCGGCAGCTTGATAGCAGAGCCACGATTTGGCGGAATGGGCGACCCGGCCGGGACGGTGCGCCGCCATCGTTCGCGCAAATCTGCCGACAACCCAATGCGCCTGGGTCGCGGGGTTGCCGTCAACCTGGGTGACCGCCCCCTCTTCGGGAAGGTAGAGAAAGGACGGCAGCATCGAAGCGCCCGCCGTGGCTCCGGCCGCATCCAGTTGCGGGAGCAGCAAGACCTCGGATTTGGCCTCGATATCGAGGGGGGCGAACGCCAAGGCACAGTTCGTCGTGCCGAGATCGATGCCGATACTAAAGCGGGACCGAGCCGCGACGACATCGTACCGACCGCTACGCCGACCTTCCAACGCCGCTTCGAGTTCGCGCGTCCGGCGCATCCGTTCCTTCACCCGCGGCCTGGGGAACCCGCCGGGGCAAACACCCGTATTTCTAACGGCCGCAGCCTGAACGTACCGAAGTTGGATTGCAGCACTCCTTCGGCAGCTGGCGTAACGTCGGCGGCCAGACTCACGTTGCCGAACGTCCGCGGATCGCCGACCTCCACCTCAGCCCAGGCACGGGGGTCGGGATTGATCAGTGCGACGGCATAGTTCCGTCCGCGGCTCGCGTAGCGAACCAGCGCCAGCGCCGACGTGCCGCCGCCGTACAGCCGGCGTTCGAGTCCCTCGTCGTTGAGCGCCGGAATCCCGTTCTTCATCGCATTCACCTCGGAGATGAAGCCGCTCAAATCGAAACGCGGCGTCTCCCAGTCGTCCGGGCGCGTTCTCACCACGTCGAGCGGCCGAGAAAAGCCAAACTCGTATCCCATCGGCATCATTACGCCGCTGGAGAAAAAGGCCGAGAACAGATAGCGCAGTCGATAGGCCGCCTCGGGATCTTCGCCGGCGGGCAGCTCGCCGATGAGCCGCGGCGTGTCGTGGCTTTCGGGGAAGGCAATCGAGGGTGCGATGTGGCGAAACTGTTCGTATTGGTCGAGCAGCCAATCCGACTGGAAGTCCCACCATTTCGCTGAGTTGAAGAGAAAATCGAACCCGGCACCATCGAGTTGATAGACCTCGTCCGGGCGGCAGCCGAGGGTTTCCGCGGCGAAAAGAGCGTTCGGCCGAATCGCGTCCGCGCGCCCGATCAGGCGTTGCCACACGATGCCTGGAACCTTGTATGCAGCATCGCAACGGAAACCGTCGAAACCCAACTTCACGTAGTGCTCGACGACGTCGCCGAAAAACGCGATGAGCGCCTCGCGTTCGGGCCGCTCCCACCAATCCAGCTCGGCGAGATCGTGCCACACCGTGCGCCTCGACGCATCGGCCGGATCGACGGCGAACGGCGAATGAACCGCGCCGTCGTGATCGTGCACGTACCACTGCGGGCGCTCGGCGACGAGCGGCGCGTCCTTGGCGGTATGATTGACGACCAGATCCATCATCACCGCGAGACCGGCCCCGTGGGCTGCATCGACGAACCTTCGGACGAGGTCGTCATCGCTATCGCGCGAGCTGCCGCGGAAGAGGGGGTTGAGCCGGTAGTAGTCCTTGATGGAATACAAGCTGCCGGAGCAACCGGGGGCGTGAAACGGGTTGACGTAGACCCAATTGAAGCGCATCGCCGCGATCCGCGCGAGATGCTGCGACCAACGGTCGATGGGACCGACGAGCGTGGGAAACAGATTGTAGATGCGCGGTCCGTTGGTCACCGACGATACCCCCTTTGACAGGCGACGAGATGCCGTTGACGGTTTACTCGCCTCCCGGCTTGCATCGCGCCCACGCAAAGATGCTGCACGGGAAACACGTTTCGCGCAACTGCCACTGACGCAACTCGATGAACGACGGGGGGCGACCGGATTCAGCTCGACGGAAGTTCTGATAACTAAAATGTATCCGCGACGCGACAAACGTCGCGCTGCGCTTTCATTCAACGATCGTGCCGAAAGGGGCGTTCGACGCTTTCTTCACTCGCAATACCTGCCCGCTGTCGCCGGATTGCTTTTGCGGGAACGGTGATCGGAGCGCGCATCGGTTTCGGCGACTACGCGCGCGAGAGCGCGGATGGTTTCCGGACCGACGCCGCAGCATCCGCCGATGTGGGTGACGCCCAGCGCCATCCAGCCCGGAACTCCGGCGATAAAAGCGGCTTCGGGCGCTTCCCCGGACAGCGCCTGCCCGGCGCTTTCACCTTGCCGGCCGAGATTTGGACAAACGAAGATCGGCTTGTCCGTCGCTCCGCGCATCGCGCGCACGAGCGGCGCGATCGCGTCTGGCGCAGTACAGTTTACGCCGATGACGTCGACGCAGGCAAAGGCGTCGAGTTCTGCAGCAACGTCGGCAAGCCGATCGCCAGTGCAGGTACGGGTGTCGTCGGCACAGGTGAACGACATCCAAACGTTGCGCAGGCCAAGGTCGCGCGCCGCCTGGGCGATGACGAGGCCCTCGGCCTGCGACGAAATGGTCTCGAACAAGAAAACATCCGGCCTAGCACACGCCATCGAACGCAGCCGCTCGGCGTGAAACGCATAGAGCGCGTCGAACTCAATCTGCGGTGAGCGCGAATACTCCCCGCCCGGACCGAGGGTCGCGCCAAACGGACCCAGCGACCCGGCCACGAGCTGCTCGCTCGACGCGCCGGTCCGGGCACGATGCGAAGCGATCGCGGCGCGGGCGAGCGCCACGCCGCGGGCGAAGATGCGGTCGATCGCGGCATCGTCGCAGCCCAGTCGACGGAGGGCCGCGTGGGAAAGCTGGTAGGTCGCGGTCGCGATCACTTCGGCCCCGGCATCGAGATACGCGCGATGCACGTCGACGAGCAGATCCGGACACGTGAAGATCGCTTCGCCCGACCAGAGGGAGGTCGCCGGCGCGAAGCCGCGCCGTTCGAGCTCCACACCCAAGCCGCCGTCGAGAATCATGGCGAGAACGCTATCCGAATACCCACCGCGATCGAATCGTTATCGGCCGAACCGCGATTCGACGTACGCAACCTTGCGTTCGAGCGTCGCCAGGACGCGCTGCCACGCGTAGCGCGCCGCCGTTTCTCTGCCGTGCGCGCGCAGCTCCTCGCCCATCTTCGGATCCGCATACAGCGTGCGGAGGTAGGTCGCGAGTTCGTTGCCGTCGCCGGTGTCGCAGACGAGCGCGTTGATAAACGGGTCGGCGTATTCTTCGCCGGTCGAACCGCAAACGGCGATTCCGCCGGCGGCCATGACTTCGAGTCCGACCAGTCCGAACGGCTCTTTGCCGCTGTTGGCGAGCACCGCGTCGCACGCCGCGTACATCGCGAACAGAAACTTCTCTTCGAGAAACGCGCGCACGTGCACGACCGGCGCTTCCGTCACCGCGAGTCCGGCGATGACGCGGTGCCCGTCGGTGCCTTCGTATGCCATGCGCTCCACCGCAAGCCCGCGCTCGTGCGCGCGTCCGAACACGATTTCGCTGAAGGGATCCTTGCCGCCACGCACGATGAGCCGCGCGGGAATGCCCGCCGTCTGCAGATCGGCGACCGCGTCGACCGCTTGCAGCCAATTCTTGTCCGGGTCGAAGCGGCCGACTTTGAACAGCGTGGGACGGCCGCGAAACGCGGTTTTGCATTCGGCGACGAGCACCGGATCCGCGCCCAGCAGCAAACGTTCGTCGATCCCGTTGGGAACGACGAGCGCCGGAACGTTGCGCCGTGCCAACTCGAACTTCATGTAACGGCTGACGGCCGTGACGGCGGCCGCGCGTTTGAGCAAGCGCCAATTCACGCGGTCGAAACCGTACACGTTATTGGCGTTCCACAGGATGGTGGCGGCGGCGCGCAGCCCGCGTTTGCGCAAGCGCGCGTCGAGGGCGATCGCGACGTTCGCCATCTGCCACTCTTCGATCATGATCAGAACGCGCTCGCCGTTAGCGGCCGCCGGCGCCACCACGAAGTCGGTCAGGTAATTCGGCAAACTGTTTTCACAGTCGGCAATTTTTTCGGCCTCGCCGTCATAGGCGCTGCGCGGATGCTGGGCGGAGATCCAGCCGCACCAGCGGCGCAGCGTCACGCCGGGAGCCCAAGCCTCGACCGGGCGCAGCGCGGGATCGCCGACAAAGAACAGCTCGACGCTGCGCCCGGCTCGCCCGAGCGCCCGAGCGAGCGCGCTCACGCGCGTGGCTAAACCGCCGATCGACGCGTAGCGGTCGGGTCCCTCGAACGCGACGATCGCGACATGCTGCGGCAGCTGCGGCAGGCGGGGAGCGGCCGCAGCGGGCGTTTCCACTTGGCGCGTGGTTTGCGACACGCCAGCGCTCATCGTTCCATTCTTCGCACGCAGCCCGGACTTCGTGTCCGGGCCGACGCGGGCCCGCAACGCGACGGATTCAACGAAGTTGAATCCTCTAGTTGGAACGGGTGAAGATCACCGTCGCCAACGGCGGGAGATGAACGGTGATCGAGTACGGCTTACCGTGCGCCGTGACTTCCTCCGCTTGCAGCGGCGGATTCGTCACCCCGCTGCCGCCGTAGGCGCGGTCGTCCGTGTTGAGTGCTTCCGAGTACGTTCCCAGCGCGGACACGCCGATCCGGTAGCCCGGGCGTGGAACTGGGGTGAAGTTCATCACGGCGATGGCCAAATCGTTGTCGCCCGGACGTGACCGGCGCCCGAAAGCGAGCACGGACGCATCGTGATCCGAGTTGATCCACTCGAAGCCGGCCGGCTCGTTGTCGAGTTCGTGCAGCGCGGGCAACGCCCGATACACGGCGTTGCAATCACGAATGAGCGTTTGAATGCCGCGGTGCTGCGGATCCTCGAGCTGGTGCCAATCCAAACTGCGGTCGTGATTCCACTCCCGGCCTTGGGCGAACTCGCCGCCCATGAACAACAGCTTCTTTCCCGGAGTAGCATACTGGTAGCCGTAGTACAGGCGCAAATTGGCGAACTGCTGCCAGGCGTCGCCGGGCATGCGCGAGAGCAGCGAACCCTTGCCGTGCACGACTTCGTCGTGCGAGAGCGGGAGCACGAAATTCTCGCTGAATTGGTACACGAACGTGAAGGTCAGCTCGTCTTGATGGTAGCGCCGGTGGATCGGATCCTCGTGCATGTATTCCAGCGAGTCGTGCATCCAGCCCATGTTCCATTTGTAGCCGAAGCCCAGGCCGCCGAATTCCACCGGTGAGGAGACGCCCGCGAACGCCGTCGATTCCTCGGCGACGGTCATGACCCCGGGAACCTCGCCGTACACGTCGGTGTTGACATGCTGGAGCAAGGCGATCGCCTCGAGATTCTCCCGCCCACCGAAGCGGTTGGGAATCCACTGCCCGTCTTTGCGGCTGTAGTCGAGGTACAGCATCGAGGCGACGGCGTCGACGCGCAAACCGTCGATGTGGTAGACCTCGAGCCAGAACAAGGCGTTGGCGAGCAAGAAATTCGCGACTTCGTTGCGTCCGAAGTTGAAGATCAGGGTGTTCCAATCCGGCTGGAAGCCTTGCCGCGGATCGGCATGTTCGTACAGCGCGGTCCCGTCGAAGTGCCCCAAACCGTGGGAATCGGTCGGAAAATGTCCCGGCACCCAGTCGATGATCACGCCGATCCCGGCATCATGCGCCCGCTCGACGAATTCCGCGAACTCCGCCGGCGTCCCGAAGCGGCTCGTCGGCGCGAACAACCCGACCGGCTGGTATCCCCACGAACCATCGAAGGGGTGTTCAGACACCGGCATGAGCTCGATGTGCGTATAGCCCAAATCCACGACGTAGGGGATGAGCTTGTCGGCGAGTTCGCCGTACGTGAGATAGCGGTTGCCTTCCGCCCGCTGCCACGAGCCCAGGTGCACTTCATACACCGCAATCGGCGCATCGCGTCGACTTGCGGCTTGGCGCACGGCCAGCCATTCCTCATCGTTCCAGGTCGGCTTGCCCGGCAGCGCGACGATCGAGGCCGTCGCCGGCGGCCGTTCGGAAGCGAATGCAAACGGGTCGGCCCTGAGCGGCAGCAATTCGCCGTGCGGGCCGATCAGCTCGTACTTGTAGCGGCTGCCCAGCGGAACGTCCGGAATGAAGATCTCCAGCACGCCGCTGGTCCGCCGGCGCATCGGATGGCGGCGGCCATCCCAAGCATTGAAGTCCCCGACGACGGACACCCGCTGCGCGTTCGGGGCCCAGACCACGAACGTTACGCCGGCGACGCCGTCGATCGTGACCGGATGCGCGCCGAAGCGCTGATACAGCTGGCGGTTATTCCCCTCGCCGAACAGATACAGGTCGAGATCGCTGAGGATCGGCCCGAAGCGATAGGGATCCTCGATATCCGAGACGTTGGTGCCGAGCGTGACCCGCAGCCGATAACGGAACATCGTATGGCGCCCGGGCAGCGAGCCGGCGAACAAGCCCTCGTTTGCGATCATCGGCAAGTCGGCAACCACGCTGCCGTCGGCGACGTCGACCACCTGCGCGCGCGAGGCCTGCGGCAGCAGCGCGCGCACGACGACCTCGCCGTATACGATGTGCATACCCAAAATGGCGAACGGATCGCCGTGGCGCGCGTTGACGAGCGCGCTGATCGTTTCGTCAGGAAGTTGCGACGGCATGGTCATCGACATTTAAAATTGCACGGATCCCTTCAAGCGGAATGCGCAGCCACGAAGGCCGGTTCGCCAACTCGTACGACATTTCATAGAATGCTTTCTCCAAAACGAAAAGATCGAGCAGGCGTTGGGCCTGATCCGGATCGCCGGGGTACGACGCGCAGCCGCCGATCGCGGTACGGTACCCTTCGAGATACGCGGCGGAACTGCGGCGCTCCCAGTCCCGCGCCAGCGGTTCGAGCGCACTGGTATCTTCACCGCGATCCGCCGAGAGCCCGCGGACGCCGGCTACCGCCGCATAGTTGATCGATCGCAGCATCCCGGCCACGTCGCGCAGCGGCGACGATTTGCGCCGCCGGACCGCCGGCTCGCGCCCCGGCTCGCCCTCGAAATCGACGATCATGTAATCGTCGGCGACCACCAGCACCTGGCCCAGGTGGAAATCACCGTGGTAGCGCGTCTTCATGACCACCGCATCGCCCAACGGCGGGACGGCCATGCGCGCGAGGATTGCCTCGCGGCGCGCCAGCAGCGCGTCCGTCTCGCCGCGCAGCGCGGCCGGAACGCGCTCGCGTTCGCGCTCCAGCGTGGCCAAAGCCGCCTCCGCCGTGATGCGCGCCTGCGCGACCCAGGCTTGGAGATCGGCGGCCGTCGTCGGCTCCGGATCGAAGGCCGGGTCGCCCGTCGGCATCGCGAACGCCTGGTGCAGCTCCGCCGTGCGCTGGCCCATGGTGCGCGCCCGCTGCAGAAAAATCAAATGCGCATCGGCGAGCGGCTGGTCGGCGTACATGTTCTTGCGGAGATCGAAGAATCGTTCGAGATAGGCCAGCGTCGCGTTCCAGCCGTCGCCCTGACTTTCGACGAAGCGCTGGACGATCGCCAGCGCGACGGGCTCCGCATCCGGCCGTTCGTACTCGAGGTAGCCCAACAGCGCCGGTGTGTTCAGGTAACCGACTTTATCCAAAAAGCGCGCCGTTTCGAGCTCCGGCTGCGGCCCGGCGTAAACGCGGCGATAGGCTTTGAGCATCGCCGCTTCCCCGAGCACGACCGACGTGTTGCTCTGTTCGACGTTCAGCCGGCGCACGGCCGGCGTCGCGGGGAGTTCGAGTGCCGCCAGCGCGGCCGTTGCGTGGGCCACGAATTCACCGCCCCGGGTCGAGCGCCGCCGCCGCTGGGTGCGGATGTCGTCGAGCAGTGCCTGCGCGCATGCGTCGGTGGCCATACCGTCGTAGAGAAAGCCGTCGCGCGCGCCGCGGCGCACGCGAGCTAAGGTCGACCGCGCCAGGGCGTTGCGCTCGCCGTCCGGCGTGTTGGCAATCGCGAGCGGCAAATAATACATCCGCTGCGAGCCCTCGAGTTCAACGATGGCGCTGTACGCTTGCGTGGTATCGACGCCTAAGGCCACCGCGTCGACCAGGCGAACCTTCTTGAGCGCCGCGTCTTTATCAGCGAACCAACGCTGATTGGGCAGGAAAGCCGGCAGAATCTCGTTCTCCAGCAGCGCCACCGCGGTGCCGACCAGCTGTTGATGCGTTCGTTCGCGGGGCAAAACCAAGGTCACGAGTTCCGGCAGCTGGTCGGGCATCGACGTCTCCCACGCGGGTGCGTGCGCGGTATCCGAAAGCAGGAACCAAAAGAACCCGTGACCCGGGAGGGTGATCACGTAGCGGTCGTCCCCGATGGTCGCGAACGGGCTCCAGCCGATCATTTCGACCGGAACCCGGCCGCTGTACGCGGATAGATCGACCGCCGCCTGTTGCGGCACGCGCGATAGGTTGGCCACGCACAGCACGATCTGGTCTTCGTATTCGCGCACGTAGGCGATGACTTTGCGGTTCGCCGGCATGACGAACTTGAGCGTCCCGCGCCCGAAGACGCGGTAGCCTTGCCGCACCCGGATCAGCTTGCGCAGCCAATTGATGAGCGATGAGGGGCTGGCGCTCTGCGCCTCGACGTTGATGCTCTGGAACCCGTACACGGGATCCATGATCGGCGCGAGATACAACCGGGCCGGATTCGCGCGCGAGAACCCGCCGTTGCGGTCGACCGACCACTGCATCGGCGTCCGGACGCCATCGCGATCGTTGAGATAGATGTTGTCGCCCATCCCGATCTCGTCGCCGTAATAGAGAATCGGCGTGCCCGGCATCGACATGAGCAGGCCGGTCAAAAGTTCGATCCGGCGGCGGTCGTTTTCCATCAGCGGCGCGAGCCGGCGCCGAATGCCGATGTTGATGCGGGCGCGCGGCTCGCTGGCATACACCCGATACATGTAGTCGCGCTCGGCGTCGGTCACCATCTCGAGCGTCATCTCGTCGTGGTTGCGCAGAAAAATCGCCCACTGACAATTGGCGGGAATGTCCGGCGTTTGGCGCATGATGTCGATGATCGGATAGCGGTCTTCTTCGGCGATCGCCATGAACATGCGCGGCATGAGCGGGAAGTGAAACGCCATGTGGCACTCGTCGCCGTCGCCGAAATAGGCCCGCACGTCTTCGGGCCACTGGTTCGCCTCGGCGAGGAAGATGCGGTTGGGGTATTCGCTTTCGAGCACGGCGCGCATCTTCTTGAGCACCGCGTGCGTTTCGGGCAGGTTCTCGCAGTTCGTTCCGTCCCGCTCGACCAGATACGGGACAGCGTCCAGGCGCAAGCCGTCGACGCCGGAATCGAGCCACGACCGCATGACGTCGAGCACGGCTTCGACCACGCGCGGGTTATCGTAGTTGAGATCGGGCTGGTGCGAAAAGAAGCGGTGCCAGTAGTACTGCGCGGCGACCGAGTCCCAGGTCCAGTTCGAGCTCTCGGTGTCGGTGAAGATGATGCGCGCGTCCGCGTACCGCGTGTCGGTATCGCTCCAGACGTAGAAATTGCGATAGGTCGAACCGCGCTTGGCGGCACGCGCCCGGGCAAACCAAGGATGCTGATCGGAGGTGTGGTTGACGACCAGCTCGATGATGACGCGAATGCCGATGTCGTGCGCGCGGCGCACGAAATCGCGAAAGTCGCGCAGCGTTCCGTAGGCCGGATTCACCCCGCGGTAGTCGGCGATGTCGTAGCCGTCGTCGCGCAGCGGCGACGGATAGAAGGGGAGCAGCCAAATGCACGTCGCGCCCAGATTCTTGATGTAGTCGAGCTTTAGCGCGAGCCCCTTGAAGTCGCCGATGCCGTCGTCGTTGGCGTCGAAGAACGATTTGACGTGGACTTGGTAAATGACGGCGTCCTTGAACCAGAGCGCGTCGTCCGCAAGTGCCATCGCGTCAGTCGCTCGGCGAACGGTAGTCGACGTGCAGCCGGCTGTCGAACTTGAAGATCGCCGCCGGATTGTCTTGCGGATCCAGGCGCAGGGTCTGCACGGCGCCGTGCCACACGCGGTGCTCGCCCGAAAGCAGTTCTTGACACGCGACGTCGTCGCCCTCGGCATAGCCGAACTCTGCCATCGGCACCCGCACGGTCGATTCGATCGTGCGGTACGGATCGAGGTTCACCGCGACGAGCAGCGTGTTCCCCGCTGCGCTTTTCGAGTAGAACAGCAGATCGTCGTCCGCCACGCGGTGAAAGCGCACGTTGCGCCAGGTGTGCAACGCGGGGTTCTCACGCCGGATCGCGTTGATCCGGGTGATGTCGGCTTTGATGTTGCCCGGCGCGTCCCAATCGCGCACGCGAATCTCGTACTTCTCGGAGTCGGCGTATTCTTCACGGCCCGGCAACGCAGCGTTTTCGCACAACTCGAAGCCGCTGTAGATGCCGTACACGCTCGAAAGCGTGGCCGCCAAGATCAAGCGGATGCGGAATGCCGGCCGGCCGCCGGTCTGCAGGAACGGCGGCAGAATGTCGGGCGTGTTGGTGAAAAAATTAGGCCGGTAGTATTCGGCCATCTCGGAGTATGCGAGCTCGTTGCAATAGTCGGTCAGCTCGGTCTTGAAATTGCGCCAGGTAAAATAGGTGTAGGATTGGGTGAAGCCGAGCTTGGCGAGTTCCTTCATCACTTTGGGCCGGGTGAACGCTTCGGCCAAGAACAGAACCTCGGGATGCCGCGACTGCACGTCGCCGATCATCCATTCCCAAAAGGCGAACGGCTTGGTGTGCGGGTTGTCGACCCGAAAGATCCGTACGCCGCGCGCGATCCAAAATTCGACGACGTCGCGCAACTCGTCCCACAGCGCGAGCGCATGCGGCCCGAACCAATTGAAGTTGACGATGTCCTGGTATTTCTTGGGCGGGTTCTCGGCGTACTGAATCGAGCCGTCGGGCCGAAAGACGAACCATTCGGGATGCTCGCGGACGTAGGGATGATCGGGCGAGCACTGCAGCGCGTAGTCGAGCGCGATCTCGATGCCCTGCGCGTTCGCGCCGGCAACGAAGCGCTCGAAATCGTCGAGCGTGCCCAAAGCGGGCTCGACCGCCAGGTGGCCGCCGTTCGCGTTGCCGATCGCCCACGGGCTGCCCGGGTCGTCGGGGCCGGGGTCGAGGCTGTTGTTGCGCCCCTTGCGAAAGGCGTGGCCGATCGGATGGATCGGCGGAAGATACAAAACGTCGAAGCCCATCGCGCGAATGTCGGGCAGCCGATGCGCTGCCTGCGCGAACGTCGAGGCCACACCCGGCACCATCCCCTGCGAACGCGGAAAGAATTCGTACCACGCGCCGAACTGCGCCGCCCGCCGGTCGGCGATCACCTCGAGGTCGCGCACGTAGGTCGTGGCCAGCGAACGATCGGGCACCGCCCGCATGACGTCGCGCAGCGCGTCGCCGAGCATCACGTCCGCTTGCGCGCCGGCGTCCGGCAGCTCATCGAGTTCCGCGACGATCGCAGCGAGGCGGATGCGCGCCGCCCGGCCGGCGCGCGCGTACGCCGCATCGATCAGCACGCGGCCCTCTCGCAGCTCTAGTTCGATGACTTGTCCGGCAGCGTGTTTGCGTTGCGTGGCATGACGCCACGTCGCGAACGCATCGGGCCAGGCTTCGATCGTGTATTGGTAGCGCGTGTTGCGCTCGAGCGTGAACGCGCCGCGCCAGCGGTCGTTGTCGAATAGTTCCATCGGCGTTTCGCGCCACGCCAATGCGCCGCGTTCGCGGTATTTGAGCACCGCAGCGATCGCGTCGTGACCTTCGCGAAAGATATCGGCCTGCACCTCGAACCGGTCGCCCACGATCCGTTTGACCGGATGCCGGCCGCCGTCGATCTGCGGCCACACCGCTTCGATCACGGCCGGCCGTGCCGAGGCGCGCAGGTCGGGCGACGACTCCGCGCGCTGCGCGACCTCGTCGGCGGCGGCGCCATTGCGGCCGGCACCAGTAAATCCATTGGTGAAGACGCGCATCTCGAGCGGACGCAAGACGATCTGCGCGCCCGGCGCGACCGTCGCCCGCGGCGCAGCTTGCGGGGTGATGTCGACTGCTTCGCACAGTTCGCTCAACACGTCGAGCGCATCGACCGTGGCATCGCCAACGGTCCCCGGATTGATCAACGCCACCGCCGAACTGTTGCCGGCTTCGGCGTTGCGCAACAACCCGATCGCGTCACCGCGCGTCCCCAACACCCGTTCGGACCCTTCTTCGTTGAGCGCGGGCACCGAGGCTTTCATCGCATTGACCTCGGTAATGAACGACGTGATGTCAAAGCGCGGTGTCTGCCAGTGATCGGGGCGGGTCATCACCACGTCGAGCGGCCGATCGAAGCCGTATTCGTAGCCCATCGGCATCATCACGCCGCTGGAAAAAAACGCCGCGAACAAATAGCGAAACCGGTATTCGGCCTCGATTTGGGCATCCGTCCGGCCGGCCAATTCCGCCGCCAGCCGGGGGGTGTCGTGGCTTTCGGGGAACGCGATCGACGGCGCGATGTGCCGAAACCGCTCGTACTGATCGAGCAGCCAGCCGGCCTGAAAATCCCACCATTTCGAGCTGTTGAAAAGATAGCTGAAACCGGCGGGCTGCAGCCGCGTGACGTCTTCGAACGGCGCGCCGAGCGTTTCGGCGGCGAACAGCGCGTCGGGCCGAATCTCGCGCGCCGCCGCGATATACGCGGCCCACACGTCGCTGGGCACTTTGTAGGCCGCATCGCAGCGAAAGCCGGCGATTCCCAGGCGCGTGTAATGGCGCACCACCTCGCTGAAATACGCGACCATCTCCGCTCGCTGGGGACGTTCGCGATAATCGAGTTCGGCCAGATCCGTCCAGACCGTGACGTCCGAGGGATTGGCGGGGTCGTTCGCCGACGGCGATTCGATCGAACCGTCTTCGGCACGCCGGTACCAGCCGGGATGCTCGCGGGTGAGATCGGCATCGCGGGCGGTGTGGTTGACGACGAGATCCATCATCACGCTGATGCCGGCTGCACCCGCCGCAGCGGTGAAACCGGCGATGAGTTCATCGTCGCTCGCCGTCGCGGTTCCGCGAAAGAGCGGATTGAGCCGGTAGTAGTTCTTCACCGCGTACAGACTGCCCGAATAGCCCGTCTCATGCAGCGGGTTGAGGTACATCCAATCGAAATTCATCGCCGCGATGCGCTCGACGTGCGTCTCCCAACGCGCGATCGGGCCGACGAGTGATGGAAAGAGATTGTAGATCCGCGGTCCGGTGCTCATCTCATTCTCCCGTTACCCGCTTTTCTGGCAGCGACTGCGGCCAAAATCCAGGCCCTGCGCCGGCAAGGCCTTGCAGCGCGGGCGAATCCGCTGCCCCAAGCAGATTCGCCCAGGTTGTGCGCCGGGCACCGCCCGGCGCACGCTTTACCGCAGCGCGACTTGGCGCAGGACGTATTGCAAGATCCCGCCGTGCCGGTAGTAATCGGCTTCGTCCGGCGTATCGATCCGCAGCAGCGCGGCGAACGTGCGCGTCGAGCCGTTGCTCTCTTTGGCCCGAACCTCGAGGAGCATGCGCGGCTGCACGTTCCCCGCGATCCCGGCAATCGTAAACGTTTCTTCGCCGCTGAGGCCAAGGGTCGTCCGGCTCTGACCGTCGGCGTATTGCAGCGGCAAGATGCCCATTCCGATGAGGTTCGAGCGATGGATGCGCTCGAACGATTCCGCGATCACCGCGCGCACGCCCAGCAGCATCGGCCCCTTCGCCGCCCAGTCGCGCGAAGAGCCCGATCCGTATTCTTTTCCGGCCAGCACGATGAGCGGCGTCCCCGCTTCGCGATAGCGTTCCGAAGCATCGAAGATCGACATCCGCTCGCCCGTCGGCAAATACCGGGTCACGCCGCCTTCGACGCCGGGAACGAGCAGATTGCGCAGCCGCACGTTGGCGAACGTGCCGCGCACCATGACCTCATGGTTGCCGCGGCGGGCCCCATAGCTATTGAAATCAACCGGATCGACGCCTTTGGCGATCAGATAGAGTGCCGCCGGCGACGAGCGGGCGATGTTGCCCGCCGGCGAGATGTGGTCGGTCGTCACCGAATCGCCGAGCACCGCCAACGCCCGCGCGTCGCGGATGTCGGCGACCGGCGCCGGCTCCGCGGGCATGTTGTCGAAATACGGCGCGCGCTTCACGTATTCGCTCTTGGGATCCCAGGCATAGCGCTCGCCGGTCGGGACCGGCATGGCTTGCCAGCGTTCGTCCCCGCTGAAAACATCGGCATAACGGGACGTAAACATCTGCTCGTTGATCGACGCGTTCATCACCGCTTCGATCTCGGCGTTGCTGGGCCAGATGTCGCGCAGAAAAACGTCCTCGCCGGCCGCGCCGCGGCCGAGCGGCTCGCTGGTCAAATCGATGTCCATGCGACCCGCGAGCGCATACGCGACGACCAACGGCGGCGACGCCAGGTAGTTCGCGCGCACCTGCGGATGGATGCGGCCCTCGAAATTGCGGTTCCCCGACAGCACCGCGGCGACGATCATGTCGTGCTCGGCGACCGCTTGGGCGACGTCGTGCGCGAGCGGTCCGCTATTACCGATGCACGTGGTACAGCCGTAGCCCACCAAGTTGAAGCCCAACCGGTCGAGATACGGGGCCAAACCCGACTTGGCCAAATAATCGGTGACGACTTTCGAGCCGGGCGCGAGCGAGGTTTTCACCCACGGCGCGGAGCGCAGACCTTTCTCGACGGCTTTCTTGGCTAACAATCCCGCGCCGATGAGCACGGCGGGATTGGACGTGTTCGTGCAGCTGGTGATGGCCGCGATCACGACCGCGCCGTCGCTGACTTCGGTCGTCGGCCGCGCCGCGACCGCGGTCCCGCCGCCGCCTTCGCCCTCGAACCGGTCGACCGCCACGCCGGCGGCATTCGCGCGCGCACTTTGCCAATCGGCGAGCGCCGCGCTGAAGGTTTCTTTGACGCGGGTCAGCGGCACGCGGTCCTGCGGCCGGCTGGGTCCGGCCAAATTCGGTTCGACGTCGGCCAGATCGAGTTCGAGCCGGTCGCTGAAGCGCGGCTCGGGGGAGTCGTCGGTGCGGAACATCCCGTTGGCCCGGGCGTAGGCTTCGACGAGCGCGATGTGCTCGGGGCTGCGTCCGGTAAGGCGCAGATAGTCCAGCGTCTGAGCGTCGATCGGGAAGATCGCGATCGTCGAACCGTATTCGGGGGCCATGTTGCCGATCGTCGTGCGGTCGGCGACGGTGAGATTCGACAGTCCGGCACCGTAAAACTCGACGAACTTGCCGACCACGCCTTTCTTGCGCAACATCTGCGTCACGTGCAGCACGAGGTCGGTGGCGGTTCGGCCTTCTTTGAGTTTGCCGCTGACTTTGAAGCCGATCACGTCGGGGATGAGCATGGTGACGGGTTGACCGAGCATCGCTGCTTCGGCCTCGATCCCGCCGACGCCCCAGGCGACGACACCCAAACCGTTGGCCATGGTGGTATGCGAATCGGTTCCCACCACCGTGTCCGGATACGCGACGGGGGTCACGCCTGCGCCTGCCGTCTCGCCAGCGCCGCCGGCCCCGAAGACCACTCGCGCAAGATATTCGATGTTGACTTGATGGACGATCCCGGTGTCAGGCGGAACGGCGCGGAAATTCGCCAGCGCTTCCTGGCCCCATTTCAGAAATGCGTAGCGCTCGCCGTTGCGCTCGAACTCGAGCCGCGCGTTTTCCTCGAACGCACCGTCCGACGCGAACGCGTCGACCTGCACCGAATGGTCGATGACCAGTTCGACGGGCTGCAGCGGATTGATCCGCTTGGGATCGCCCCCCATCCCGGCGACCGCATCGCGCATCGCGGCCAAGTCGACCACGCAGGGCACCCCAGTAAAATCTTGCAGCAGCACGCGCGCGGGACGATACGCGATCTCGCTGGACGCGGTCGAGCCCGGCTGCCACCCGGCCACGGCTTCGATGTCGCTCTTGCTCACCGAGCGTCCGTCTTCGAATCGGACCAAATTCTCGAGTAAGATTTTGAGCGAATACGGCAGGGTGTCCACGTCGAAGCCCGCCCGCGCGACCGCGGCGAGGCGATAATACGTGTACGTGCGGTCGCCGACGCGCAGGCTGTCGCGCGCGCCGAAACTGTCCGGATGTGCGTTCGTCATAGCCTCGACGGCTTCGCCGGTCGAGTTCGTACCTACTCTGCCGGCGCGAATGTCGGTTTGCCGCCAGCCTTCGACCTTTATCGCATCGCGCCGGGCAAAACAATGGCCGGCCGGCGCACGCGCCGACCGGCCGGGGAACCAGTTTTAGATCTCTTTGCGCGCCTCGACCTTGGCATGATCGATACCGGCTTGAACGCTGTTCTTCGCTTCATTCGCGGCCGAAGCAACTTTCTCACCCGGCGTCATCGTGTCGCCGGCCACGTCGCGGCGCGTGCGCTCGGCTTCGGCCGTGCTCTTGTGGGTTGCTTCGCTCACCGAATCTTTAACCGCGCCCACGGCGTTTTTTATGCTGTCTTTGATGCTCATAGAATTCGTATCCCTGGTTCCTTCCAAAACGCTTTTGATATCATCTTTGATGCTCGAAGAAGCGTTATCTCGGGTGCCGCCGAGGACGTCTTTAAACTCTTCTTTGACGCTGGTCGAAGAATCGTGTCCGGTACCCGCGAGAACGCTTTTGATGTCATCTTTGATGCTCATGCAGCAGCGTATGCCCGGTCGACTCGAAGGCTAATCATCGACCAACTCTTCATTTTTGCGTACGAACGTCGTGCGCGGATTGCCGCTCAAATACCCTTCGACCCGAACGACTCGTTCGCCGATCAATAGCTCCCACAACGGCTCGACGACCAAGCTGCGCCGCCACGGCGTCAAGTTGAGCACGGCATCGATTTCGGCAGCCGACACCGGTGTTTCGCGAGCGATACGTTCGAGCGCGCTGCGCGTCAAGAGCAGCGTCGTGGGAAGATCGTTTTCCGCCGCGATCGCGTTCATCAAGACCGCCATCGTTGCCACGAGCGCTTCGCGCTGCGCGCCCAACGGCCGCGGCGCGCGCTGCGGAAGTTCGCTTTCCGGAATCGCTTCGCCGCGTGCGACCGCTTCGATGATGCGCGCACCGTAGTGCCGTTTGATCCCGTTGTCGAGCCGCCGCAGCTGGCCCAGATCCTCGATCGTGCGCGGCCGCAGTGACACCAGTCCGGCGAGCACGTCGTCGGGCATAACGAATTTGAGCGGGATGTTGCGCTCGCGCGCGAGCCCGTCGCGCAACGCCGCCAGCTCGTTGAGAATGCCCAATTCACGCCGCGACATGCGCCCGTTCCCCGAAACGCGCAGATACAGCCGGCGCGCGTCGGGCCGGTATGCGCGCAGATCGACGAGCGAGCGCATCTCTTCGCGCGCCCACGCCGCGCGGCCGCGTTCGGCGAGCAGTGCCTCGAGCCGGTCGGCGAGCGGGAAAAGGTAGCGCACGTCATCCACGAGATAGTCGATCTGCTTCACGCTGAGCGGACGCGCGCTCCAGTCGCTCACCGTTTGCGATTTACGCAGCGTCACTCCAGCCAGTTCGCGCACCAGATCGAGCAGCGAAATCGTCAACCCGTAACCGCAGAACGCGGCAGCGACTTGCGTATCGAACGCCGACTGCGGCAGGATGGTGTAATCTTCGGCGAGGATGCGCAAGTCCGAGGACAACGCGTGCCCGACGACTTCGGTCGTCGCCAGCGCTTCGGCCAGCGGGCGCAGATCGGTCAGCGCCAACGGATCGACGATCGCGACACCATCATCGAACGCGAGTTGAACGACCATCAATTGCGCGGTGTACGATCGTTCGTTATGGAATTCGGTATCGATGCCGATCCGGCGCGCCGCGCGCACGCGCTCGAGCAGTTCGGTCAACGCTGAGGGGTTGTCAACGACGCTGACGGTCATGGAACGGGGGTCGGCGCCGTGTGTGAAGGCGGCCGGTGCGGATGCGGCAACTGCATGCGGATATGATGTTTCTCAGCGTACGCTTCGGCCGGTTCGACGACGTGCGAGTCAAAGTAGTTCGAGAGAACGTCGCCGCCGATTGCCAGCGCCGTGCAGATCGGCACGGCGATCGCGCACATCGTATAGACTTGCCGGAAGATTGGGACGCGCAGCGCGGCGGCCGTTTGCGTAGCGATCGTCCCGCCCAATCCGGGAATGACGCGCACGCAGATGAGAAACATCGGCGAACCGATCTTGAATCGGCGCACCCACTTGGGCAACTTCTGCACCTGTCCTTCGATGTCGAGCAGCGCCGATGTTCGCAGGGCGACGATATACCCGATGACGGCCGCGAGCACGATGCCCAGCGCGTTCACCAGTGAGCCCCACCAGGGTCCGAAGATCACCCCGTTCATTATCGCCAAGGCATCGGTCACGGAAAAGGGTGCCGACGCGACGATCGCCAGAACGAGCACCGCCAGCGGCATCGCAAAGGGTCCCAGTGTGCCCAGCAGGTGCTCGACTTGACCCTTGCGTGCAACGACGAATGCAGCGAGGGCGAACGAGACCAACAGGATCGCACTCGCCTCGAGCCGGCGCAGCAGCACTGAGGCTTTCACGGCAAACTTTCTTTGCGGCAGCGAACGGGACGCCTCTTGCTCGCTCGATACGGTCGTAGTACGGGACAACGCTTCGCGCCGTCCTTCGGCGACATCCGGCGAACCGCGCACAGCTGGAATTAGGTGTGATTTTCCGCTATTGAAATGCATCGGTGCCGGGTGTACGATGCTAAGACCTCGAGGTACTCCCGCGAACCCCTAGAGGAGGGCGGATGACACCGCAAGATCCACCTGGGTACTAGCCGCCGAAACGGGTGATTGCGCACCGTTCTCGGTGAGACGGCGAGCGCCGTCCAAGCTTTTCGCGCACTTACGTTCAAAGGCAAAGGAGGGCGGCTTCTATTTGAGCCCGCAAGATCCACCGAAGGACGATTCGTCGTAGTCGCGGTTTGACGACTGCGGCGCGACAAGAGGAGTAAGAGAGTGAGCCGTGCAGTTGCGCGGCTCACTCTTGTTTTGCTGTCCGGTCGAGCGAGTACGATACCGCGCCGCTGCCGCAGCGCCGAATTTCGCCCCGACGTCGCTCATGATCCGAACCCGCAACGGCGGGGAAACCAGCCGGTCGAACATCGCTTCGACGTCGAAGGTGCGCGTCGCGGGATCGAAGCCGGCACGGTAGAGCGCAGCGGACAGGGCCTCCCGTCCCCGGGATCCAGGTCGGGCGATGCCGGCGGCGCGGCGCGATTCTCCCCGAACAGCCGCAACGCGTCGGCGATCACGAAGTCAAAGATGACGATGAAGCCCTTGACCGCCGGAGCGCCGAACGCCCGGGTCAAGGCCGCCAGCTCGGCGTTCGAATCCGTGCCGGCGAGCGCGCCGACCAGCGTCGTGGTTTTGAAGTCCTCGGGCCCGCCGCCGGCGGCGACGAGCGACGACATCGTCGAGCGTTGCGGCGCGACCGTCGTGCGGCCCAACGCCGGACCGGCGGTGAACGCGGTCAACACTGCCGCGACGAGCATTACGTTGCGCAGTTCAGTTTATCGATCTCGCGTTGCTCGGCCGGCTCGCTCGTCGCCGGTGTGCGCAGAAACGCAGCGAGGATCTCGAGGCCCACGGCCGGAGTCGTTGCGCGCATGCTCAAGGCCAAAACGTTCGCATCATTCCAACGCCGCGCACCTTCGGCGGTCACCGCGTCCGCGCACAGCGCAGCCCGCACGCCGTCGACTTTATTTGCCGCAATCGAAATACCCGTTCCCGTCCAACAGCACACGACGCCCCGATCGGCGCGGGCCGCGCTGACTTCCTCGCCGACGGCGCGTCCAATGGATGCCCATGCATCCGAGCCGTCTGCAAGCGCACCGTAGAGGAGCACCTCATATCCGCGCTCGCGCAAATCCGCGACGAGCGCATCGGTCAGCGCTCCGGTTGCATCGGCGCCCACGGCAATGCGCATCAGATCGCATTCCGTCTATGCGGCTGCGCTCCTCCGCCGACGTGCTGCTGTTATCGAGCGCCCACGCGCACGAGTGATGCGCCTGCTGTGCGCGATGCAGAATTATTGCAGCATGCGTCGAAGGGCTGGCCGTAACTGCGACCACAAATTCGAAGGGCACTCGGTGCAACGCAACGTTCTCATCCGTCTTGCCGCTGTTGTGGCTCCGATGGTTCTTGTCATGTCAATCGTCTTGGCCGCGTGCGGCGGCGGAGGCAGTTCCGGCAGCAGCGTGCTGAGCGCGGTGCCGTCGGCGGTTCCGGTTCCTTCCCCCAAACCAACGGCATCAGCGAAACCAACCCCGGCTCCGAGCGCAACTCCAGCTGCGACGGCGACACCGGTCCCGACCGCGACGCCGACGTCGGTCGCCACATTTACGCCGATTCCGGTTCCATCCGGAACCGGAACGCCGACCCCGACCCCCATTCCCACCGCCCCGCCGTCCACGCCCACACCGGCTCCCACGTTCGCTCCGACGCCCACGGCGACGCCGACACCGGGTCCGACCGCGACCGGTGCGCCGACGCCGAAGCCCAGTTCCACGCCGATTGCGACGCCGGCACCGACGCCCAATCCTTGCACCGGCGCCGCTTCGAGCGCGACCCGAACGGCACTCGCAGGCCGGATCTATCACCAATTCGTTCCGGCAACGCGTTACCGGTCCGCGCAACGCACGGCAAGCGCCCTCGACACGTCGCTCAACGTCATCTGCCACGGCGGTCCGATCCAGACCAAACCGTATATGTATCTTATTTACTGGGGTGATTCGTGGTCCGACACGTCGGCGAACGGCGGTGATCCCGACGGCGTGCAAGCGATTGCGACGAGCTTCGCAAAAGTCATGGGCGGAACCCGGTGGCTCAACACCGTGACGCAATATTTCGACCCGCAACTCGACTATGTCAGCAACACACCCTTCAACGTGACGGTCGTCAACGTCTCCGGAACGCCGCCGGCGGTCCCGCAGTTTAACGATCTCGCCGCGGTCGCCGCGCACGTCGCGCAGCAATACGGCGATTACAACATCAACGCGAATTTCGTCGTGCTCACGCCGCACGGCGTTTTGCCCGAAGGCTTTCCGGCGACATACTGCGCCTGGCATTCATCGACGGCGGCAGCCGGCGGCACGATCGCCTTCACCAACCTGCCGTATATTCCCGACGCCGGCTATGGCTGCGGCGAGAGTTTCGTTCACCCCGGTGCCGCCGGGATTGCCGATGGCGTCTCGGTTGTCTTAGGCCACGAACAAGCGGAGGCCGAAACCGATCCGCAACTCACGGCCTGGTACGACATCAACGGCGACGAGATCGCCGACAAATGCGCCTGGCAGAACGTCGCCGCAAATCCCAACGCCGCCGGCTATCCCACTCAACCGCTGTGGAGTAATCGATCCGCGAGCTGCGTTCAGTTCTTCTAGCGCAGCACCGTGATCGTGTCGGCGTCCAGCGCGCCGTCGGGAGCGCCGCGGCCGCTGACGTCGACGGCCGTTCCGGTTCCCGGAGTCGCGCCGCGCGGGTTGATCACGGTTCCCTGGTGCAGGCGCACGGTGCGATAACTGTTCGGCCCGGTTTCCACCTGCATGTCGTAGCGCTTGAAGTAGCTGACGATGCCCTGGGTCGTGTTGGCGGCGTTGAGCCGGTTGCGGACGATGATGTCGCTCAAGATTCCGGCCGCCGCGCGAATGATCGCCTGCGTCGCCGCATCCGTCTGCGGCGGCAGCGTGGGCACGACGATCGGCGAGGGCGTGGGGGCCGGCGTCGGCGTCGCCGTCGCGGCGGCCGGCCCCAAGAACACAGCGCCGAAGAACGCCGCGAGCAGCGATCCGGCAGCAAAGCGCACAAGCATGGTACTCCGCAAACGGGACGGCCCGGCGGCGAGTTCCGTCGAATCGCGCTCCGCATGGACGAACCGCAAGCCGCGGCCAGCGTCATGATCGGGCGCGAAACAAGTGCCGGCATCGAGTTTTTCATGCTCCGTCGCAGTTCGCGCAGCGCTTTCATGCCCAGTGTCTTCGTCTTTCCGGGCGGCCGCGTCGAAGCGCCGGATCGGGCCGACGCCGCGACCCGGCAGCTCGCCGGCGCGCTGCCGGGCCCGGATAAAGCGTTCGTCTATGCCGCTGCGCGCGAAACGTTCGAGGAGTGCGGCCTGCTGTTCGCGACGCGGATGATCGACGAACGGACGCTCGAAATCGCGCGCAGCCGCGTGCTGAGCGGCACGCATACGTTCGCCGAGGTGCTCGCCGACCTCGGCGCTTGCATCGACGGCAGCGCGTTGCGGTATTTTTCGCGCTGGATCACGCCGCCGTTCGAGACGCGCCGCTTCGACACGCGCTTCTTCGTCGCTCGGGCCCCCGCAGGACAAGCGGCGCAAGCCGATGCTGGCGAGACGCACGACGGCCTGTGGATTACGCCGGTCCAAGCGCTGGCGCGCAACGCCGGCGGCACGTTCGCGCTGATCTATCCGACCATCAAACATCTCGAACGCGTCGCCGAATTCGTCACGCTCGACGCGCTGCTCGACTACGCGGCGCACAAGCCGATCCACGCGGTCATGCCGACCGTCGCAGCCGACCGGACGATCACGATCCCGGCGGCACTCGAGGGCGTGTGGTAACCCTCATGCGGGCACCCAATCCGTCGCCGCTGACGCTCGACGGCACGAACGGATACATCATCCGGGCCGGTCCGCAAACGCTCGTTGCGATCGATCCGGGAATCGACGACGCCGCGCACATCGCGGCGTTCGTCGACTTCGCGCGCGGCGCGCGGGCGGACTTCGCCGCGATCTTCGTCACGCACGGCCACCCCGATCACTATCCGGGCGCGCTGGCGCTGCGCGCCGCAACCGGAGCGCCGATCTACGCTCACCCCGGCGCGACGTTCGGCCACGATCGCGATCTCATCGACGGCGCACGCTTGCGCTTCGAGGATGCGACGTTCGTAGCCGTACATGCGCCCGGCCACGCGCGTGACCATCTCGTGTTCTGGCTCGAGGAGCGCGGCGCGCTTTTCACCGGCGACGTGGTGGTGGGGACTGGGACCGTCGTGATCGCGCCGCCGTCGGGCGACATGCGCGTGTACATCGCGTCGCTCGAGCGGCTGCTGCGCGACTACGGTCACGCCGACGTTTTATACGGCGGCCACGGTCCGCCCGTGCTCGACCCGCGGGCCAAATTGCAAGAATACATCGACCACCGTGCCCGGCGCGAAGCGCAGATCGTCGCCGCGCTGGACCGCGCGCCGGCAACGATCCCCGACCTCGTCGCTCGCGTCTATGCCGACGTGAGCGAGACGCTGTGGCCCGCTGCCGCACGCCAAGTGCTGGCGTATTTGATCGCGCTCACACAAGAACACCGGGTCCGCGCAACGCCGCTGGAGCGCGCGCCGACGACGCGCGAGGCCGCGCTCTTGAATCCCGATCTCAGTCTGCTCGCACATCCCGGCGAGCGCGCGCTGGCGCGCGCCGAATTGGGCCTGGGCGGTTCGGCCGAACCGCTGCAGCTGTATTCGCCGGCGGGCTGACACACGCGGAACAGCGCCGCGCGCGGTGAACGCTTGGGCGTATGTCCACCGACAAACTCGCCGCCACGATCGACACGATCGTCACGGCAGCGCTCGAGCGCCAACACCTCCCGGGCATCTCGCTCGCGGTCGCCCGCGCCGGCGAGATCCTGTTCGCCGGCGGTTTCGGCTATCGCAACGTGGGTGAAGCGCTGCCTGCCGATGCCGATACGATTTACAGCATCGCATCGATCTCCAAGCAGTTCACCGCGGCGGCGATCATGCGCCTCGCCGAGCGCGGACTGCTGCGCATCGACGATCCCGTCGACCGCTATTTTCCCCAGAACCCCTACGGCGATCGCGTCACGCTGCGCCATTTGCTCACGCACACCTCGGGAATTCCCGATTATTTCCCGCTCGAAGAACTCGACCGGCTGGCCTTCACCGAAGCGTCGCCCGGCGAGATCATCCAATGCGTCGCGCACCGCGGCGCGACGTTCGCTCCGGGCGCCGAGTATCAATACTGCAACACCGGGTACGTGATGCTCGGCGCGATCATCGAGCGCGTCGCGAATCAATCCTACGCGCACTATCTGCAAACGAATTTCTTCGACCCCTTGGAGATGACGCGCACCGGCGTCGACGACACGCCGGCGATCCATCGGAATCTCGCGATCGGCTACACCTCATTCGTCCTCGGCCCGTGGGAGTTGGCGCGCGACTATCATCCGACGTGGGAATTCGCGACGGGCGGTTTGTACAGCACGGTTCTCGACGTGCTCAAATGGAATCGCGCGCTGCGCAGCGGGCGCGTCGTGGGCGCAGCGTCGCTGGCCCTGATGACGGCCCGCGCACGGCTCGGCAACGGTCAGTCGCTCGACTATGGATTCGGCTTGAGCGTCAACGACGTCGACGGGCTGCAGGAAATTCGCCATACCGGCGGCCTGCCCGGGATCAGCACCGACAATGCGACCTACCCGGGCGCCGGGATCGACATCGTCGCGTTCGTCAACCACGACAGCTGCTCGATGTACGCCACCGTCGTGCGCCCGATTCTCGCGCTGCTGCACGCGCAGTCGCCGGCCGCAAGCGCCCGCGAACCGGCGTTGCCCATGAGTTCGGGACTTGACGAGCGGCCGTGGGCGCAGCATTGGATTCGCACCGCCGCCGCGGGTGGGATCGGCGACCTCCCGCTCTCGGCGCGTTTCGAGCGCTTCTTGAATCCCGGCCGCCGCGCGCGCTTTGCGGAGCTGCGCGCGTACGGCGAGATCACCGGGATCCGGCTCATCGAAGCGTCGCGGCGCGATCCCGAAACGGCGTTCAGCTATCGCGTCGATTTCGAGCGCGGGCCGTTGGTCGCCACGCTCGCCGTCCGCGACGACGGAACGCTGGCCAACCTGCAATTCCTGCGCTGGGACGACCGGGCCTAGCGCCAAGCACCTGCGGCTCGTTGTGCGGTTATTCGATCGCGAGAACGATTTTGCCGAACTGCATCGACGAGTTCATGCGTTCGGCGGCGATGACGGCATCTTTCATCGCATAGACGTCGTCGACCGCCGGTTTGAGTTTGCCCTCGGCGACGAGCGCAAGCATCCCCGCGAAATCCTGCGGCGAGCCCATCGACGTGCCCAAAATGTCGAGGTGCTTCCAAAACAGTGAAAAGAGCCGCACGTTCGCTTTGGGCGCGGTTCCGCCGTACGTCACGATCCGCGCGCCGGGACGCGCGATGTCCAGACATTGCGCAAACGTGTCGCCGCCGGCGGAATCGATGATCAAACTCGGGCCGCCACCGCCCGCCGCCGCGCGCACGTCTTTGGCCCAGGCGGCCGAGGTCTTGTAATTGATCGTGACGTCGGCGCCCAGCGCTTTCGCCCGTTCGAGTTTGTCGTCACTGGACGAGGTCACGATCGTGCGCGCACCGACGTACGCCGCGAAGAGCAGCGCGAACGTTTGCACGCCGCCGCCGATTCCGGTCAGCAGGACGACGTCGTCGCGCGTGACGCGCCCGCGCGTAACGAGAGCCCGGTACGCGGTGAGTCCGGCCAGCGGGAGTGCCGCGGCTTCGTCGTCGGAAAGATGGGCCGGTCGCGGATGCACGTTGCCCGCCGGCACGACGACGTATTGCGCGAACGTTCCGTCGTGCGGCATGCCGAGGATCGAGCTGCCGTTGCTCCACACCGCGGGATTCGGGCCCCACTCCAGCATCGGGTCGATGACGACGGGGGTGCCGGTCGCCGGACCGTCGACCCCGGATCCCAAGCCGGCGACCACGCCGGTTCCGTCGGAGCCGAGCGTTCGCGGCAGTTCGATCCCCGGATAGAGTCCTTGGGTGATGAACACGTCGCGCCGGTTGAACGCGGCGCGCGTAATCTGGACCAGGATCTCGCCCTGGGCGGGGGCCGGATCGTCGATCGTTTCGAGCCGCAGATGTTGTGGGCCGCCGAGTTCGTTGAGTCGTACCGCTCTCATTGGGCTGACCTACGGCGGCCCGCGCCGCTTTACCCGGTCGTTACGGGTGCGGGCGGCGGAGCCGAGGGAACCGGCGTGTGAATCGCTGCGGGCAGCGCCCCCAGCGCGCCGACGAGCGCGAACGCTTCGTGCACGGCGCGAACGATCAGCGGCGGGACGAATTCGACAAACGCGGTCCCTACGGCCAGCACCGTCACGGTGCCGCCGGCGACCAGAAACGGCAGGGCGCCCAAACCGATGAGCAGCAGCCAGCCCACCAGCGGCGAGAACGCCCGCAGCGGGCTGTGGGCGACGACCGTTCCGCCGAAGAGGTCGCCCAGCCGCCGGTGGCCGGGCAGCAACGCCAGGATCCAGCCGATCACCAGAAAATCGACCGGCCGCAGCAGATTGCGGACGAACGCCCGGCCGAAGCCGACGATCCGGTGCTTGGGCGCGTACACGTGGAGCGAGAAGGCGAGTTTGCCCAGCGTCGTCCCCAGGATCGCCTCGAAAAGCCACAGATAGAGCAGCGCGATCGCCAGCCCCATCCCCAAGGTGGCATCGAAGCCGCCTTCACTATTGTTGGGCAGCCCGGTAAACGGGTTGATCGCGATGAGACCGTAAAGCAGCATCGTCGCTACGCTGGTCACGAGGATCAGATCGAGCGCGAACGCCAGAAAGCGGCGCAGCGCATAGCCGAACGGGTTACCGAAGACATACGTGACGCGCGCCGCGTCGGGCGGTGGAATGAAGGGCACCTGCCGCGAGAACGGCTGCGGCGGAATCGGCTGGGGCGGGAGATACGCCGGCGCGAGCCCGCCCGGCGACGCCTCGATCCGCGGCATCGCTACGGTCGGCTCGAGCCCGTCATGCTCGTTCATGAACCAAGCGTACCCGTTTTCGCACGCGGAACCCTTGACGAGGGCTCGGCGCGGGTGGTACCTTCGCAGCGTGAACCGCCTTGCCGGACTCTGTCCGACCATGATGACGCCGATGCTCTGCCTCCCGCGAGAGGTCGTATAGCCGGTAGTCGCGCGCTCGAAGCAGTTCGACCCGAACGTACGGCCCTCGCCTCACCGGCGGGGTTCTTTTTTTCTTGAAAGGCCACGATGAGCTCTCCTATCGATAATGAGGCGTATCGTTTCGACACGGTCGCCATTCACGGCGCACACGGCGGCGATCCGACGACGAAAGCCCGCGCCATTCCGATTTACCAAACGACGTCCTACAACTTCGACGATACGGATCACGCCGCGCGGCTGTTCGCGCTCGAACAGTTCGGCAACATCTACACCCGGATCATGAACCCGACCACCGACGTGCTCGAACAGCGGCTTGCGCAGCTCGAGAAAGGCGTCGCGGGGCTGGCCGTGGCCAGCGGCCAGGCCGCCGTCGTCTATTCGCTGCTCAACCTCGTGCGCGCCGGCGACCATCTCGTGAGTTCGGCGTCGCTCTACGGCGGCACGTACAACGCCTTCACGCATACGCTGCCGCGCTTCGGCGTCGACGTGACCCTGGTCGACCCCGGCGATCTCGACAATTACCGGCGCGCGATCCGGCCCAACACCAAAGCCGTCTTCGCCGAATCGATCGGCAATCCGAAGATCGACGTGCTCGACGTCGAGGGCGTGGCCAAAGTTGCGCACGAGAGCGGCGTGCCGCTCGTCGTCGACAACACGCTGGCCACCCCGTTTTTGCTCCGGCCAATCGAATGGGGCGCCGACGTGGTCGTCCATTCGGCAACCAAATTCATCGGCGGACACGGCACGACCATCGGCGGCGTCATCGTCGATGCGGGCAAATTCGACTGGAACGCGTCGGGCCGCTTCGCCTCGTTCAACGAGCCCGATCCCTCGTATCATGGCGTCCGTTACGTCGAAGCGTTCGGCAACCTGGCGTACATCATCAAGACCCGGGTGCAGTTGCTGCGCGACCTGGGCGCGGCGCTTTCACCGTTCAATGCCTGGCTGCTCTTACAAGGGCTCGAAACACTGGCGCTGCGCATCGAACGCCACTCCGCCAACGCCCTTAAGGTAGCGCAATTCCTGGAGTCGCGGCCGGACGTGGTCTGGGTGTCGTATCCGGGGCTGCCGCGCCATGCTTCGTTCGCGCGGGCTCAAAAGTACCTGCCGGCGGGTCAAAGCGCGATCCTCACCTTCGGCATCAAAGGCGGCGCCGCCGAGGCGCGGGCGTTCATCGACCGGCTCAAACTCTTCAGCCTGCTGGCCAACGTCGGCGATGCCAAGTCGCTCGTCATCCACCCGGCATCGACGACGCATCAACAACTGACGATCGAGGAACAGATCGCCAGCGGCGTCAGCGAAGACACGATCCGGCTCTCAGTCGGCATCGAAAACATCGACGACATCATCGGCGATCTTCGTCAGGCGCTCGACTCGACCGCGACCGAGCCGGCCCCGGCTGCGGTGTAAGGACGAAGGTGTGGGTTTGCTTCGGCGATCGAGCGGTTCAACCCGCCGGACGCCAAGCAACCCCTCCCCGGCAACCGCAGGCTTTGAGCTGTTTGCTGGCGGAGACCAAAAGCATGCCACCCTGAGCGGCAATTGTTAGGCTGGCTTACATCCCGAATCGAACGGAGTGCGTTATCCTCGCTACAACGTAACGCACTGGTTGCCGATGTTTGCTTTCTTCTTTGAAGGGATACCGTATGCTGAAATCTCTCGCTATTGCTTTGGGCTTGTGTACGTTCGCCGGCTCGTCGCTCATCACGAGCGCTCCGGCTTCCGCGGACGACGCCATGATGAAGATGGATTGTTCGAAGGCCGGGTCGATGATGTCCGACGCCGCGAAGATGGGATCGTCGGCAGCCATGACCGGCGACCAGGACAAAGACTATATGATGGTCATGATGGACCACGAAAAAGGCACCATGATGCTCATGAAGGTCGAAGCCGCCTGCGGCAAAGATCCCAAAATGAAAGCCCAGGCCGCCAAGGATTTAGCCGCTGAGACCGAGCGAATGCAGATGTTCCGCAATCAAGGCACCAGCCAATAGCAGTTCCATAGCACGCAGTTCAGAGCGCGATAAAAAGCGTCGCACGTTCGGGCGCTTTTTTCGCGCTCTGAACTGGAGCGGCGTCGTCGCCTACGCGCCCGGCTGATGCGCGCGGTTGTGCTTGTCGAAATAGATGGAATTCGAAAGGTGATTCTCGCGCGCGTTGAGGTTGTGTCTTTCCGCAACCGTTAAACGGCCGCCGTTGGCGCGCAAATCACGGCGCCGGTTGGCATTGATGCGCTGCAGCCGCGTTTCCACGTTCATGTACTCACCGCGCGTGAGTTGCCCGCTCGACACGCCTTGATTGATGCGTGCCTGTTCGTTATGGATGCGATTGTTCACTTCGCCGGCGTTCGCCGCCAGCGGTAACGCGGTAATGATCAGTGCGGCACACGCGATGGCGGCGCGATTGAAAACGCTCGTATGAAACATTGATGAAAACTCCCAAGATGAGTGCTATTGCAAAAAGAAATGGGTGACTGCGCCCAGTCTACTGCACGGGCAAGCGCAACGGAAGACGCAGTAATGATATTCTCATCAATCAACCGCAGACACGTTACGTCACGTAACGCGGCAGCGGCATACCTGGGTCTCAAACGAAAAGTACGACGACGGTCCTGCCAGATAGCTCTGTAGAAAGTGTGCATCGACATCCCTTGATACGGACGACCGCGGATCATTGTGATAGGTTGTCCGCGTAAATAGAACTACGATGTGATTGTCCCGAACAGTCTGGCCTGCGCGGATCGTGAAGCAACTTGGATCGCGCGTAGCGCCGCAGTGACTTCGAATCCCGGTGTTCGGGTACATCCCTCTCCAGGCGATGGTCGCTCGACGGCGTCGATCTCGCCGGGGGCCGGGCCGGCGAAGAAAAAAGCCGCTTCACCACCTCGGCCGCGAGCCGCCCTCAAGCCGCGCTCACGCCGAAATGAGGCGAACCGAAGGGCATCGCCGGCGATTCCGTCTCGCCGGATTGCGTTAGGAGGCGGGATTCGTCGAGAGTGCGTTGGGCCGGCGGAGCAGCTTGCGCACCCGCAGCGGCGCGCGTCCCCAGGTGAGGATACGGCGCAGCCGTTCGGGTACCGTGCGGCGCTCTTGTTTGAGCCACCGCGCGAACTCGAACAGGCCGTCGTCGAGGGTGACGCAGGGGCTCCACGACCAGAGTTCGCCGGCGCGCTCGATGTTGGCGAAGGTCACGTTCATCTCGCCGGGCGGCCGAACGACGAACCGCACGCGCGGTTTGATCTCCAGTGCGACGCCTAACTTTTGCACCAGCGTCAGCACCGTCACCGGTGACGCATTCCCGAGGTTGATGACGCGGAAACCGGTGCGCTCGCGCGCCGCCGCCGAAATGCCGCGCACGATATCGCTTACGTGCGTGAAATCGCGCGCCATCGAGCCGTCGCCGAACACCGTGATCTCTTCTTTGCGCAACATGGCCGTGGCGAACTTGCGGATCGCCAGATCGGGCCGCTGACGCGGACCGTAGACGGTGAACAAGCGCAGGACCGTGATCGGCGCACCGTACGATTCGGCCGCCGCGGCGCATAACAACTCGCCCGCGCGTTTGGTCGCGGCATATGGACTGGGCGGCAAGTTGCACGGCGCCGACTCGTCGAACGGCGGCTTGGTGTCGTTGCCGTACGCCGAACTGCTGCCGGCAAATACAATCGGCACCGGATTCTCACGGGCGAACGCGTCGATCACGTTCTGCGTTGCGACGACGTTGGCGCGAACGTAGCGCCCGGGTTCGGCAACCGAGCGGCGCACGCCAGGCATCCCGGCGAGATGAATGACGACATCGGGGCGCGGACGAGCCGCCAGCCGCTGCGGCGCGCCGGCGGCGGCCAAATCCATCACGTCGAGTTCGAACCGGTCGTCGCGCAGCGCCGCTTCGATGTTCGCGACTTTGAGCCGCGGATCGTAGTAGTCGTCGAACGAGTCGATGCCGTGCACGCGGTAGCCCGTCGCTAACAGATGTTCGACGACGTGGGAGCCGATGAAGCCGGCGCACCCGGTGACGAGCGCGCGCGGCGCGGCCGAAGCGCCGCTCATGCCGGACTCAACTTGGGCCGCCGGCGCAGCGCGGGCCGGCCGCGCAGCGCGTGCCGGAAGATGTCGCCCGAGTAGACCGCGCTGGGCAGCACTTCGCACTCCGCCCAACAGCCGGGACATCCGCGGACCCAGGCCCGCGCCGACTCGGTGGCCGGACTGAACCAAACGTCTTTGAAGGGCGTCTCACGCAGATTGCCCAGCTTGCGGCTATTGAATTGACAGACCGGCACGTCGCCGTTGGGAAAAATCCGCAAGTGCGCGCGCAGCGCGACGCATGGCGGGTTCGGCGTTCCCTCCTGCCCCAGCAGACGATTGCGGATCCCGTCGAGATAGTAGCGCTTCGCCGCGCGCTCGGGCAGCGGGTAGGACTGCAAGTCCGCTTCGATCGCCCCGAACAATTCGCGCAGTACCGCCGGCGAAAGATCGTCGAACGGCTCGAAGTGCCCGGGATAGTTGGGCGCCAGATTCGATTCGGCCACGATCGAATATGTCGCGCTGGCGCGGTAAGCGACGACGACCTGATTCTTGACGCCCAGCGGGGCGAGCAGCGCGTGAAGTTCGCCGTATTGCGCGGCGCCCTCGGCGTCGACCACGGTTTGATTCACGGCCAAGTTCAGCCGCAGCTCCTTACGCCGCGGCGCCAGCGCTTCGACCGTGCGCATGGCGGAGCGGAAGGCACCGCTGTGGCCGCGGATCGCGTCGTGTTTTTCGCCGACGCCGTCGATCGACACCAGCAGATTGAGCGGCACCGTGCGCGGACGGCGTTCGCAGAAATCGACGATCCGGTCGGTCAGGAAGCCGTTGGTGGTAACGTGCAGCAATGCAGGCTGGACGGTGTCGACGGCAACCCGCGCGATATCGATGAGGTCGCGCCGAACGAACGGTTCGCCGCCGGTCAAGCGCACGGCGTCCATGCGCGGCAGCTGCTTGAAGATGCGCTCGACTTCCGCTAACGTGAGGTCGCCCTTGCCGTCTTTGCGCCACGAATCGCACATCACGCAGCGCGCGTTACAGGTAAAGGTCACGGTGTAGGTGAGCATGCGCGGCAGGCAGGCGTCGCCGCGGCGAACCTTGCCGATCGTACTCGCCAGCGCCGCGGCTCGACGCAGGGTTCTCATCGGCTCGCTCCTTGGAGATCGCAACGCACCGGCTGCGGCGCCGCCGGCAAGTGACGGCGCAGTTCCGCCAGCGCAGCTGGATTGCCGTTCAAGCGATCGGTGACGATCTGCGACCGATAGCCTTCCACATTGGCCAAAAACTCCCGCAGCGCCGGCCCGGACACCGCGTCGAAGTCGAGCCACGCGCCGGTCCGTTCGTTCGCGAGCAGATGGCCGTGCAGACGCTGTTCGGGGTTGTTCGGCTCGGGAAACGCCAGGACGGGCTTGCGCAGGTAGAGCGCCTCGCCCAACAACTGATTGCCGGCGGTGGTCACCAGCGCATGCGACGTAGCGAGGTCGTCGACGAACCGCCCTTCGTCGATGGCGTGAAAGTGGATCTTGCCGACGCTAGGCTGAGCGCCTAAGCCATACGCGCGCACTTCCCGGCCAGTCGCCGCGAGGGCGTCGAGCAGCCGGTCGGGCCCGAATTTGCGCAAGTAGACCACCAAGTGCGCGCCGTGCTCGGGACGCGCCGCGAGAACGCGCGGACGCAGCAGGGGGCCGATCTGGACGGTGCGCCCGAGGCCCGATCGCAGCTTGGGAAAACAAAACGACGAGACGATCGTCGCCGCCTGGCGCGAGTAATACAACTCGACGATCTTGCCCAGCGCGGCAGCCCGCAGGCGGAGACCCCCCGGTAAGTGGGAGAAGTCGCTGGTAACTAAAAAGTGCTGGTGGTTGAGGCTGACGTACGGCACGCCGCAACGCGCCGCGGCACGCGGAAGCGCGGGCTCGAAATCGGTGATGACCAAGTCCGGCCGCTCGGCTTCGATCTCGCGCTGCAGCCGGCCGACGAGTTGGGGCAGCCGGGCGATATAGCCGAGCGCGGCGCCCGTTGTCCGCCGGCGCGAGACCGACCGATTTGCTGCGTATTCGAAGTGCAGCCCGGGAATGCGCGTCACCCGCACGTCGGAATCGGCGTACAAAGGAGCCAGCATGTCGAACGCGTCGCCCGGAGCGAAGATGACGAACCGGTGTTCGGCACGCAGATGCTCGACGATCGTGCGGACCCGCGCAGCATGGCCGCGACCTTCGCCCGCCAGGCTATAGAAAATCGTCGCCATTCGTTATTGCGGGCGCCCGGGCGTGAGCATGATACCCCAAGCGTTCCCGCTTTGCGCCTTCACTCCTCGACGTGTTCAGCGAACCAAACACGCTTCACGCGTTTACGTTTCACCTACATTGCTCACGAAGCACCCCTAATTCAGAGGTACGGCGTTCCTAGTTCGACGTCCTTGACCGCCGTGCGAAGCAGGCGTGCCGGGGATGCGGATCGGTCTAGACGAAGCCGCTGGCCGCCGTGGCGCCTTTTTTGCGCAATTCGGCTTGGCGCAGCTCGACCCGCCGGATCTTCCCCGAGCGCGTCTTGGGTAATTCGGCGACGAATTCGAGCTCGCGGGGATACTTGTAGGGCGCCGTCACGCGCTTGCAATGGTCCTGGAGTTCGCGGGCCAGTTCGGGCGACGCCGGATAGCCCGGTCTGAGCACCACGAACGCCTTGACGACGTTCCCGCGATCGTGGTCGGGCGAGCCGACGACCGCCGATTCAGCCACCGCCGGGTGCTCGAGCAAGGCGCTCTCGACCTCGAACGGCCCGATCCGGTACGCCCCCGACGAGATCACGTCATCGGTGCGTCCGACGAACCAGAAATAGCCGTCGGGGTCGACCTGGGCACGGTCGCCGGTCAAATACCACTCACCGCGCCGCGAGGCATTCGTCTCGTCGTCGTTCTTGTAGTAGCCGGCGAACAGCGACGGCGGCCGGCCGCGCAATGCGATATCGCCGACCACGCCGGGTGCGCAGATCGCCCCTTCCTCGTCGATGACCGCGACCTCGTGGCCGGGGGTCGGCTTGCCCATCGAACCCGGCCGGACGTCCATGCCCGGCAAGTTGGCGACCAGCAGCGTGTTCTCGGTTTGCCCGTATCCGTCGTAGATCGTCAAGCCGAACGCGTCGCGCCAGCGGGCTAGGACCTCGGGATTGAGCGGTTCGCCCGCCGAGACGCAATGCCGCAGCTGCGGCAGCTGCCAGCGCTTGCCCAGGTCTGGCAATTTCGCCTCCAGGCGGTATTCGGTGGGGGCCTGGCAGAGCACGTTCACCCCCAGATCGCGGATCAGGTCCAGGCGCTGCTCGGGCACGAATCCGCCTTCGTCCAAAACGATGCACGAACCGCACGACCAAGGCCCGAGCAGAACGCTCCACAGCGATTTGGCCCAGCCGGTGCCCGCCGTGCACCAGACCAGATCGGCCGGCGTGCAGGCGAACCAGAACCGCGCCGCCATCCGCTTGGCATACGTGTAGGCGACCCGCTGGACGACGCCTTTGGGGTCCTTGGTCGTCCCGCTGGTATAGACGATGTAGGCCGGATCGTCGGCAGCCGTCGGGACGCCGGCAAACGGCACCGCCGTCGCGATCAGCGGCTCGACGGACGTCCAGCCCTCGCGCTGTCCGCCCACGAGCAGGTAGCGCTGCACGTTGGGCGCGTCGGCCGCGATGGCCTCGACCTCGCCGGCATTGCCGATATGGCCGATCACAACGGTCGCCCCGGCGTGGTTCGCGCGATACAGGAGGTCCTTCGCGCGCAGCTGCTCGGCACCCGGAACGGCAACCGCTCCCAGCCGCAGCAAGCCCAGCATCGCGAACAGCCATGCCGGCATCTTCGGCAGAACGACGATGACGCGATCGCCCTTGCGGACCCCGGCGTCGCGCAGGACGGCGGCCCACTTTTGCGATTGCTCCGCGATCTGGGCGAACGTGTACTCCGTCCGCTTTCCCGCCGTGTCGACGAACAGCAGACCGCGCCGGTCTTGGCGCGCCAACGGATCGATCACGTCGCGCGCGAAATTAAAGTCCGCGGGAACGTCCCACACGAAGGATGCCGGTTTCGTCTCCATAGAGCGCGAGGATTCACCCCGCGTCCCGGCGCACCCGCCCGGTATCGCTTATGGAAAAACACACCCGTTTTGATCCCGCCCGCGCCCTGCGCGTCTCAAAGCTGCGCTTCGGCAACTTGCGCGCCCAAGGCGTTCCGGCGATTCTCCTCGGTGTCGCCGGAATCGTGCTTGCGGCCGGCGCGATGCGCGTGCTGCAAGCGGGGGCCCCGACGCTGCCGGACACGATTCGCGAGATGCGCCAGCTCATCGAATCCAATCGCCGCTCGAAGCCGCTGAACCCCTGAGATGGAAAATTCAAGACGGCGGCTTGGCGCCACAGGCGCCAAACGCCAAGGGTTCGGCGAAGCCGAACCATGCGGAGCCCAACCCCGGTGATCGACGAGCGATCGATGACCGACCTGATCCGCCGAACGTTCCCCGACGCCGAGGTCGAAATTTGGGATCGCACCGGCACCATGGACCACTTCGACGTGTTGATACGCTCGAAGCTCTTCGCGGGGAAATCGCCGCTCGACCGTCACCGCATGGTCGAGCGAGCACTCGCCGAGGCGCGAGCCGACGGGCGCATCCATGCCCTGGCAATCCGCACCGAACTTCTGGAGACGTAAATGTCAGACGCCATCCGCGAGCAGATCGAAAAAGAAATCGCCGCAAACCCGGTACTCGTGTACGGTAAGGGCACCAAAGACGCGCCGCGCTGCGGCTTCACGCTCGAGACGATTCAGTTTTTCAATAGTTTCGGTTACCCGTTCACCGTCGTCGACGTGCTCGAGGACATGCCCAAGCGCGCGGCCCTCTCGGCAATGACCGATTGGCAAACGCTGCCCAAAGTGTTCATCAAAGGCCAGTTCTACGGCGACACCGACATCCTCGAACCGATGGCCGAAAAAGGCGAACTGCAGAAATTGCTCGACGAAACCTTTGCCGCCGAAGGCGTCGCGCCCGCGATCAAGCTGCACTAGCGCAAGCAGGGTGCCGCTCGAACTCTACGCACCCGGGAGCGAAGCCGAATGGCTTCGCTCTTTTTCATGGTCGGCACCCTTCCGCCCGCGCTTCTTCGAGACCGACGCGCTCGGTCACGTCAGTAACGTTTTCTATACCGCGTACTTCGAGATCGCGCGGCTCGATTTTTTTAACTCGTTGGGCGATCCCGATCGCGAACCGCCGCCTAGCCTCGGCTTCATGCACAACGCGGTCGAGATCACGCAGCGTTTTGTGCGGCCGTGTTTCTACGATGAGGCGCTCGAAGTGCATGCCCGCGTTGCATCGCTTGGCCGCTCGAGCGCAACCCTCGAGCATGCGATAACGTCAAAAGGCGGCAGCGACGTTCGAACGGTCGCCCGGGTCGCAATCGTCTGCATGAAGCGCGGGCGATCCGCCCCTTGGAGTGACGCGCAGCGCGCGATACTGACCGCGCTTTTACGTTAACCGCTCGACGCTTGCAGCGCAGCACCGGGGTTTCGCTCGACATTCGACTTACGCCGGATGCTTGACGCTGCGCCCGAGAAATTGTTAACGTAGCTTTAATCTCTCCTCGTTCGACTGCCCGTGGCCGTGGCCGGACGTTCACTCTCGGCGCCGATGGAATGCCTACTTCGTAGGCAGGGAGTATCGACTTGAGCACAGTTCACCGAGCCGCGTTTATTGCAGCGTTGCTGATCGCTGTGATCGGCGCTCCGGTCCGCGCGGCGACGAACCACGCAACGGTCGTCGCCCAAACAGCGAGCGCAACCGGTACCGTGAGCGGAACGATCGTCGATTCCAACGGCCGGCTGGTGCCGGGCGCCGGCGTGACGGCAAACGGCGGCGGGCGCAGCCAAAAAGCCGTCAGCAACGGCAGCGGCACCTTCGCACTCGCGCTGCCGCCCGGAATCTACACCATCACGGTGAGCAAAGGCGGCTATCAGACCGCCCAGCAAGACGTCGTCGTCGCCGGCGGCGAGAGTATCAAGGCGAACATCACGCTCACCGTGGCGTCGCTGAGCAACCTCAACGTGATCGGGCGAACGTCGACGACGTCGACGCGCAACGCGGCAACGTTCAATGTGTCGTCGAACGCTGCGCCCAGCGTCGGCGTTCAAACGATCCGCGAACGCAACACCCCGGATCTCTCGCAGATCGTGCAAACGATCCCGGGCGTCACGATCACCGATAGCGCGACCAACGTCAACCACCAATTCGTCGTTCACGGACTGTCGAACGAGACGCGCTTGACGATCGACGGGCACCCGGTCTCGACCGGCATCTCCGGGCAATTCATCACGAACTACGCCGGCTCCGGACTGTTTTCGGCGGTCGACACCTACCAGGGCGCCGTCGTCGGACCGCCGTCGGCCGGAACGTCGGGGGCCGGCATTATCAATCTGCGCACGCCGGATTTCTCGGCCAAAAACGGCGGCTACGTCCTGACCGGTCTCGACCAGTACGGCGGCTCCCAGTATACGATCATCGCCAACGCGAACGCGCTCGACAACCGCCTGCAGGTCGTGCTCGGGAAATCGTTCAGCGGCTACAACGGGCCCAGCAAGGGCGTGATCGCCGACGACATCAACACCGCCGAGAGCTACAACTTTCCGACCAACCCGGCCACCCTGCAGGCGCCCAAGCTCGGGTATTATCCGATCACCGGAAACTACACGGTACCGACGCTGGGGCAAGGACTCGCTCCGGCATACACGATCGCAAGCGCCACCGATTTCAGCAATACGTACAGCCTCAACGCGCAGGTGACGAAGGTGCGCTGGAACTTCTCGCCGGCGACGTCGCTGGGGGCCGAGTTCCTGGGGTTACAAGGCCGCTACGATCCGCAAGGCAACGCCTACGGCCAGATCGCCGGCTACGAAGTCATCCCGCAATGCGTGAACGCGACGACGCTGCCGTCGAAGATAACGTACGACGCGCCGGGCAGCGGCGCGAAGTGCACCGTGACCTCGATTTACAACGCACCGTGGACGGCAAGCCAGATCGGGACGCTGCAGCCGCTGTATCAGTTCTATCCGGGCTCCGACGTGCGCCAGAACGAGCCCAACTTCAATCTCGATTTCAAGACCACACTGGGCGCCGACACGATCTTGTTCCGTCCGTATACCGCCAACATCGACCGCTTCATCGACGGCAGCCAAGAGGCGGCGGTGCCGGGCAACGACGGCGGCTGGTCCGAAGTCACCAACACCGCCAACTGTCTGGTCAGCTACACCAAGCCGTCGGCGGCAAACGGCGGCGCAATCGGTCCGTGTTTCTCGGCAAACGCGGCCAATGGTTCGATCGGCTACGTCACCGCAAACAACACCAAATTCGGAACGCTCTTTCCGTATCAAACGACGGTGCTGCCCAATGGCGGCGCGGGCTGCTCGCCGGCACTACCCTGTTACACGACGGCGACCGCCCAGGCCCAAAGCGGCGCCACCGGCTACGGCACCCCGTACAGCACGTTCGAGTTCGATAAACTCAACGGCTACACGTTCACCTACATTCATCCGTTTTCGCAAAATAACGTGAGCGTCACGTTCGATCACTATCTCGACGATACGTTTGGCCTGTTCAACGATACCTCGCCGATCCCGGCGGGCTGCACGTACGTCCAGCCGACGGGCGCGACGAATACGCTCGCCGGTGCCGGTCCGAGCGGCCCGGGCTACGGCTATCAGCCGACCTGCCCGCTCACGAACTTGCCGTACTCACCGATCTCCACGCCCGAGACGGCTTCGTCGGTAAGCAGTCTGTCGTTTACCGGCCAATTTCAACTCTCGCCCAAGCTGGAGTTCGATTTGGGCAACTATTTCAACATGACCAAGATCCTTGGCCAGGTCGAAGATCAGGCGCTGGTGTCCCGTGCGATTGCCGCCGGAGCGAAATCGGGTTCCGTCGCGATCGCGCTGGTCCCCTCGACGGTCTTTTTCTCGCACTACGATCCGCACTTCGGCTTCGTCTACCGGCCGACGCGCGATATCGCGATCCGCGCGACCGGCGGTTCGTCGCAGACGCTGCCGTTCGCCAATCAGCTTTCCGGATTCACCAAAGTCAATCAAGGCGCGTCGAGCACCACCCTCACCACGCCCAATGCGGACCTCCAGCCCGAAGAAGCCGTCGACTACGACCTCGGGTTAGATTATCGCACGCCGCACGGCTCGGTCTTCTCGGGCGACATCTGGAATTACACGATCCACAACCCGTTCCTCACCACGACCAACGTCGTCCCCGCAGGCTCGCCGCTGGCAGCCAGCTTCATCGGCGAAAACACCGGCATCTTGCTACAGTCGACGACCACCAACGCGCAGCAGCTGTATTCACAGGGGTTCCAGGTGGCATACCGTGACGAGCCGCGGGTCGGCTTCGGCTACTACGGCAACGCGACGTTCCAGCGCGTGTACTATCTCGGGCTGCCGGCGTCGCTGTTCTCATCGATCCAATACCCGTACAACGGGCAGCAGCTCTTGAGCTCCAGCACCACGGCGGGCGTGCCGTATACCAAAGCGTACGCCGAATTCCGGCAAGCGTGGCGCAACGGATCGGTCTTGCGGATGGGCTTCGACTACGAAGGCTTCAACAACCCCAACAACTATTTTCCCTACATTCTCACCGATTTGACGATCAGCCAAAATGTCGGTGCCGGCGTCGTGCTCAGCGTCGTTGCCCAAAACCTCTTCAACACCAATTTCGGCAACGGCATCGCACGCTCGGTCGAATATCAAGGGAATTCGCCGATCGGCGCGCAGATCGTCGGCGACGAATTCACCTATGGGCTCAAGAACACGCAGAACGGAATCATCGGACCGCCGCCGCAGACGTTCTACTTCACGCTGAGCAAGCAGTTCTAAGCACGCCGTTTCGCGTAGCTCGAAGCCGATGCCGAACTTCTGGCTCTTCAAAAGCGAACCCGACGTTTACGGAATCGATCGGCTCGAACGCGAGGGCCGGACGGAATGGTCGGGCGTGCGTAATTTTCAGGCCCGCAATTTCATGCGCGAGATGACGGTTGGGGAACTGGGTTTCTTCTATCACTCGAGCGTGAAGCCGCCGGGGATCGCCGGGATCCTCAAGGTGATCCGGGCCGCCTATCCGGATTTCACCCAGTTCGAGCGCGGCCACGAATACGAGGATCCGACCTCGCGGCCCGAGCGGCCCAAGTGGTGGATGGTCGACGTCGGCTTCGTCCGCAAATTCAACGCCCTCATCACGCTCGACGAATTGCGGTTGATGCCCGCCCTCGAAGGCATGGCCTTGCTCCAGCGCGGCCAACGCCTTTCGGTTCAGCCGGTTTCAGCCGAACAATGGGCGGCGATCCTGCACGTCGCCGACGCCCAGCCGCCGCCCGCCGAACCGTTTTTAAGGCTTTGATTTCGTCCTGGCAAAGGAGCCTAGCGGCGAAGTTTGCTTCAGCAAATGTGCCGCGAACCGACGAAGTCCAGGGCGAAATCGAAGCCTTAAAACTACACCGCTTGATACGCGCGCAGCATCGTTTGCTGCGCGTCGACGCGCTTCTCGCCGGGCAGCACGCCGCGCCGTTCGTACGATCCGTCGGCGTGCAACACCCGGGTCTTGACGTTGTCGGCTGCCATCAGATCGAGGATGTCGCGCTCGATGGTGTCGCCGATGTCCTGGTCGAGGACAGGGACCACGGTCTCCACGCGCCGGTCGAGGTTGCGGCCCATCCAGTCCGCGCTGCCGATGAAGATCTCGCGCGCGCCGGCGTTATGGAAAGCAAAGATCCGGGAGTGCTCGAGGAATCGCCCGACGATGCTGCGCACGCGGATCGTGTCGCTGACGCCGGGAATACCCGGGCGCAAAACGCACATCCCGCGCACGATGAGATCGATCGGCACGCCGGCGCGCGATGCGCGATAGAGCGCCCGTACGATTCCGGCATCGGTGATCGCGTTGAGTTTCGCCCGGATGCCGCTGGGCCGTCCGGCGACGGCATGTTCGGTCTCGCGATCGATCAACGCCTCAAAGCCGATCCGCAGGCCGACCGGCGCAACCATGAGTTCTTGGTACGCGTCGGCTTTCGAGAACCCGGTGAGCGCATTGAACAATTGGGTGACGTCCGAGCCGAGTTCGGCACGGCACGTGAAGAGGCTCAAATCGGTGTAGATTTTGGCAGTCTTGTCGTTGTAGTTGCCGGTGCCGAAGTGCATGTAGCGCCGAATGCCCTCGGGCTCGTTGCGCACGATGAGCGTGACCTTCGCGTGGGTCTTAAGACCCGCCAACCCATAGATGACGTGCGCGCCGACACGCTCGAGGTTGCGCGCCCAATGGATGTTGTTTTCTTCATCGAAGCGCGCTTTGAGTTCGATGAGCGTTGCAACTTGTTTGCCGTTCTCGGCGGCGTCGATGAGCGCGCCGACCACCGGCGAGTTGCCGCTCGTCCGGTACAAGGTTTGTTTGATCGCCAGAACGCTGGGGTCGTTGGCAGCCTGGTTGACGAACTGCACGACGGGATCGAAGGACTCGTAGGGATGATGCAGCAGCAGATCGCCTTCGCGAATCGCTGCGAAGAGATCGGTGGTGCCGATCAGCCGCTTGGGAATGGCCGGGGTGAACGGCGGATCGTGCAAGCCCGGCTGGTCGATGTTGACCAGGGTCCACACGTCGGACGTGGCGAGCATCCCATCGATCTCGTAGCAGTCGACCGTGCTGAGCGCAAGCGCATCGAGCAGCCGGTCGCGCAAGTGCGCCGGCATGCCCTGGCCGACTTCGAGCCGCACCGGTTCGCCGAAGCGGCGCTTGCGCAATTCGGACTCGATGGCGCGCAGCAAGTCGTCGGCTTCATCCTCTTGCAGATCGAGGTCGGCGTCGCGGGTAACGCGGAAACCGTAAGCGCTCTTCACCTTCATCCCGGGAAAGAGCGCCCCGAGGTTGTGCGCGATGAGGTCCTCGAGCATCACGAACCAGTGCTGTCCGGCGGGTGCCGTTTCGACGGGCACGAAGCGCGGTAAACTCCCCGGAACTTTGACGCGGGCGAAATAGTCGTCTTGTTCGTCGCCGCGCGAGGCTTCTTCGAGTTCGACCGCCAGCGACAGCGACAGATTGGATATATACGGAAACGGATGACTCTGATCGATGGCCAGCGGCGTGAGCACGGGGAAGACCCGCTCGTCGAAGTACTTGTGCATCAACGCCCGCGTTTTGTTGTCCAGCTGATCGTAGGGCAAGATGCGAATGCCGTGCCGTTCGAGCGCGGGCAAGATTTGTTCGTCCAGGCAGCGCATCTGGCGATCGAGCGAACCGTGCAGCGCGCCAAAAATCGCCGCCAGCTGTTCTTCGGGCAGTTTTCCGTCGTCGGAACGTTTGTGAATCTCGGCTTCGACTTGCTGTTTGAGCGCCGCGACGCGAATCATGAAATACTCGTCGAGGTTGGTCCCGAAGATCGCGATGAATTTGAGCCGCTCGAGCAGCGGGTTGCGCTCGTCGAGTGCTTCTTCCAACACCCGGTCGTTGAACTCGATCCACGTCAGTTCGCGGCTGATGTACAGCGATGGATCGTCCAGCTCGATCGAAGCGCCCGGCGGGTTTGCGGGGACGTCGAGCTCTTCTTCGGAACCGGTAAGCATCATCGGCGATTCGCCGCGTGAGCGCGGACATCTTCGCGCATGTCGTGACGCACGTCGCGCTCGCGGGCTCAGCGCTGGTCATCGCCGCGGCCATCGGCATTCCGCTCGCCGCGGTGCTGGTCAACCGTCCGCTGCCGCATCGGATCGCATTTAGCGGCATCGGTGCGCTTCGCGTGGTGCCGAGCCTGGCGGTTCTCACGCTCGCCCTGCCCTATTTAGGACTTGGCTTCCGGCCGGCGCTCTTGGCGCTCGTCGTGCTCGCGATTCCGCCCATCGCGATCAACACCGACATCGGCTTGCGCACCGTCTCGCCGGCGCTTACCGAGGCCGCGCGCGGGATGGGGATGACGGCGGCCCAAATCCGGCGCCGGATCGAGTGGCCGTTGGCGTTTCCGGTCGTCTTGTCAGGCATCCGAACCGCAGCGGTCGAAGTCGTCGCCAGCGCAACGCTCGCTTCGTTCATCGGCGGCGGCGGATTAGGTGACTACATCATCGACGGCTTATCGACCAATGACGGCGGCGAGATTCTGGGCGGCGCAACCGCCGTCGCAGCGCTTGCCTTGATCGTCGACGCTGCCCTGGGCAGCGTGGCCCGCCGCGCGGTGACGGCGTAGATGACGCGGCTCACGCGCGGGCGCACGTTGGCGCTGTTCGGCGCGGCGCTGGCGGCGGGCGGGTGCGGCGGCGGCGGTCAACCCCAAGTCGCGGTCGGCGCCAAGAACTTCACCGAAGAACTGATTTTGGGCGAAATCTACGCGCAGGTGCTCGCAGGCCACGGCTTGCGGGTGGCGCGCAAACTCAATCTGGGCGGAACGGATATCGCGATGGAGGCGCTGCGCCGCGGCGAGATCGATCTGTACCCGGAGTACACCGGAACCGCGCTGCTCACCCAACTCAAGCTCCAACCCATTGCCGACGGCAAGCGGATCTACACGCTGGTCAAAGCCGCCTACGAACGGCAGTACGCACTCACCTGGCTCGATCCCGCGCCTGCCAACAACACGCAAGCGCTGGCCACGACCGGCCCGATCGCCGCCAAGTACGACATCCGCACGTTGAGCCAACTCGCTGCGGCGGCCCCGCAACTGCGGCTGGGCGCGATCCCCGAGTTTCTCAAGCGCAGCGACGGTTTGCCGGGCTTGCAGCGCACGTACGGCGGCTTTGCGTTCAAGGAAACGCATCTCATCGACATCGGGCTGAAATACAAAGCGCTGCTGATCGGCGACGTTGACGTGGTCGTCGCGTTCGGCACCGACGGCGAGATCGCCGGCGACCATCTGGTGGTTTTCGTCGACGACAAACACTTTTGGCCGGCCTATAACGTCGCGCCCGTCGTCCGCGATCAGACGCTCAAAGCGTACCCCGCGATCGCGACCTGGCTGAACAAGATAGCGCCGCTCTTGACCGATACGGTCATGCGTTCGCTCAACGACGAAGTCGCGGGCACGCAAAAGCGCGAAGCCGGCGACGTCGCCCGCGACTTCGTCAAGGCGCATGCTCTCGCATAGCCCGCAAGGCCAGTCTCGCGGAGCCGCGCTGCGCTTGCGCGGCGTCGGCGTGCGCTATCCGGGCGCGGCGGCAGCAGCCGTGCGCGACGTCGATCTCGATGTCGCGGGCGGCGAACTCACAGTGTTGCTCGGACCCTCGGGATGCGGCAAAAGCACGCTGCTGCGCACCGTGAACCGGCTGATCGAACCGACGGCGGGCAGCATCGCCGTCGATGGGGTCGACGTCGCGACGCTCGACGCGGTGACGCTGCGCCGGGGCATCGGGTATGTCATTCAAGCGGTCGGTTTGTTTCCGCACCTCACCATCGCCGCGAACGTCGGCGTCGTGCCGCAACTGCTGGGCTGGGAGCCGGCGCGGATCGCAGCCCGGGTCGACGAATTGCTCAGCCTCGTCCGGCTGGAACCGGCGCGTTACCGCGACCGTTTGCCGCGCGAGCTCTCAGGCGGCGAGCAGCAGCGCGTGGGCGTCGCCCGGGCGTTGGCCGCCGAGCCGCGCCTGCTGCTCATGGACGAACCGTTCGGCGCGGTCGATGCCATCGTACGGACTTCACTGCAGGACGAGATCCGCGCCATCCATCGGCAACTCGGAACGACGATCGTGTTCGTCACCCATGACGTCGATGAAGCGCTGCGCATCGCCGACCGGATCGTGGTGATGAACGGCGGGACGATCGTGCAGAACGACGTGCCGGCGCGGGTTCTTGCCGCACCGGCTGACGATGTGGTTCGCGGGCTGGTCGGGATCGACGCCGCGAGCCGCCGCTTCGCCGAAGCGCGGCCGCTGCTGGCCCGCGAATCGCCGTGACCTATCTCGTGCGACATCCGCTGGAGGTCGCGGCCCTCACCGGGCAGCACGTGCTGCTGACCTTCGGTTCGCTGGCGATCGCGCTGCTGATCGCCTTGCCGCTCGGCGTGGTCGTCGCGCGCGACACGCGCTTCGGCGGTCCGCTCCTAGCGGTATTGGGGATCATCTACACGATTCCGAGTCTGGCGCTGTTGGCATTTCTGGTGCGTTTTCTCGGCCTCGGCACGTTTTCGGCGATCGTCGCCCTGGTGGCCTACGCCCAAATGATCCTGGTGCGCAACATCGCGGCCGGCTTGCGCGGCGTCGATCGGGCCCAGCTCGAAGCCGCCGACGGCCTGGGCTTTACGCCGCTGCAGCGACTGCTGCGCGTGGAGTTTCCCCAAGCGCTGCCCACGATCGTGGGCGGCATCCGGATCGCCACGGTTTCGCTCAACGCCGTGGCGACCGTCGCCTCGTACATCCACGCGGGCGGCCTGGGCGATCTGCTCTTCGACG
>JBEKHC010000025.1:0-53539 GCA_050012475.1 Candidatus Velthaea sp.
GTCGCCGCGATCGATCGCGCGAGCTGCAGGGCCGGCGCTCCGGGCTCGACGCCGGCCCGGTTCTGGCCCACGTTTACGTCGACGAGCATGCGCAAGGCGATCCCGGCCGCTGCGGCGGCACGGGAACCAGCCGGTTCGCCCTCGGCTACGAAGCGATCACCGACGTCCAGCCCGGTTCGTACGCGGTCATGGACGCCCAATACGGCGCGGTCGAAGGGCTCGGTTTCGGCTACGCCTTGACCGTGCTCGCAACCGTCATCAGCGTCCGCGGCAGCGTTGCCATTCTCGACGCAGGCTACAAGTCGCTCAGTGACGATGCCGGACCGCCGCGGCTGCTCGCCGGCAGCGGCACGTTCACTTTCGCCGGCGACGAATTCGGAAAGCTCACGGCCGGCAGCAATGCCGTGCCCGGCGTCGGCGACAAAGTTCGTCTCATTCCGGGACACTGCGATACGACGATCAATCTGCACGACGAATACGTCGTTCATCGTGCGCAAGGGGTTATCGACCGCTGGCCGATCGTCGCGCGCGGAAAAAGCCGCTGACGATTCGAAGGAGGCCGAGGTGCGTCAACAAACGAGCTTCGCCGTCTATCCGAGTCTGCGCGAGCGGGTGGTCGTCGTCACCGGCGGCGGCTCGGGGATCGGCGCTGAGATCGTCGAGCAATTTGCCCGACAAGGCGCGCGCGTCGCCTTTCTCGATCGCGGCCTCGAGCCGGCGCAAGACCTCGTCGCCGCGCTGACCGGCAACGTCCCACACGTTCCGCACTTCCTGCCCTGCGACGTCACGCGGATCGCGGCACTGCGTGCGGCGCTCGCGCGAATCGACGAGGAGCTTGGCGCCGTGACCGTTTTGGTGAACAACGCCGCAAGCGACGATCGTCACATCACGGCCGAAATCACGCCGGAATACTGGGACGAACGGTTGGCCGTGAATCTACGGCACTATTTTTTCGCGATTCAGGCGGTCAGTGCCGGGATGACCGCAGCGGGCGGAGGATCGATCGTAAACATCGGCTCGATCGCGTGGTTGATTCCATCGACGAACCAAGCTGCATACGTCACGGCAAAGGCCGGCATCGTCGGCCTCACGCGCTCGCTGGCCCATGAACTGGGCGCGGCGAACATCCGCGTCAATTGCGTGCTGCCCGGCGCGATCATGACCGAACGTCAACGCCGGTTATGGGTTACGCCCGAGTATGCGGCAAAAATTCGTGCCGCGCAGGCGCTCAAACGCGAGCTGCTGCCTGACGACGTGGCACGGCTGGTGCTGTTTTTGAGTGCCGACGACAGTTCGGGAATGACGAGCCAAAGTTATATCGTCGACGGGGGATGGGTTTAGACGCGTCTCGGCTGTGCGGGTTTACCGAGCGAAGCCGAGGCACACCCAGAAGCCGCAGGCGGAGGCATCCATCCAGGCCGCAGAGCGCTCGCGTTGAAGTCATCATCTGCATGAAACCGGCGCGAAGCCGGGACGACTCCACGGGAGAACAGCTACTTTGTCGATGACGTATGTTGAGGCGATCAGCGAATTTCAGAAACGCAGCATCAATGCGCTAAAAGTCGCACAGTCAACACAAATTGCATCGCTTCGAGCCACGCGCGACTACGCCGCGGCGTTCGTCGCACCGCCGATGGCGTTGTGGATCGCGTGTTCCAAGAGCTTCGCCGACACGCTTGCGATACCGGTGCGAGCGCTGACCCCGACGGCGCCCGAGCCTCCGCAGCACGCCGGCTCGATGCCCGCACCCGCCGTTCCAACTCCCGCGACTGAAGCCGTCACTCCGGCCCGGCCGGTCGACGTCGCTTACGTCGCGCCGGCGGTCGAGGTTGCCGACAGCGCGCCGGCGGTCGAGGTTGCCGACAGCGCGCCGGCGGTCAAGGCGCAGCCGGCGAAGGCGCCGGTCGCAGCGGAGCCAGTTACGAAAAAGCTCAAGGTTACAGCAAAGAAGACCAAGCCGGGGCCGCCGTCAAACGATCGCGTTCGCTCCAAACGCGCCCCGGGCAAGTAGCGACACCGGCTACTCGCGGCGTGCGGCGCGAAGCGCCGAACGGTGCGGGGCCGCCGCGACGTGCTTTATACGCGCTGCTTTCGCAGCGGCGCTATCTGCAAACAATTCGAGCGTGCGACAAACCGCACATTCGAATCCATGCCGTTTGCCGCTGCGAACCATTTTTATCGAGGGCATCGTGCCCATCGGGTTTGTCGCGTCCGAGCGGGGACCTTCGCAAACCAGAGAGCGGGCGATGTGCACTGCGCACATCGCCCGCTCTTCCGGTTTCGCTAACTCGTCACGCTATTCGATCAGGCAGAAAACTTGGGAGGGTGTCGGGGTTCAGCCCAGCGAGAGGATGGGTGTGCGCCCACACCCATCCGCGCAGCGAAGCCGCAAAACGCTACGCGCGACTTGGGGGAAGCCCCCAAATGCGACGGCGGCTTGCGCGAAGCTCTAGAGATCCGTCCCCAGCTTGTAGAACGCCGCGCGTCGGGCGTCCGCATTCTCCTGTTCGAAGGTTGCTTGACGCGCGGCTTTCCAGTCGCTCGTCGTCGACATCGAAACGTTGGTTGCGGCAGGGGTCTGCGGCGTAGCGGCTGTTTGAGCGAACGCATCGACACCAGTCGAAACGATGCCGGCAACTAGCGCCGCTGCAACAGCCAGACGTTGTACTTTGTGCGAATTCATGGTCATTGGTAATCCTACTTTTTTACGGTAAATCGTTTGAATGCGAGCGGGTCGATTGGGAGTGCATTCATACGATCATATCCGCAAGAACCAAAGCAACAACGCGAAGGTGCCACCGGATGCAAAAAAACGTCCGGAGAGTTATGCCGCGTTGCAACGGCACTCGGCGAACGAAACGTTCTTCGTCGCAGACTCGCATGACGAAAGTGCGTTTCAGATTTAAACATGTTACGCTCACATGAGGTGCGTTATTTGCAGCGCTCGGCCGCACGCAGGCACGCTCGGCGCTCGTGGTGTGTCTCAGAAGTTCAATGCAATAGACCACGGAGAACGACGATGAGCCGAGCGAAAGATACCGGCGCACGTTGCACGATTTCCGCTAATGAGCCGCGTAGCGACGGCATCCAGGGCTAATGAGCAGCCCTAGCCGCCGCGCGGTGCACGCGCGGCGTAGTTGAATGTGCCGGACTTCCATTCGCAAACGCTGCCGTCGCGCATGACGAACGACTCGCAGCCGTCGACCTCGGCATTAAAGCCTTCGTTCAATTGCTTCGTGCGCGGCCAATCGACGTTTTCATCCTTGCGCGCTGCCGCCCGCGCCTTGACGTACGAAAATTGCGGCGATTTCGTGAGGGCGTTGAGCGCCCGCGCCAACGACTGGGCTTGAATCATGACGGCCTGCATTCGGTACCGCAGGCAAGCCGTCCGCCAAGCCCGCTGGGCGCAAGATGCTGCTCCCTCGGCGCGGAACGTATCGAACGCGATGCAAGCAAACCACGCGCTGCAGCCCGCGGCGATCGTCTTCGACCTCTTTGGAACGCTGCTGGATATCGCCTCGCTTGGTACGGCGGCGGCGCGGCACACCAGCGATGCGGCTGCATTCGTGGCGACCTGGCGCGAAAAACAGCTGGCCTACGCGTTCGCCGCCACGATCATGGATCGCTACGAAAACTTCGATGCGCTCACCGAGCGGGCGCTGCGCTACGCGGCAGCACGCCACGGGCTAACTCTCGATGCGCACGAGTTTGAAGCGCTTGCCGCCGAATGGTGCCGGGCGCAACCGTTTAACGACGCGCAATCCGCACTGGCGCAACTGCGCGAACGCGGCCTGCGCTGCGCCGTCTTGACCAACGGCACGCCCGCCACGGCCCGCGCCGCATTGGATGCATCCGGTCTGAGCGGGAGCATCGAGGTTACCTTGAGCGTCGAATCGGTACGCGCCTACAAGCCGGCAGCGCGTGTGTACGCGCTCGCGACGGCGCACTACGCAGCGCTGCCCGAGCAGCTCGTTTTCGTAACGTCGAACGGTTGGGACGCTACCGGTGCGGCAAACTTCGGCTTGCGCGTCGTCTGGTGCAATCGGACGGGTGCGCCGGCCGAGACGTTCGGCGCCGCGCCGTACCGGACGATTTCCGGCTTGCACGACTTGCCGAACGTGCTGGCCCAAGTCCCTTAGCGCATCGCAGCGGCCGTCAGCGTCCGGCGAGCGCCTCGAGCGGCGCAACTTCGGCGGCGGCAAACGTCAACTCGATGTTGAGCCCGTTGGGGTCGGTCAAGAAGATCTGCAAATCGCCGTTGCGCGGAACGATGCATTCGCGCGCCGGGACACCGAGGCGCGCAACGCGTTCACGCATCGCGCCAAGACCCTCGACGCGAAACGCGATATGATCGACCGACCCGGTGTCCCCGGTCCGCGCGTCAGCTGGTCCGAGTCCGGTTACGTGGATCACGGCCACGCGATCGTCGTAGAGCCACAAGCCGGGAAAGTCAAACGGCGGCCGGTCGCCGACGCGCAATCCGACGACATCGACGTAGAATCGGCGCGTCGCCTCCAGGTCGTGCGTGCGGACGTTGACATGGTCGAGTCGCTGAACGTGCATCGAATCTCTCCTTCAACAGGCGTTCGAGACGGGGTCGGGATTCGAGCCTTGCAACCCCTAAAAACGTTCGACGGTTCGGCGAACCTTGGTTTGGGCGGCCGGTTCCAAATCAGCCAGTCCGTCCGCGGCAATCGCGCGCTCGGTCGGATCTTCGGCGTTGAGCGCAGCGCGAAATGTTCCGGCAGCGACGCGACTGTGGCAAGCCGTGAGGGCCGTCAACGCCGCTTGACGATGGCTCGGGCGTTGTTCCTCTTGATAGGCCTGCGCCAAGAGCGGAACGCACCACTCCTTGGCAACAACGCCCAGATCGCCGATGAGCCGCAGCCGCGCGGTGTCGTCGAGCGCCTCCGAGCGCGAATCGAATTGCCGGCACCAGCGGATTTCACCGGGCGGCGTGGCCGCTGCGGCGGCGGCCGGCTCGGAATCCTCGTCGAACAGCGGGACCGCGGAAGCGGGCGGCCCAGAAGCCGTTGATGGCACCGGTTCCTCAGCAACCACAGGGTCGGGAGCCGAGCGCGGAGCGGGCGGCCTTTCGGGGACCGTCTGCTGAGCGCTCGGCTCCGTCAACGGTTTGAGTTTGAGCCCGGCCAGCCGCGGAACGGCCTGTTCGCGGGGCACGCGGTTTCCGCCCCGCATCGCGTAAATGATGTACGCGGCGATCGCAGCCGCCAGCAGCAGTACCAGAACGAGGACGTCGACGGAATCCATGAGCTAGTTCAACACTCGCTGCTGCTCGGCCAACGTGCGCACGACGGATTCGCGCGCCTCATCGAGCAATGGGTCGACCGGCTCTTTGAGCGCCGCCTCGAACGCGGCGGCGTCCAGATCCGCCCGCTTCGTCAATTCTGCCAGTAGCGCGTCGCGATAGCCGGTGAATTCCGTCAACACGCCGCCGTCGCGCTCCAAGCTCGTGCCGATCAATCGCGTCATCACGAGCCACGGCGCGGCCGTTGCAAGATTGTCCCGGCCGAGCTCGGCGATTGCCTGACCAAGCATCGCATGATCGAGCTTTTGCGCCAACCGAAGTCCCGAACGCAACGACGCGCGTTCGGTTTTCTCGACGGCGAGTTCCTCGACGAGCGCGACAAGCGACGCGCGCAGTTCAGGCGTTTCGACGTCGCCGGTCGCCAGCGGGAAGTCCGGCAACCGGACTTTGATGAACAGCCGGTCGGCGTGCTCCCCAAGCATCTCGCGATGGCTGCGCAGCCGGGCCCGCAACAGGCGGTCGCCGCCGCTAACCCGATCCGGGAACAGCGCGCGCAGCGCCAGCAAATGCGCGACGATCCCGCCGACGCGGGTTTGCTCCAAGTATTGCACCGCCCAAGCGAGATGTTCGTCCGATAGTTCGAGCGAGACCGTCGTCGCCGGCGGTTCCGGAGTGTCGAGGGGCGAGGGCGGAGCCGGCTCGGGATTCGCGGCGGCCGCCGGAACGGGGGCCAGGCCCGAACCCGGCACGTCGTTTCCGGAACCGAGCTGCGCATATTCGATCGTCGTAATCGGTTCGGGCTCGGACGCGTAGCCGCCGAGCGCGCTCTGACCGTGACCGTTCGCGCGAACCGGAATGGCCGGCCGCAACTCGACGTACGCCGGTCCGAAGCTGCCGATTTCGGTGCGCGTCGTGAGCGTGTTGGTCCGCGCCGGCGCCGCGATTGCGCCCAGAACCGAGAAGGGCAATTCGGGTTCGACGATCGGGATCGCCGACGTCGAGCGTACGCGAATCGGCGCGGCGGCGATCGTGATATCGGGCGCTTCGTCCCAATGAACCGTGGCACTCGTTTCGATCGGCGTCGCGGGCGGCAGCGGAATGTTCACGATCACGCGCCAGCGCGCGATGACTTCCACGCCCGCACCGACGTCGGCCAGCGCGAGTCCGGCGTCGCTCAAGAGCGGCGATGTGCCTGAGTAGTCTTGGAGCGCAATGCCGTTGACCGTCGTGCTGCCGGGCGCGTAGACCGCGTTGGACAACGCGGCGACGCGCGCGGTGAGGCGCTTCGCCGCGCCGTCACCGCAATTGCGCAACGACAGCGTGTAGGTGATCTCCGCCCCCGCATCGATCGTATCGGTCGGCGTCGATGCGAGCGTAGCGCCCTCCGCAAACGACGCTTCGGCATGGGTCGCCAGTTCGATCGGGACCAAGGCGAACGGAACGACGTTGAGGCCGCCGACGCGCGCCGAGATGGCCAAGACATCGGCGCCGGAAACCACTCCCAGCAGGCGCAAACGCAGGACGGCCTCACGCGTCTCCCCGGCCGGGATATCGCCGAAAACAACCGCGTTGCCGTCGCGCGATGCGTCGTCGACGGACTCCAGGCGCAGTTCCTCGGGCAGCCGGAGCACGACGCGCACGTCGCGCCCGCGATCGGTACCTTCGTTCGTCAGCACGAGCCGGCAGGTACCGGTCCGATTCGGCCGCAGCGTCTCATCGCCGTCGTTCACGATCCGCGACGTCGCCGCCGAAAACTTCGGCCGCGAAGCGACGACGTGCAGCGGTGCGCCCAGTTCCACCCGCGGAATCTGCGCGGTGATCAGCGCCGCATGCAGCCGGAGCTGGGTTTGGTCTTCGATCAGTCCGGCGACTCGGCCGTCGACGCGCAGCGAGCGCGCAACGCCCGGCTCGAGGTTGTCGAGCGCGACCGTCCCGTCTTCGCCGACGGCGATCTCCGTATCGTTTTCGCAGACGCGCAGACGTTCCACGCCGTCATCCGCAGCGAGCGAGAGCCGTACGTCGGTCGCGACGTCGGTCCCCATGTTTTGCAGCGCGATGGTGTAGCCGACCGGCTCGCCGGGCCCGACCCGCTGGGCCGTCTCGCGTTCAACGTTGTTGAAGCCCAGCGGAAAGCGCGGAGCGGAACGCGACACGATCGTGCGCTCGAATTTGCGTTGGCCTTTGGACCACGCAACGCTCGCGGTGACGCGCAGTTCGTGACGGTCGGGGATCGGCGCGGCAACGACCGCGCAGACCCCGACTTCCACCGACCGGCCTGGTTCGAGTTCGCCGATCTCGATCGCGTCCGGCACGGCGCCGCGATCGGCCGCTGGCGCGTCGTCGATCGTCAACGAACTCGGCGTATAGACCAAGCCCTCGGGCAGCACGATTTTCAGCGCCAGCTTCCGCGCCCGCGCGGTTCCTACGTTCTTGGCCCGCAGCACGACCCGCACGCGCCGGCCCGATTCGACTTCTTCTTCGGATTCGACCCGCAGGGCGGTTTCATCGCCGCCGAACGCCGCGGTCGACGGAACCTTCACACTCACCGGCGGCAGCGCGAACTCGGCGACTTCCTGCGAGCAAACCGCGCCGTTGGCCGTGATCGGCGTTGCATCTTCGAGCGGCGTGTCGACGCGCACGCGGTAGCCGATGTCGATGGTCGTGCCCGGACCGAGCATCGGCGTGACGATCGTCGGGCGGGCAAACCCGAACGGCTCGGTCTCGGAGCCCGCCGCAACACAACGGCCTTCGATCGTGACGCTGTTGGCGGAGAACGTCGTGTGCGCCGGCACCGGCAGCAGGACGACGAGATCGTGCGCGCTGCTCTGACCCGAGTTGTGAACGCGCGCGTTGAGCTGCAGCTCTTCGCCCGGGACCGCTTCGCGCACCGCTGCGATCGTGAGCGTCGTCTTTGGATTTTGCAAGACGGGCCGGCTATTGACGAGGAGCCGGACGATATTCGATCCGATCACCGGCACGTCGAACGAGGCGATGGCGGCTTGCAGCGTTACCGGCGTTCCGTTTTCGATCGTCGTCGCAACCGTGTAGGCCAGCGCGATGCGGCGCTCGCCGCCGGCGGGAATTTCGCCGATGTCGGCACCCGACGTCTGCAGCAGCGTGGTCAGACCGCCGCGCTCGTCGAGCGGGGTATCGTCGATACGCGCCGTTCCCACGAGGTACGTCAAACCTTCGGGCAAGCGAAAGCGAACGCGAAAGCCGCTCGCGGTGCCGCCGCCCAAATTGCGAAACGTAAACGCAGCATGGACGGTCGTGCCGGGCTCGATCACCCGGCTGGGAGCAACCTCCAGCGTCCGCAAGCCTTCAGGAAGCAGCGGACCGCGCGGGGCGAAAACCTCAGAGAGCGTGCGCATGATTGGCATTTCTCCGTGTCGCCGACTTTCCCGACCTCAACAAGCGCAGGTTATGCCTTGAAACCGTGGGTAGCCGCGCGAACTTCGGGGATGAAGTGTTCGGCGCGTAACACCATGACGTCGCTGACGAGCAGTATGTTCGCGCGTTCGTTAAGCGATGGTAAGACCGCCGCAAGGATCGCATCGAGATGTTCCTCGGTGACGACCGTGACCAAAACCACCATGCCTCGTTCGCGAAAACCGTGCTCGCCTAGACCTGTCGCGCCCGGCACCAGCGTATAGCCCGTCGCATGCTTTTCGATGATCTTCACGAGCGCATCGACTCGTTGCTCTTCGACAACGATTTCGATGCGCTTCATCTTACTCAAGAATCGCTCGCGGCGCATGCGCGATGCCTCCAGGTCAGCCTTGGCCTGTAATATGCGCCCTCAGGGCAACCTGCACCCGCTGCGAAAGTCAGGTTCTCAGGCGGCTCACAGCCGGGGCCGATAGAAATCGGCTATGACGGAGACTTCAATGGAGGTGCTCATCGTTGACGATGAACGCCACATGCGGGATTTTTTGGAGATCGGTTTGGCCCAGGCCGGGTTTCGCACGCGCTGCGCCGCCGACGGTCCCCAGGCGCTGGCCGAACTGAGCGTCCGCGTCCCCAACCTCGTCGTCCTCGACGTGATGCTGCCCAAGATCGACGGCATCGCCTTGCTGCCGCTCATCCGGCGCGCGACCGAGGCGCCGATCTTGATGCTCTCCGCCAAAGTCGACGTCGCGACCCGCGTGGCCGGACTCGAAGCCGGCGCGGACGACTATCTCGCCAAGCCGTTCGAGTTCATCGAACTCGTCGCGCGCGTGCAAACGCTGCTGCGCCGTCCGACGCTCGCTCGCGTCAGCAACTTGCGCTACTTGGACATCGAGATGGACGTCGAAAAGCGGTTGGTCTGGCGCGAGGGTGAGAACATTCCGCTGTCCTCGCGCGAGTTCGACTTGCTGGCCGTTCTCTTGCGCCACCCCGAGCGCGTGTTCACGCGCCAGCAGCTGCTCGACCGCGTATGGGGCGCGGACCGCGACGTGCTGCCCGGCTCCGTCGAGACGTACATCAGCTATCTGCGCGCGAAGCTCGATCGCGGCCCGCGCAAGCGCGTCATCCGGACCATCCGCGGGGTCGGCTACAGTATCCGATGAAGAGCCGCGCCGCCGTCTTCGCGATCGTGATCTTCGTGCTCGTCTCGACGGCCGGCGCGGCATTCACGGTGCGCACGACGGCGCGCGGCCTCGACGAAACGGCCGCGGTGCAAGCCGCCGAAGCGCCCGAGATCGCCCGGCTCTACGTCGCCAAATACGGCAGTCTGGCGGCCGCGGCCCCGACCATCGTGAAGCGCGTGACCCGCAGCGGACTGCACGTCACGCTGCTCGATACGCAAACCGGCATCCTGTACGGCGCGCAGGGCGAACTCCACCACCGGCTTCTCGGACCACCCGGCGGTTCCGAGCCACCGGGCGAAGCGGGCCCCGGACCGCCCGGAGGCGCGGAGGGGATCGGCGACGGACCGGGCGGCCCCGGATCGCTCGGCCCAGCCGGCGGTCTGCGGCGCTCGAATTGGACCGGTATGTTGATCGGTTCGCTGGCGGGCGAAACCGTACATCACGCGCGGTTCCCCGGCGGCGCGATCGCGATCTTTCCCGAGCCCGCATCGATCCTGGCAGTCATGCGAAGCGTTGCGCTCGGACTCGGCTTCGTCGTCGCGTGCAGCGCGATGTTTCTCTGGCTTTACGTGCGCGGGGTCCGGCGCGCGGCGCTGCGGCCGTTGCACGAAACCACGCAAGCCTTGCATCGTTTGGCGCTGCGCGACTTCACGCCGCGCACGATCATGGCCGGCGCGGGAAGCGCCTACGATGACCTGGCACGAACCTACAATGCGGCGGTCGAGGCGGTCTCGTCGGCCTTCGCCGAACGGCGTGCCGCGGAGAGCGAGATGCAGCGCTTCATCGCCGACGCCGGGCATGAACTGCGCACACCGCTCACCATCGTCATGGGCTACCTCGACATCATCGACGGCGGCGCGCTCGCCGATCCGAAAACGGCGAGCCGCATCACTGCGGGGATGCGCACCGAGGCCAAGCGCATGCGCCGGCTGATCGACAAACTGATCATTCTCGCCCGGATGGAAACGCCGTCCGACTTGGAGATGCGCAGCAACATCGATGTCGTCTCGCTCGTCCAACGCGTCATCGAAAGCCTCGAGCCCATCACCTCGCAGCCGATCGACGTCTCCGGCGCGCCCTTCGCGCACGCGTACGCCAACGAGGACGATCTCGCCGAAGCGCTCATCAACATCATCGAAAACGGCCTGAAATATGCGCCGCAATCGCGGATCGACGTGCGGATCGAACGTACGGCCGAGCGCATCGTCATCCGCATCGCCGACACCGGCCCGGGGATGTCTCCCGACGAGCAGCAGAACGCATTCGAACGCTTCTACCGGGGCGACAAACGCGGCGAAGTCAGCGGCTCGGGTCTTGGTTTGGCGATCGCCAAACGCGCGATCGAACGTTCGCGCGGCACGATCCGGCTCGAGACCGCGCTCGGCGCCGGCACGACCTTCGCGATCGAACTCCCCGAGATGCCGATCTCGCTGAGCGACACGCGCAACTCGCGCTTGGCCCACCGTTAGGCAGCTTTCGGCGAACCCGCGCTCGGGCGCGCGCGCCGGCCGGGGCTATGGTCGACGGCGTTCTTGGGCGAAGACGGCCGGGACCTCATGACCGTGCTGCGACCGCGCCGGCGAACACGACAGTTTCTCGGGCTCGCGCTCATGCTCTCGCTGCTCATCCACATCGCCGGCGGCGGACTGTGGGGCTTCTTCGCGCGCGTGCTCACGCGGATCACGCCCCACCCAACCGTGCTGGCCAGTCTGCAAGAGCCGCCGGCGCCTAACGCGCTGATCATTCGAATCGAGCACCGCCCGCGAGCAGCCGCGCGTCCGGCCCACGAAGACCGCGCCCGCACGCCCGCGCCGCATCCGCATCCGCGTCCGACGCTGGTGCCGGCGCCGCCGCGGCCACGCCACGAAATCGCGCGCATCCGCAGCGCGGCGCCGCCCCAGGCGCCGCCGGCGCAAGCCAAGTCGGTGGCGCTCCAGATGCCGCGTCATATCCGGCCGGTTGCCGCGATGCCCGCTCCCGACAACAAGCCGGCGCTCTCGGATCGCAAGCTCGCCCAGCTCGGCCAAGACTTCTCCAAAACGATCGCCGATTCGCGCGAAACGCTGGCCGGAGTACAAACCCAGAGCGAGCACGCGCAGGTGATCACGATCAAACATTACGGGGTGTCGTTCAGCGGCATTCACGAAGGCATGAACCCGGGCGACGGCGAGATCTTCGCGATCTCGCAGCAGCGCATCGGAAATACGATGTGGTATTACACGCGGTACACCTATCTCCACGCCGACGGCACGTACGAAGCCGACGACATTCCCTGGCCGTTCCACTATCCGATCGGCGACGATCCGTTTGCGCGCCACGACAAGCGCATTCCGCTCCAGCCGCCGCCTGCGGGCTACAAACCCGATCGCCCGCTCAAACCGATCCTGCAACAATTCTTCGGCGGTCCGCCGGTCACCGATTGAAGCGGACGTTCAGCCCAGCCAAATGTAGCGCGCGACGAGCAAAGCCGCGACGCCGTACAGCAGCGGATCGACGTCGCGCCCGCGGCCGGCCAACAGTTTGAGTCCGGCATAGCTGATCACGCCGAAACTCACGCCGTTGGCGATCGAGAACGTCAGCGGCATCGCGACGATGGTGAGAAAGACCGGGATCGCGACCGCATAGTCGTCCCACTCGACTTCGCGGATCCGCTCGAGCATCATCGCGCCGACGATGACGAGCGCAGGCGAAGTTGCGGCGGCCGGGATGGCGCCGGCGATCGGCCACAGCAGCATCGCGGCAAGAAACAGCACGCCCACGGTGCACGACGTCAGGCCGGTGCGGCCGCCTTCGGCGATGCCGCTCGCGCTTTCGATGTACGCCGTCGTGGTGCTCGTGCCCAGCAGCGCGCCGATCATCGCGGCCAAACCGTCACAGGTGAACGTCGCGCGCGCCCGCGGCAACTCGCCGCGGGCGTCGAGAAAACCCGCTTTGCTCGCAAGTCCCACCAGCGTCCCGGTGGCATCGAAGAAATCGACCAGAAAGAACGTGAAGACGACCGTGACGATGCCCAGGCCGAGCGCGCCGCGGATATCGAGCGCACCGATCAGTCCGGTCGGCCAAACCGGCAGCGCGAAGATGCCGTTGGTCAAACCGGAAAAGGCAACGAGCGTATCGTGCGCGCCCGGATACACGCGGGCGTGCGTCGCGATGGCAACCAGCGTCGCGGCGATGATGCCGAACACGATCGCCGCCGGCACCCGGCGAACCAAGAGCACCGCGGTGACCGCGAAGCCGAAGACCGCGATGAGCGCAGGCGCGGCGCCGAACGATCCCAGCGCAACGAACGTCGCCGGATTCGGTACGACCAAGCCGCAATTTTTCAACCCGATGAACGCCAAAAACGCGCCGATGCCGGCCGTCACCGCGTATTTGAGCGGCAGCGGAATGGCGCGCACGACGGCTTGGCGCGCACCGACGAGCGACAGCGCCACGAAGATGACGCCGGAAACAAACACCGCGCCCAGCGCCGTCTGGTACGGAATCTTTTGACCCAGCACGACGGTATAGGCGAAATACGCGTTGAGGCCCATTCCCGGCGCCTGGGCGAACGGATAGCGCGCGACGAAGGCCATCAAGAACGTGCCGAGCGCCGCGGCGAGCGCGGTGACCACGAGCAGTTTGGCAAAGGCGTTCGGGATCGCGATCGCGTTGCCGAGCACCAGCGGGTTGACGAACAGCACGTACGACATGGTCAAGAACGTCGTGACGCCGGCTCGCAATTCGCGCGCCACCGTCGAACCGGCCGACGTTACCCCAAAGTAGCGGTCGATCTGCACGCTCATGGTTTGGCTCGCATGCGGCACCTTTGCACGCCGTGGTCCGCGAGCACTGCTGGCGCGCTCAACCCGTGACGCGCAACCCCGCGGCGATACCGTTGATGGATAGCCGGATCGCGTCGCGCAAACGGTCGTCGGACCGGTTTTTGCGGCGGTACGAGTGCAGCATGCGAATTTGCAGCAGCGAGATCGGGTCGACGTACGGGTTGCGCAGCGCGATGCTGCGCGCCAACACCGCATCGTCCGCCAACAAACGCGTCTGCTGCAGGATCGCAAGCACGGCTGCGGCGCTGCGTTCGTACTCGGCGAGAATGCGCGGCATGAAACGGTCGTGCAGCTCGCGCTCGTCCACCAGTTCGCCCGCGTAGCGCGCGAAGATCGCCATGTCCGCTACGCCCAGCCCGCGCTCGACGCTGCGCACGAGATTGGCGAAGAACGGAAAGCCCGCGACCATCTCGCGCAACGTTTCAAGCTCGTCGCCCGCGGCCTCCACGGCCGTTCCGAAGCCGTACCAGCCGGGCAGCATGCAGCGCGATTGGGCCCAGCCGAAGGCCCACGGAATCGCGCGCAAGTCGTTGATCGAGCGCCGTTCGCCCCGCCTCCCCGGCCGGGAGCTGATTTCGAGTTCACCGATCTCATCGACCGGCGTCGCCTGCGCGAAGAAACGCAAGAACTCCGGATCGTCGATGAGCGCGAGGTAACTCTGCTGAGCCGTGTCCGCCAGCGTATCGAGCATATGCGACCAGGCGGCGGGAATCGGCAGCGGCTTGTCGGACAGACTGTTGAGCACCGAGGTCACGGCCAGTTCGAGATTGCGGCGCGCGAGCGACGGCATGCCGTAGCGCGCCCGGATGACTTCGCCTTGTTCGGTGACCTTGAACCGTCCGGTATGACATTCCGGCGGTTGCGCGGCCACCGCTTCGCGCGCGTCCGCCGCTCCGCGCCCGACCGAACCGCCGCGGCCGTGAAAGAAGCGCACCGCCACCCCGTTCTCGTTGCCCATGGCGGCGATCGCGGCTTGGGCCCGGTAGATCGACCACGAGGCCGAAACGATCCCGGCGACTTTCGTGCCGTCGGAATACCCCAGCATGATTTCCCAGACGTCGCCCAACGCAGCGACGTGCTCGCGGAACGGCGCGCAGGCCAGCGCCTGCGCACAAATAGCGACGCCGCCGTCAAGGGCCGACGAGCTTTCGAGCAGCGGCACGACCTGTGCTGGCGCCGCGTCGAACACGCCGCACGTGCGTGCCAAGGCGAAGAGCGAGAGAATGTCATCCGCCGACTCGGTCCCCGCCAAGATGAACGAGGTCACGCTGCGCGGCCCGCGGCGCGCGCGCAAATCGGCGACCACCCACAGCGAGCGGATGATATCGAACGTGTCGGGCGACAAAAGCGCCGTGCGCGAGATGAGGGGCCGCTGCGAAATGAGTTCGTGCTCGAACCACGCGGTGCGTTCGGCCGCCGGGCGTTCCGAAAGCGGCGGGAGCCGGGGCTCGACGACCGAGACGATCTCGTCCAGCGCGCGCACCACCCGATCGCGATGTTGACGCCACTCCAGCGAATACACGTGGAAGCCGAAGATGCCGATCGCGCGAATCAAACGCCGCAACGGGCGCACCGCTTCGAGTCCGCTGTGCACGCTCAGGCTGGCGTCGATGACCGCAAGGTCGGCGATGAAAGCTTCGGGCGTCGCGTACCCGCCAGGCTCGCCCGCAATCGCCGAGGTGAGGCGACGGTGGACGAACGCGAGTTTGCGCCGGTACGGCTCGGATTCCTGACGCGGCCCATACGTATACCGCACGTCGGGAATGAGCGCCAGGTCGTGTTCGACCGACGCCAAAAGTTCTTCCGACACGTCGCCGCGCGAGATGCTCTGCGAAAACCGTGCCTGCAGCGTCTCGACGACGGCAAGATAGCGTTTGAGAACGAACGCCCGCGCCTGTTCGTGCGCGTCGACGACGGCATCGGGCGCGACGTTGGCGTTGCCGTCGCGATCGGAACCGATCCAGCTGCCGAAGGAGAGAAACGTCGGAACCGGCCGCGCCACCTGCGTTTCGATGCGCTCGAAGAGCAGCGTGGCTTCGTCGAAGAGCGTCTCGCGAAAACGGGCGATGAGATTGCGGACTTCGTCGTGGATGGTCGGTGCGCTGTTGTAGAGTTCGCTGCTCTGCCACATCAGCACCATCTGCGCGCGCAGTTCGGCTTCGATCGCTTCGGCTTCTTCGGGCGTCGGCGTCCGCGCGTCGAGTTCGCGCAGCAGCCGCGAGACGGCTAATATCTTTTCGCTCGTCGTGCGGCGCGAGACTTCGGTCGGATGAGCGGTGAAGACCAGCGAAATCTCGAGGCGGTCGAGCCCCTCCGCCGCGTCGAGGCCGAGCGTCTCGATCGAGCCGCGCAACGGCTCGTCACCGGCCAGCGCTCGTTCGCGCCCGCGGTGCTCGCGATGCAGCTGCTCGGCGAGGTTCATCACCCGGAAGTACAGCCCAAACGCACGCAGCACGTCGACCGCGTCGTCGGTTTCGAGCGCGTCGAGCACGGCATCGATCTCTTCATCGAGCTGCGGTCCGGGGGCCGTGCGCCGTTGACGGGTGAGCAGGCGCAGCCGTTCGACGTGTTCGAACGTGCGGGGCCGCGCGTGCGTCTGCAGCACCTCGCCCACCAACCGGCCGAGGTACGTGATGCGCGCGCGCAGCGGCGCCGCGGTGTCGCGCTCGTTGTCGCCTTGTTCTTTGCGCCCGCCGCGCGCGCTCAGAACCAACGCGGCACCGCGTCCCGATAGCGCCGGTACTCGTCGCCGAATCGGCGTTCCAAATAACTTTCCTCACGGGCGACGACCAGGCGGTCGAGCAGTGCCAGCACTGCCGGCAGCAGCGTCAGTGCCGGCACGGAACAGGCACACAATGCAATCCCAACGTAGATCGACGTCGCGCCGACGTAAGCGGGGTTGCGGGTAAAGCGAAAGATACCGTCGGTCGCCAGCGCCGTCGACGGCTTGTACGGATCGAGGTTTGTTCCAGCTCGTTTGAGCGCACTGATTGCGGCCGCACCCAGGGCGATGCCGGCGACGACCGACGCCCCGCCTAACATGCGGGCAAACCGCGCGCGTTTGCCGGCATCGGGCTGAAGACGGTCCGCCGTCAGCCCCGCTGCAAGCGCACCGGCAAACAGGAGCGGCGGCGGCGCGGCAACGCCGGCAGTGTGTGGCCCATCGTTCATCGCCTCGCGATTTCTGCCCGCGCGCCGGTTCCCCCGTTGGCCCTTGGGTTAACCCAGATCCTCGCGACGGATGCGCGCATATTGCGGGCTGATGGTCGGGAGTTGGATCAAACGCGCCATCGCGGCATCGAAATTTCGTTCGCGCGTCCGGTGCGTCAAGATAACGATGTCCGTCTCGTTGGTGTCGCTGTCGCCTGCGCCTTGCTGCAGCATCGCATCAACTGAGATCCCTGAGTCGGCAAGCGTGCGCGCGATATCGGCCAGCACGCCGACGACGTCCTTTACCCGAACGCGCAAGTAATAGGACGTTTCGACGTCGCCCATCGGCAAGATGCCGACGTCGCTGAGCGCATCGGGTTGAAACGCGAGGAACGGGACGCGCTCGTCGGGCTCGGCCCGCATCAGCCGCGTCACTTCGATGACGTCCGCGATCACGGCCGATGCCGTCGGCTCGGCGCCGGCGCCGGCGCCGTAGTACATCGTTACACCCGCCGCGTCGCTCTTGACGAGGATGGCGTTCATCGCACCGTCGACGCTGGCAATGATCCGGCCCGCCGGGATCAGCGTCGGATGAACGCGCAGCTCGATGCCCGTCGGCGCGCGGCGCGTGATGCCCAGCAGCTTGATCCGATACCCGAGCTCTTCGGCATAGGTGATGTCCTTGTCGGTGAGCTTGGTGATGCCTTCGATATACGCGCGCTCGAATTGAACCGGGATGCCGAAGCCGATTGCGCTGAGCAGCGTCAGTTTTTGCGCGGCGTCGATCCCTTCGATATCGAAGGTTGGATCGGCTTCGGCAAACCCCAAGCGCTGCGCCGCTTCGAGCGCGGCAGCGAAAGGCAGTCCCTTGGCCCGCATCTCCGACAGAATGTAGTTGCTCGTGCCGTTGATGATGCCGGCAATCCACTCGATGCGATTGGCGGCCAAGCCTTCGCGCAGCGCCTTGATGATGGGAATGCAGCCCGAAACCGCCGCCTCGAACGCGATCATCACGCCCGCTTTGCTCGCGGCCGACAAGATTTCATTGCCGGCCGTGGCAAGCAGCGCCTTGTTCGCGGTGACGATGTGCTTGCCGTGCGCGACCGCGGCGAGGATCGCGTCTTTGGCATCGGTCGTGCCGCCGATGACTTCGACGATGATGTCGACGTCGGGATCGGTCACCGCAGCCCGGACGTCGGTGACGACGGGAATGTCGGGACCGACGATGCCCCGCGCCCGGTCGACGTTGCGCGCAGCGACCCAAGCGATCTCGATATGGCGCCCCGCTCGGCGCGTGATCTCCTCGCGATTGCGGCTCAGGACGTGATACGTCCCTCCGCCCACCGTCCCAATTCCTAACAACCCTACGCGCACCGGCTTCATCGATCGATCTCTTCCGTTTCGGAAACGCGGCGAAGTCAACCGGGCAAGGAATCCCGGCATCGTCCCGCGTGCTCTCAGCCGTTACGGCAGCCCGGTTCGATAATCCGGCCCGTGCGGGCAAGCAGCGGAAGCCGTCGGCACGGATGCCGCGGCGGTTTGCGGCGCAGCTGTAAAGGCTGCGCGGCTCGGTCCGAGCTCAGTTATGCGGCGTAGGTTACGTCGGTGACGCGGACCGATTGGTGAGAATCGACCTTCCCCTTCGATTTGCCGACATAGACGCCCGAGGTCGGGGCGACGTCGTCGTAGTCGCGGCCAACCGCGACGACGATGTAGCGCAAGCTCGTCGCGCAGCCGTTGGTCGGATCGAGCGACACGACCCGGGCATGGTCGCGGCCGGGAACCAGGAACTCGACCCACGCGTGCGTCGCCCCCTCGCCCAGCAAGTGGCCCGACACGTAGCGTGCCGGCAGACCGCAGACCCGGCTGAGCGCGATCGCGATGTGAGCGTAATCTTGACAGACGCCGCGCCGCATGCTGAACGCCACGGCGGCGGTCGTGAACACGTCGGTGACGCCTTTGGTGTAAATCATCTCGCGGTACACGAAATCGGAAATCGCGTGGGCGAGTTCCTCCCGGTTGGGATGGCGCGCCCGCAGGTCGGCCGCGATGTCGCGCAACGCTTCGTCGGGCCGAATGAGCCGGCGCTCGATACACAGCGCGCTCTGACCGCTGAACGAATCGGCCTCGAAGTGCGGGCCCAGCCGCGCGTCGCGCACGACGTGGGAAGTCAGAACGAAGGCGATGCTGCGCTCGACATGCGGGACATCGAGCGCAACCACGTCGTTACCGAAATCGTCGGAATAGACTTGCGCCGGTGCGTCCGGCCAAACGTGCAGATCGTTGGAGATGCGGCGCTGGTCGCCATGCTCGGCGCGCGGCGAGATGACGAGTTTATGCCGGAGGCGGCGGATCGGACTCGCGTAGTCATAGCGGATCGATTGTTCGACCCGGAACGTCGCCGAAACGACGTTCGACCAATCGACGGCTTTCTCGAGTTCCTTCATGGCGGCGCCTCCGGTCGGTTCATGCGGCTTTATCGGCAACGACGGTCATTTCGTGTAGGAAGGCCTTGCCGTACGTGGTGACCATGGCCACGTCCAGCGCGTCGCGACCGCGGGCGATGACCGCCCGGCCGCGCCGGCGTGTATTGTTGCGCGCGTCGAATGTCCACCACGCGCCGTCCAAATACACCTCGAACCAAGCGCAGAAGTCCATTGGAGCGTCCGGCGGCGGGACATCGATGTCCGGCAGGTAGCCGAAGGCGTAACGCGCCGGGATGTTCAGGGCGCGGGCAAAGGAGATCGCCAGGTGGGCGAAATCGCGGCAGACGCCGACGCGATTCTGATAGGCGTCGAGCGCGGTCGTCATCGGCGTGCTCGTCCCGTACGAGAAGCGCAGATGGCCGTGAACGAAGTCACAGATCGCCTGCACGCGAGCCCAACCCGGCTCGATTCCGCCGAAGAGGCTCCAAGCGACGTCGCCCAGCAGGTCGGAGACGCAGTAGCGGCTGGGCAGCGTATAGATGAGGACGTTGTCGGGCAGCGCCTGGGCCGGGTATTGCCGGGCGTCGGGGACATACGGATCGAGTTCGTTCGATACTTCGACCACCGCCGAGTAGCGGGCGGTCGAGGAGCCTGCCGGGAGAACCGTCCGGCGGCACTGGTTCTTATACAGGTCGCGATAGTCGCGAAAGGTCGTCTGCGGATCGAGCGTCCAGCGCTCGGATAACAGTTCCTGACCTTTTTGCACGTCGGGGCGGACCATGAAGATGGCCGGTGTGGGCACCGCGACTTCATATTTGAACTCGCAGCCGACCTCGATCCGCAACCGGGTGTCGAGCATTTGCACGATAACCTCTCTCTACGTGGGGGGAGCGCCCGCCCTTTTCGCCATATGGCCCGTGCCGGGGGGCGCGCATCGGGCGGGCTTCTCATTCCCACGTATTGCACTGCTGCCCCGGGATGCGGCATCGGCATCACGAAAGCGGTGTCCATCCATGCAAGACGTGCCCGATCTTCCACGCCGGATCGGAATCGCGGCGACTTTGCTCGCCATGGTGATCCTGTTTGGAAGCCTCGGCTACGTGGAGATCGAAGGTTGGGGTTGGTTCGACTCTCTCTACATGACCGTCACCACGTTCACGACGATCGGGGGCGGCGAGCCGGCGCCGCTGAGCGCGGGCGGCAAAGTCTGGACGATGGTCGTCGTCCTCATCGGCTTCGGCGTGCTGACCTATACGCTGCTGGCGCTCATGAGCTACGTTCTCGAGGGCCATCTCGGCTTCGCGGTCGAGACGCGGCGCATGCAGCGGCAGGTGGCGCGCATGAGTAATCATTTCGTGCTGTGCGGCTATGGCCGCGTCGGCAGCCAGATCGCGCGCGATTTCGAGAGCGAGGGCATCAGCTTCGTCGTGATCGACGTGAACGAAGAGTCGCTCGAGCGGGCCGCGGCCGATGGCCATCCGGTCGTCAACGGCAGCGCCTCGGATGTCACGGTGCTCGCCGCCGCGGCGATCGATCGGGCGCGCGGGCTGATTACGGCGATCGACAACGACGCGGAGAATATCTACGTCACGCTGTCGGCGCGGGTGCTGCGGCCCGACATCTTCATCGTCGCGCGAGCCAACCGGGCCGACTCCGAACCGAAGCTCCGGCTGGCGGGCGCCAACCGCATCATCTCGCCGTATACGATCGGCGGGCGGCGGATGGCCAGCCTCGCGATGCGGCCGACTGCGGTCGAATTCGTCGACACGATCATGTCGGCGGGCAACGCGGAATTGGTGCTCGAAGATCTCACGGTTCCGCTCTCCTGGTCCGGTCGCACGATCGCGATGCTTGCGGGGACCAGCGAAGAAGTGACGATCTTGGCGCTCAAGCGCGGCGAAACCATGACGTTTCGGCCCGGTCATTCGACCCCGCTCCTTCAAGGAGACGAACTCGTCGCCGCCGGCCCGGCGGCCGCGATCCGCACGGTCGAGAAACGGCTCGAGAAATAGCACGGGTGGCACCGGTCGCCACGACGGCGCAAAGAAAAATCTTCCTCCGTCGGAGTATCGTGGAATTCCGGGGTAGCAACCGCCGCGCTCAAGCCTGAAAATAGTCGGAAGACGAGCACCTACGATCAGCGAGGCTCCGACTGTTCATGGTCCTGACACCCATCGACTGGCTCATCATGATCCTCTACTTCGCGTTCGTGCTGGGCATCGGGTTCATGCTCAGCCGAAAGACGAAGGACAGCCAGCAATTCTTTCTCGCCGGACGCGCGGTGCCGTTGTGGATCTGCGGTTTGGCCTTCGTGTGCGCCAATTTGGGCGCCCAAGAAGTCATCGGCATGGCCGCCTCCGGCGCGAAATACGGCATTCTGACCGCGCATTTTTACTGGCTCGGCGCGATCCCGGCGATGGTGTTCGTCGGCGTTTTCATGATGCCGTTCTATTACGGTTCGAAAGCCCGCTCGGTGCCCGAGTACCTCAAACTGCGCTTCGATGAAAAAACGCGCGCTTTCAATGCGTGCACGTTCGCCGTCATGACCGTGTTCTCGTCCGGCATATCGATGTACGCGATGGCCCAGCTCCTGATGTCGATGCACGTCTTCGACGCGGCGTTCAACGCGATGCACATTCCGGCCCACTACGTCTTCGACGTTTCGGTGATCGTGTCGGCGGTGATCGTCCTCACCTACATTCTTGCCGGCGGTTTGCGCAGCGCGATGTACAACGAAGTGCTGCAATTCTTCCTCATCGTCGCCGGATTCTTTCCGCTCGTCTTCCTTGGACTCAAGGCCAGCGGCGGCTGGCACGGCATCGTCGCGCAAGTGCCCGCAGCTTTCACGCACACCTGGGCCGGAATGAAATCGCCCGACACCAACTTGCTGGGGGTCGACGCTTTCGGCCTCGTGGCGGGGCTGGGCTTTGTGCTCTCGTTCGGTTACTGGTGCACGGATTATCTCATCGTGCAACGGGCGATGGCGGCCGACTCGATGCTCGACGCGCGCCGCACGCCGCTCGTTGCGGCTTTCCCCAAAATGCTGTTCCCGTTCTTGGTGATCTTGCCCGGACTCATCGCACTGGCCGCACCCAAGACCGAAGCGATGCTGCACGGTCACGGTGTCGTCATCGCGTCGACGTCCGCCGCCGGCACCCGCGCGGGCGTCGAAGCCGCCGAGGGCTATGCGGGACACGGCCTGATCCCGCAGCAGCTGACGACGTCGGGTAAGCCGGTGACGTCCAGTGACGGCAAACCGGTGCTCAACTACAATTTGGTCATACCGGCTTTACTTTCGGCGTACTTCCCGACCGGTCTGCTGGGTCTGGGGATCACGGCGCTGCTCGCGAGCTTCATGTCGGGGATGGCGGGCAACGTGACCGCGTTCAACACCGTTTGGACCCGCGACATCTACGAGCCATACATCAAGCGCGACGCGTCGGATGCGCACTATCTGCAAATGGGCCGGATCGCGACCGTGCTGGGCATCGCGCTTTCCGTCGTCACCGCGTACATGGCGGCGCAATTCAACAACATCATGGATGCCTTACAGCTCGTCTTCGCGTTCGTGAACGCGCCGCTGTTCGCGACGTTCTTGCTCGGCCAATTCTGGAAACGGACGACCGGGCACGGCGCCTTCTGGGGACTGCTCTCGGGGACGATCGCCGCCGCGCTGCATCACGGTTTGACGCTGCCCAACGGCGACCCCGTCGGGCTCAAAGGCGGATTCATCTCGGTGCTGCACACCTATCCCAGCGAGATGGCGCAGAACTTCTACACCGCAATCTTCGCGTTTTCCACCTGCTTCATTGCAACCGTCGTCATCAGCCTGCTCACGCGCCCGCGTCCGGATCGCGAACTCGCGGGGTTGGTGTACTCGCTGACGAAACGGCAAAACGACTCGGCGGTCGCATGGTATGCGCGACCGGCATTCTTGGGAGGACTCGTTATCGTGTGCTGCATCGGCTTGAACGTCGTGTTCCGGTAACCGCGCATGGACCTTGATTTACGCGTTCCGATCGGCTTGTTCTTCATCTTCGTCGGGCTGATCATGGCCATCTTCGGGCTGACGAGCGATCCGGCCATCTACCAAAAATCGCTCGGTATCAACGTGAACCTCGACTGGGGGATCGTCGAATTGGTCTTCGGGGCGCTCATGTTCGTCTTCGGCCGCCGGCACAAGAAGACCGCAGCGCCAGTCCCCGTGCCCGTCCCGGCCGCCGTGCTGCCGAATTTACGACCCGTCGTCATACTTGCCCCCGAACCGAAAACAGAACCGCCGGTGGCGCACGGTTGACCCCCAGAGTTTATCGGGCCCCCGGCCGGGTCAATCTCATCGGCGAGCACACCGACTATAACGACGGTTTCGTCATGCCCGCGGCGATCGCGTACGACATCCGCGTCGCCGTGACGCCGCGCCGCGATCGCAGCGTCACGGTCGTTTCGGACGGCTTTCCCGGAACGCGCGCGTTTGATCTCGACCACCTGACGACGGGCGTGCAGCACGACTGGAGCGATTACGTCCGCGGGATGCTCATCGAACTGCAAGCCGATGGTGCGGCTCTGCGCGGCGCAGATCTGAACGTAGCGAGCAGCTTGCCGGTCGGCGCCGGACTGAGTTCGTCCGCGGCCATCGCCGTCGGAGTCGGATTCGCGCTGCTCGACACGGCCGAACTTCCGGTCGACCGGGTGAAACTGGCGCTGGCCGCGCAGCGAGCCGAGAACCGCCACGCGGGGATCAACAGCGGGATCATGGACCAGTTCATCTCGGCAAACGCGCGCGAAGGTCAAGCGATTTTGCTCGACACGCGATCCCTGACGTTCGATTACCTGCCGCTGCCGGACGCGGCGACGTTCGTGGTCTGCAACACGATGGTCAAGCACTCGAACGCGACCGGCGGATACAACGATCGGCACGCGGAGTGCTCCGCCGGCGTCGCTGCGCTCGCGGCACGCTACCCGGGTGTGCGTGCCCTGCGCGACGTGACGCTCGAGCAACTCGAAGCCGCCCGGGATGCGCTGTCCGACACCGTTTTTCGGCGCTGCCGCCATGTGATCACGGAGGACGCCCGCGTGATCGCGGCCGGCGCCGCGCTCGAGCGGAGCGACTTCGGCGAATTCGGCCGGCTCATGAACGAGTCGCACGTCAGCATGCGTGACGACTTCGAGATCAGCGCGCCCGAAGTCGACGTGATGGTCGATCTCGCGCGCGGCTTCGGCAGCAGCGTGTACGGCGCGCGCATGACCGGCGGCGGCTTCGGCGGGTCGACCGTCAACCTCGTGGCCGCCGGCGACGTCGACGCGTTCGTGCGCTATATCCTCCCCGCGTACGCCGCTGCGACCGCGATCGAACCGCGGGTGTACCTCGGTGTCGGAGCACCGGGAGTGGGCGCGGTCTCGTGAACGAGGATCGCGCATGGCAGACCCAGCCGCACCGGCGCCGCAACGCGCTCACCGGCGAATGGATCCTCGTCTCGCCGCACCGCACGCAGCGGCCCTGGCAAGGCGAAACGAGCGCCAAGCGCGAGCCCGAGAGCAAACCCGCCTACGATCCGACTTGTTATCTCTGCCCGGGAAACGCCCGCGCCGGCGGCGCGCACAACCCGCAATACCGCGGAACATTCGTCTTCGAGAACGACTATGCCGCACTCAGGCTGGACACGCCGACGGCCGGCATCGACGAGGGCGGCTTGCTCGTCGCGCAATCGGAACGCGGCATCTGCCGCGTCGTCTGCTTCACACCGCGCCACGACCTGTCGATCGCGCAGATGCCGGCGGCCGATATACGCGGCGTGATCGACACCTGGGCCGAGCAATATGCCGAACTGGGTGCGCTGCCGGATATCAATTCGGTGATCGTGTTCGAGAACCACGGCGAAGCGATGGGGGCGAGCAACCCGCATCCGCACGCCCAGATCTGGGCCAACGCGAGCATTCCCAACGAGCCCGCCAAAGAACAAGCGGCAGCCGCGGCCTATCTCACCGCGCACGGAACCTGTCTGCTCTGCGCCTACTTGGCGCGCGAAATCGGCGCCGGCGAGCGCATCGTCTACGCCAACGACCATGCCGTCGTGGTCGTACCGTTCTGGGCCGTCTGGCCGTTTGAGACGCTCGTGATCCCGCGCGTGCATGCCACCGCACTCGACAACCTCAGCGCTGCGGCGCGCGACGGTTTGGCCGCTGCGATGCAGGCGCTGACCGCCGCCTACGATCGTGTTTTCGACGTGCCGTTTCCGTATTCGATGGGCTTTCACCAACGCCCGACCGACGTCGCGGAGCATGCCGAATGGCACACCCACGCCCACTACTTTCCGCCGCTGCTGCGCTCGGCCACCGTGCGTAAGTATATGGTCGGCTATGAAATGCTCGGCATGCCGCAGCGCGACATCACCCCCGAGTCCGCCGCCGGGCGGCTGCGTTCGCTCGTCGCGCGGCCGCGCCCGTCGTTATGATGCATCGAAGACGGCGCGCAAATCGATAAACGCCGCGCGCAGATCGTCCGTCGACGCCTGCTCGTCGGCGAGAATCGCACACGCGCGCTGCCAACGCTGCACGGATCCGGCTGGCTCGCGCGCGTCGGGCCCGCGGTCGCCGATGACTTCGGCCACGATCGTGCGCGCGAGCTCGCAACCGCCGCGCGGATCCTCGACGAATCGCGCTTGTGCCGCGAGCCATCGGCCAGCATCGCTGGCGCGGACGTTCGGCCGCGCCGGGCCCGTCCGCGCGCCGTTCGAGGCCGCCCGCGGCAGCGCCGTTGCGCGCCGGGTCGAGAGCGTTAGCGCGAGAACGATCGCCGCGACAACGAGCACGAACCAGGTGATCGGTGATGAGGTGTTTATTCCAAGCGGCAGCGTTTGCTCGAGCATCGCGCTCATGCTCGTACCCGTTTTAGAAGTGCAGGCGCTGCTCGACGATCAGCGCCGACCCAGTGAAGTCGGGCGAATTGGGAATGAGCGGATACGTCGTCATTCCGCCAGCGCTGCTGCGCCGAAAGCTGATCAGCAGTGAGGCGCGTCCCGTTTGCCGGATTTCCGTGCCGAGGAAGAACAGCCGTTCGGCAAAGTCGATCGGCTCGCTGAAGGTTCCCTTGAGCGCGTAGCGGCCGAGGCCGGTCGCGACGACAACGTTCGGCGAGACGTGGCGGGAATAGGTCAGCACCGCCTGCGGAACCTCATACGAAACGGCGTCTTCCGGATAGGCCGCGACGAACGGCCGGTAGAGCGTGTCGTCGACGACGTCGAGCGAGAGATCGCCGAAGGACGGATGCCACGCGGCCCACAGCGCCGAGCGCTTCTGTCGTCCGAAGGTGGCGGCGCCGCTCTGCTGCGGCAGATAGTATCCGTCGATGAACCCCGTTTGCTCGGCTGATTCCCGCGTTTCGGCTTGGATCTGCCGCAAGTCCGTGTACTCGAGATGCAGTTCGAACGGCCCTTTGTCGACGTAATATCGCAAGCGATAGCCTTGCCGATTCACGCCCAACACGCTGTTGTCGATGAGCTGATAGTTCGACTTCAGCCATTGGCCCGGCCAGGCGAAGGCGACGCTCCACTGATTTTCCGGAACGCCGTACGGCAAGATCATCGTCGCGTAGCGTGGTTCCATGCGGTAAAAATCCAACGCCGCCGTGACGCGTCCGCGCGTTTGAGTGAGGCCCGCGTGATAGTATCCGCCCGGTGCCGACGTGCCGGGCCGGGCCGCGAGCGCCGAGGCGTACCAAGCGCGTCCGATTTCGACGCTGCCGTCAAGCCCCAATCCGGGCACGGCGTGAAACGTGCTGCGGATGCCCGCGATCGTCTGGCGTTGGCCGCTCAGCATGCTCGTCGGCAAGACGCCCTGCGGATAGAGCGTGAAGGTCGGGTCCATTCCGAACGGCACGGTCGTCAGCAGCGGAGCACCGGCGGTCGAGGCGTGCAGCACTTGCGCTGAATACGTGGTGCCCTCGCCGTGATCGACGACGAGCGAGCCCAGCGACAACAGCGCCGAATCGCCGGGCAGGCTCGGCAAACTCGCGTTGGTCAGTTCGAGCGTGGCGAGGTCGCGCTTGGCGACGACGTCGACGCCGTGCAACGGCAGCGCCGTCGCGGCTGGCTGCCAGCCGTCGACGTTCGGCGTTTCACTCGAAAGCGTCTCCGCCGGCGCGTACGCGATCGCCGGCGTCACGTTCGTCAGCGCCGGCGGAGCGAACACGAAGCGGTCGGTCTGCGCGAGATCGAACCAGCCGGCGCGCAGCCGCAGGTCGCCGTCCGCCGTCGCGGCGCTTCCCGAGAGTATCGAGAGCCGCGTCGCAGTAGCGTCGTCCTGGCCCGGACGGGTCGGAAAGGTTACCGCGTACGGCAGCGCTTGCGAACCGAGGTGCGGGTTGAGCGTCGGCAGCAGGCTCTCGCCCCAGTATGCGGCATTGGTGACGCTGCCGTGGACCGTTGCAAGCCCCGCACTCAAACCGAAATCGAACGCGTGCGTGGCAAACTGCGCCGTCGACAGCAGTTGGCCGATGCCGCTATTGCCGCTGACCTGCGGCGCGCTGGAGAACAGATCGTACGGGGTGTTGGGGGCGAGCGGTGAGCCGGCGATAAAACCGCGTGCTTCCGGACCGGCCTGACCCGGTCCCGACGTATTCTGGCCGACGAACGTCAACGCGGCGTCGGTCGTCACGCGCAGCCCCAAGGGACGTGGCGTCGGGCTTGCCGGCGCAGCACTCGGCGCGGGCGTCGAAGCTGGTGCCGAAGCGGCCGGTGGATCCGGGGCCGTTTGACGCGCCTCGCCGGGTATGGCGATCCACTCGCACAGCAAGGTGAGGATCCCGACCGCCCACGGAAGGCTGGACCGCAAAGGCAGCACGCGAAAACGGCGCACGGTCATTACCGTCGCGTTCGCATCAGACAACACTGCATCGTATTCGAACGGACTCGAACCCTACACCGGCTTATGTTATCCTAGCTTGTCAAGCCGATGAACGAGCAGCGGCCACTGCTTTGGACGGATGCATTACAATGTGAAGGTGAAAACGTCCGCCCATTCAGAGCCGGCGACGCGCAAAAGCGGCGGGCCCCGGTCGTGCTTCAAAAAAAACGGTGCGCCGAAAGCGCAATTTGCGACCGCGAAACTCGCCGAGCGGGCCATCCCGCCGACGACGACCGGACTCAAGCCCTATCGCTGCCTGCTGCACGGGTGGCATCTGGGACATTAAGGCGCCGCGACCATAATGTTCGCTTAACAAAAGGGTTGCAGTTTCACTCGCCCGGACCGCCGACCACACCTTTCTTGGGCTTCGGCATGACCACGACCAAGAAAATGGCGATGAACGTTGCCAGGGCGATCGCGAGCGAGACGTCGGCGTACGCGAGAATCGTCGCTTGACCGTCGACGATGCCGAAGAGCTGCTGGGGACTGGCATGCGGCGGCAGTTGCGAGACCGCCGGCGCACCCGGGGTGACGTTTCCGGCCAACACCGCAAGATGATAGGCGACGCGCCGATCGACCAGGGTGGAAAGCGCCGCGATCGCGATCGATCCGCCGAGCTGCGTACCGAGATTGACGTACGCGCTGGCTTTTGCGCCGACGCGCTGCGGCACGCCGCCGAGCACGGCGGTCGTCAACGGCACGAACAGCATTGCTGCGCCGACGCCGGTGAGCATGAGCGGCAGCACGAACGTCCGGAAGTCCGACTGCAGCGTCGTCAGCATCGCTTGGGTGTAATTTCCTAACGCCATGAACAAAAAGCCGAACGCCATGAAGATGCGCGCATCAACGCGCCCGACGAAGCGGGCGATGAACGGCGTGGCCAAACCGATCGGGATCGCGCGCATCAAGATCAGCAAACCGCTGAGCGTCGCGGTGAAGGCCAGCGAACCTTGCACGAATTGCGGCAGCGTATACGTCGAACCGAAGATCGCTCCGCCGATGAGCAACGCCAAGACGAAACCGCCCCAAACGGCGCGGTAGCGAAACGCCCGCAAGTCGACCAGCGGCTGCTTCGCGCGCAGTTCCCACCAGATGAGCGCCGCGATGCCGACCACGGCGATGAACGCGAACAGACAGTTGTTGGTATCGCTGAACCAATCCCAACGCTCGCCCTCGCTGAGCACGTATTGCAGTGAACCGATTCCGGCCACCAGCAACAGCAATCCGGGGACATCCAGCGGCGTCCGGCGGGGTGTCGTCGGATCGCGCAGAAACGTCAGCAAAATCAGAAACGACGCGACTCCCGGAACGACGTTGATGTCGAAAACCCAGTTCCAGTTGGCGTTGTCGACCAGAAGACCGCCTAAGGGCGGACCGAGCGCCGGACCCATGATCGCGCCCAGCGCGAAAATCCCCTGACTGACGCCGAGCTGTTCGGGCGGAAACGTGTCGCGTAAAATCGTCTGCGACGTCGCCAACAGGCCCGCGCCGAACAATCCTTGCACGATCCGAAACGCGATCAGTTCCTCGATCGACGTCGAAATGCCGCAGGCAAACGAAGCCGCCGTGAAGCCGGCGATGCAAATGAGAAAATAGCGTTTGCGCCCGAGGATCGTCTGCAGCCACGGGATCATCGGAATGACGATCACGACGGCGATCGTGTAGCCGTTGATGACCCAGGTTCCCTCGTCGGTGCTGGCGCCCAGATTGCCTTGAATGTTCGGCAGCGCGACGTTCGTGATCGTGGCGTCCAGCGTTTGCAGCAGCGCCGCGAGCATGACGCCCATGACGATGAGCAAGCGCCGAGCGCCGGTCTCGACGACGGACTGATCGCCGCCGCTTTGAGCGGGCGGACCCGCTGCGCGTGCTCCGCCCGAACGCGGAAGCAAATCGGCCCGAGTAGCCACTGCGATGCCCCTCCGATAAAACCAATTCCTGACGTTCCCACTCGTCGGCGCGCTCAATCGCAGCCCGGCAAGGCGGATACGGTCTGCGGATCGAGGCGAAGGCGGCGAAGCTCGCCTTCACGCCCGTTTGCTGACCGGCGGGGCGCTTGGGCGCACAAGCGCCCTCCAGCGAGAGCCCGCTCTTTCACCGGGCAAACACACGACGGCATCCGCGCAGCCGGCGTTGTAAGGCCGGCGAGGCCTAACGACGCGGCGGGCCCGCGCGAACGAACGTGTCGAAGCCGCGAGTCATGGACAGATTGCGTAGGCGGTTCTGACCCGGCTCGAACCGGTGACAGCGCACGGCAACGGCATCGTGCAGCTGCGCCTCCCGATGACCGGCAATCCGCTGCGCTACATCAACGGCTATCTGGTCGAAGACGACGACGGCTTGACACTCATCGACGCCGGCTGGAAGGCCGACGACGTGCTCGACGCGCTGCACGCGGGGCTGCACGCGGCCGGCCATACGCTCGCGGACGTTCGGCGTCTGCTCATCACGCATTGCCACTTCGACCACTACGGGCTGGCCGGAACGCTGCGGCGCGCTGGGATCGGCGAACTCGTGATGCACGAGCGCGATTGGGATCTGGCCCGCCGTCACCTCCGCGATCCGGCGGCGATCGACGCGGCAGCCGACGAATGGATTGCGCGCAACGGATTGCGGGTCGACGTTTCGCTCGACGAAGAGCTGATGCACAATCGAACCGAGCTGTGCGCGCCGAACCGTGCGCTGACGGGCGGCGAGCGCATCGGCCGCTTGCGGGCGCTTTGGACACCGGGGCATACCCCCGGGCACCTGTGTTTCGTCGACGAGCGGACCGGAGCGATGTTCACCGGCGATCACATCCTCGACCCCGTCACCCCGCACATCGGCGTCTGGCGGCCCGGAAACCTCAATCCGCTGGGCGACTACATCGCGTCGCTGCAGCTCGTCGCCGCAGAAGGCGCAACGATCGTGTTTCCGGCCCACGGCGAGCCGTTCGCGAGCCTCGCCCGACGGGTTCACGAGCTGCTCGCTCACGAAGCGCACCGCGAACGCTTGATCGCGGCTGCTTTCGGCGGAAGAACGCGCAACGCGGCAGAGATCGCGCGCGAGCTGCCCTGGACGCGGCGCGAACGGTCCTTCGCCGACCTGAGCCCGGCGCATCAGCAGTTCGCGGTCGCCGAGACACTGGCGCATCTCGAACATTTGCGCCGGCGCAACGCCGTCGAGTCGACCGAGCGCAACGGTTCGATCGTGTACGCGCGCACGCCGGCGGGGCACTGACCATTCGTCCGCAACGGCTGGCCATTTCTGCGATTTTCCTCACCAACGGCATCGGCATCGGCACGTGGGCGGCGTTCATCCCGATCATCAAAGAACGTCTGGAACTCAACGACGCGCTGCTGGCGGTCGTGCTGTTCTGCGCCGCCGTCGGCGCGATCGTCGCGATGCCGCTCTCGGGCGGCTGGTGCGACCGCTACGGCAGCCGGCGCGTCACGGCACTGAGCGGGACGCTCTTCGGGGCAGCCCTGACCGGTGCAACGGCCGCGGGAGCATTCGGCCTCGTCGTTCCCGCGGCGCTGGCGATGGGCGCCGGGAACGGCGCGATGGATGTGGCGATGAACGTCAACGGCGTTTCGCTGCAGGCGCGCGTCGGGCGGCCGATCATGTCGTCGCTGCACGCTCTCTTCAGCGTGGGAACGTTCGTCGCGGCGGCGATCATGGCACGCGTCGTCGCGCTGCGCGTGCCGCACGTTGCGGCGAGCGCGGCGTTCGGACTGCTGCTCGTCGCGGCTTCGTTGGCGCTGCGGCCGCTGCTCATCGCCGACTCGCCGCAGCGTTCGCCCGTCGCTTCGCAGCGGCCGCGCCGCATTTCACGCCGGCTGGTGCTTTTGGGTGTCGCGGCAATCTGCGGCGCGGTGGCCGAAGGCTCGCTCGTCGAGTGGAGCGCCGTGTACATGCGCGAATCCCTCCATGTCGGGATCTCGGCGGCGCTGGGCGGCTTCGCAGCGTACGCGGTGGCGATGTCGGTGTCGCGCTTTTGCGGGGATTGGATCGTGCACCGGATCGGTCCGGTGGCGCTGGTGCGCGCGAGCGGATTGCTCGGCGCCGCGGGTTTAGCGGTTGCCCTCATCCTGCACACGTACCAAACGGCGGCGCTCGGTTTCTTCATCGCCGGGTTGGGCCTGGGCAACGTCTCGCCCCTGGTGTACGGCGCCGGCGGACAGGACGCCCACGCCGGCGCCGGCGCCGGGGTGGCGGTCGTCACGACGATGGGCTACAGCGGGTTTCTGATCGGCCCCGCACTCATCGGCTTCACTGCCCAACGCGCGTCGATCGACGTGGCCTTCATCTTCATCGCCGCCTTCGCCGCCGGCATCGCGCTGCTGGCGCCGGCGGTGCGTTCCGCGCCCGCGCGTTAAGCGGGAACGGCGAACGCCACGATCTCGTTGCGCTCGCGGTGATTCGTCCAGAAGCGTTCGCCGTCGAACGCCAGCGAGCGCGCCGCGAACCCGATCCGCGCCAGATCGGTAAAGACCGGCGCCGGACCGCGCGCGTCGACCCGGGTAAGCCAATAATCGTCGGTGTTCTCATCGTCGGTGGTCACCAGAAAGAAGCGGCCCTCGACGATCACGCAGCCGCAGATCTCGTGCGGCACGGCGATGGTGGTACCGACGTTGCCCGACTCGTCGAGGCTCACGATTTGCTTGCGGTACCATTGCGTTACGTACAAGCGTTCACCGTCGAATCCCAAATACGAGCCGGTATCATCCGGACAGGCGAACTTGCCGCGCGACGTCCAGCCGCGGCCCGGAATGAAGCGCCGCACGAAGCGGTTGTCGTCGGGCGCTTCGCCGCAGATCGCGCGCAGTTCGTCGCCCGCCACGGTGAGGCCCCAGGGCGTCCCGGGCGCTTCGCCTTCGTCGCGCGCGCTCCAGCGGCGCGGGTCGATGGCATACATGCGGCGCGTTTCCCGCGAGCCCATCCACAGCGATTGGCCGTCGAACGCCAACGACTGCGGCAGCGGAGCAGGGGAAGGAAGCCGCTGCAGTTCCGTGATGTCGGGCAAAGTCATCCTCGCGACTTCGGCGTACACTCGGCGTTCCTTTGGCCGCCAAACGTCAACGCGGCTTGCGACCCAGCCCCAAACGCCACCGCGGCTTAAATTGCGACTTCGATGCCCAATTCGACCCGCCGCTCCGGGCGAATCTCGAGGTCGTCGGGCAGCGGCCGGGCGTTGCGCGCCAAAAACGAAAAATACTCGCGCTGCCAGCCTGGCAGCTGGCGTTCGTGCGACGCCACCATCTTGGGATCGGCGTAAAAGAACGACGTGTCGTCGGAGTCCAGCTTGAGGCCCTTGGCGCCGCACGCGTTCGTCACCGCCGAAATCAAGGGCCCCTCCATGTAGCCGAAGCTTGCGCCGACGATCGCAAGCCGTTCGTTGATCCGCTCGATGTGTACGCGCTCGGATTGCGGAACGTACGGGCGAGCGGCGCGCGTAAGCGTGAGCAGCACCACTTGCTCCTCGTCGGCGCGCGCTCGAATCCAGCGGTGTTTCCCGCCGATGAACGGCACCCCGTGCGGATTGCCGGTCAGAAACACCATCGTACCCTTGGGGTGATCGCCCGACGGCTTGGCCTCGCGCAAATACTGCTCGAGCGGCATCTGCAATTCGAGCAGACTCTTGGCCACGCAGCGCCGGCCTTCGAGCCACGTCCACGACGTGATCACGAAAAACGCGCTGATCGCCAGCGGCAGCCACGCGCCTTCGGCGAGTTTGGGGAGCGCCGAGAAAAAGAAGGTCGAGTCGACGAGCACGAAGAGGGTGACGAGCGCGTACACGAGCAGCCGGTTCCAGTGCAGCACCCGCGTAACGACGATATAGAACGCGATCGACGTCGCGAGCATCGTGGCCGAAACCGCCAAACCGTACGCCGCCGCAAGGTGGTCGCTGCTGCGAAACGTCAGCACGAGCGCGATACACGCGATCGCCAGGATGGTGTTGACCAGCGGGACGTAGACCTGTCCGGCTTGTTCGGACGACGTGTGAATGATGCGCAACCGCGGCCACAAATTGAGATTGACCGCTTGTTCGGTAAGGGTGAACGCACCGGAGATGAGCGCTTGCGAAGCGATGACGGTCGCGACGGTCGCCAGCACCACCATCGGGATCAGCCACGGACCGGGCGTGAGTGAGAAAAATGGATTGTCGAAGGCGGCGCGGTTGGTGAGCAACACCGCGCCCTGACCCAGATAATTGCAAATCAACGCCGGAAAAACCAAGACGAACCAGGCCGCGGCGATCGGGCGCCGGCCAAAGTGCGACATGTCGGCGTAGAGCGCCTCCACGCCAGTGATCGCCAGCACGACGGCACCGAACACCAAAAAACCAAATGCGCCGTGATGGGTCACGAAGTGGATCGCGTGCCGCGGATCGATCGCCCACAACACTTGCGGCGCACGCACGATCGCGAGCGCGCCGGCGGCCGCGATCGCAACGAACCACACGACCATCACCGGACCGAAAAGCTTGCCGACGCGCTCGGTGCCGCGCGACTGAATGAGAAAGAGCGCGGCAAGAATTGCGACCGAGATCGGCACGATGTACGGCTGAGCGGCCTCGGTCGACACTCCGATCCCTTCGACCGCCGAAATGACCGAAATCGCTGGGGTAATCATACCGTCGCCGAAGAGCATCGACGCGCCGGCGATCACGACGAGCGTGAGCCATTCCACTTTGATCGGCAGGCCAAAGGCCTTCGCCGGCGACGCCAACGCGAGCAGCGCCAAGATTCCGCCTTCGCCTTCGTGATCGACCCGCATGAGCGTGCCCACGTACTTGATACATACGACGAGCACGAGCGCCCACAACAGGAGCGAGACGATCCCCAACACGCTTTCGAGCGTCGGTTGGACCTTGGCCGTCGTGAAGCAGGTTTTGAGCGTGTAGAGCGGGCTGGTTCCGATATCGCCGAACACGACGCCCAACGCCGCCAACGCCAAGGCCGGGCGCAAGCCTTGGGCGCGCTGCGCCTCGATCTTCGATGCCGGCTTCGACGGAACGTGGACGTCGGCGGAGATACTCACGCGGCCTTCTCCCCGCGAGGTTACAGCGACGGGCTCGGCGACGGTGCGGCTGCGGCCGGAGCGGTGGGCATCTCCGACGGCGGGCTGCCGGCGGGCGATTCGCCGGCAGCGGGAGTCGGCTGGGCGCCCGGCGCCGGCGAGATCAGCAGCGGCGCCTCTGGGACGAGCGGCGGGAACCCGGCGGCCAAACGCGAGCGGCTCATGTGGCCTTGCTTGGTATCGGGGTAATAGAGCACGACCTCTTTGAGCATCGCGGTCGCATGCTTGCGCGCTTCCTGCGTTTGCACCGCCTGGTACAGCTGCTCGAGGTGAAAGTATGTCGGCGCGAGCCAAGGGTCGCTGGGGTATTTAATGCGCCAGCGCCGCAGTGCGTCTTCCGTGACGAGCGCCTTGCGCAACAGATCGCGATCGGTGATGGTCCGGTAGTGATATTGGCGGCCCAGGAAGCCGATCGTCGTACGAATTGAGATCGGGCTCATCCCCGCAGGCCCGAAATATTCGTCGGCAGGCGCGCTGTCGGCCAGCTTTTTTCCATGCTGGGTCAAAGCGGAAGCGCCCTTTGGAGCCGGCGTCGCCGCCGCCGCGGGCAGACCGCTCCGCAAGCCGATCCCGGCGCATACGAAGCTCGCGGCAAGGAGGAAAACGAGCAGCGATCGGCTTTGACGCATTGCACTACCGTACAGGGAGCGGTTCGTTTGGACAAGAGCTGCCGAACACGACGCGCAACCGATCGCGCTGCACGCGCGTCGAAATCGACATGAAGATGCCGCCCGGACCGCGGGGCTGGAAAACGCTTGGCTTCCTCCGCCCGGAAGCGAACGGCATCATTGCGTTCTTGACGGCGACCTCGCGGCGTTACGGTCCCATCGCCGGCTTTCGCGTCCTGGGCGCGCGGATCTACGTCATCGACGAGCCGCAACTCATCGAAGAGATTCTCGTGCGCCGCCAACACTGTTTCGCGCGCGACACCGGCGCCACGCTGCTGCGCGAACTCGTCGGCGACGGACTGGTGACGAGCGAAGAACCGCGTCATCGCGAGCGCCGGCGGATGCTGCAGCCCGCTTTTCATCGCGCGCAGATCGCAACCTATGCCGAGTGCATGGTCGCCGAAAGCGCGCGGCTCGCCGACGAATGGCCCGCCGGCGCGGAGATCGAGATCGCGACCGAGATGCGGCGCCTCACCTTGGCCGTCGTCGGCGCCGCGCTGTTCGGCACCGACATGCGCGGCCGTGCCGACGACGTGGCCGCCGTGCTGCGGCGGGTCGTCAAAAAAGCTTCGCTGATCGCTCCGCTGCTGGCGTTGGGCGAACCGCTCATCGCGGCGTACCGCCGCCGCTTCCCGCATCGGCCGAGCCTGTTTTTCGCCGGCGAACGGCGCGAACTCGAAACGATCATCGCGCCGATCGTCGCGCAACGCCGCATTGCCGGCGGCCGCGACATCGTCTCGCTGCTGCTGGCCGAACGCGACGACCGCGACGCGGCGCTCAGCGACGACGACGTGCGCAACGAGGTGGTGACGCTCGTGCTCGCGGGTCACGAGACGACCGCAACGGCCCTGACCTGGGCTTGGTATTTGTTGGCCACGCATCCCGCGGTGATGGGAAAGCTTCACGCGGAACTCGATGCGGTGCTGGGGGACCGCGATCCGATACTCGACGATGTTGCGCGATTACCGTACACGTCGGCCGTGTTCAGCGAAACGCTGCGCCTGTATCCGCCGGCGCCCGCATTCGGGCGGCGGCCGATCGCCGACGTCGTGCTCGGCGGCTACACGATTCCGCGCGGCGCGAGCATCTTCTTGAGCCCCTACATCAGCGGCCGCAATCCGCGTTATTTCGCCGATCCCGACGCTTTCGTTCCCGAACGCTGGGCGGGAGCGGCCCCGCCGAAGTTCACGTATTTTCCCTTCGGCGGCGGCGCGAAAATGTGCATCGGCGAACCGTTCAGCAAACTCGAGGGCGTTCTAGTCCTCGCCACGCTGGCGCGCCGGCTGCAGCTTGCTCTCATCGGCGACACGAACGTCGGCATCGCGTCCGGCGCGACGCTGCGCCCCGACCGTCCGATCCGCATGCATGTCAGGCCGCGAACGAAGCCGCAGCCCGTCAGGGTTCAGCTTCGCTGAACCGGTGGCGTTCGGCGCTACGCGCCGGGCCGACGTGGCGTTCGGGGCGGTGCGCTGAGCCGAGCCGTTTGACTCCGGTCGCCAAACATGGGATACTTGGCCGTCGGATTCCCGGGCTCCAGCCCGGTCGAACCGGCCTTCCTCCGCGCGATCTCTCGAAGAATGAGCGACCGATCCGCGCATTCTCGAAAGATCATGGTTTTTTCTTGACGTTCGATTCACTCGATCTGCGCCCGGCTGTGCTGCGCGCCGTCCGCGACCTCGGCTTCACCGAGCCGACCCCCGTCCAGGCCGCGGCGATCCCGCCGGCGCTCGGCGGTCGCGACGTCCTCGCCAGCGCCGAGACCGGCAGCGGCAAATCGGCGGCCTTCGGCATTCCGCTCATCAGCGCGCTTGCCGACCGTCCGCGCGGCACGACGCGTGCGCTGGTCCTCGCGCCGACGCGCGAACTGGCGATGCAGATCGCCGAACATCTGTCCGCGCTGGCGAAGCATACCAACGTTCGGGTCGCGGCCGTGTTCGGCGGCGTCGGGTTCGGCGGTCAGGTCGGAGCGTTCAAACGCGGCACGGAGATCATCGTCGCGACGCCGGGCCGGCTCCTCGATCATATCGGTCAAGGGAACGCCACCCTCAAGACGATCGAATATCTCGTGCTCGACGAGGCCGACCGGATGCTCGACATGGGCTTTCTGCCGGTCGTTCGCCGCATGCTCAAGATGATTCCGGCCGAACGCCAAACGCTGTTCTTCTCGGCGACGATTCCGCCCGAAATCGCGGCGCTCACCAAAGAGATGCTGCGCGATCCGGTGCGGGTCGAACTGCAAACCAAATCCGAACCGGCCAAAGGCATTACCCAAACGGTGTATACCGTCAATGGGCCCAGCAAGGGCGATTTGCTGCTCGAATTGCTCAAGGACAACGCAATCTACAGCGCAATCGCGTTCACGCGCACCAAAGCGCGCGCCAATCGGCTGGCCGCACTGCTCGAACGCAACAACGTGAGCGCGGAGCGCATTCACGGCGACCGTTCGCAGGCCCAGCGGACGCGTGCGCTCGCCGATTTCAAGCGCGGCAAATACCGCGTCCTGGTCGCGACCGACATCGCGGCCCGCGGTATCGACATCCTCGAATTAGGCCACGTGGTCAACTACGATGTGCCGATGGTGCCCGACGACTACATCCACCGCATCGGCCGAACCGCGCGCGCTCAGGCAACCGGCGACGCCATCACCTTCGTGTCGCACGAAGAAGAGGGCTATTTCGCCCAAATCGAACGCAAGCTGGGCAAACGGATGGATCGCGCGAAAACCCCGGAGCTTCCGGCACCCAGTGGTCCGCCCGAACCGCCCGAGCGCCCGCGAGCCGCCGTCCACGGCCGCTCTGCGAAGCGTCCGTTCGGCGAAAAGCCGCGCCATTCCACGGTGAAAACACCATCCCGCAGCCCGTTCCGCGCGAACTAACGCGCGCGCGGAGCGGCATTCGTTTGCCGAAAGCCCCTAATGATCGTCGGGTTGGCGGCGGCCGTCGCTGATTGCGAGATTCATCGCCGTCACGAGAAACGCCGCGAACGCAAGCCCGAAGACCGCGCTGCCGAAGACGGCATAGGCGGGGACCGGGCGCACGTTGCCGACCGCGAGAATGCCGGCCATGATGAGGCCGCCGAGCACCAAGGTCGCGCAAACCGAAACGAACATCCGCGGGACGGCCGGTGTGACGTTGTCGCCGCCTTCGTTTACGCTGGTAATTGCGCGGCTTGCTTCCGGCGTAATTCGCCGGGCGCGCTGCACCGTATTCATAGGTTCCTTTTGCATTCGACTCCGACACCGGACGGCGCAGGCAACGCCCGGCGAGATGCAACTTCAAAAAACACGCAGCCCGCTCCCCCAAAGGAAGCGGGCTGCACCATTGCAAACGCGGCTTGCGTCGTTAGCCCGATTGCCGCCGGGCCGACGTCACCTGCACCGTCACCGCGGACTGCTGCGGGATGGTGACGTTTTCTTTGCTGTTCTTGGCCAAGATATAGCCGCCGCCCGCGCCAAGCAGTCCGCCGACGTTGGTGTGCACCATCTTGCCCAGGATGTTGCCGACGATCATGCCGGCCACGGCGCCGCCGACTTCTTTGAGCGTATTGTTCTTCGTGTTCGCCTGGACATTTTGCGCGCGTCCGGAAATCGCGTAGGAGTTGCCCGAACGCGTGTGCAGTTTGTCGAAAGCGAGTTCGATTTTTGCCGTCCGTCCCTGGCCCGCCCGCTGGACGTCCGAAACGTGGCCGTAAATGGTGGCGCCGTTGATGTCGTTGTCTTGCGTGTGGACGCCGCTCATCGTAAAGCGCTGTCCGACCTGAACGGATTTCGAATCGAGCGATTGATCGAGGTTGCCGACCAGAACCGTGCCCGATGAGATTTGCGTAGTCGCGGCGAGCGCGGAGATCGGAGCAAGTCCGATGAAAGCGGCTGCGATTGCAGCCAAGAAAGTGCGCACGAGTATGAAAGCCTCCGGTGATTGCGGACGATACCGGACGAACGCGCCGGCCCCTCGTCCAAGCAGTAGCAAGATTACCGACGTTGTGCTTGTACGCCGCCTATCGAGCGGCCTGGGCCGGGAATACCGAGGCCGGGCGAGATTCCGAGCGTTCAAGCAAAGCAGGCCGGTTCATGTCGTTTGACGCTGCAATAACGTATGCCGAGCGCCACACGTTGCATGCGCTGCTCATCGCGGTTCACGGCGAGATCGCGGTTACGCGTGCGGGACCGGGTTGGGAAATGACGCGGCCGCATGCGCTCTACAGCGGAACGAAGAGCTTCTGGGGGATTACCGCAGCGGCCGCGGCGCAGGACGGCCTGCTCGAACTCGACGAGCCGGTCGGCGCGACGATCAACGAGTGGCCGGCGCGTTCTCCGCAGGCCGCAGTAACGGTTCGGCAGCTGCTGACGCTCACCGCGGGCTATGCTTTTGGAGGGATGGGGAACGCCGTGCCAACACCCGAGCGGGCGCTGGAAATTCCGCTCAAGGACGAGCCGGGCGCAGTGTTTACGTACGGGGGCGTTCCATTGCAAGTCTTCGGCGAAGTTCTCCGCCGGAAAGTCGCGCCGCGTTACGCGTCGCCCCACGCTTACCTCGAGGCCCGGGTTCTGGCGCGGATCGGGATGACGATCGATCATTGGCGGCGGCTGCGCGACAACTCGCAGCCGCTGCCGACCGGCGCATTCGTGACGGCGCCCGAGTGGCTCAACTTCGGCAGACTGCTGCTCGAGCGCGGGGCCGGGGTGATCGACGCCGCACGCTTTGCGCAATGCACGACGGGCTCGGCTGCCAATCCGGCGTATGGACTCGGACTTTGGCTGGTTCACCGAGACGGTGAGCTCGCTGCCCTGTACGCCAGCGGCGCGGGCGGCCAAGGCCTTTACGTTTTGCCGGCACGGGGCATCGTTGCCGTCCGGTTCGGCCAAAGCGCGTCGTGGAATCATGCCGCGTTTCTCAAACGGCTCGAAAACGGCTGACGCTCAGCGGCTCGACCCTCGCTGCAAATACGGCTGCGCCCAGCCCAGCCCAGCGACGGTCTCGCCGGCCGGCCGATACTCGCACCCGACCCAGCCCGTATAGCCGACATGGTCGAGCACCTCCAGCAGATAAGCGTAATTCACTTCGCCCACGTCGGGCTCGTGACGGGCCGGGTTGCCCGCGATCTGGACGTGTCCAATCAACGGGGAGAGCGCGCGGATGCGATGTTCGAGATCGCCTTCGGAGATTTGGGCGTGATAGAGGTCGAGCTGCAACGCCACATTCGGCCGGTCGATTCGCGCGATCAAGGCGGCGGCCTGAGCCGTGGTATGCAGAAAATATCCCGGCATGTCGCGCCGATTGATCGGCTCGATGACGACGCGCCGGCCCGCGGCGGCAAACGCGTCGGCGGCGAACCGAATGTTTGCCACGTACGCGGCGATCGCGCGCGCGTCGTCGCCGGCGGCATGGCCGGCCATCGCATGCACGGTCGGACAGCCCAGCGCTTGAGCGTACGCCAGCGCGCGCTCGACGCCGGCGGCGAACTCCGCTTCGCGGCCGGGCAAGGCCGCCAAACCACGTTCGCCGGCAGTCCAATCGCCCGGCGGCAGATTGAAGAGCGCCATCTCCAAACCCGCCGAGCGCAGCCGGGCGGCCACGACGTGCGGCTCGTCGTCGTACGGAAACAAGAACTCGACCGCCGCAAAACCGGCCGCCGCCGCCGCCGCGAAGCGATCGAGAAACGGTTCTTCGGTGAACATCAGGCTGAGGTTCGCGGCCAGTTTGGGCACGTTGAAGTCTCCGGGCAAGGCTGCCGCGGGAAAAAACCGCCGGCGCACCGACGATCCCGGCAATGACGATCGTGATCCTGGCGGCCGGCGCGGCGCGGCGCATGGGAAGCCAAAAACTGCTGCTGCCGATCGACGGCCGGCCGATGATCGCCCACGTTCTCGCTGCGGCGGTCGGCTGGCCGATCGTCGTCGTGAGCGGCGCCGAGCTCGAGCCGCTGTTGACGGCGCTCCCGCTGCGCATCGTCCGCAACGTTGCCCCCGAGCGTGGCATGTCACACTCGCTCGCACTAGCCAACGCCGTCATTGCGCCCGGCGAAGCCATCGCCGTTCTTCTGGGCGACCTGCCGGACATCACGCCGGCCGCAGTCGCGGCGGCGATCGATGCGTATGACGAAACCGTCGACGTCGTCGTTCCGCGCCGCGGCGACGCATTCGGGCATCCGATCGTCTTCGGTCCGCTTGCCCGGCGCAAGATCGCGGGGCTGGCCGACGGCGATACGATCCGCGAGCTGCGCGACGATCCAGGCTTGCGGCGCCGAATGCTGCCGGCGGACCCCGGCGCGCTCACCGATATCGACACGCCGGACGACTATGCGCAACGCACCTTGCGGAAGCGGTCCAAAGAGTGACGACTGGCCGATTGTCGGCCCGGCGGGTAAAACTCATGTAACGTCGAGGGTTGTTTGTGGGAATAGTCTAATAGGTCACCACCGGCTCTTGCAGGCGTGCAACGCCTCGAACCGGATTTCTTACACATCCGCTTCGACGTACTGCGACGAAGCGGCTCCGTATGTATAGGCGTAATGGCAATGCAAGACGCGACGGCGGCCGATGAAACGCGGCCGCGCCGCCGCTCGGCAAACTTGACCGCAGTGGAAAAGCCCCTGCGGTCCCCTCAGCTGCGCCCGTATCAGGTCGAAGCGCAACAGGCAATCGTCGAGCACCGCAAACGCGGCATCCGGACGCAGCTCGTTTCCCTTGCCACCGGCCTTGGAAAGTGCGTCGATCCACAGACGTGGGTCTGGTCGAACGGCCTGCGGCGCTTTGGCGACACCTGGGGCAGCCGGCGCATCGCCGGTCCCGAGCAGACCGACGAGGTCGTCGGCTGGTACGACGACGGCGTCAATCCGGGTCGCCGGATCGACACCGCCGCCGGATTCACGATCGACGGCACGCTTGCGCATCGGATTTGGATTCGGCGTGACGACGGTTTCGAGGGCTGGTGCCGGTTGGAAGCGGTGCGCGTCGGCGACTTCGTCGCGGTCGCGCGCGGGCGGGCCGATTTTGGTTCGAGCGCGCTCCCCGAATGCGACGCCTACGAGCTTGGCCGAGCGAGCGCGGCAGCCGATTGCCGCGTTGTTCGCGCGAGCACGAACGGGCCGGAACAGCGCGAGCGCGGCGGAACGTCGACCATCGCCGCGCCGGCGGCGGAAAACGTTGTCCCCGCGGTCATCCTGAGCGGAACCCGTGACACGGTCCGCGCCTATCTGCGCGGATATTTTCACGCCGGCGACGCCGCTGCGCGCGACGGGTATACAACCGCGAGCCGCACCTTCGCCGAGCAGCTGCAACTGTTAACGCTCGGCCTCGGCGTGTTCTGCGGCGTGCGTTCGGCCGCGTCGGCCGGCGGCGCAGCCCGCGCCGCGCTCGACGTGTACGACCGCGAGGCGTTTACGCGCGAATTCGGTTTCGCGCCGCTGGACCGGCTCGAGGATCGCTGTTGCGACGTCATTCCGGGTCTCGCTGCATTGGTGGATGCATTGCCCGTCGACGTGACCGGCGAGCGCGGCTCGGGCGCACCGGCATACGCGCGAGTTCGCCGCTGGTTAGCCGACGCGCCCGCCTGCGCCGCGACGCGCGAACTCGAACGGCTCGTCGCCGAACACCGTGCCTGGACCCCGGTCGTCGAGATCAACGACTCGGCGATCCGCCGAATCGACTGTCAAGTCGAGTCGTCGCATGCTTTCGTCGGCAACGGGATCGTCAATCACAACACGGTCATCATCGCCACGCTGCCCAAGATCCTGGGCTTGCGCGAAGGCGACGTCACGCTCGTCGTCGCGCATCGCGACGAACTCATCGAACAGATCGTCGAAAAGATGCACGTCGAGAATCCGACGGCGAAGATCGGTGTCGAGAAAGCCGAACGGCGCGCCGACGAAGATGCCGACATCGTCGTGGCGACCGTGCAGACGCTGGGCGACAAGCGGTTGGCAGAGTTCGCGTCGCGGTTCGGACGGCGGATCGCCCTGTTCGTCATCGACGAAGCGCATCATGCGGCGGCGCCGTCGTACCGCGCGATCGTCGACCGCATCTTCGCGCTGCGCAGCGACGCGATGATCATGGGATTCACCGCAACGCCCAATCGCGGCGACGGCGTGCGGCTCATCGACGTGTTCGAAAAAATCGTTTACGAGATGGATACCCGCAAAGCGATCGACGCGGGCTATCTCGTTCCGGTCAAATCGTTTGCGATCGCCACGACGACCAACCTCGACGGCGTCGCCTCGCGCGGCGGCGACTTCGTCATCGGCGCGCTGGCCGCCGCCGTCAACACCGTCGACCGCAACGCGCGAATCGTCGCGTCGTACAAACAACACACGGCAGGGATGAAGGCGCTGGTGTTCACCGCGTCGGTCGAACATGCGCGCGACGTCGCCGAAGAATTCGTCGCCAACGGCGTCAAGGCCGAATGGGCCAGCGGTGAAACGCCCAAAGCCGAACGCGAGCGCATCGTGCGCGATTTCCGCAGCGGCAAAACGCACGTCCTGGTGAACTGCGGACTGTACCTCGAAGGCTTTGACGTTCCGTCGGTTCAGGTCATCCTCAACGCCCGGCCGACCAAGTCGACGACGCTGTACACGCAGATCACCGGCCGCGCGCTCCGACCGGTCGACGACATCGCCAACGCGCTTTCCCATACCGGCTCGGCACTGACCCGCCGCGAACTCATCGAGAAGAGCATCAAGCCGGCGGCAATCATCATCGATCTGGTCGATCAGGCCCAGCGCCATGCGCTCGTCACGCTGCCGTCGCTCTACGGCTTGCCGCCGCAGATCGATGCGCAAGGCCGGATGACCGCCCAAGTCGCTGACAAATTCGAGGAACTGCTCAAACTCGATCCCAAGCGCGCGGCAAAGGTCCGAAGTGCCGACGACATCATCACGATGCTGGCCGAGGTCGACGCGTTCGCCGCGCCGCCGGAAATCAAGCCGACGTGGACGGCGATCGATCCGATGGATCACTGGCGGATGGAGTTACCCGCCCAACGCGTCGCGTACGATCGCAAGGGCCGGCCGATCCCCAATTTCAGCAAGCTCTACGATCAGTGGGTCACCGAGGCCAAACGCATCGCGCCGCACGAAGATGCCGAGTCGTTTGCCCGGCGCATGCTCAACGTCGATCCCAAAATGATTCGTTACGAGCGCTCGCGCATCGACGTCAAACGCGACGGCGACTTTTACTTGACGCTGTACACGACCGACGATCTGCCCGAGCGCGTGATCGACAAGTCGTCGTCGCTTCCCGGAGCACTGGGCAGCGCCTACACGCGCGTCGACGAGATGCTCTCGGGCTACACGCAGATCGCCACGTTGCCCAACGGGCGGCCGCGCCCAGCCGGTCCGGCGGTGCCGGGCGCCGCGAAACCGGCCGGTTCGGGCCTCGCAAAGCGCTCGCGCAATGGCCGCAGCAACCGCCGCCCCCGCCCATAGGCGCTGCCTGCGCGAAAGCCTTTAGCGGGGTAGCTGCTTGCGGAGGTTCTGGCCAGATCTATAAACTACATAACGGTCGGCGTTAATGCGCGAGCGTCTTCGACGCAAGTGTCGTGGTCGATTGGTTTCTTCCGAACCGCAACGACATTGCGGAAATCGCATTGGATCGAGTCGTTGCCGACGCGCGCTGGTTCCTGCTCTTTGGCGCTGGGAAGTACAGGACGTGCTGCGTCGGCTCCACGCCGCTGGCCGCCTGACGCAGTCAATCGACTTCATTCGTGCGGAACTCCGCGAGTTGCCGATCGCCGTCGATGCCGACCTCACGGGTCTGTTCGGCGAGGAAGCCGCTATCGCGGCCCACTACAACCTGACGTGCTACGACGCCGCTTACCTCGAATTAGCGCTCCGTTTGCGTGCGCCACTCGCCACGAACGATCGCGCACTTCGGGCGGCCAAAGCCGCTCGGCTTGTGCCCTTAAGGCGCTGATCCTTGGTCTTGGCTTCCGTCTGATTTGAATGCCAGCAAGCATTGCCGAAGGCGCATGTTCTTTTACGCACGTGAGTGCGCTGACGACGCCGACGCCGAATCGGCAAAACGGGATGCGGTGACATCCCTTCGCTTGGCGACGACCCGATAACTGAAGGCGCCGCCAGCTGCGGAGGTTTTTGCGCGTACGCGAAATCCGGTTCGCGTTCGATTCGTCGCGCAGAGCGGATGGTCTTCGTCGTACGCGCTGATGAACACGTGATAGGGATCGCCACTGGTGACAGAAACGAATGACGGATCGAGCGTCACCTGTGCCTCGCCGTTCTCGAGTTCGCCGAACCCGAAGTCCTCGAACCAGCTCTCGGGGCTCTCGACGCAATACATCAAGCGCTGCGAGCCGTCGGGAAACGCTACCGCCGCGGACTTTTTCCCGGTGACGGTCAAGTCACCGTTCACGACCACGTTTCCGTTGAGCTCGGCGGCATACAACCTACCCGAGGCAATCAAGCCGATCGTGCCGAGAACATTCGTGTTGCCCTCGGCGACCAGACCGATGGCGCTCTCGGAAAAGGCGTACACGCCGGACCCGCTGCTGGATTGAGCGCTGACGCCCGGACCGGATGCCGAGATTCCTTGCACGCCAGTGCCCGACGTCGAGGTCCCTTGCACGCCGTTGGCGGTTGGCGAGCCGCCGATCCCCAAAACGCCCGGCGCGTCATCGGCACCGCCGAGACCGTAAACGCCCACCGCTTGTCCGAGTGGCGAGTAGTCGCTGCCGAAGCCGACACCGTGGACGCCCGGACCGCCAGGTGCGTTCGAACCCGTGGCCGGTGCCCCGCCTTGCCCGAAGACGCCGATCCCGCTGGCCCCCTCAGCGCTCAGATCGGCAAAGCCGGCGACGCCCGCCAAGGTCCCGCTAGCGTGGCCCTCGATGCCGTTGGTATTCCCACTGCCAGCCTGCCCAAAGACGCCGACCGCACCACCCAAGGGAGCAGCCGTGGCGGAGCCGCCGGACCCGATCCCCCAGACGCCCAGCGCCCCCGTGCCCTGACCCGCGCCGTAGAGGCCCGGTCCCGTACCATTTGGAGCACCGAAGCCCGCAACACCCGCCAACGTCCCGCTGCCGATGCCTTGCACGCCGTAGGCATTGAGGCTGCCGCCCTGCCCATAGACGCCGGCGGCGGTATCCGGCACGGAATTGTTTCCTCCGGAACCGATCCCGCGGACGCCGGGTGCTCGCGGGCCGCGGCCCTCGCCGAACACGCCGGTCCCGTTGCTGGTCGGATCGCCGAAGCCGGCGACGCCCGAGAACTGCCCCGTCCCGTACCCTTGCACGCCGTCAGCGTTACCGGATCCGGCCTTTCCGACGACGCCGACGCCGCCGGTGCCTCCCTGGCCGAGAACGCCTGGACCGTTCGTGCCTCCCTGCCCCTGGACGCCCGCATTCGAGGAGCCGCCTTCACCGACAACGCCGACGCCCGCGCCGATTCCGAGCACGCCGAAATTCTGTCCTTGACCCGGTGAGAACCCGTCACCGGTGTACTGCGGAACCCCGCCGGCTATCCCGACGACGCCCGTCCCCACACCTGGAAAAACAGCACTTCCGCCCGGACCCCCGTAGGCGACAATACCATTCCCCGCCAGGATCCCGACGCTGTAGATGCCGTTGACCGGGGTAGTCAGCGGCGGCGGTGTCGCGAAGGTGAAAACCGTGAGGATGTCGCCGCCGCTTTCGAGTCCCCAATTACCATCGGCAATGATCTCGGTTGTCTGGCTGGTCTCGTTTTTGCCCCCAAATCCCATCGCTTAGCCCCCTCCCCCGACGCATTACTGGATGCGTGCGTTGCCGACGAGCATAGGGCAGCCGGGGAACGTCGAGCATCCGGGAAAACACTGGACTTCGCGCGTCGCGCGCTACAGCCGGTGCCGGAATACGCAGCCGAAGCCGAGATCGGCGATGCAATCGAACGCGTCGGCGCGGCGTTGGATCGCGTCGCGTTCAAGCGGCGTGTGATACAGCAAAACCACCTCACGACTGGGTCCGGCGAGCAGCGCATCGAGCATCGGCTCGAACACCTCAGACCGAAACGGATTGTAGAGATAGACGACGAGGTCGCCGCGCGGAAAGGTGAAGCTTGCCGCGTCGGCGCGCACGAGCCGAATGTCGCGGCAGCAGACGCCGGCGGCTGGGAAACGCTGCCGATTCTCACACGCGATCTGATGGAGCGCGGGAGATATCTCGACGCCGATGATCTGCCGGAACGGGCGGCGCGCCGCGAGCAGCACCACGCGCCCCATTCCCGAGCCGACGTCGACGAACGTCGAACGCTCGGGCGCCAGCGGCGACGCGTCGAGTAAGCGTTCCGCGTCGTCGACCGGCGTCGCTTCGTAGTGCGTGGCGAACTCAATCCCCGGACCGACGTTTTCGGGATCCAGTTCGCCCAGAAAAATCAATGCTTCGGTCGTTACTCCGTGCGCGGCGTCGAAGCGCTGGCCGGCGCGGCGCCCCGACGGCATCAGGCCGCGCTGCGGCTCAGATAGTAATGCAGCTCGGCATCCAGGACGCGGCCCGCATCCAGACGCAGCGTCGCGTACGAGTAGCGCGGGTTCATCCGCTTGTCGGTCGGCGAACCGGGATTGAGCATCAGCCGTCCGGCGCGTTGTTCGCGCAGCGGACGATGGCTATGACCGAAACAGATGACGTCGACTTGCTCGTCCGCGAACGCGTCGAACGCATTGCGCGGCGCGGCATGCGCGCCCTTGTCGCCATGCACGAGACCGATGCGCACGCCGTCGATCACGAGAATCTTTTTGCGCCCGAATCGGTTGCGGATGTCTTCGCCGTCGTTGTTCCCGGCGACGGCCTCAACCGGAGCGATCGCGGTCAGCAGCTCGACTGCCAGCAAATCAGTCATGTCACCGCAGTGCAGGATGCGATCGACGCGCGCAGCCGTCAGGCCCGCTACGAGCGAGCGCGGCAGCGCGCTCCCGAACCGGGGCAAGTGCGTGTCCGATACGATGCCGAGAACGGTCATGCATCGGGTATTTCCATTTCGCGCGCCAACTCTTCGTCGGCTCGGCCGGGGCGGGCACTGCGCACGTTCCTAATGCGTGCGCAGTGCAGCGGATGTTTCGGTTTCGTTGTCTAGGGCTACCCCGATGCGCACGGCGAGCGCGCCAAGAAAAACGAGTATTCGTCCGGCTACGGCGCGCGGACTGCGAACGCGGCGGCAAAGCGCGACATCGCGCGCGACGTCACGCCGGCGTTGTCGACTCAGTTCGGTCAACACGACCAGATTGAGCATAAAAAAACCTCCGGCAGATGCGGAGGTCACTCAACTGAACCCGACGGTGCAGTTAGCGAACGTGACCCTCCGCGCAAAAAAGAACCAGCATCGATTCGCAACCGACAGCAGGCATCGAAGTGACGAAAAGGGCAATTGCGTTCATCGAGGCTCCTTTCTTCGCGCGCGGTCACCGCTCGGGTCCGCCGCAACGTCCGCCAACGTTAACACGAGCCGGCACTTTTTGCAAGCCGGCATCGCCAAAAAAATTAGTGCGCGAACCAGCCGCCGTCGATCGAGATCGGTGCGCCGGTGATCGATTTCGCCAGATCGCCGCACAAGTACGCGCAGAGCGCTCCCACTTCGATGGGTTCGATGAAACGCCGCGTTGGCATCGCCTCGAGAAACGCCCGGTCCAGCGCTTCGTCCTCGCTGATGCCGCCGCCGAAGGACGTGGCGAGATCGGCGGCTTGTCCGCGAATGAGTTCCGTCATCACGGCGCCCGGACAAATCGCATTGACCGTTATCCCGATCGGCGCGCCTTCGATGGCCGCAACTTTCGTCAGCCCGACCACGCCGTGCTTGGCCGCGACGTAGGCGGCCTTGAACGGCGAACCGATCACCCCTTGCACGCTGGCGATGTTGACGACGCGGCCGCGCCCGCGCGCGACCAGATGCGGCCAAACCGCCTTGGTCGAATAAAAGACGCCGTCGAGATCGATGCTTCGAACGAGCCGGTACTTTTCAACCGGAAAGTCGGCGATCGGCGAGACGAATTGCACGCCGGCGTTGTTCACCAGATGGTCGATGCGGCCGAAATCCTGCGCGATCCGGTCGACCGTTGCCGACACCGCGTTCCAATCGCTGACGTCGACTGCGTAACCGCGCGCGGTCACCGAGAACTCGTTTGCCAGGGCCGAAGCCGCGGCGTCGGCATCGGCTTGCCGCAGGTCGCAGATCGCGACGGCCGACCCCGCACGCGCCAATTCCGTGGCACACGCCAGTCCGATGCCGCGTGCTGCGCCGGTGATGATGCTTACGCGTTCGCGATGTTCGCTTGTCATAGGGCCTCCGAGTACCCGCTCGAATGCCCTACTCCTGCGCGTTGCGTCCAAATAACGGCACTTCGTAATGCGCGCGTTTTGATTGGGTTAGGTGCGTCGCCAAGCGCAGGAAGGGCGCTCCGGCAGCGACGATTGGGTACGGGTGAACACCGTTGCTGAAAGCCGCGGGATGACGTATTCGGCCGAAGCCGCGGGCAATGGTGGTAACGTTCGCTGTCATGTCGTCCGGCGCCACGCCCCGCGAGATCGCCGCGCTCACTACACCATCTTCGTTTCGAATGAAACGACTGCCGACGCGCAAGCGCTCGCTTTCGTGCCCGAGACAGCTGCCGCGCGTTATCGCACGGTCGCTCAGATGGCCGCCGGGCCCGGCTCGGATTTCTCGACCACCACCGTTCTCGACGTCAGCCCCAGTGGGTTTCTGCCCGAGCTTCGCGTCGCCGTCACCACCGGCGAGGTCGAATTCACGTTGGCCGTGCCCAGCCTGCAGCTGGACGATACGGCGTTCGACGCAGACGCCGATGACGACGTCCTCGTCGCCGGCGTGACGGCGCCCACCGAGGCGCAATCGGCCTCGCAGCCCCCGCCGAGAAGCCAACAACGTCCGCAGCCCGCAGCGCAACGCCCGCAGCCGCCGGCGGTGCGCGAAGCGTATGCCGCGCCGATCCAGCCGTTCGTGGCCCCGGTACGGCACACCGAAGCGGAGCCGCGACACAGCCGCCGCGCGGCGCGGCCGCGAGCCCCGATGGTCACGCCGATCCTCATCATGTTCGCCGGCTACGTCCTCATCGCCGCGTTTCTCATCGCCCGTCCGCGCATTGCGGACTTCGCTTTGCCGGCGACCGCGACGCAGCAGTCGTCGGTTCCCGTGCTCTATCATGCTTCGGGGCTGGGCAGCGCGGACTACACGGTGCTGGGGCCTGACGCCCAGCCGATTGCCGGCGGCCCGCTCGTGATGGGTGCCGGCAGTTTCACGTTCACCGCGCCCAAAGATACCGCGGCGCAAGCCTATTTGGTCCGCCTGCGCGTGAGCAATATCTTCGGTTCGGCCATCGCCGAAGACTATCTGCACGTGCCCGCGCCGCCGGCAACGCCGGCGCCTCCCGCACCTCGTCCGCGGCACGTTGCGCCGGCGCTCCCGCCGCCGCAAATCCGTTCGCTCGCGCTCGACCGGGCAACCGTTGCCAGCGGCGACACGCTCAACGTATATTACGACATCGCCGCAACGAGCGGGACGATCGCGCTGCTCGACCCGTCGGCGCAGATTACGTACGGCAAGTCGCAACTCGATATGTCCGGCCACGCATCGTTCATCGCGCCGCGAACCGACATTCCGCGCTCTCTCACGGTGGTCGTCACCGCGCAGCGCGGCAAAGCAACGACCGAATCACGAACCGGGGTAAGTTTAACGCCGTTTCCCGCGCCGGTCCCGCAGTCCAATCCCGCCGACCCGAGCGGTCTTGGCCTTACCGGGGTTGCCGGTGCGCCGGCCGCACCGGGCCAGCCCTCGGCGGTGACCATCTCGGCCCCCGCGAGCGTCCGCTCGCAGCAGCCGATTCGGGTCGACGTCGCCGGGGCCGCGGTGGGCCTGCAGCTCGTTCTGCTCGACGGCTCGGGCAACGAACTCGACAAGCGGGAATTGCCGCCGGGCCAAAGCAGCACGGTGTTTCGCGCGCCGGCGGTCAGTGCGCGCAGCCAGTTTTTATTCGAGGCCACTTCGGCACGCGGCACCGGCAGCGAAACGGTCGTGCGGCCGATCGTCGTCTTGCCCTAACCGCTAATGCGTCTACTGGCGACCTGATTCGCTTTGTCGTGCGGGTCGAGGGCGAGCACGTCGACCACGTGCTCGGCTTCATTCACGTGCTCGGCTTCATTGATGATGAACGCCGCGGGGGAGATGAGGAACGCTGCTCGGTAAGTGATGCCGTCGCTGTAGCGAAGTTCCGTATTGCTTCGGGCCGGTCTTGAGCGGCTCGATGACCGAGCCGATCGTCGGGCGTAATAGCTGCGATGCAGCGCCTCGAGATGCAGCGCCTCGAACTGTAGGCGGCGATCTGCTTGGCAGCCTTTTGCTTGGCAACCTTTGGATGGAGCCTAACGCGCCAGGGCCGCCCGCCCTGCCCGCTGTGGAGCCGAATTTTTTCGCCGGACGCGCCCGACCATGAGATTGACACGCAGAGCTCCCAACGCGGGAGCCCGCGCGGGCTGATCGGCGACTTGCATGTGATTTCTCTCCGACGGATCTGGGCCGTCCGTTGTACGACGCCGGGTCTTCGAAATACGAACGTACATGAAATCGCCGCAGAGCTCCGGGGAGCGCTGCGGCGATTCGTGCTGCCGATGGTCCGGGAACGGCTCCGCTAGGCTAGGAGATCGAGCCCGGGGGTGCCGAGGGAACCGCAGTCGGTGCCGGAGTCGACGACGGCGAGGTCGTCGGCTGCTGCGTCGGAACAGGCGTCGGCGTCGGGGTCGGCGTCGCTCTCGGCGTCGGCGTCGGGGTCGGCGCAGGCGTCGGGGTTGGCGACGGCTTCGGTGTCGGCGAAGGCGTCGGAGTCGGCGCAGGCGTCGGCGTCGGCGACGGCTTCGGAGTCGGCGACGGCGTCGGCGTCGGCACAGGCGTCGGTCTCGGCGTGTACGACGGTCGCGGCGTGGGCACCGGGGTCGGCACGGGCGACCCGCTCGGCGTCGGTGTCGGTGACGGCGAGGGTCTCGGCGTCCACGAGGGCCGCGGCCTTGGTGTCGGCGTCGGGGTCGGCGACGGGGTCGGCGACGGGGTCGGCGTGGGCGTTGGCGACGGTACCGGCGTCATCGCCGGGGTCGGCGTCGGCGCCGGCGTCGGCGTGCCGGTCGGTGCCGGCGACGGCGTATCCGTCGGCGAATCGGTCGGCGACGAGGTCGGAGCTGGGCTCGGGTTGTTGCTCGGACCCGCCGTTGCGGTCGGGTTCGGCGACGGCGTCGGTTCGGTGGATTGTCCCGGTCCGGGGCTAGGCGGCGGCGTCGTCCCGCCGGCCCACGTCTGCGGAGCCGGCGTCGGCGGGATCGGCTGCGAACCGACGCCCGTCGAGCAATCCGGGCTCATCGTGAGCGGCTGCGAGCTGAAGTCGCCGGATCCCAAGACCGGTGTTCCGGAAACCGCCGAAGCATTGCTCGACGGCGCGAGCGAAGCCGAAATCGGCGAGCTCACACTCGCGATGCAATGCATGAGCGTCGCGACGTCCGGTGAGCGATAGAAATTGTAACTGGTCGAGAACACGTTGCCGAACAGCGCCTGACCGAGGAAACCGCCGTCGGTAACGAGCGCGCTCATCGTCGGAACGCTTTGCAGCATGAGATACGAACGCGTCGCTCCAGTGAACAGCTGGCGCACGGGAGTCGAGGCGCAGAACGCTTGCGGCGGGGTGTCCGGCTGCCAGACC
>JBEKHC010000026.1:0-53334 GCA_050012475.1 Candidatus Velthaea sp.
GCGTTGCCCGAACTGGGTGGATTCCCGCACTTCGACGACAACGATGCACCGATCTATCCCGAGCCGCCGGTGCCGAATAACGAGTACGAGGACGGCGGCGGACCGCCGATCCGGCTGCCGCCCTAAAGCGGGCGGCTTTGCCCATCGAGGTGCAAGCGCTTGAGAAACGGTTCGATCGTTGCGCCTTGCAAAACGAGCGTCGCGAGGACGATCGCGAAGGTGGCGTCGACGACTTCGCGGCGATACGGAAATTGGGCCGGCAAGCCGAGCGCCAGCGCCAGCGACAATGCGCCGCGCATGCCCGCGAAAAACGCCGTCGCGCGCCAGCCGGCGGCCAGCGGTGCGGTCGCAAGCAGCGGCAGAAAACCGAATGCCAGCAACGCGCGCGAAAGGAACACGACCGCGATCGCGCACGCGACCAGCAGCGGTTCGTGCAAGAGCCGCGGCAATTGCAGCACCAACCCCGTCGCCAAGAAAACGACCGCGTTGGCGACAAACGCGATCACTTCCCAAAAACGGTCGATGTCTTCGGGCGCCTGCGCGGTGAGCACGAAGTGCCGCATCGCGCGCAGCGTAATGCCGGCCGCGGCAGCAGCGAAGACGCCGGAAAACTGCAGCGAACTCGCGACGCCGTACGCGCTGAAAGCCAGCACGATCGTGGCCGTCAGCTCGACCGACCGCTCGCGCGCGCCGCGAATCGCCAGCCCGATCACTGCGGCTGCCGCGATGCCGACGCTCGTGCCGCCGATCACGCCGAGCGCGGCCGCCCAGCCCAGCGTCCAAAGATCGGACGCCGGAGGCGTCGCCGCCAACGCCAGCGCGATGCCGTAGAGCGCGATGGCAACGCCGTCGTTGGCGATCGACTCGCCCTCGACGAGCGTCACCAGATCGAGCGGAACGTTCAAACGCCGGAAGATCGCAATCACGCCGACGGGATCCGTGGCGGAAACGATCGCGCCGAACATGAACGCCGCGATCGGCGGCAGCTGGCCGCCCGCGGAAAGTCCGAGCGCGATGACCCCGGTCGTCAGCAGCACTCCGGGGACCGCCAGGATCGCAATCGACCAGGCCATTCGCCGCAGAGCGCCCGGATCGAGATTCCACGCTGCCTCGAAGATCAGCGGCGGCAGAAAAATGAACAGCAGCGCCGGTCCGAACGTGAACGGCAGATCGATCGGTGCGCTGCTCGAAACGATCGCCCCGAAGCCGACGAGCGCGACTGCGGCCGGGAGGTGAATGCGCTCGGCGACGATCGCAACGAGGACGGCGGCGCCGAGCAGTTCGACGAACGCGGTCGTTCCCAGCGCGATTTCGTTGACGGCGGCCGTCCTATCGTTGCAGAAACGTGCGCCGCAAATTAGGCAGCGCGACGCTTCGCGTCGTCGCTGCTACCCGACCGCGCTTTGCCGCCCTCGAGCACCTTGAGTTCGCGTACCGGAATACCCCCGCGGGGCGGCTTTTCGGGCGGATCGCCCGAAATGAGATAGGTGTGGATGCAGCCGGCCGCGCCGCACAACGCGACGATTCCGTAAATGCCGAAGAAATACGTTTCCGGAGATATGTGCCGGTGATGCGCCGCCGCCAACAGCGGCAACGCGATCGAACAGGCAATGCCAAGAACCCCGGCAGCGCTCGCAACCGCAGCCATGAGCAAGAAATTCCGGTCGCGCGGCCTTCGCCTTAGCATGAGCCGCATGCCATTCGGCGACGAGCGCGCGACATCCGCGCAAGCGGCCTCAAATCGAAGCCGGCAGCAACTGCGGGAGCACGTCCGACGCGCGCGCGCGAATCGATGCATCGACGTCTTCCGAGAGCGCCGTGCGTTCGGGATTGATCTCGACCACATAGGCCTGCGGAGCATAGCGCGTTGCCAGCGACGCCGCCGGATGGACCATCCCCGACGTGCCGACGACGAGCAGCACGTCGGCGCGTCCGACCGCCTCGACCGCACGCTGCCAAGCGTGCGGCGGGAGCGGTTCGCCGAACCAGACGATATCGGGCCGCCAGCGGCCGCCGCACCCGTGCTCGATGGCATCGAGCGGCAGCGGCCCGTCGAGCGGGCGGCGTTGCGCGCATCCGGTGCAGCGCGCTTCGCGCAATTGGCCGTGCAATTCGATCACGTTGCGCGATCCGGCGCGGACGTGCAGCGAGTCGACGTTCTGCGTGGCCAACGTGAAATCGGCATGCCGCGTTTCGAGCTCTGCCAGCGCCCGATGGGCCGCCGACGGTTGCGCGGCGCGGTGCGCAGCGGCGCGTTCGTTGTACCAGCTCCACACCAATTGCGGGTCGTTCGCAAACCCTTGCGGCGACGCCAGCTCCTCGACCCGGTGCGTGCGCCAGAGCCCGCCCGCTCCGCGGAACGTGGGCAGTCCGCTTTCCGCCGAGATGCCCGACCCCGTGAGCACGCACAACGAAGTCGCCCGCGCGACGCGCACGCGCAGTTCGTTCACGCCGCTCGCCGGTTCGCAGCGTCGCTTTCCGTAGCAGGTTTGCCGCCCTCGAGCACGTGCAGCTCGCGCAGGGGGACGCCTCCTTTGGGCGGTTTCCCGGACGGATCACCCGAGATGAAATAGGTGTGGATGCAGCCTGCCGCTCCGCACAGCGCGACGAACCCCCAAAGGCCGAAGAAGAAAAACTCGGGCGTGACCGGCCGATGATGCAGCCAACCATCGAGCGGGAGGAAGATCGCGCAGCCGACCGCGAGCAATCCGCCCGCGGCCGCGAGGGCGGCGATGTGCAGAAAGCTTTGGTCGCGCGGCCGCCGTTGCTTCATGCGCGCTTTACCATTGGGCCGTTCCGAGGTCACATCCGGGCGGCTTCGGGCTACGTTGAACGTCCGAGGGCTTGAGCCGACCGGCGCGAACCTCGCCGACTGTGGAAGATGGGAATCGTCTCATGGAGCGAGTCCGCGCACGGGACCCCGTCGCGTTCGAACACATTTATGACGCATACCACCGTCTGGTGTTCGGTATCGCACTGCGGATGCTCACGGACCCGACGATGGCCGAAGATTTGACCCAATCCGTCTTTCTCAAGATCTGGACCTCACCCGACTCCTTTCGCGAAGGGAATTTAGGGGCTTGGCTATCCCGCGTCACGCGCAATCGGGCACTCGATGTTCTGCGGAGTCGAGCAGCCCACATGCCGGCCGAGATTCCCGCCGACATTCCCAGCGAAGGCAATCTGGACGACGTCGTGTTCGCGAAAATCGATTCGCAGCGGGTCCGCGCGGCGCTTGCGACGCTGCCGGACGAGCAGCGCTCGCTCATTGAAATGGGCTTTTTCGGCGGCATTACCCACGAAGAGATCGCGCGCCGCACGAGCATTCCGCTCGGCACGGTCAAGACGCGCATCCGGTCCGGGCTGCGCCGTCTCCGCAGCACGCTGCAAAGCGCGGTTTCGCGATGAACGATACGCCCGATCGCGAAACCATGCTCGACCTCGTCGCTGCGTATGCGCTGGGCGTGCTGCCGCGCAGCGAGCAAGCGTTGGTTACCGCGTACATCCTTGCCGACTCGCAAGCGCGCGCCGAATACGAAGCGCTGCGTCCGGTTGCCGATCTCGTCGGTCTGGCGGCCGATGAGCCGGTCGACTCGGCGCGCACCGCGCGCATGAAACAGCGTTTGCTCGCCACGGTGAACGCGCCGGCGGCGGCTGCCGCGGCGCGCCCAGACATGGCACGCCCCGATGTGCCGCGCCCCGGTACGGCGCGGTTCGCCCCGGTGCGGCGCAACGGCAGCGAACGCTCGAGCTGGTTCATCGGCGCCGGACTCGCCGCCGCCGCCGCCGTGGTCTTCGCGCTGGTCAGCACCATTCAAAACTTCTCACTGCGCAGCGATCTCGCCAATGCAAACTCGCGCGCCGCCAGCCTGCAAGCCCAGATCGCCCAAAACGAGCGCGTGCGCATCCGCGACCGCGAGATGGTCGGCGATCTTATCGCGACCGATGCCCAGCGCTTTGCGGTACCTCAAGGTGAAGTCATCAAGCGCGGCTCGCACGTCTATTTGACCTTGCACTCGCTGCCGGCGTTGCCGCACGGGAAAGTTTTTCAGGCCTGGACGATCGCCAAGGGCGGCAAGACGTTAGCTCCGAGCATCGTGTTCACGCCCAGTCCGGCGGGCAATGCCGTCGTCGCGCTGCCGGAGAACGCCGAAAACCTCGCCGTCGTAGCGCTGAGCATCGAACCCGAGGGCGGAAGCAAAGCGCCGACATCCAAGGCACTGTTCGTCCGGCCGTTAACGTAGCGGCATGCCCTTGGGGCACGCCGTCGCGGTCCGGAGGACGGGGGATTTCTGCTCGAGCCGTTGACCCGATCGACCCGCCGCGAAGCCGTCGCATTCGTCGCCCGGCGCCCGTATGAGAATACGTTCATTCACTGGGTGCTCGAGGGCGGGCACGGTCCGATGGCGGCCGATGAAATCGTGCTCCACCGCAACGCCGGCGGCGCAATCACCGGCGCGATCTATTTCGGCACCCAGCTCGTCGTCGCTGCGGACACCGACGAGGCGATCGACGCCTTCGCGATCGAGACACGACGGCACCCCGGGATGCGCAGCTTCGTCGGCCCCAAGATCCGGATCGAGCGCTTATGGCAACGCGTGCGGTCATGGCATCGGCCGCCGGTCTTCGTCCGCGCGCGCCAGCCGATTTATATCGTTCGCCCCGAGCTGCTCGTTCCGACCCCGCCGCTCGACGTTCGCCCGGCAACCCTGGCAGAAGCCGAGATCGTGATCGAGAATTCCGCCGAGATGATGATCGGCGAACTGGGATACGATCCGCGCGCGAATCGCGTCAGCTTCGGCGCTGGCATCCGCCGGGCGATCGGCTTAGCTCAGTGGTGGGTGCACGTCGACGACGGCCGGCTGAAGTTCCAGCTCAACGTGGGCCCGCGCTCCGAAGCGACCGCGCAGCTGCAAGGCGTTTGGACGCCCCCGCCGTTTCGCAAGCGCGGATACGCCTTCAATGCGCTGGGCCAGATCGCTGCGCGCCTGTTGGCCGTCAACCCGACCCTCTCGCTTTACGTGAACGATTTCAACGGCGACGCGATCGCCTTATACGAGCGGCTCGGCTTCGTCTGCGTAGGCGAAATGTCGACGCTGCTCTTTACATGACGGCAACCCGCGGCTACCTGTTCGACGGGCTCATCATCGGCGTCGCCGCCGCGCTGCAGTGGGCACCGCTGCCGGCGGACTGGATCGAAAACGGTTACGCCAACGGCATCTATCCGCTGCTCGCCCGAACCTTCGTTCCGCTCGCGAACGCCGTGCCGTTCACCATCGGCGACCTCATCTTCTGCGCCATCGTGCTGGGGGTAATCGCGTCCTGGGTCATCGGCTGGCGCCGCTTGCGCGGCTCGCCCGCCGCTCGCGTGTGGCGGTTGACGATGCGAACCGCGGCGGTCGCCGCGGCGATCGTGATTTGGTTCGACGCTGCGTGGGCGTTCAATTACCGGCGCGCTCCGATCGTCAAGCGCGTCGCGTTCGACCCGGCTCGTCTCACGGCGCGCAACGTCTCGGCGTTCAGCGCCCGGATCGTCAGCGCGCTCAACGCCACCGCGACGCCGGCGCACGCCGAACAGCTGACCGAGGCGCAAATGCAGACCGCGCTCGCCGAGGCCGAAGCGCCGGTCCTCCGCCGCCTCGGCGATCGCAGCAGCATCTCCGTCTCGCGGCCCAAGCGGACGATCTTTGACCCCTGGTTCGAGCTGGCAGGCATCGGCGGCCAGTGGGATCCGTTCGCCTATGAGACGCTGCTCAACGCCGAATTCTTGCCCTTCGAGCGCCCCTTTGCGCTCGCTCACGAATGGGGGCACGTCGCGGGCTTCGGCGACGAAAGCGACGCCAACCTCATCGCGGCGCTCACCACTCTGCGCTCGAAGGATGCGTTCATCCGCTATTCCGGCTTGTTTTGGGCGTACGGCTTCCTGCCCGAGCACGACCGGCGCGCGCTGCCGCTCTCGCCGCTGGTGCGGGCCGACCTTGCCGCGGCGCGCCGGCGCTTTCTGCGATCCTACAATCCCCGGCTATCGGCCGCGCAATGGTTCGTTTACGACAAATACTTGCGCGTCAACGGTGTGCGCGCCGGCGTCGTCAGTTATTCGCTGTTCATCCAAGTGCTGGTGGGAACGCCTCTCGACGGTGCCGGTCTGCCCGTCGCCCGCCCGCTCGGCTCGTCCAAACGGACGGCAACCGCGAACTGAGCCGCTCCCCGGCTGGCCCTCGACTCGAACGCCGACTCCCCAGCTTGCCCTCGATTCGAGCGCCGCACTCCCCAGCTGGCCCTACACTCGAACGCCGCACTTCCTGGCTTGCCATCACCTCGAACGTCGCACGAATGCGTGCTCAGAAACCGGCGGCGCGCGCGGGCGGCGACGCGGGATGGGGTCGCTGCCCGTCGGTGATCTGAAGTGGATGGCTTGACCAACTGTTTCGACCGGTCCAATTTTAGCGCACGTGCCGCCACGAACGGCCGAATGTGGGCCCGGAACGCGCGCCGCGCGCCTTCGCCGAAGCGGGATCTTGACCCGGCCCGAACCCTTACGTGGGGGTTAAATTAGGCCGACCTTTAATACATAGGGCATGAGTGAAAAAAAAGTATCGGCATTAGCTGCCAAAGCTGCTGAAAAAGCCCGCAAAGAACGCGAAAGCGAACGGCTGGGAACGGCCGCAATCGCCGAATCCGCCAAGATTCGGGCTCGATTCGACGACGAACGCCAGGCCCTCGCCCGCCGCTACGGCGTCATCACCGGACTGAGCTAGACCGCACCCCCGGGCTCGGCGGCTCCGCCGAGGCCCGAGGCGGGAGCGGAATTTTCCCGGCGTCCGCCGCCGCGTGAAACGACGCGTAATCCTGTTCGACCTGGTCGGCGTAGAGCACCGCAAACCGGACGAGCGCCTTGTCGAACGTATCGGCCTTCCCCAGATAGCCAGCAATCTGCGCCGCGTCGCCGGAGCGGGCATGGGCCCGGGCTAAAGTCCAGCCGCACATGTGCGCGTACTCGCGCAGGCCGAAGCCGTCGAGCGCCGCGATGTTCAGCGCACCCTTCTTGTCGCTGAACTGGCGGACGTAAAAATCGTGCGTCCCCGACGTTCCCCAACCTAGCAGAGCGTCGCTGGCGCGCTGCATGAGCCGCTGGCCTCGCACCACGCGTTCGCCGTGATTGGCGAAGGCGCTCGGCTCGGTAAAGCGCTCGAGAACCGAGGCCGACGCTTGTTTGATCTGCAGGATCAGCGCATCGTCGATATCGGCCTGCATCAGCGCGACCGAACAGCGGGTCCCGATGCTCCCGACACCGGCGACCTTGACCGCGTGATCCACCAAATGGTAGCGGTCGAAAAGCACGCGCACCTCGGGCGCCAGATGCTCCGCGTACGATTCGAGGAGGCCTTCGATCGCGAACTCGCTGCCCGCGTCACCGGCCGGGTGAAAGAGCAGCGGCGGCTCGTCGCGAAACCGGCGGATCGCACCCGCCGTCACGGTAATCTTCTCGAGCGCCGCCCGCATCGAGTGCGCGTTGGCGCTGTCGGCGATCTGCCTGAGGTGCCGGCGCGAATCCGGATTCGCGTCGAGCACGACGCTGGCGGCGTCGATCCGCGCGTACCAGATGTCCAGCGCGGTCGCGGCCGCAAACTCCAGCATCCTGAGCCGGTACGAGCGCGCTGCGGCGATGACCGCGATGGTCGCGTTCGCCTCTTTGAGCTTGATCGAACGCGCCGCCAGCACGAGACTCACCGCCAGCCGCTTGAGGTCCCACTCCCACGGCCCCGGCGCCGTCTCATCGAAGTCGGTGACGTCGAAGATCAAGCGCCGTTCCGCCGTCGCAAACGCGCCAAAGTTCAAGCAATGGGCATCGCCGCAAAGCTGCACCGGCAGCCCGGTCGCGGGCGTGCGCGCCAGATCCGCCGCCATGATATCCGCGCCGCCGCGAAAGAACGCGAACGGCGATTCGGCCATCTTCGCATTGCGCAGCGGCACCAGCGCACTCACCCGTCCGTTGCACGTACCCGCGAGGATCGCGAGCGGATCCGCCCGGTCCTTGGGCGCGGTCCAGGCCGAGTGGCTCGAACGGGGCACGCGTTCCCGCAGCGCGCGGCCGGCAGCCAGACGCTGCGCCGCGCTGGGGCCGATGTCGACGAGTGGTGCCGCCGCGCTAGTGTTCATCGTCTTGCGGTTATCGCTGCTGGTTCGTCGCTGCCTCTTTCCCGGCGCGTTCTCGCGATCGGGTCCGCGCTTCGCCCAGCGCGCGGCGCGCATCGGAATGCTACGCGATACATGCTCCCACCCCCGCCGCTAACGCAAACCGTCGTATGTCCGCCGCGCGAACCATTGCAGGATGACCTGGCGCCGGCGCTCGAGTTCGGCGGCGGTGGCGGTGGCGACCGGACCGCCGCAGCGCGCGTTGAGCGTGGCGTGAACCAGTTTGTGATCGACCCCGAAGGTCGAACTGACGTGCGCGACGAGTCCGTGGATCGCCCGGCGCAGCGTCTCCTTGCCTTCCGCCTGGGTTAGCTCGACAGCAGCGCGCGGCGCACGCACGGCAGGCGCGGGCGGTTTCTCACGCGCGGGCGGCGCGCCGGTCCCGGCGAGAAATGCCGCCGGGTTGAACAGCGGGCCAAAGTCGAGCGTCCGGCCTTCATTCGCTTCGGCTGCGATCGAAGCGTATTGGCCTTCACCGGGCTCGCTGCTCACGCGCGCGGCCCGGGCAAAGTCGTCGGCCGCGGTCGCCGCCTCGCGGTCGCGGACGGCATTGCGGACGTCGACGGTGATCCGGCTCGCGAGCGCCCGAATGCGCGCGTCGTCAGCGCCGAACACGTAGGCTTCACGTTCGCCGGCCGCCGCGCCGGTGGTCCGCACGAAACGGCCGCAAAATTGACGAAAGTACATTTCGGTCACCACGTTGGTGGCGAAAACGCCGACGCGCAGCCGGGGAATGTCGACGCCTTCGGAGACCATGTGTACCGCCACGATCCAGGGTTCGCGCGAGCCACCGAACGCCGTGATCCGCCGCGAGGCGTCGTCGAGATCCGACACGACGATGGCGGGCTTGACCCCTAGCCGGCGCTGCATCAGCGTGGCGATGAAATGGGCGTGCTCCTGATTCATCGCCACGACGAGTCCGCCCGCATCGCGTTGGCCCGCGGCGCGCAGTGCCAGCAGCTGCAGATGAGCTTTTTGCAAGACCGTACCCAGCCAATTTGGCTGAGTTAGCGCGGTGCGCAGCCGTTCGCTCTCGTGCCGCCGCACCAGTCCCGTGTCGAACGAGGCCTGCATCGCTTCGCCGTCGCGGCTGGTCCACTCGGCATCGCCGCCATGAAGCGGGAACACCAGCGCCCGGCAGACGCCGTCGCGCAACGCGGCGGCGTAGTCATAGGAGAAATCCGCCACCGATAGGCCGCCCTCATAGCGCACGAACGGGATCGCGGTGCCGTCCGAGCGGAACGGGGTACCGGACAACGCGATCCGGTGCAGTGCCCGGCCAAAGCCCTGCCGTAACGCGTTGCCCCACGTCGCTTGATCGCCGGCATGGTGGATCTCGTCCAGGACGACCGCGGCCCCGCGCGGCGCCCGGCCGATGAGCCGAGCGTAAAGCAGCGGCGCTGCCGCGACTTGCTGATAGGTGACCACCGCCCCGTGGGTATCGCCGGCAAGGGCCCCCACTGCGTTGCGAAACTGATGGTCGAGCACGATCCCCGCTTCGGCCATCGCCCGCGCGACCTGCAGCTTGAGGTGTTCGCGCGGAACCACCACAAACACCACACTGGCCGTTCGATCGGCAAGCAGCGCGTGGGCGAGCCTGGCCGCGAACCGGGTTTTCCCCGCGCCGGGCGTCGCAACGATCAGAGCGTCGGCCGAACGTTCGGCATCCCAAGCCGCAAAAGCAGCGTGCTGCCAGGTCCGCAGCGGAAGATTCCAGGGTGGGGGCGGAGGTCCGGGCACAGCGCCCCTCCGTTCTTCAGTCCGCTCCGCACACCCCCGAAAGTGCTTGCCAGCCGGGTTTGCTTTGTGTTACAAAGCCAAAGATGGAAGTCTCGCAGGCGCTGGCCGATCTCGCGGAAGTTCGCAGCCGGCTCGTCGCGGTTCAGCGCTTTCGCGGCTGGTCCGGCGGCGCGGCGATCGCCAGCGGGAGCGCGGCCCTGGCCGTGGGCGCGTACCAATTTTTCGCGCTTCCCTACCCAAGCTCGGACGTCGATGCAGCCCGCTACGTCCAGGTCTGGATCGCGTGCCTGATTTTCGCGCTGGTCATCAACTACGGCGCGATCCTGGTCTGGGTCGCGCGCAACTGGTCGCTGCGAGCGCGATGCGAAATGCGCACGGTGGGGATGACGATCGCACCGGCGATCGCGACCGGCGGCGTGCTGACGGCGGCGCTGCTGAACCGGCATCTCGACGGGTTGCTGCCCGGCGTGTGGTGCGTCTGCTACGCGATGGGACTGATCGCATCGCGCGCGATGGTGCCGCGCGGCGTGTTGGCCGTCGCCGCGCTGTTCGGCGCCGCGGGAACGGCCTTGCTCTTCGCCCAGGACGTCAGTGCGTTGCGCTGGTGGGTCATGCCGGCCACGTTCGGCATCGGTCAGCTTTCGATCGGCGCCCTGGTGCTCTCCGACGATCTGCGGCATCAACATGAACGCTAACGAGGCACCCTTCGCTTACTCCGGGCTGGAACGAATCTTTCACGAACGCGGCCGGCTGGCCGTCTGCACGTGTCTGGTCGCCAACGTCGGCGGCATGCGCTTTACCGATCTGCAAGACGCCTGCGGGCTCACCGACGGGAATCTCAACCGCCATCTCCACGCGTTAGCCGAGGTGGGCATCGTCAGCCTCGAGCGCTTGCGCGGCAACGGAAGGCCGGTGACGATCGTGCGGATCACCCCCATCGGCCGCACGCGCTTCCTGGCCTACATCGACGAACTCGAGACGGTCGTACGAGCCGTTCACGATCGCGCGCACCGCACGCACGACGACGGCCCTGCCGCCAACTGGCTGCCGCAGTTATGATCAATCAACTCGTCGCTCCGCTTTCGGCGACCGCCCCGCGCCACGTCGCGATCATCATGGACGGGAATCGGCGCTGGGCCAGCGCGCATGGCTTGCCGGCCATCGAGGGTCATCGGCGCGGCGTGCGCGCCTTACAGCGTACGGTCGCGGCGGCGGCCCGCGCCGGAGTCGACGTGTTGACCGTGTACGCGTTCTCCGAGGAGAACTGGGCCCGGCCAACCGACGAGATCGCCCTGCTGATGGAATTAGGCCGGATCTTCGTCCGGCGCGAGACCGAAGCGCTCATGCGCGGCAACGTGCGGGTGCGGATCATCGGCAAGCGCGACCGTTTGCCCGCCGCGCTGCGCGAAGCGCTGGCCCAACTCGAGGACCGCACGCGCGCGGGTTCGGGCATGGTCTTGAACTTGGCGATCGACTACAGCGCACGAACCGAATTGTGCGATGCGATCCGGGCGCTGGCGCGCGAGGTCGCGGCCGGACAGCTCGAGCCCGAGGCCATCGACGACGAAGCGATCGCCGGAAAGCTGACGACGGCGGGGATGCCGGACCCCGATCTGCTGATTCGAACGGGCGGCGAACTGCGCCTTTCGAACTTTTTACTTTACCAGTGCGCGTACACCGAGCTTTGGTCGACGCTCACGCCGTGGCCCGAGTTCGACGGCCGCGCGTTCGACGCGGCACTCGCCGCATTTGCCGGCCGGCAGCGGCGCTTCGGCCGCTGAGCGCGGCGGTTAAGCGATCTTAATCGCGGGGGCCGCGGTGGCGTTCCCTCCCTTTTTCTGTTATACTCCGTGGGTTGTGAGAACCCGAGCCGATATTCGAAACGTCGCTATCATCGCGCACGTCGACCACGGAAAAACCACGCTCGTCGATGCCATGCTCAAACAGAGCGGCGTGTTTCGCGAAGGCCAGGCGACCGAAGTCCGCGTGATGGACTCCAATCCGTTGGAGAAAGAACGCGGCATAACGATCTTGGCAAAAAACACCGCGGTGCGGCACGGGAATTTGAAATTCAATATCGTCGATACGCCCGGCCACGCCGACTTCGGCGGCGAGGTCGAGCGCGTGCTGCAGATGGTGCAAGGCGTCGTGCTGCTCGTCGACGCCGCCGAAGGCGTGATGCCCCAAACGCGATTCGTGTTGCGCAAAGCGCTCGAATTAGACCTGCGCGCAATCGTCGTCATCAACAAGATCGATCGCAAGGACGCGCGCGCGCAGGAAGTGGTCGACGAAGTCTTCGACTTGTTCATCGAACTGGGCGCCAGCGACGAACAATCGGAGTTTCCGGTCGTTTATACCAACGGCCGGGCGGGCATCGCCAAATACAATCTCGACGACCCAAGCACCGATCTCGAACCGCTCTTCGCTACGATTGCCCAATCGGTTCCGGAAGCGCCGGCCGAAGACGGCGGCTTTCAGATGCTCATTTCGGCGATCGACCACAACAAATATGTCGGGCGCATCGGCATCGGCCGAGTGTTTCGCGGCTCGGCGAAGCTCAACGCGCCGATCGCCAAAGTTGACCGGGAAGGGACCGTCGAAACCGGCCTGCGGCTGACGAAGCTGCTCACCTTCGCGGGCTTGGATCGCGTCGACGTCGAGGAAGCTGCCGCCGGCGACATCGTCTGCGTTTCGGGAATCGATGGCCTGAACATCGGCGATACGATCACCGACGCGGCCATGCCCGAAGGCCTCAACGCGGTCGCGATCGACGAGCCGACCGTCTCGATGTACTTCATGGTCAACGCGTCGCCGTTCGCGGGCAAAGAGGGCAAGTATCTCACTTCGCGGCAAATCCGCGAGCGGCTCATGCGCGAACTCGAATCCAACGTCGCGCTGCGCGTCGGCGATACCGAGAGTGCCGACACCTTCGAGGTTCGCGGGCGCGGCGAACTGCATCTTTCGATTTTGATCGAAACGATGCGCCGCGAAGGCTACGAGTTGGCGGTTTCCAAACCGCAGGTCATCATCAGCGAGCGCAATGGCGTCAAGATGGAACCGGTCGAGTACGTCGTGGTCGACGTCGCCGAAGAGTACGCCGGGCCGGTGATCGAGTCGCTCGGACGGCGGCGCGCGATCATGTCGAACATGATCACCGTCGGCGAATCGCGACGGTTGGAATACACGATGCCGACCCGGGCGATCTTCGGTTTGCGCGGCGAACTGCTCACGCTTTCGCGCGGCACCGCGGTGATGTCGCATACCTACTACGATCATCAGCCGCTGGCAGGCGCGATCCCCGGCCGCTCGAACGGCGCCCTCGTCGCCAGCGACTCGGGCGTGACCACCGAGTACGCCATGGTCGGCCTGGAATCACGCGGGCGGTTTTTCGTCGGCCCCCAAGTCGACGTTTATGAAGGCATGATCGTCGGCCGCGCCAACGACGACAAAGATATCGCGATCAACGTCGTGCGCGCCAAGAAGCTCACCAACATGCGGGCGTCCGGTTCGGACGACAGCACGAAAGTGTCGCCGCCCGAAGAGATGTCGCTCGAGCGCGCAATCGAGTTCATCGAAGACGACGAACTCGTGGAAGTCACGCCCAAGTCGATTCGCATCCGCAAGCGGCTGCTCAACGAAACCGATCGGTTGCGCAGCCGCAAGCGCGACAAAGTCTTCGCTTAGCGCGATCTACCAGGGCCCGGGGCGAAGGGAAAAGCGCTCCGGGTCGGCCGCGCGCACCCGCGGCGAGTCCACGACGCGAATGGCGAACGGTTCGCGTGCGGCCGCACTCGCGACGTCGACGTGGTTCCAATCGATGTTCCGCGCCGGCACCGGATACGCGCACAGGAAGCCCTGCACGATGTCGCAGCCGCACGCTTTGACCGCCGCGTACTGGTCGGCGTTTTCGACGCCCTCGGCAATCGTCGTCACGCCCAGACCGTTGCTGAGCGCAACGATGGCCGACAGGATCTGCGCGCCGCGGCCGCTCTCGACATTGCCGATATCACGCACGAACGAGCGGTCGATTTTGAGCGCATCGAACTCGAATTGCTGTAAATAGGCCAAGCTCGAATAGCCGGTTCCGAAATCGTCGATCACGATCCGAACGCCGAGCGCCCGGAACTGAGCGAGAATCACCGCCGACGCGGCTGGATTGCGCATGATGAGCGACTCGGTCAACTCCAAATGGAGCCGGTGCGGCTCGAGCCCGTGACGGGCGAGCGTGTCGACGACGCTCACCAGCAGCCCGGGCTCGTCGAATTGCAGCGCCGACACGTTGACGGTGACGAAAGCGTCGCGTCCGGCGTCTTGCCAGCCGCGCGCCACGCGGGCCGCTTCGTCGATCACCCACTTGCCGATCGGGACGATCATCCCGTTCGCCTCGGCCAGCGGGATGAAATCGCCGGGCGGAATCAGGCCGAATTGCGGATGATGCCAGCGCAGCAGCGCTTCGGCACCGACCGGACGCCCATCGGACAAATCGAACATCACTTGATAGTGCAGTTCGAGTTCGTCGCGCTCGAGCGCCCGCCGCAAATCGTTGTCGAAGTCGAGCTTCTTGAGCGCGCTGCCGGGAACCGCTGCGGTTGCGCGTTCGAGACCGCCGCCGCGCACTTTGGCCATGTACATCGCCCGGTCGGCCGCGATCAGCAAGTCGAGCAGTGCGGGCGAGGTGTCGCAGAAAAACGCCAGCCCGAGGCTCGGCCGAACGAAGATCTCACGCCCGGCGGCGGCAAACGGCGCCTCGAATTGCGCCAGCAGCCGATTCGCTGCCGCCACGCCGTCGTTCTGATTCGCCAAGGCGGGAAACATCACCAAGAACTCGTCGCCGGCCATGCGCGCGATGCAGTCGCCGTCGCGCAGCGCGGCCGCCAGCCGGGCCGCAACGCTGCGCAAGAGCTCGTCGCCTACATGATGGCCGTACGCGTCGTTGATGGCCTTAAACCGATCGATGTCCAGAATGCCGATGCCAATTTCATCGTTGACCGCTGCGGCGCGCGCAGCCGCCGCCGCGAAACGGACCTCGAACAGCTTGCGATTGGGCAATTCGGTCAAGGCATCGTAGAGCACCATGCGCTCCAAGCGCTCGCGCGCCCGGTGGCGCTCGACGACGAGCGACGCAAAACGGGTCGTCTGCTCGAACACCTGCAGCTCATCGGGCGTCGGACCCGTCGAGCGATCCGTATACAGCGCAAACGCTCCGATGACGTCCCCGTGGGTTCCGAAGAGCGGCATCGACCAGCACCCATGCAAACCCGCAGCCATCGCCAGGTCGCGGTACGCGAGCCAGCGCGGATCGCTGGCGATATCGGCGCAGATGACGAGCGCGCGTTCGTGCACCGCGGTCCCGCACGAACCGGCCTGCGGACCGATGTGGACGCGATCGATCGCGGCAAGATAGTGTGCGGGCAGCCTCGGATCCGCGGCGCCGCGCACCAGCACGCTGCCTTCGACGAACATCAGCGTCGCGCGGCTGCCGGGGATGACGTCCTTGAGCAACATCACGATCCTGCTCAGCTGCAGCTCGAGCGGCTCGTTGCAGATCGCCATCTCGAGCACGACGCCGCGATCGCTGTCGTATTTCTCGAGCGCGCGACGCTGCGTCACGTCGCGCATGATCCCGACGAAGTAGAGACACCGGCCGCTCTCATCGGAGATCGGCGAAAGGCTGATTTCCGCGCGAAACTCGGTTCCGTCTTTGCGATAGTTCCACAGCTCGACGACGACGGGTTCATGCAGTTGCAGCGCGGCGTTGATCCGTCCGAGCTCGGCGCGATCGGTATGCGGCCCCTGCAGCATCTGCGGCGTGTTGCCGATGGCTTCGGCCACCGGGTACCCCGTCATGCGCGTGAATGCCGCGTTGACGAAGATGATCCGCGAGCTGTTGACCTCGTCGGGTGACGCATCGGCGACGATCACGGCATCGGTCGAGTTGACGACCACCGATTCGAGCATCGCGAGGCGGCTTTCCGTCGCTATCCGCGCGCCGACATCTTCGACGATGCTGATGCCGTGGTACTGGCCGTCCGCGCTGACCCCGCGGGTCACGGTGATCGCAACTTGCATCTGCCGTCGATCCTTCGCCGCAACGGTGCAGAGCCGCGTGCTGTCGCCCGAACCGGCCAACGCCCGCAAACAGTCACGTTCGTACCGCTCGGCGTCGGCCGGCAAAACAAACGGCGGAAACGCGTCGAGTACCTCGTGGGCGGCCCAGCCAAACGCTGCTTGCGCGGCGCTGCTCCAGCTGCGAATGCGCGCCTGCGCGTCCCAGGTGAACGCGATCACGGCCGCGGCCGTCCGGCTCGCATCGGTGTCCGGGCCGGCAGCTGCGCCGCCGGCGCCGCTTTCGGTCAAGTCCACCGGGAGCTTCGCACACTCGGCCGCAGGCCCAAGGGGCACGACTCAGCTAGGCATGCCGCCGAACCGGGTCGGACATCGTGAGCGATCGAAGATCGGACCCCCGCAATCTGTGCCATCAACACCGATATCATCGGCAAAAACGGTCCGTTCTATGACCATTCCCCCGCTGAACACCGGGAGCGGACCAACCTGCCGCCCGAGGGGCCCCAGTCGAGCGACCGGTCGCGCCGGTCGCGCCCCAGAGCCGCTACGCGAATTGCGAGACGGGGATGAACTCCGCCGCCGGCGCAACCGTCTTTTCCGGTGCGACGACGTTGCCAAGGTACGCCCCAAAGCGATCGATCAGATCCGAGGCACTGGCTTGCGCGATGTGCTTGCCCAGAACCGCGTCGAATACTTCGCCGGCGACGCCCAAAGGCGGATGATAGTGTCCGTCGAGCGTTACAGTCGATTGATCCTGACTCGTTTCGCTCGCCGCGATAAAGATCGTTCCGCTCAGCGACGGGAACGGGCCCGGTTCGACGGGCTGCCACGCGACAGCGTAGGCGCAGCCGCCTTGCGCGAGCGGAGTGATTCGCGCGGTAACATCCCGATGTAGCGTGAACCCAACGTTCAAAGCGGTCAGATCGAACGGTGCGCGCAACGTGAAATTCATTTCTGTTTCGGGCGCATACTCGCGAAGGAATTGTTCAAAGCGAATTGCCGCTTCGTCAACCTTTCGATCGACCGTTACCGACACATTGATATGGTTCATTGAGGTCCTACTTTCTGAACTAACTCTATATCATTGATAACGTAGGCGCTGCTAATGTTGTCGCATGTTGCGTTAAAATTAAGTGCTTTACTTTTATGCATGTTGTTCAGGTTAAACACGAACAACAATCCACCGTCAACGCGTAGCGCAGATCGAGTTTTCTGCCGTCATTAACTACTTCAATGAAGACTTAACCGCTTTGTATCGCCGGCGTTAACCGGTGGTTAAAAAAAAGAACGGCACGTTATTCCGTGCCGTTCGACGAGCGAGTGTTTCGGGATGCTAACGCGAGCCGAGCATCTCGCGATACAGCAACGCGTATTGACTTCCGGAGCGGCTCCACGAGACGTCCGTTGCCATCCCGTTCTGCTGCATGCGCTGCCAAACTTTGGGCCGGGCGAACAACGCTGCGGCGCGCGTGATGGCCAAATCGAGTCCTTCGCGATCGGGCGGCGCGAACTGCACGCCGGTCGCGACGCCCGCAACGATTGCCATCTCGTTGGCGTCGATCACCGTATCCGCCAAACCGCCGACGCGCGAGACGACCGGAATCGCACCATAGCGCAACGCGCACAGTTGGGTCAATCCGCACGGTTCGAAGCGGGAGGGCACGAGAACGACGCCGGCGCCTGCTTGCACGAGGTGCGCGACGGGTTCATCGTAGCCGATGTAGACGCCGATGCGGCCCGGATGCGCCGCGACCGCTGCCGTCAAACCGGCTTCCAATCCCGCATCGCCCGCGCCGAGCACGACGAACTGCACGCCGCGCCGGATCATCGCCGGGAGAGCCTCGAGCAGCAAATCGAGTCCCTTTTGCCACGAAAGGCGACTGACGATTCCGACCAGCAGGGTCGCCGGTTCGTCGTCGAGCGCAAAGCGCTTGCGCAAAGCGGCGGTATTGCGGACGCGCGCCGCCAGCCGTTCGTTGTCGTAGTTCGCGTTGATGAGCGGATCGCGCGCGGGATCCCACACGTCGTCGTCGATGCCGTTGAGAATCCCCGAGAACCGGCTGCCGCGCGCGCGCAGCAAGCCGTCAAAACCCATGCCCCGTTCGGGCGTCGTGATCTCCAGCGCGTAGGTGGGCGACACCGTCGTCACGCGGTCGGCAAATTGCAAGCCGGCTTTGAGAAAACTGATGTCGCCGTAATATTCGATGCCGTCGATGGCGTAGGCGTGGGGCGGAAAGCCCAACACCGGGAGCAGAGCGCGCGCAAAGCGTCCCGCAAAGGCCAGATTGTGGACCGTCATGATCGTCGCGATTTCCGGTCGGCCCCAATAGTGCAAGTACGCCGGAACCAGGCCGGCTTGCCAATCGTGCACGTGCACGATATCCGGCTGGAACCGGTCGACTGCACCGGAGCCGATTTGAGCACCGACCCGCGAGAGGGCGCCGAAGCGAAAGGCGTTGTCGGGCCAATCCTTGTTGTCGGGCCCGGTGTACGGACCGCCGAGGCGATCGTACAAGTGGGGCGCATCGAGGACGAAAAGATCGAGACCGGCGGCGCTGCCCGCCAGCACGCGCGCCGGGCCGCCGAAGCAGTCGTCGAGCTCGAGCACGGTTTCGGCGTCGGGCACCGCGTCGAGCACGGCACGATAGCCCGGCACGAGGGTCGAGACATCGATGCGTTCGCGCGCGAGCGCGCCCGGCAAGGCGCCGGTGACGTCGGCAAGCCCGCCCGTCTTGACGATCGGGTAGACTTCCGACGCTACCGACAGGACGCGTGTACGTGCCACTCGTGCCAGCCGTCCGCTACAGCGCGTCGATCATCGATTGCGTGATCAAGCAGATGCCGCGCTCGGACCGCCGAAAACGTTTCGCGTCGAGAACGGGATCCTCGCCGACAACCAGCCCTTCGGGGATGTCGACGCCGCGATCGATCACGACGTTGGTCAGCCGCACCGAACGATTGATCTGCACGTACGGCAAAACCACCGCTCCTTGCAAGATGCCGTACGATCGCACTTTGACGCCGGTCGAAATGAGCGATTGGCGAATCTTCGATCCGGAAACCACGCAGCCGCCGGAGACCAGTGAGCTGATCGCTTCGCCGCGCCGTTTGTCCTCGTCGTGGATGAATTTAGCCGGCGGGGTGATCTCGCCGTACGTCCAGATCGGCCAATTCGTGTCGTACAGATCGAGTGCCGGAACGAAGTCCGTCAGGTCGATGTTGGCCTCCCAGTAGGCGTCGATGGTACCGACGTCGCGCCAATAGGCTTCGGCGTCGGGGGCCGACCGGACACACGAACGCTCGAAGCGATGCGCGACAGCGCTGCCGTGCTTGACCAGATACGGAATGATGTCTTTGCCGAAATCGTGATCGGACGCTTCATCGGCGGCATCGCGCCGCAATTCTTCGAACAGGAACTGAGTGCGAAAAACATAGATGCCCATGCTCGCAAACGCCATGTCGGGTTTGTCGGGCATGCCCGGCGGGTCGGCCGGTTTTTCCAAGAAACCGATGACGCGATCGTTGGCGTCGACGTGCACCACGCCGAATCCGCGCGCGTCGAGCCTCGGAACCTCGATGCAGCCGATCGTCACGTCCGCGTTTTGCTCGACGTGCTGCTGCAGCATCTGCTCGTAGTCCATCTTGTAGATGTGGTCGCCGGCGAGCAGCACGATGTATTCGGGATCGTAGCTGTTGATGATGTCGATGTTCTGATACACCGCATCGGCAGTTCCCGCGTACCATTGTGTTTCCGAGACGCGCTGGCTGGCGGGCAAAATGTCGAAACTCTCGTTGCGTTCGGTGCGCAAGAAGTTCCAACCGCGCTGCAAGTGCCGGATCAGGCTGTGGGCCTTGTATTGCGTCGCTACCGCAATACGCCGAATCCCGGAATTGAGCGCGTTCGAAAGCGCAAAATCGATGATGCGTGATTTTCCGGCAAAATACACGGCGGGCTTGGCCCGTTTGTCCGTAAGCTCCATAAGCCGGGTCCCACGCCCGCCGGCTAAGACATATGCCATCGCGTGGCGACTTAGCGGGGCGGTCGAAATCGTCTGTAGCGGCAATGTCGCGACTCCGGTCGAAAAGTGAAAAAGGTGTCTGTTGCACCGTATTCCAACGCATCGGCCTTTACCTCGCAGGTGGCCCGCGGCAGGCAGGATCCGGCTGCCGCCGTCACACTTCGGCGTGCGTGGGGACGCGCTCGCCGCGCAGGAATGCCGCCAGCATGGCGTTGACGGTTGCCGGAGCGTCTTGCTGCACCCAATGCGAAACGCCGGGCAGATAGCGCAGCGTCAGGTCGTGAACGAAGCGGTCCGTGCCGAACGTCGTGGCCATGGTCAACGCCAGGTCGGCTTCGCCCCAGATCAGCAGGGTGGGAACGTCGATTGGCGGATACTCTCGCCGAGCGTGGCGCGGCGCATCGCGAACGACCGCACGGTACCAATTGAGCATCGCCGTCAACGCCCCTGGCGCAAGCGCGTTGCGCCGGTACACGTCGAGCACGGCGGGCGGAAAGCGGCTCTTGTCATGGGCGCTCGAGAGAAACGCGCGCGCGATGGGCGCGGCGCGGTTCCACCCCAGCGCCCACTCGGGAATCCGCGGCAGCTGGAAGAACAGAATGTACCACGAGCGCAAGGCTTGATCGAGCGACCGCAGCCGCCGGGCGAAGAGCGCGGGATGCGGAACGTTCATGATGACGAGCCGTTCGAGCGCACGCACCCGATCGGTTGCGAAGAGCCAAGCCACCGCAGCGCCCCAATCATGCCCGATCAACGTCACCGAGCGCGCACCCGAAGCGTCGATCAAACCGGCGACATCGGCGACCAGCCGATCCGTTCGATAATCGTCGACGTTCGGCGGCCGCGTCGTTTGGCCGTAACCGCGCCCGTTGGGCGCCCAAACGCGGTAACCGAGGCCGGCCAGCAGCGGCAGCTGATAGCGCCACGAAAACGCGGCTTCGGGAAAGCCGTGCAAACACAGTGCCAACCGGTCACCGTGGCCGCAAACGTCGACCTCGAAGCGCAGTCCGTTTGCAGCGACGAAGATCGTTTCGATCGGCCAACGTTCCGCTGACGTGCCGCCCATTCACGAGATCGCTAACTTTTTGCCGAGTAGACCACGCACCAACCGTCGGGGCTGATATCGCCGGCGACAACTTGGCATTGCCCCTTGGCTTTGGGATCCGCTCCGGGCAAGAAAAACTTACACCCCGAACAGTGGGCCGTGCCCTTGGGTGAGGTTTGATATGAAACCGCCGTCTGCGGGGACTTCGCTCCGGCGGCCGGAGCTTTTGCCGCAGCCGACGCTTGACTCGCCATCCCGACGGCAGCGAACGGAAGGGCGAGTAGATTGATGAGGACCGCTTTGCGGGTCGGACGATCGTTCAAGAGCCTTACCTCCAGAAGCGTCGGATGGTTCCAAGGCTCTAACGGTTCCCACGCGGCGCCCGGTTCCGACGCGGGCGCCGCGTTTTTTTTACGCCATCGCAGGGAGCGGCGGCAGCGGCGCGACCACGTTGAACGTCAGGCGCAGCTCTTTGGGGTCGAGCCCCACCCGGACCAAGTCGCCGTCGTGTATCTCCCCGGCGAGGATCTTGCGACCGAGCGGCGTTTCGACCTCGCGCTGAATCGCGCGCTTGAGCGGCCGCGCACCGTACGCCGGTTCGTAGCCCGTGCGCACCAGATGGGTCTTCGCTTCATCGCTGATTTCTAAGCCGATCCGGCGATCGACCAGCCGCGCGCGGACGCGGTCGAGTTGAATCTCGACGATGTCTTTGAGCTGCGCCTCGGAGAGTGCGTGGAACACGACCGTCTCATCGATCCGGTTGAGGAACTCGGGCCGGAAGTGCTGGCGCAGTTCGTCCAGTACCGTTGCCCGCATCACCGCGTAGTCGGCACTACGTTCGTTGCCGCTGTAGTCCAGGATGCGATGGCTGCCGATGTTCGACGTCATGATGACGATCGTATTGCGGAAATCCACCGTGCGTCCCTGACCGTCAGTCAAGCGCCCGTCGTCGAGAATCTGCAGGAAAACGTTGAACACGTCCGGGTGCGCCTTTTCGACTTCGTCGAAAAGGATGACCGAGAACGGCCGGCGCCGCACCTGTTCGGTGAGCTGACCGCCCTCGTCGTACCCGACATAGCCCGGCGGTGCCCCCAGCAGCCGCGCGACCGTGTGCTTCTCCTGATACTCCGACATGTCGATGCGGATGAGCGCACGTTCGTCATCGAACAAGAACGCGGCCAGCGCGCGCGCCAACTCGGTCTTGCCGACGCCCGTCGGTCCCAGAAACAAGAACGACCCCAGCGGACGATTCGGATCGCCCAGGCCCGACCGCGCGCGCACGATCGCTTCGGCGACGGCGTCGACGGCGTCATCCTGACCGATCACGCGCCGGTGCAGCTCTTGGTCCAGATTGAGCAGTTTGGCGATCTCGCCTTGCAAGAGTTTGCTGACCGGAATGCCGGTCCAGCGCGAGACGATCCCGGCGATGTCCTCTTCGTCGACTTCTTCTTTGAGCAGCCGCTTGTCGTTGGCGCCCAACGAAGCTTCCTTGGCACTCAGTTCGCGTTCGAGTTCGCTGAGCTTGCCGTATTTGAGTCGCGAGGCCGTGGCATAATCGGCGTTTTGCGAAGCGCGGTCGACGTCGACCTTGGTCGCTTCGATTTGTTCGCGCAGCGTCCGCAACGATTGGACCGCGTTCTTCTCGTTCTGCCAGCGCGCCTTGAGCGCGTCGGACTCTTCGTGCAGCGCCGCCAACTCTTTTTCGAGCTTCTCCAACCGCTGACGCGAGGCGTCGTCGCTCTCACGCCGCAGGGCTTCACGCTCGATCTCCAGCTGCATGATGCGCCGCGATGCTTCGTCGAGTTCGGTGGGCATCGAGTCGATCTCGGTGCGCAGCTTCGCCGCCGCCTCGTCGACCAAGTCGATGGCTTTGTCGGGTAAGAACCGGTCGGCGATGTAGCGATTCGACAACACCGCCGCGGCGACGAGCGCCGAGTCCTTGATCCGGACGCCGTGATGGACTTCGTAGCGTTCGCGCAGCCCGCGCAGAATCGAAATCGTGTCTTCGACCGTCGGCTGGTCGACCATGACCGGCTGGAAGCGCCGTTCGAGCGCTGCGTCCTTTTCGATGTACTTGCGGTACTCGTCGAGGGTCGTCGCGCCGATCATGTGCAGTTCGCCGCGCGCCAAGAGCGGTTTGAGCAGATTGCCGGCGTCCATCGAACCTTCGGTCTTGCCGGCGCCGACCACGGTGTGCAGTTCGTCCACGAACAACAGCACGGCTCCATTCGCGCTCTGCACTTCTTTGAGCACGGCCTTGAGCCGCTCTTCGAATTCGCCGCGATACTTCGCGCCGGCGATGAGTGCGCCCATGTCGAGCGACACGATCTTCTTGTTCTTGAGCCCCTCGGGCACGTCGCCGCGCACGATGCGCTGCGCGAGGCCCTCGACGATCGCCGTTTTGCCCACGCCGGGTTCACCGATGAGCACCGGATTGTTTTTCGTGCGCCGTGAAAGGACTTGGACGACCCGCCGAATCTCGTCGTCGCGACCGATGACGGGATCGAGTTTGCCTTGCTCCGCCGCCTTGGTGAGATCGCGGCCGTACCGCTCGAGCGTCTGGTACGTCCCTTCGGGATTTTGGCTCGTCACGCGCTGATTGCCGCGCACGTCGCGCAGCGCCGCCAACAGCTTCTCGCGCGTGATCCCGGCCTCGCGGAAGATTCGGCCGACGCCGCCGGTGTCGCCCGTCATTGCGAGGAGCAAATGCTCGACGGAGACATATTCGTCGTTGAGCTTCTTGGCTTCATCATCCGCCGCGGTCAGCAACCGAGTGAGCGCCGGGGCGACCGTCACCTGATTCGCGTCCGGATTCGAACCGGAGAAGCGCGGAAGCCGGCCGATTGCCTGATCGACTTGGCCGGTGACGTTCGAGACGTCGAGTCCCGCCTTGGCGAGAATCGGCGCTGCGATCCCTTCGGGCTGATCGAGCACCGCCGCGAGCACATGCTCGGGCGCTGTCTGGGTGTTACGCTCGGAAAGCGCACGGCTATACGCGGTATTGAGCGCTTCCTGAACGCGTTGAGTCATACGTTCTACGTTCATTCGCACTCTAAAACCCTGAGTGCTAACGCTTCGGTTGCGGCGGGGAGCGAGACTTTCGCGCGGCAAGGCGCGAAGTATCGGCTATGCTCAAGACGCCGATCACCGAGCCGTGGGGCTTGCGCTACCCGATCCTCAACGCGCCGATGACGCCGGCTGCTGTGGGCTCGCTCGCACGAGCCGTCTCCGACGCCGGCGGACTCGGCATGATCGGCGTCAACGAGACGTGGACGGCTGCCGATCTCGAGCTGCATTGCCGCACGGCCCGGGCGGACGATCCGCAGCGCAAATTCGGTATCGGCTTCATCGGTTGGGCGCTCGAGCGACAGCCCGGTTTGCTGGACACCGCGATTCAGCAGTGCCCGCATCTGATCTCGATTTCATTCCTCGATCCGACGCCGTACGTCGGTAAAATTCACGCCAACGGCATTCTGCTCGCCGCTCAAGTGCAGTCCCGGGCGGACGCCGAATTGGCGCTGCGCGCCAACGTCGACGTGCTGATCGCGCAGGGCACGGAGGCGGGCGGCCATACCGGCGACGTCTCGACCCTGTTGATGCTGCAGATCGTGCTCGGCTTGACCGATCGGCCGGTTTTGTCGGCGGGCGGGATTGCAACCGCGGCCGGCCTAGCAGCCGTGCTGGCGGCCGGGGCCGCAGGCGCCTGGATCGGCACCCCATTCTTGCTCGCCGCGGAAGCCGAGGTAACCGAAGCGGCGCGCGCGCGAATCAGCGCGGCGAACGAAACGCAAACGATCCTGACCGGGCTTTTCGACAACCTCCAGCACTTGCCGTGGCCCAAGCGGTACCGCGGTCGCGTGTTGCGGAACCAATTCGCCGTGCGCTGGGACGGCCGCGAGTCCGAAGCGCTCGGCGACCCGGCGTTGCTGGCGTCGTATCGCGAAGCCAAGACTGCCGGGAATTACGATATCGCGCACATCGCCGCCGGCCAGAGCGCCGGGCTCATCGGCGGCACGGTGACCGCGGCGCGCATCGTCCAGGGGCTGGGCGAAGGCGCCGAACAGCTCTTGCGGCGGCGCTTGAGCGAGCTTTTCTAGCGCGGCGCGTCTGCGCCGTTGCGCGCCTGCGCGCGCGGCAAGCAAGGCGGAGCGAATTTGCCTGCCGGCTGTCGAAGCATTCGGCGATGGACGCCACCGCGACCGCGACCCTTCCCGCTCTGGCCAAGGCGGCGTTCCGCGCATTCTTCGTGTACGACGTCGCCGACACCATCGACCTGGCCCGGTTGCGCACCGTGCGGGGGGAAGGCGTGGCCCGCGCGCCCCTGCAGCTGCGCCGCGAAGCATCGTCGGATTTCATCCAGTATCCGGTCGTTCCGCTGATCGTTCGGCTGCCGGATCTCGAAGAGTACAGCGCGACGATGCGGGCAAAAATCTTCGACTTCGGAGTGGTGTCGATTCGCATCAGCATCCCGTACTCGGGCAGTTGGCACGAGTACGGCACCTCGACCCGGCGCTGGCGCAGCGATCCTCGGCTCGAGGCGCAAGCGCGCGCGGCACTCGACGACGTGCTGGCGGAAATCGGCGACGCGCTCGACGATCCGCATCAGGCGCTGGTCGAAGACTACTTCATTTTGGAAGTCGACCGCTTCCGCGAACACGTTGCGGCCGCTCGGCTTTCCGGCGACTTGGCTTCACCGGTGGCGCAATTGCTGCTGTTCGAGGATCGCCCGCTCGTCCTAGCCGAGCAAAGCGAAGCGCTGCGCCTGTCGACGTCCTATTACGACGACGATTTCGTGGTCGTCCAGTGGGACGCGGCGTTCGTCTACGATCGCGCCGAGGGCGCCGAAGCGGTCGAAGACATCCTAGAATTCGCCAACTCGCAGCTCGTCGAGTTCCGCACCTACGATGCCCGGCTGGACGCCGAACTCGACGCCATCTACGCCGACGATCCGGGCCGGCGAAACGGAAGGTTCATGGACCGCGCGGCAGCCGCGCGCGCCGCGCAGGTCCGCTTCCTGCTCGTCGATATTCTCGAACTGACCGATCGTACTTCGAACGCGCTCAAAATCATCGGCGACGCGTACTACGCGCGGCTCTACCGCTCGATCGCCAAGCGCCTCGGTTTGGCGGATTGGCAACGTCTCATCGACGCCAAGCTGCGCTCGGTTTCCGAGATCTATCGGGTGTTCCAAGACCAAGCGCAGCATACGCGCAGCGAGGTGCTCGAGATCATCATCATCATCCTCGTTGCGCTCGAGGCCGTGATCGGCGTCCTGGCATTGCGCCACTGACGCCGCATCTTCAGCGCGGGGTGGCGACGCTGCGCAGCCGGAAGGCCGCCGCGATCAACGAGAAGCCGGCCACGAAGCCGTAGATTGCGATCATCAGCGTGAGGTACGTGAGTCCGAGACCTGGTATGAACGCCACGTACACGCCGAACACGATCGAAATCGCACCGAACAGGACGTAGAGCCACTCGCCGCGGATGACGCGGCGCAGCGAAATCGCGACCATGATCTCAAAGATGCCCGTCACGATGGCCCAAAAGCCGACCAAATATCCCAGCGTCAATGCCGTCAGACCAGGCCAGGCAAAAACGACGAAACCGGCAATGATGCTGACGATGCCCGAGAGCAGCAACAGCCACCACGACCGGTCGGAGCGCATGACCCCGAACGCTTTGATCACGGCAAAAACGCCGTCGACGATGAAAAACGCACCGAGCAGCAAGATGAGCGCCGCGAGCGTCGCGCCGGGATCGAAAATGGCGATCAGTCCCACCGCCAGCGCCAGCAGTCCGCGAACCAGAAAGAGCCACCAGCCGCGCCGGACCGCCGGCTCGAGCGTGCCGGCATCGAACGGTGCAGTCGGAACGTTACGCGCGGATTCGGTCATGATCCAAATCCTCCCAAGACTCCGCTTCGATTGGACAACTGTCGCGCGAAGCGGGGCCGAACATAGAACTTTGAGCAACCTATCGGCAACCGTGCGGAGCCGATGGAACAAGGCTTCCGCCCGATTCGTACCCGACCCAACCGTTTTGTAACACGGGGCGTGCCCGTGCGCCCGTACGCTGCAGCAACATTTTAGATCTCAGAAGCTGTCTTCTCAGAAACTGTATTGCAGTTGGTGACGGACGCACTTGAAGTTGTAGGGCAGCGTCGGCTGGGTGCGGTCGGCGAACCGTTCGCGCAGCGCGAATCCCTTGTACGATCCGGTATGCACCGGGTTGAAATTCAGCGTGATGTCGGCGTCGAACTCGTAGCTGCGGTTGCGCGCGAAAGCGGTGTTGTAGTTGTACGCCGCTTCAGTGGCGACCGCGACGACCCGCTTGTTGCTCGACGTGTTCGTCAGTGCTCCTTTGAATGCCGAAGCGGCGCTGCGCCGGTCGACCATACCCTGCGAAATGCTCGTGGTGTACAACGGGTCCGAGGCATACGAGTCGCTATACGGCGATGCAATCCCGCCATAGACGACTTTGTACCGATCGGTCCCGACCTTCACCGCATTGACCGCCGCACCGTTGACGCCGGCTGCGAACTGCGCGTTCGTTCCGCCGGCGACGAGAAAATACGGGGCGGCGGCCGCGGCTGCGGAAGCCGCGGTCACGGTATCGTCGTTCCACGGTGCCTGATCGGCGATTCTGCACGCGGCCGAGAAGGGCCGAACCGGCTTGCTGCTCGTTGACGAATTGAAAGCCGATGAACGGGTTGTACGGGTTCTTCGCGAGCGCGAAGTACCGGCGGTACGTTTCCGCTGCGACGGTAAAGCGGCCATTGGGCTTGAACGCAAGCGCCAAACGGTCGGCACCGGTGGTGATCGACTTCCGGCCGACGATACTGCCGATGCCGGCGGGCGTCGCGCCGTTGCACGTCAGCAGCGTACACTGATCGAAGCTCGACTCCGTTCGATTCTCGAAGCGCGTGATCCGCGTCAAGCCGATGGCCAGCGCTTTCGTCACGTTGATCGTTGCACGACGAGCGTTAAGCGCAGCGTATGAGCGCAGCGATTCGCGGGGAACTTCGCGGCGTTTCGCCGTAACGACGACGGCTGCACGTTTCACCGTCTATGGCGCCGTGACCGAGCAGCCCCAATCGTCATTGCGCGCGAGTGTTCGCTACACTCGCGCGCAATTTGTCAGCCCGGGGCGCAACGCCCAGCGGGCGGCGGTGCGATTCAGGCCGCGGCGAGATGCTTGTTGAGCATCGACGTGATCGTCGATTCGTTCACGAAGCCGACGATGCGATCGACGGCCTGGCCGCCCTTGAAGAGAATCAGACACGGGATCCCCGAAACCTGATACTCGCCCGCAAGGCTCGGCGCTTCGTCGGTGTTGAGTTTGACGAAGGAAATGCGGTCGCTCATGGTCCCGGCAACCTTCTCAACGACCGGCGCAAGCATCTTGCAAGGCCCGCACCAGGGGGCCCAGAAGTCGACCAAGACGGGCTTGTCGGAAGCCAGCACGGCGGTCGAAAACGTGCTCTGGGAAACATCGGGCAGTGCGCTCATAAGTGGGTCAAATACCTCCAGGCTCTGGGACACGGGGCGCCGCACGCCGGTTTCGCTCGTCCCCGGCAGCGGCCGTTCGCGCAGGCACTTCCGCGCCGGCAGAACCGAACCCGCCGCCGCGCCGCCCCGGCCGTCAGGCGTGCTTCGGCGCGGGGATCGATTCGACGTCGAGCGTGATGTCGATCTCGTCACCGACGGCGACGCCGCCCGTTTCAAGCGCCGCGTTCCAAACCAACCCGAAAGCGCTGCGGTTGATGCGCGCGGTAGCTTCGAAGGCGACGCGATCGTTGCCGTGCAGATCCTTGCCTTGCCCCGAAACTTCGGCATCGAGCGTCACGCTGCGTTTCACGCCGTGTATTTCGAGATCGCCGACCAGCTTGAAGCGCGTGCTGTCGAGTGGTTCGACGCGCGTGCTGGTAAAGCGCAGCTTCGGAAATTGTTCGGCGTCGAAAAAATCCGCTGATTTGAGATGGGCGTCGCGTTGGGCTTCGCGCGTATCGATCGATGCGGCATCGATCTCGGCGCTGACCGCGAGGGGGATCGATGCATCGGCCGGCAGTTCGATCGTGCCGGCGAGCGTTCGGAACGTGCCGCGCACTTTCGAGATCATCAGGTGCCGAACGGAAAAGTGCGCGCTCGAATGGGCCGGGTCGATGATATACGCGCGCGTCGAGGTCGAGGTAGCGGTCATGGTGCTCCTGCTCTCAAGAGAGAACTGCAACGGAAGGAAAGGCTTCTGTCGGGAACGGACGCCGCCGCTCCAGGTTAGTTCGTCCGCGAAAACGACTCGCGAATCGACTATAATTTTTACCTGATAATGATTTTATCGTAGGCAATGATTATATAACTGTCAAGCATTTCCGATCCGTGCTACACTCGTCCAGTGAGGAATGACCCGCCAATGGCGCCCGCGGCTCCGGACGAATCGCCCGGGCTGCTCTTGGCGCGTCTGGGGCGGGGAGCCGCGCAGATCTACCGGGAGGCGCTCACGGGGACCGGGCTCAAGCCGCCCCACGTCGCCGCGCTCGTCGCCCTACGCTGCGATCCGATCGGCCAGCAGGCCCTGAGCGAGGCGACGAAGCTCGACGCCGTGCGGCTGGTCGGAATTCTCAACGACCTGGAAGCGGCCGGCCTCATCGAGCGTCGACGCGACGCCGTGGACCGCCGGCGGCACATCGTGGTGATCACCGGGACCGGCCGCACACGCCTCGACGAAGTCGAACGCGCCTCCGGCGTCGCCGAAGAACGGCTCCTCGCCGGCCTGAACGCCGCGCAACGCGAGCAGCTCGCAACGCTGCTGCGCCTCGTGGTCGACACGAGTCAGGTGGCCGAGACCTGCCCCGGCGCGAGCGAGCCCGAAGAAAACGGCTAGGCGGGCGTCACCGGCTCCTCACCCGTGATGTCGGCGACCCGTTTGGAGACTTGTCCGAGGTTGGCGATCGCGATGACTTCATCACCCTCGGCCAACCGCTGCAGCCGCACGCCTTTGGTTGACCGGCCGGCCCGGCGGATCTGATCGACCGGGATGCGGATGACTTGGTTGCCGCTGGTGATGAGCAGCAGTTCGTCGTCGGAGCGCACCAGAATCTGGTCGACCACGTACCCGATCTCTTTCTCTTTGGCGAACGCCTTGACGCCCTTGCCGCCGCGCGAGGTGTGGCGGTAGTCGTCGATCGGCGTGCGCTTTCCGTACGCTTGTGAGGTGACGATCAACACTTCACGCCGGTCGTCCTCGACGACGTCCATCGCGACGACCGTGTCGCTCGGCGCCAGCGTGATGGCGCGAACGCCGCGCGCGTTGCGGCCCATCGGCCGCACGTCGGTCTCGTTGAAGTGCACGGCCATGCCGTCGTGCGTCGCCAGGATGATGTCGCGCGAACCGTTGGAAAGGTCGACGCCCAAGAGTTCATCGGCGTCGTCCAAACCGATCGCGTTGAGCCCGTTGCGGCGAACGTTGGAGAACTCTTCGAGCTTGGTCTTCTTGATGACGCCCTGACGGGTAACCATTACCAGGTAATTGTCGCCCTCGAAGTCGCTGATCGGAAACACCGCCGTCACCGATTCGCCGGGCGGCAGCGTCAGCAAATTGACCAGCGCCGTGCCGCGCGATTGGCGTGTCGAGTCGGGGATCTCGTAGGCCCGCAGGCGGTACGCCCGGCCCTTGTTGGTGAAGAACAAAACGTGCTGGTGCGTCGTGGCGACGAAAAAGTTCGCGACGACGTCTTCTTTTTTGAGGTTGGCGATGCCGACGACGCCGCGGCCACCGCGGTTTTGCTGGCGGAACGTATCGACCGATACGCGCTTGATGTAGCCGCCGACGGTCGACGTAATGACGACGTCGGTATCGGCGATGATATCCTCGATCGAGAGCTCGCCTTCGAGCGCTTCGACCGGCGTCCGCCGCGGATCGGCGAAGCGCTTGCGCACGTCGAGGGTTTCGGTCTTCACCACCTCGAGAATCATCTTGTCGCTTGCGAGCAGTTCTTCGAGCTGGGCGATGAGCGTCACGAGTTCGGAGTGCTCGTCCTCGATCTTCTGGCGTTCCAGTCCGACCAGCGTGCGCAGGCGCATGTCGACGATCGCCGCGGCCTGTTCGGCCGAAAGCCGGAAATTCTCGTCGATCGCCGTGCGGGCCATCCGGCGGAAGGCGTCGGAAAGCGCGAAGGGCTCAGCGATGAGGTGTTCGCGTGCGGTCTCGACCGTGTCGCTTTCGCGAATGATCGTGATGACGCGGTCGATGTTGTCGAGCGCAACCAAAAATCCGAGCAGCAGGTGGGCCCGCGAACGGGCCCGCGCGAGCTCGTACGTCGTGCGCCGGCGCACGACGATCGTGCGATGCTCGATGAAATACTCGAGGATCTGAAGCAGCGAAAGGACTTGCGGCTCCAGCTGCGTCTGCGTGCTGCCGGCCAGCAAATAGGCGCTGCCGTCGGCGCGTTTGGCCGGCACGAGCGCCAGCATGTTGAACGCAAAGCTCGATTGCAGCGGGGTTTGCTTGTAGAGCTGGTTGAGCACCACGTTGGGAGTGGCGCTGCGGTGCAGCTGCACGACGATGCGCATGCCGTGCCGGTTGGACTCGTTATCCAGCCGCGAGATACCCAAGATTCGCTTTTCGGAATGGGCGTCGGAGATCGCTTCGAGGATCCGATTGACCGACACTTGGAACGGCACTTCGGTGATCAGAATTTTATGTTTGCCGTCTTCTTCGATGATTTCGGCTTTGCCGCGCAAGGGCACGGTGCCGCGTCCGGTTCGATAGGCGGTGCGAATGGCTTCGCGGCCCATCAGAATGCCGCCGGTGGGAAAATCCGGACCGTGCACGACGTCGAGAATCTGTTGCCACAGCTCCTCGTCGCCGCCGGCGTCATCCGCCGCATCGACCTTCTCGCCCGCGGCGGCCGGCTGCGGCGTCACCGTGCGCACGGCCGACGCGGAGCGGTAGTCGATCACCTTGACGATCGCATCGCAGATTTCGCCGATGTTGTGGGGCGGAATGTTGGTCGCCATGCCGACCGCGATCCCGCTCGAACCGTTGATGAGCAGTTGCGGCAAGCGCGCCGGCAGCACGACCGGCTCGGTGCCTTGATTGTCGAAGTTTGGAACGAAGTCGACGGTCTCTTTGTCGATGTCGACGAGCATGTCCATCGCCGGCCGCGCCAAGCGCGCTTCGGTGTACCGATAGGCGGCCGGCGGGTCGGGATCGATCGAGCCGAAGTTCCCGTGGCCGTCGATGAGCGGATAGCGCAGCGTGAAGTCTTGCGCCATGCGCACGAGCGCGTCGTATACGGAGCTGTCGCCGTGCGGATGGTAGTTCTTGAGTACCTCGCCGATCACACCGGCCGACTTGCGGTGCTGCTTGTCGGGCGTCATCCCCATGTCGCGCATGGCGTACAAGATGCGGCGCTGGACGGGCTTGAGACCGTCACGCACGTCGGGCAGCGCGCGCGACGCGATGACCGACATCGCATACGAGAGATAACTCTCGCGCATTTCGTCTTCGACGTTGATGAGCGAGACACGATCGTTATTCACAGACTACCGTTTCACTATTCTTTCGGACGCGCGTGCATGACTTGCGTCGGCTTCGTTCGAGGAATCCATCGCTCCGCCCATCAAGCGAATGTCGCGCAAAAGCGCGACATTCGCTTAACGTACCGAGCGCTGCCCGCGTGGCTTGACGACCGCGCCAACCCCAAAACCGACCAGCCCGCCGACGATCGCGCCGAGAATCGCGATAATCAAGAACTTGCTGCCGATTCCACCGCCCAGGTGACCGACCGAGAAGAAACGCAGCGTGACGATAAAGGCTTCGAACGCGGCGGCGAGGACGGAGCAAACCGCACCAGCGATAACCCCGACAATCACGTCGCTGACCCGCAGATACACTGCCGGTATGTTCGTGTTCGTGCGTGGTGTATCTTTTAAAGCCATGGAAACACTGATACCCGATCTGGCAGCCTTGGACGCGTTCGCGCAAGCGTTCGCGCGCCGGCTGCGGCCGGGATCGGCGGTAGCGTTGCGCGGCTTGCTCGGCGCCGGCAAGACCACCCTCATTCGCGCGCTGGTTCGCGCGTTGCACGGGTCGGATGCTGCCGTCTCGTCGCCGACGTTCGTCTTTCGCCAACGCTACGACGGCGTTCCGCCGATCGAACATCTCGATCTGTATCGGATTACCGATCCAGCCGAACTCGACGAGCTGGGCTTGGAAGACGCCTTCGGACCCGACTGCGTCACGCTCGTCGAGTGGCCGGAGCACGCACCGGACCTGTTGCCGCCGGGCGCGATCGAGCTGGGCATCGCCGGGAGCGGGGACGGGCCGCGCACGATCGCCGCCGCGGAGCCGGCGCGTTGAAGATCCTCGCCCTCGACGCAGCGCTGGGGCCGTTCTCGGTCGCGCTGGCCGTCGACGGCCTCGTGGTAAGCGAGCGGTCGGACTGCAACGATGCGCTCGAGGCCGGACTCGGCCGGGTGGCCGCGCTGCTGACCCGGGCCGAATTGGCGCTCGCCGATCTGGACCGCATTGCCGTCGGCTTGGGACCGGGATCGTTCACCGGCATCCGCATCGCGCTCTCGTTCGCCAAAGCGCTCGCCTACGGCGCGCACGTTCCGCTCGTCGGCGTCTCGTCGTACGATATTCTCACGCCGCCGGACATTACCGGAGCGTGTCTCACCGCCGTTTCGGGGCGCCCCGGCACGCTTTGCGCGCGCCTGCGCAGCAACGGTGCAGAGACGATCGCCTGCGGTCCGACCGCTTCGGTAATCGATCGTTTGCTCGGGAGACAGATAGTAGCGGGCCCCTTGACCATCGTTGCCGCAACGGAAACGACACTTGCGGAGATTGCCGGCGACGGAACGCAGCTGCGGCTCGTCTCGCCGGCGGCGCGCAACCCGGCTCGCATCCTTGTCCAACTGGCAGAGCAGCGCCGGCCGGGCCCTTCGCCCCACAGCCTGGCGCCCGACTACGGCGAAGTGCCCGCGGTGACGATGCCGAAAGCCCGCACGAAAAGCGCACGGTGAGGTCGCATGCAGAATGGGAACACAACGCGAAATCCCAACGCCGTCGAAAGTACCTTCCGCGATGCAGCAGTGCGTAACTCGTCTCCGCCCGACCCGGCTTGAAATGCGGGCCGGTCATTAAAGCCGAACTCGACCCGCCGGGGCACGACCAGCCGCGTCGCCTCGAGATCGCCGAGATGACCTCCGCGGACATCGCGGCGGTGCTGCGCATCGAGTCATTGTCGTTCGCTTCCGCGTGGCCGCAAAACGCGTTCGTCAACGAGATCCGGGACAACAAACTCGCCCACTACTTCGTCGGCCGGCTAGACGGGGAGATCGTCGCTTACGGCGGGATTTGGGTCATTCTCGAAGATTCGCACGTCACCACGATTGCGGTGCATCCCGACTTTCGCGGCCGCAAGCTCGGTGAAGAGATGCTCGTGCATCTGCTCGGCGAGGCGATCGCCGCGCGCGCTTCGTGGATCACCCTCGAGGTTCGCGAGTCCAATGCGACCGCGCAGCGCTTGTACCGCAAGTATGGTTTTACCGTCGTCTCGACGCGCCGCGGCTACTACAGCGACAACAACGAGAACGCGCTGGTGATGTGGGCCGGCAATCTCAAAGGCCCGCTCTACGCCAACCGCCTTGCCGTGCTCAAGGACGCGCTCGCGCGCGACATCAACGCCGGGCGGCGATGAGGTTCGGTTGCGCGGCGGTGCCGGCGCTGACGGTGTTGTTGGCCGGCGGCACCGGCGACGCCGCCGATCTGCCGCTGAACGGGATCGCGTTGGGCACGTCCGTGCGCGCCGCGGCTCAAACGCTGGGGCCGCCGACGGCAGTCATTTCGTCCGACAGCGGCAACGGTTTCGCATTTGCCGGCGGCGCAACGGCGTACGCCGACGACGATGGAATCGTGCTCGCGGTGGAGCTGCGCTCGGGCAGCCCGCGCATTGACGTCGATGGAACGCCGCGGACGTTTGCGATCGGCGCGTACTCGACCCAGCGCGCCGACGCCGATCTCGCCGAGGTTGCCGAATTTGCGACGCCGACGGTCCGCTCGTACCGCTTGGCGCCGCGCCGCGATCTCGTGCTCGGTTTCGGACCGTCGTCCAGGCGTTTGGAGCGCGTAACGTACGGCGAACCGGGCCAGCTCGCGCGTCTCGGCCTGCTGCCGGGTGACGGTGCGACCAAGGCGGTCGCATATCACGCGCCGCAGCGCCGGCCGGCTGGCGCGGCAACGGTGCGCGGACCGCGCACGACCGTCTATCGCGTCGCGATCGACCGGGCCGGCAACGTGCGCAAGGTCGACGTGGTCATCCCCTCGAGCGCGCCGGACGCCGACGCGGATCTCGGTCGCGGACTGATGAGCGAGCGTTACCTTCCGGCGACGCTCGACGGGCGGCCGATCGCCGCATCCGTCTTCATCGAGTTACGCCATTGAGTCCGCCGGAAGGGCGCGGTGCGGCGCTCATGCACGCCATGCGCCGGGTGCGCAAAGAACTCGGGCAAGATTACCGCTACGCCCACACGCTGCGCGTCGCGCGCCTAGCGGCGCGGCTCGCCTGGGTGCACGGCGAGGATCCCGACAAAGCGCGGCTGGCAGGGTTGTTGCACGATCTGGCCCGCTTGTTCAGCGCGGACCGGCTGATCGAAGCGTGCACCGAGCGCGGACTGCCGATCGAGGCTTTCGAGCGCGCGAATCCGATCGTGCTTCACGCCCGGCTCGGGGCCGAACTCGCGCGCGAAGCTTACGGCGTCGACGACGAAGCCGTGCTGTCGGCGATTCGCAAGCATACGGTCGCTGCGGCGGTCATGAGCCGGCTCGACACGATCGTCTATCTCGCCGACGGGCTGGAGCCGGGCCGCACGTTCGCCGCCCGCGCCGGCTTCGAACAGCTGGCCTTTCGCGACTTAGGCGCCGCGATGCGGGCCGTGCTGGGCTCCACGATCGCGTATCTCCGCGGGCGGGGTCTGGAGGTCGCTCCCCCGACGCGCGCGGCGGCGGAAACGTTCGGACTCGACCCCGCGAGTGTTTCTGAGAATCGCCTCGAAACACCCGGGGTGACCCCGCCTCCCTCGCAGGATGCGGTCGCTTAACGAAAGGCGTTCACTCTGCCCGATCTCCTGACAACCGTCCGCGCCGCGGCGGAAGACAAAAAAGGCGAAGAGCTCACGTTCCTCGATCTCGAAGGCCGCACGATCGTTGCCGACACCTTCGTCATCGTCACCGGGCGGTCCAAGATTCAGACCCGGTCCATCGCCGATGCGATCATCGAGGCGGTTCGCGGCGCCGGCTTCGCCGTCGCCCGGACCGAAGGCTATAATGACGGCGGCTGGATTCTGATCGATCTCGGCACCGTCGTCGTCCACGTCTTTACGCCCGATCAGCGTCAGTTCTACAATCTCGAGCGCCTATGGGGCCGGTCCACCGAGGCACGAGCGCAGTCATCTTGAAACAGCAGCCGGCGCGCTCACCGCGCAAACAAGCCCGCTTTCGCCAGGCCTGGCTCAAGGCGTTCATCTGGGTTTTCATCGGCGTGTTCCTCCTGGGGTCGGTGGGCGCGGTTGCGCTGATCGCATTTCACTGAAACCAAGGTTTGGCGCGCGGGTACGAAAGGCCACAGGAGTCCAACACACCTTATGAAATCGCTCGCGGCTCTCGCCTCACTGCTCATCGCGCTCGGCTCGACCGCATTGCCCGCATTCGCGCGCGATTCGTTCGTCGCCGACAACGCGCATTTGCTCTCGGACGCGACGATCTCGGCGCTCAACGCCAAGGTCGCCGATTTCAACGCAACGACGCACAAAGAAGTTTTCGTCGATACCGAGCCGACCGTCGACGGCGCGTCGCCGCAGGCGGCGGCCGAGAAGATTTTCGCGCAGCAACAGATCAACGGCGTGCTCATCTACGTCGCCAAATCGCCCAAGACGATCGGCGTCGTGCCGGATCGCGCCGCAAGTCAGTTCTTCCCGGCGACATCGACGTCGGCGATCCGAACGGCTATCGCGAGCGGTTTCAATTCGGGCGACTTCAACGGCGGGATCACCAACGGCGTCGACTTGACCCTCTCGCAATATCGCAGTCACCTCGGTGCGTTGACGACGCGCAAGACGTCGTACGCGCCTATCGGGAGCGGTGCGAACGTCCGCTCTAGTCAGGCAGGCTTTAACTTGAGCTGGATTTGGATCCTGATCGTTCTAGCGGTCATTTTCTTCGTGATTCGCGGTATCTTCCGCGCCATGGCCGGCCCGCGCATGTACGGCGGCCCGATGGGCGGCGGACCGATGGGCGGCGGCCCGATGATGGGCGGCGGCTACGGCCCAGGCTACGGCGGCGGATACGGCGGGGGCGGCGGCAGCTTCTGGAGCGGCCTCATGGGCGGTCTGGGCGGCGCGTTCCTGGGCAACGAACTCTTCGGCCGGCGCGACGAATTCGGCGGCAACCAAGCCGGCTTCGTCGATCAAGGGGCGCAAACGCAAGCCGACACCAGCGGCTTCCAGAGCGACCCGGGCCAGGCCGACATGGGCAACGCCAGCTTCGGCGGCTGGGGCGGCGGTGACGCCGGCGGCGGCGGCGCTGGTGATTGGGGCGGCGGCGGTGGCGGCGGCGACTGGGGTGGCGGCGGCGGCGGCGATTTCGGCGGCGGCGGCGACAACAGCGGCGGCGGCTGGTAAACGCGGTCCAACCGCGATAAGAAGCAGATGGCCTCGGTGTGAACCGGGGCCATCTTTGCAACGGGCGAGGATGAACGCTTGGAGATTCGCCTCGTGCTCGAAAGCGATGCTGCGGCGTGGTGGCAGCTGCGCGCCGAATCGCTGACAAATGAACCGCTCGCGTTCGGGAAAGCCGTCGAAGAATACCGCACGACAACCATCGACGAGATCGCGCGACGCCTGCGCGAACCGCCGCCGGACAGTTTTTATCTCGGCGCTTTTGCCGGCGGCAAACTCGTGGGGATGGCCACGTTCATTCGCGAGTCGGGGCTCAAGGAGCGACACAAAGGGCGAATCTTCGGCATCTACCTCAGCGCAGCGTACCGCCGGCAAGGCGTCGGGTTCGCTCTGCTCTCGACGTTGCTCGAACATGCGCAGGGGGATTCGTCGCTCGAGCACATTCTCTTGAGCGTCGCGGCTGGGCAGCATGCGGCACAAGAACTGTATCGAAAGCTTGGCTTTGCGACCTATGGGACGGAACCCGGAGCGTTGAAAATCGGCGCCGCCTATGTCGACGAGGATCAAATGATCCGGCGCGCCCGAGCATGAGCGCGCTGGGGCTGTTTCTGGAGTTCCCCGCAGCAGCGATCGTGGCGGTCGCCTGGGTCTTTGCGTTGACCTCCATTCGATCGCTTCCCGCCCGCATTCCGACGCACTTTGGCCTAAACGGAGCGGCCGATGCCAGCGGCCCCGCAACCTCGCTATGGCTGCTGCCGTCGGTGATCACCGCGACGTTCGTGCTCTTGAGTGCGGTTCAGCTGATGCCGCCCCGGTACATGAACCTGCCGGTGAAAATTACGGAACACAATCGCGAATGCGTTTACGCCCTTGCCGGTACGATGCTGACGGCGCTCAAGGTCTGCACGCTGCTGCTGCTCTTGACCGCCGAGTGGGGCTCCATCGACGCGGCGACCCGCGGCAGCCTCAACCCGCTGTTCTTCCCGTCGATCGCGGTGCTCGTCATCCTGAACATCGGGCTGATGAGCTATTTCACGCGCAAGATGCGCGCGGTGTAACTGCGCAGGCATCACTTGACGCCGAGCTTTCGCGCAACGAGCGGCTCGACGAAGCGCGGTTCGACGCTGCCGATCTCGAGCAACGCCTGATTGAAACGCCGCAGATCGTAGCGTGCGCCGAGCTTCGCCCGCATCGCGTCGCGCGTGCGCGTTATTGCGTCCAGTCCGACGAAATAACTCGAAAGCTGATTGTGCGTGAGCTCCAGCCGATGCCATTTTTCGTCGATTTGTTCGCGTTCTTGATAGGCCTGCCGCACGAGCAGATCCTCGAGTTGCGCGTGCGACAACGACCCGGCATGAAAACCGGCGTCGATCAAAAAATCCGCTTCTTCGCGCAGCCGCCATTTGAGCTGGAAGAGCTTGAGCCGCGGATCGGCGTCGTCATACCCGGCGTCGACCATCATCCCCTCGATGTACACGGCCCAACCTTCCACGAACGAGCCGTTCGCGAACACCCGGGGCACGAGCGACGGCGCTATGGCATTGTAGCGCGTCTGAACGTAGTGCCCCGGCATCGCCTCGTGCAGCGAGAGCATCTTGAGTTCGTACGTGTTGTTGTCGCGCAGATACGAACCGACTTGCGCCGGCGTCCACGCGCCGGGAATCGTGTCGATATAGTAGTAGGCTTGCCCCAACGGTGCGAACGGTCCGGGGCCGTCGAACATCGCGCCGGCGGCTCCGGCCAGAAACGGCGGCGTCGGCGCGACGTGCAGCGTGTCGGGTTGCGGAAGCGTCAGCAAGTTGTGCGCGATCACAAACCGCCGTGCCGCAGCGACGTCATCGCGCGCCGCAGCGTAGATCCCCTCGCGCCCCGGATGATCTTGGGCCAGCCGGTCGAGCACGCGCCGCACGACCACGTCGACGGCGTTCGGTTTCGACTCATCGGCGAGGGCCGCGGGAAAGAACTGCCGATCGAACGGAAGCACTAGTGCCAACATCTGCGAGCGCGTCGCGTCGAACGCGACACGGGCCCGCCGCACGAGCGACGCACGCGGCTCGTCGGTGCCTTCGGCCAGCCGCAGTTCACGATCGTAGACCGCCGCGCCAGCACGCGGCGAGCCGGTCGAGCGTGCGAGCAGCGGTCCGGCTAAAAACGCACCCAAATCGCGCAGCGCGCGCAGTGCGGCCGGGCGCGACGCCGCGATTCCATCCCGGGCCGGAAGGGCCGCGATCATCTCCAGCGTGCCGCGATTTTCGTCGATGGCCTGCAGCGTGGCAACGCGCGCGGGACGGACGAGATTCGCGCGGGCCGCATCGACGATCGTCTGCATCCGCTTCAGCCGCGATGCGACATTGCGGAGCCGGACCGCTTCGGGCGCAAACGTTCGGCTCGTGAGCTGATAAACGGCATCGCCCAGGACGTCGGTGTACGTCGTCGGGTCGGTGACATACGGCCGAATCGTCGCGCTTTCGAAGAGTTCGAGATCGATCGTATCTTCGAGTGCACGGGCGTTGGCGCGCTGCGCCGGATCGGCGGCTTCCGACGCTGCGGCGGCGACCGTGCTGCGCCAGGCGCGCAGCCACGCCGCACGCGTCAGCCGGCCGCGGCTGCTCTCGTCGGGCAAGCGGTCGTCGTACGTATGAATGCCGATGCGGTCGGCGAAGAGCGGATCGCGCTGCGCACATTCGGCGACGAAGCGCTGCGCAAGCACGGCGATCCGGTCGCCGTCGGCACGTGCGGGCGGTGCGCAAAGCAGACAACAACCAATAGCGGACGCGATACAAAGCGCAATCCGGACGTTCATGGCAAGCCGCTTATCGACCGGACGATCATTCGCCTGGCTCTCGTGGCAGCGGCCTCGCCTAGTGTATGACGACGCGCTCCGCCAGCGCGGCCTGCAGCCGCGGCGTGATGCCCGAGACGTCGGCAAGCTCGTCGGCCGAGGCGAACGGTCCGTTGATCTCACGATATTCGACAATCCGTTCGGCCAGGGCCGGTCCGATGCCGGGCAGCGTTTCGAGTTGCGCCGCATCGGCGGCGTTGAGATCGACGCTGCCGGACGGCGCGTCGCCGGGTGCGCTGCGCCCCCGGCGCCCGTGACGGCGCGGTGCGTGCGCGGCGCGCACCCGGGGTCCGCGCGCGCGGCGGCCTCGTGACGGTTCGGCCCCGATTTTCGGAACCGCGATCTCGGCGCCGTCGTCCAGCGCTGCGGCGAGATTGACCGCGACGAGGTCGGCGTCGGGTTTCGGCCCGCCGGCCCGCGCCAACGCTTCTTGCGCTCGCGCACCGGGCGCGAACGCATAGACGCCGGGTTTGTTGACCTCGCCGGCAACGTAGACGACGACGCGAGGCTGCTCTGCTCGCCGAGCCATCTGTGCACGAGCCGAGGACGAGCCGCCGGCCGGAATGGCAGCACTCGAACGCCACCCCGAAGGTGGGGCATCGGCCGCACGGCTCGGCAGCAGCGCAGTCTCCGGACCTGCGGCGCTCGACCCCCAGACTCCCTGCGGCGGGCGAAAGACCAACGCAGCAACGGCGGCAACGACCGCCAATCCGACCCAAACGTACTTCATGCCCGCCCATCACGCGGGCACCCGTGTTAGCGAGGGAGGGTCTTGGCCGTGCGCGCACGGTAACACACGAAATGCTCGAAGAGCGCCCCATTACCTACGACTTCCGCACGATCGAACGCGCCTGGCAGGACCGCTGGGAACGCGACGGCATCTATCGCGTCGACGACAACGACCCGCGACCGAAGTATTACGTGCTCGAAATGCTGCCCTACCCGTCCGGCGATCTGCACGTCGGTCATGCCAAGAACTACACGCTCGGTGACGCGGTGGCGCGGATGATGCGCATGAGCGGCTACAACGTCGTACACCCGATGGGCTGGGACGCGTTCGGACTTCCGGCTGAAAACGCGGCGATCCAGCGCGGCATCGCGCCTGAAACGTGGACGCGCTCGAACATCGCGAACATGGAACGGCAGATTCGGCTGATGGGGACGGGCTACGACTGGTCGCGCGAGTTTGCCACCTGCGATCCCGAGTACTACCGCTGGAACCAGTGGTTCTTTTTGCGGATGTACGAAAAGGGCTTGGCCTATAAGCGCGAGGCACCCGTCAACTGGTGCCCCGTCGACCAAACCGTGCTGGCCAACGAACAAGTGGTCGAAGGTGTGTGCTGGCGGTGCGGCAGCGTCGTCGAACGGCGCAAACTTTCGCAGTGGTTCCTGAAGATCACCCAGTATGCGGACCGGCTGCTGGCGGGAATCGAACGGCTCGAGGGCTGGCCGACGCGCATCAAAACGATGCAGCGCAACTGGATCGGCAAGAGCGAAGGCGTCACGTTCTCGTTCGATATCGAAGATCTCGCGGCGAAAATCGAAGTCTACACCACGCGCGTCGACACGGTCTACGGCGTGACGTTTCTCGCGCTGGCGGCGGAGCATCCGGCGGTCGAGCTGATCGTGCAGACATTCCCGGAGCGGCGCGCGCAGATCGAAGCGTTCGCCGCCGATCTGCGCACGAAATCAGAGTTGGAGCGCACGCAGCTGATGGCCAAAACGGGCATCTTCTCCGGCGCTTACGCGATCAATCCGCTGTCGCGCGAAAAGGTACCGATCTGGATCACCAACTACGTGCTGGCCGATTACGGCACGGGCGCGGTGATGGGCGTCCCCGCGCACGACGACCGCGATTTCGACTTCGCTCACGAGCACTCGCTGCCGGTCGCGCAGGTGATCGCCGAGCATGCGGATATTCCGGATGCGCCGCTGCACGAAGCCTTCGTCGAAGACGGACGGCTGATCGCTAGCGATGAGTTCTCCGGAATGACGTCGGAGAACGCCCGGCGCGCGATCGCGGCCAAACTCGAGCGCATGGGTCGCGGAACCACGACGATCAACTTCCGCTTTCGCGATTGGCTGATCTCCCGCCAGCGGTATTGGGGCACGCCGATCCCCATGATCTATTGCCCGGTCGACGGCGAAGTGATGGTGCCCGACGCGCAGCTGCCGGTCATTCTGCCGCCGGAGGTCGAGATTACCGGGCAGGGCTCGCCGCTCGCGCGCGATCCCAAGTTCGTGAACACGACGTGTCCGAAATGCGGCGGTCCCGCCCAGCGCGATCCGGACACGATGGACACCTTCGTCGACTCATCGTGGTACTACGTGCGCTATCTCGATCCGCACAACCCGCAAGCCGCGTTCGACGGAGCGAAAGTTTCGCCGTGGCTGCCGGTCGACCAATACATCGGCGGCGCCGAGCACGCGGTCATGCACCTGCTCTACGCGCGCTTCTTCTACATGTTCATGGTCGATCAAGGCTATCTGCGCGGCGCGGACGAGCCGTTCACGCGATTGTTCAATCAAGGGACGCTGCTGCGCAACGGCGAGAAGATGTCCAAGAGCCGCGGCAACGTGGTCGGGATCGACGAGACGGTCGAAACGCACGGCGTCGACGCAATGCGGCTCTTCCTGCTCAAAGCTGCGCCGCCCGAAGATTCGCTGGAGTGGACCGACGAGGGCATCGTCGGCCGGGTGCGGTTCATCGCGCGCGTTTGGCGCGCGTGCGAACCGTTGACCGAAGCCGCCGCGGGGATAGCCGTCGATACCCTGCCCGAGATGCGCGGCGAGGTGCAGCGCGAGCTGGTGCGCGCGGTGCACACGGCGCTCAAATCGGGCAGCGATGAAACCACGAGCAAACGGTTCCACTACAACACGACGACGGCGCGGCTCGACGAGCTCGTCAATCTGCTCACCGCCGCCACACGCGATCCGGCGATGGTCGGCGACCCGGCGGTGCTGTATACCGTTGCAATGCTGCCGATCGTGCTGGCGCCGTTCGCCCCGCACTTGGCCGACGAACTGTGGGCACGGATGGGCAAGACGACGTCGGTCCACCTCGAACGCTGGGTCGCTGCCGATCCGGCGGCACTCGCCGTTTCAACCATCACGCTCGTCGTGCAAGTCAACGGCAAGGTGCGCGCCAAAATCGAAACCGCGCCCGACGTCGACGAGGAAGGCGCCTTCGCGCTTGCCGCGCAGCAAGCGCCCGTGATGGCTCAACTCACCGGCAAGACGGTGCGCAAGCGCATTTTCGTGCCGCGGAAACTGCTCAACATCGTGGCCAACTAGCTCTCCCGATTCCGGCACTCTGTCCGCTCGGCGGTTTCGAAGAGGGTGATCTGCGGCGCCGCACCCATCGCGACGACGTCGCCGAAGTCGCGGGTCGTCGCCGCCGCGGCGCAGAGCCGGCGCGCCTGCGCGATCGAATACCGCAGCGTTCGACCCGATCTCTCGATCGGGGGTCTTTCATGAAACGCGATTCTACGGTGCCAATTTGGACGTCCCCGGTTATGCCACAATCGTCGACATACCGCGAAGCGTGAGCGGGAGCAGAAGCGTTGGGACGCCGCGCACCACGACAGCCAGTGCGGTGGCCGCAGAGTAATGGCGGGCTACGCGTGTCGGAGCTCGTGACGTCGCGCTGGCGCAGGCTGGTCGAGGGGTCGCGAAATGTGACCGGCAGGAGCGGCGAAACTCGGCGATCGCGCGAGGCTCGATTTTACCCTAGATTCCCGCCGGATGCATGCTGCGTCGTATCCAATGCGCACCGGCTCATTGTCCGCCCTCGGGGCACCGATAAACATATTATCGAAGCACTCGTCCTTTGTAACAGTCAAACATTTTCACGGCAGAGACGGTCAGCGGGTCGACCCGACGCGCGCGGACCAGCCGGGCATACACGCTCGGTTCGAAGCCATTGGGTTGCAGGAGCTCATGTAACGTGCCTTACGCTCAGCCGCGACAATTAGAGCAGCTTGCCCGGCTCGCCGCCGATGTGCTGGATGTACCGATCGCCTTAGTTGTACTCGGCTCGAACGAATCCGGACCTTCAATCGTCGCCGGCAGCGGCTCGAGCAACGAGACGATTGCGACCGCGGCTCGGCGCTGCCGCGGGCGGCTCGACGAGGCCAAGCTCCGTATCGCACCCGAAGACGCTCCGATCCGGGCCGGAGCAGGCCTCGCGATCGTTAGCAGCGAGAAGGTACGTCTCGGCACCCTGTCAGTGTTTGATACCCGGCGTCGAGTATTCACGCCGAGCGAGCTGCGCCGGCTAACGGATTTCGGTGACCTCGTCGCCGCCCAGTTGATGCTGCACGCGAGGTCACTCCAGGTCGAGGCGCAGCTTGCGGCGCTCAATGCAGCATCGCCGAGTGCAATCATCTTCGCGCACCGCGACGGTACCATCGGGAGCTGGAATGCCGGCGCATCACGACTGCTGGGCTGGCTCCCGGACGAGATGATCGGTAAGGAATACGCGCTCGCACCGCCCGACCGGGTCGAGGAAGTACAGCGGCTGCGCCGCATCAACCTCGAGCGCGGCGAGATCTTTCATGGTGTCGAGACGAAACGACTGACCCGCGCCGGATTGCTCCTCGACGTCTCGATCAGTGCCGGGCCGATCCGCGATGCCAACGGCGATATCTCCGGGACCGTCGTCATCATGGACGATCATACCCAGCGAAATCGCCTCCGTGAGGCCGAGCGAAAGCGCTCGAGAATTCTCGAGCTTGCTGCGAACGACGCGCCGCTCACGCAGATCTTGGCGGGTTTAGTCGAGAGCGTCGAATTCAGCATCGACGACAGCATCTGCACGATCCTGCGGTGTAAGGGGAACGCCCTCGAACATGTTGCTTCGGGCCCGGCGCTGCCTCCGATGTGGATCGAGGCGATCAGCCAGGCCCGGATCGGTCCGTCGGAGGGCTCGTGCGGCACGGCGGCCTACTTCGGAAAAACCATCATCGTCGACGATATTGCGACCGACGCACGCTGGGAAACGCCGCGACCCCTCGCGCTCCAGCTCGGTTTACAGGCCTGTTGGTCGGCGCCGATCTTCAACGCGCAGGGGATCGTGCACGGCACGCTCGCAGTTTACTCGCATCGGCCGCGCCTTCCGACGGAAGATCAACTCCGTGTCATGCACGATGCGGCGCGCCTGGCGTCGATTGCGATCGAGGGACAGCGATCCCGGGACCGATTGGAAGATCTGGCGTTGCGTGATACCCTCACGGGTTTACCGAATCGCGCGGTCTTCGAGGATCGGCTTCGGCACGCAATCGAGGCCGCGAAGCGTACGCGCGAGCGGGTATTCATCGGGCTGCTCGACCTCGATCGCTTCAAGCTTATCAACGACACGTTGGGGCACGTCGTCGGAGACCAACTCCTGATTGAAGTCGCGAATCGTTTACGACAAGCGGCTCGCCCGCAGGACACGATCGCGCGAATGGGCGGCGACGAGTTTTTGTTTCTGTTGACCGGAGTCGAGAATCGCGATACGGCCGAAGGGATCGCCCGCCGCGTTCTGGCCGAACTCGATCACAGCTTTTCCCCATCTGGGAACGAGCTGTTCGTTCACGCGAGTCTCGGCTTCAGCGTGTACCCCGACGACGCAACGGATCCGACGCAGCTGCTGCGGCTTGCCGACCGCGTCATGTACGAGGTCAAAGCGCGTCAAACACGCATCGGCTTTCACGAGCGGGACTCGGGCGAGACTGCGCTGGCAAAGCTCCCGCTCGAAACTGCTCTGTACCGGGCGTTGGACAAGCACGAATTCGTACTGCACTACGAGCCGCAGATCGGGCGCGGAAATCGGCTGCAGGGCGCCGAAGCGCACGTACTTTGGAACCATCCCGACCTCGGACTGCTGTCGGGTGAGCATTTCATGGGCGTCGCGGAAGAGGTAGGCCTTTCTGTGCCGATCGGCGCGTGGGCGCTTAAAGAAGCGTGCCTCTTCGCACGTCGCTGGAAAGCGGCGGGAGGTTCGGGTTGCGTTGCTATCAACGTATCGGCCCGCCAGTGTCGGAGCCGGCATTTTGTAGCGACCGCAATCGACGCGATAAAGGACGCCGGCATCGTGCCCGCCCAGCTCTCGCTCGAGATCTCGGAAACGATGATCGGGCGATCGTTCGACGGCGTCGCGACGGCACTCGTCGAACTTCGTTCCTTCGGCGTCCACACAGCGATCGACGACTTCGGAACCGGCTCTTCGAACTTGCACAACCTCAAGAACTTGCCGATCGACAGCGTCAAGATCGACCGTTCGTTCCTGGCCGACGTCGACGCCGTCGACGACCGCGCGATCGTCGACGCGATGGTCGCCTTGGGCAGAGCGTCACACCTCGCGGTTGCCGCCGACGGCATCGAGACCGAAGCGCAGCTGGCGCTGGTTCTCGCCAGCGGCTGCGAGATCGCCCAAGGTCCGCTCTTCGCTGCGGCAATGCCCGAAGATGCTTTTCTGCGATGGTCGCCAGCGAACAACGCGGCATCGCATCCTGCTTCACTATGGACGGCTTTCGATGCCGAACGAGAGGCGATCACCCGCTTGAGCAGCGAGCTCGACAAGCAGTCGCGGACAACTTCTGACGATCTGTCGCCCTTATGTGCGCCCGAGACAAAATCGCCTTAGGCGAGAGGCGCGCCTTCGTCGCCTGAGTCACTTAGCGGCGGCCGACCACCCGGGCATTGAGATAGGGAAGCTCTTCGCGCGGACGGCTGGGCCAAATGCGTGAAACGTGTTGAATGAGTGCCGCCGCAGGGATGCCCACCAGCACGGCCCATCAACGTTCCTCTAATCCGAGCCGCTCCTCGTTGAGATGGGCGAACCACGGCGCAGCGTTCGACGAACGGTTCGACCGCAGCGGCGTTCACGTCGTGATCGACAAGGGAACGGCGCTCGACACCGACGGCTACGGTGCATTCGCCGCGCAGCAACGGCGCTCGATGCAAAAGCCGCCGGATTCGATATCCGCGTCTCGCCGATGCATCGGCGGCGGCGAACGGCACGCCGAATGGTGAAACCTGGGCGCTGCAGACGCTTTGCGATACAGGAGTGGAGAGCGCGGCGAGCACCAAGCTGATCGCGGACGCGCGAGCCGTTTAAGGTTCGGAGCCGGACTCCGTGCGCCCGGCGGCAGCGTCATGCGCATTCTGGGCGTTGACGAGACCCCCGACGTTCGTCTCGATCCACTGCACCAGCCCGTCGACATGCTCGGCGACGCCCAAACCCAAGTCCGTTAGCCGGTAGTCGACGTACGGCGGCACGACCGGACGGCTCGTGCGCAGCAATAACCCGTCCCGCTCCAGATCGCGCAGTGTCTGCGCGAGCATTTTCTCCGAGATGCCGTCGATGCGCACGCGCAGTTCGGAGAAGCGCAAGACGCCCGCCTCGCGGACCGCGGCGAGGACGAGCGATCCCCAGCGACCGGTGACGTGCGCGAGGATCGCGCGCGAGGGACATCGCCGGCTGAAACAATCACCCGTTCGCACGTTGCCCGCAGCTACTCCAGCAGCCAAGTTCTTGCTCAAATTCACCTGACTTACTTTTTGGTAAGTACTTTCCTTTCGTAAGTTTAGATGCTAATCTTCGCTCCGTCAACGCTCCCCACCTCACCCGAATGGAAGAGAACATGTCCACTCCCCTCACCGCCGTTATTACCGGCACCAGCTCCGGCTTCGGCTACGATACGGCTCGCGCGCTCGCCGCAGCCGGACTTCAAGTCTACGGCACGATGCGCGACGTCGCCGGGCGGAACGCCGAACCGGCGCGCGCGCTCACCGCCTTGGGCATCACGATCGTCGAACTCGACGTCACCGACCAGGCTTCGGTCGACCGGGCAGCCGCGCAGATCCTCTCAGCCGCCGGCCACGTGGACGTGCTGGTGAACAACGCCGGCACCGCCCACTTTGGGACCGCCGAGGCGTTCACGCCGCAATCGTTCGAGCGTCAATTCGCAACGAACGTCACCGGACCGTTTCGGATAACGCGCGCGTTCTTACCCGGAATGCGCGAGAATCGCAGCGGGCTCGTGGTGTTTGTGAGTTCGACCGTTGGCCGGCTCGTCATCCCGTTCGCGGGCGTGTACACCGCCTCGAAGTGGGCGCTCGAAGCGCTGGCCGAATCGCTGTCCTATGAACTTCGGCCGTTCGACGTGGACGTTGCGATCGTCGAGCCCGGTGCCTATGCGACGAACATTCTCAATGCGGTGATCGGGCCCGACGATGCCGATCGCCTGGCGTCGTACGGTGACGTGGCGAAGACGGTCGACCGGATCGGCGCGGTCCTGGCGTCGCGCTTCGGCAAAGACGGTGAAGTGGCCGAAGCGATCGCACAACTCGTCGCCGCTCCGGCCGGAACGCGTCCGCTTCGTACGCCGGTGCCCGCGGGTTCGGCGACAACGGCGATGAACGACGCTGCGGCGCCGATCCAGCGCGCGATGCTCGAAGCTTTCGACCTGGACGCGCTCCTGCCGAAGGTGGCTGCGGTTACCTAAAAAGTCGAACGTCCCCAGCCGCGTGCGGCAGCGCAATCCAGCTGTTCGATACCCGTCCGTGCGCCGCTGGGGAGCCCGAGCGAAAGATCGACCGCTGCGAACGGCCTACGTTTTGACGCGCGTTTTGGCCGATACCGTCTCACGGTACAGCGCGGAACGGTGCCAGGCCGCAGCATCGCTCATGATCGCCTCGAGCGAACGACGCGGCTTCCAACCTAGGATCTGCTTGGCCTTTTCGCTGCTGGCGACCAGGACGGCGGGATCGCCGGCGCGCCGAGGGACGACACCGGGCGAAAAGTCGGGGCGATCGAGCGCCTTCCGGGCCGCGGCGATGATCTCCGTGACCGAATGGCCGGTTCCGCTGCCGAGATTGAAAATATTCGTAGCGCCATCGTTGAGCAGATAGTCGAGCGCAAGCACGTGCGCATCGATCAAATCCATCACGTGAACGTAATCGCGAATCGCCGTGCCGTCGGGCGTGGGATAGTCGTCACCGTACACCCTGAAGCCGCTGGTCAATCCGATTGCTTCGAGTAACGGCGCGCCGGCATCGATCAAGGGCAAAATGAGCCGCGGTATCAAATGCGATTCCGGCGCATGCGCTTCGCCGAGTTTCGCCTCGACGGGCCCCGCGCCGGCCACGTTGAAATAGCGTAAGGCGACCGAGCGCATCCCCTCGGCATCGAGCGTACGCAAGCCGTTCTCGGCTTCCAATTTCGATTGACCGTACGGGTTGATCGGGTTGGTGGGCGTGGTCTCGGAAATCGGTTCATCCCCGCTGACTTCACCGTATACGGCCGCGGTGCTCGAGAACACGATCTTCTTGACGCCGCCGGCACTCAGCGTTTTGAAAAAGCGGACGGCTTTGTCGCGATTGTTCTCGAGGTATTTTGCGGGATTCTTCACCGACTCGCCGACCTCGATGAAGGCCGCGAAATGCATTGCCGCAAGCGGCTGATGCTTTTCAACGAGGCTGCGCACGAAATCCGTATCGCCGACATCCCCGCGCTCGAAAATACCGAACGATGCAGCCCAAGCATTCCCGGTGGAAAGGTTGTCGATGATGACGGGCTGATGTCCTATTTGCTTGAGAACATAAGCGGCGTGGCTGCCGATGTAGCCGGCGCCACCGGAGACCAGAACAGTTGACATGAGCCTGCGTTAGCTTTCCGCGCCGCGATCGCTGCCGGAACCGCTTCCGAGGCCGTGTGCCCGATCCGAGATGACCACGCGCATGGCCGCGAGATTCGCCGCCGCACGTGACCGGCCCCGCGCTACGAAGCCGCGGCCGCTCGCCAGAATCGTTGCGCTACACGAGCGCGGTCTGCGTGCGAAAGAAATCGACCGTGGCGAGCATGCCCTCGAGCAGCGACACCTCGGCGTTCCAGCCCAGATCGTGCTTGGCTTTGGCGGGATCGAAATAGATCTCGCGTATATCTCCGTCGCGGCGCGGAGCATGCGTAACCGGCGCCGCGAAACCCGTCGCCGTCACCAGCGAACGGTAGACCGCATTGACCGACGTCGTGCGGCCCGAACCGATGACGTAGATTTCGCCCGAACCTTTGGTGAGCGCCGCAACGTTGGCTCGCACGACGTCGTCGACATAGATGTAATCGCGCGTTTGCTCGCCGTCCCAATCGATGCGAATCGGGGCACGGCGCAAGAATCGATCGATGAAAATAGCGATGACGCCGGCTTCACCGCTGGGATCCTGACGCGGACCGAACACGTTTCCGTAGCGCAGCACGGTGTAGTCGAGACCGTGCTGCAGCTTGTAAAAGCGCAGATAGTGCTCGACGATCATCTTGGTGATTCCGTACGGTGAGATCGGGATCTGGATCGACCTTTCGTCGACCGGCAGCCCAGCGACATTGCCGTACGTTGCGGCACTCGATGCAAAGACGATTTTGCGGGCACCGGCTTTCACGCCGGCTTCGAGGACGTTGAGCGTTCCCATGACGTTGACGTCGGCATCGTACTTCGGATCCAACGCGGCGATCGCGACGCTGTGCTGCGCGGCTTCATGGAAAATAATCTCGGGACGAAAGCGCTCGAAAACGTTCGCGACCCGGGCATCGCGAATATCCATTTCGACAAGCTCGGCCGCGCTTGGGACGTTCCCGCGCCGGCCGCCGCCATGCGTCCAGAGATTGTCGAGCGCGAGCACGTCGTGGCCGAGAGCGACGAGTGCATCGACGAGATTCGAACCGATAAAGCCTGCTCCACCGGTAACGACAATACGCATCACTGCACGTACTTAGCTACGACGATAAGCCGCCCTCGGGACCGGCGACCTAATGGCATTGGTGCTTTGCCGTCAGTCCATCACGCGTCCACCATGGGCTTGCCGGTTAGCGAACGTGCGTGATTGAGGCACCGATGCGGCGCGCTCCGTTCGTCCTTCCGGCTGTGGCGCTGTTGGCCGGGATCATTGCCGAAGCGCACGGTCTCGCGCCGGCGGCGGCGTGCCTGTGCGCAGGGATCGCCGCGGTCCGGCGCGATGCGGCCGTCGGCGGTCTGCTCGGCATTCTCCTCGGCTGCGTGCATGGCCATCCGGCGACCGTCGTCCATGAGTTCCGCAGCGCGCGCTATTGCGGAACGGTCGTCGGCGACGTTCGCTCCGAGAACGGTCTCGTGCTGTTTCCATTCGCGGTCGAGGGACTCGGCACGCTGCGTGCAAGCGGACGCGAACGCGTTCGGTCCGGCGAGCGGCTCACGGTACGAGCGCGGCTCACTCCGCTGGACGAGCCGCGAAATCCCGGCGAACCCTCACCACGCATGCTTGCCATCGACGACGGCATCAGCGGCGAGCTCGCGATCGAACGCATCGTCGCGCGGGCTCAACCGGACTTGCGCGACGCGCGGATTTGGCCCGGCCTCATCCGCGCACGTGCCGCCAGCATCGTGCGCGGTTCTTTGCCGGAACCGGCCGCAACCGTGCTGGCGGGCGCGCTGTGGGGCGAGCGCGGAACGTTGCCGCAGAGCGTCCGCGACGACTTTCAGGCAACCGGGACCGTTCACGTCCTCGTCACCGCGGGCTTGCACCTCGGCGTGATCGCAGCGCTCGCCGGCGCTTGCCTGGCCCGGCTCACCGTGCCGCGCATCGCGGCGTCGCTCACGATTCTTCCGATCGTTTACGGATACGCGTGGCTGACGGGCTGGCATCTCCCCTCGCAGCGCGCAGCAGCGATGATCGCGATTGCGCTCATCGCGCGAGCCTGCGGCGCGCGCGCGATCTCGCTGAACACGCTGGCCATTGCCGCGATCGTCGTCGCGGCAAGCTGGCCGGTTGCCGTGCAGAGCGTCTCCTTCGCACTTTCGTTTTCGTGCGTCGGCGCAATCGTCTTGTTCGCCGATCCCATTGCTGCGTGGCTCACCGCGCAGCGTTGCCCCGAGCCGTTGGCCGAGGCGTTGGCGCTCACCGTATCGACGCAGATCGGTGTTTGGCCGCTCACCGCGGCGGTGTTCTTTAACGTTGCACCGTACGCCGTGTTCGCCAACGCCGTCGTGGTGCCGCTCGTGGGCGTGACGATGACGCTGGGACTTGCCGCCGTCATCACGCATCCGGCGGCGATCGTGTCGGCGGTGTTCGCGCGCTGGGACGCATGGCTCTTGGCGTTCATCTTGAGCGCGACCCACCTCATCGCCGGGCTGCCGGGGGCTCGCTTGACGATGTCGCCGCCGCCGCTGTGGTCGATCGCCGCTTACGATTGCGCAGTCATCGCCGCTGCGATCCTGCTCCGGCGGCGCCCCGGGGTTGCCGCCGGAACCATCGTGTCGGCTTGCGTGCTCGTCGCCGTCGCCGCAAATGTCCGGCCGCCTCAGCCGTTTTCGATCGTCGCCCTCGACGTCGGCCAGGGCGACGGGATCGTGATTCGCACACCGCACGGACGCACGATCCTCATCGATACCGGCGGCCGCCTCGAACGCGGCCCGCTCATCGACGGTCGCTCGCCGGCCGAACGCAGCGCGGAACGAATCGTCATCCCGTATCTGCTACGCGCCGGCATCACGCGGATCGACCTGATGATTTTAACGCATCCGCATGGCGATCATGTCGGCGCCGCTTCTGCTATCTTGAGTTTCATGCCGGTCGGATGGGTTGCCGATAGCGGGCAGCGCTACGGGGGGCACGCATATAACGATGCGCTCGCGGCGGCTCGATTACGCGGCGTGCCAGTCGTCGTGCCAACTTGTCATCAACGGTGGGTCGATGACGAGGTGCAACTGACGTTTCTCACGCCGTGCGGGGCTCCGT
>JBEKHC010000027.1:0-53109 GCA_050012475.1 Candidatus Velthaea sp.
ATGACGTTACCCAGGAAGATCGTGTGCGTCCCCGACGTCAGTTCCGCGCCGAGCGTGCAGTCGACATACGCTAAGGTCCCGGCGAGAATCGGCGAACCGCTCTGGCCGAAACGATAGGCGACGCCATCAAAACGCGTTTGGGGCTCACCGCCGGCGAATTGCTCGGCTAACGCTTGTTGTTCGCTCGCCAAGATATTGACGCAAAAACATTGCGACGCCGAGATGAGCGGGTGAGCGCGGGCGTTGCGATTGACGCAGATGAGGACCGTCGGCGGCTGCGCGCTCACGCTGGCGAACGCGTTCGCGGTGAAGCCGTGGATACGCTCGTTGTGCGTCGTCGTAACGACCGCGACACCCGTAGCGAACCGCCGCATCGCCGCCTTGAAGGCATCACTCGATACGGGCACCGATGCCGATCCCATCTCCGACCGGAACGATCGTAGCATCGAGTTGCGGATGGGCCAGAAAGATTTTGTTGAATTCGCGAATCGCGCGGACGTTCGCGCCGTCGGCGGCCGTCGGCTCTTCGGAGGCTTCGCCGCTCCAGAGGAGATTGTCGATCACCACGAGCCCCGAGCGCTTGAGCATCGGGATCGCTCGCTCGAGGTAGTCCGGATATTCGGTCTTGTCGGCATCGATGAAGATGATGTCGAGATTGCGCTGCGACCACATTTCGAGCACTTCGAGCGCCGGCTGGTTGATGATGTCGACTTTTCCGGCAACGCCGGCGCGCTCGAGATAGCTGCGCGCCACCTCGGTTCGCTCGACGTTCGGATCGATCGTCCAGATGTGGCCCGCCGGGGGCAGGGCGAGCGCCATCCATAGCGTCGAGTAACCGTACGCCGTGCCGATCTCGAGGATGCGATTCGCCATCATGGCGTGGACGAGCGTCGACAACAGGCGGCCTGAAGCGCGAGCCACGGAGGGAATGCCGTCGTAGGCGGATTGCTGTTCGAGTTCGAGTAAAAGCGGCGACGGTTCGCGATGAAGCCGTGTTAAATAGGACTGGTCGCGCACGGTTTGTATGTTTGCCGCTCGGGGAAACCGGGAACCTGCCCGGCACGGCACGGATTCCCGTTCATCCGCTCGCGCACCGCCGGCCCGCCGAATTCGGCGCGCTCGGCCGGCCCGACCGGGGGTCATCCGCGCGTCGTCGAACATGGTCGTCTGCCAAGACGAGTTCGCGCTTAGAGACTTCGTCCAAAAACCCCGAGGCTTAGGAGGCTTACGTGACGACCCTCACCCAGCAATCGTACACTGCGAAGAAGTTCGATCTCGCCGGTTTGCAAGGCATCTCCGATCAAACGCTGCAGGTGCATTTCGGCCTGTACGAAGGATACGTCAAAAACACCAACCTGCTCAACGAGCAGCTGTCCGAGCAGCTCAAAGCCGGAACGGCTGCCGGGGCCAATCCGCACTTTGCCGAGCTCACGCGCCGGCTCGGCTTTGAGTACAACGGGATGCGGCTGCACGAATATTATTTTGCGAACCTGACCAAGAGCGCCGGCGGCGCGCCGACCGCCGCGGTCAATACCGCCGTCGGCGCCACGTACGGCGACTTCGAGACGTGGAAGAAAGACTTCACGGCGACCGGAGCGATGCGCGGCGTCGGCTGGGCGATCGCCTACCAAGATCCGTGGACGGGGCGCATCACCAACCATTGGGTGACCCTGCATGAAGACGGCAACGTCGCCGGTTTCATCCCGATCTTGGTCATGGACGTGTGGGAGCACGCGTTCTTACTGGATTACAAGCCCGCCGAACGGCCGAAATACATCGAGGCGTTTTTCGCCAACATCGATTGGAGTGTCGTCGAGTCACGCCTCAAAGCACCTGCGCCGGCCAACTGAACTCCAGGCAATCCGGCGTGACCAAACGGCTGCGGCTGTTTCCGTTGAATACCGTGCTCTTTCCGGGGGCCATCCTCAATCTGCACGTGTTCGAGCCGCGGTACCGTCAGATGATTTCCGAATGCCTCGATGCCAACGAAGCGTTCGGCGTCGTCCTCATTCGGGAGGGCCAACAAGTCGGCGATGCCGACGTCATGCCGCATGACGTCGGCACGACCGCTGAGATTTGTGACGTCACGCCGCTCCCGGCCGGCCGGTATTATATCAGCACGACCGGCCGGCGGCGCTTCCGCATCCAAGACGTCATCAGCCGCGATCCGTACCTGCTCGTCGAAGTCGAATACCTCGAGGAAGAACTCGACGACCGCAGCGCCGTCGGCGAGCTGACCGACGAAGTCCGGGAAGAATTTCGTGAATATCTGCGCCTGCTCGTCGAGTTCTCTGGAACCTCGGCGGAATATGACGTGCCCAACGATCCGGTCGACGCGTCGTTTCTGATCGGCGACGCGCTGCAGGTCGCCGACGCGATGAAGCAGCGGCTGCTCGAGCTTTCGAATACACAGCAGCGGCTGACGGTCGAATTAGGCTTTCTGCGGCGCTTGTTGCCGCAGTTGCGCACGCTGCTCGAACGCAAAGCCGAACAGTCGCCGGTCGAACGCGCCGACGCGCCGGGCGGCTCGTTCCGCACCCATCAAGAACAATTTTTCGGCAAGCATTTCAGCTCGAATTAGCTTCGCGAGCGGGAGACCGGCCGGCGGCTGCAGAGCCGTTCGGCGGCCGCGACGACGTTGCGCATCAGCGCGACGTTCGTCACCGGTCCCACGCCCCCGGGCACGGGGGTAATGGCGCCGGCCACTTGCGCAACTTCGGCGTACGCGACATCGCCGACGACTTTGCCGTCGACGAAGGTCGTGCCGACATCGATGACGGTCGCACCGGGCAACACCATGTCGGCACGGATCAGCCCTGGCACCCCGGTCGCGACGACGAGGACTTCGGCGTCGCGCGTATGGCGGGCGAGGTCGCGGGTCAATTGGTGCGTCGAGGTCACCGTGGCGTCTTGCGCCATCATCAGCAGGGCAACCGGCAAACCCACGACGTTCGACCGGCCGACGATGCAGGCGCGAACCCCCGGCAGCACGCTATGAGGGCTGCGCTCGAGCAACAGCATGACCGCGGCCGGCGTGGCAGGGACGAATTCGGTTCCCGATCCGAACGCCAACCGGCCTTGATTGAAGGGGTGGGCGCCATCGGCATCCTTGTGACGCGGCATCGCGTCGGCGATTCGCCGGATCGCGAGGTGCGGCGGCAACGGTTGCTGGAGAATGACGCCATGGACGTCGTTGTCTTCACCCAGCGCCAGCAATTCGCGGCGAACGCCGGCTTCGGACGCATCAGCCGGCAGCGCCCGCACCCCGACCTCGACGCCGACACTCGAGCCAGCCTTCACCAGGCTGCGCATGTAGGACATCGACGCCGCATCTTCGCCCACGATCACGACGACCAACCGCGCGACGCAATCGCGTTCGCGCAACATCAGCGTGCGCGCGCGCAGGTCGGCGCGCAACTCGTCCGCCAGCGCGCGTCCGTCCAAAACTACCGCTGCCATCGGCGGCTGCGTTCGGGCGGCTGAGGGAGCACCCCTGGAACGCGTTCGCTGGGAGGTCGCGCTCGCCCCGGATTTCGACACGGCGGCGTTCGAGGGCGCGTTCGCCGGATTTCGCCGGCTTTACCACGTGCGTCCGGAGCGCGTGTTTTGCGCGCCCGGCGTGCTGCTCCGGTTCGCCGAACTCTACGCGCGGTCGCCGGACGATGCCCTCGCGCGCCGCCTGCGCTTCGAGGGCATCGAACTCGAAAGCTCGATCGTCAGTCCGGGAACGATCGTCTTTGAGGGACGCGTGGATGAAGAACGGATGGGAGATTGGTAAGAGCAGTATTCGCGGCGCTTACGCGCCGCGAATCCGTGGCGTTCGGGCCTTCGGCCCGAGCCGCGTGTGGCGTTTGCGGCTGCGCCGAATCCGTGGCGTTCGGCCCCTTCGGGGCCGAGCCGCGGGCTTTGAGGCCACGGCGACGTTGGTTCTCTAGCTGTTCAGGAAGCGGGTGATGGCGGCGGCGACCAGCGGAGCTTCTTCGAGCATCGGGAGGTGCCCGCTGTGTTCGCAGATGACGACGCCGGCCTGCGGATAAACCGCTTGCGCCGTTTTCAGCGCCTTGATCGGGATGTAGCGGTCTTGCCGGCCCCAGATGATGAGCGTCGGACCGCTCCACGCGCGCAGCCTCCCGTGAACGATCGGCGCCTGACGGAAGTCCTGGATCGCGCCGGTGTAGACCGCAGCGAACGCCCGCCGAACCTCGAATTGGGTGGCATAGACGAAGGCGGTGTCGCGGATCGAGCGCGGGATCGATGCGGGGTCGACCACGGACTGGTTCAAGGTCCGATCGACGAATTTGCGCCCCGGCCGGCGGGTGAAAAACCAGCGCGCGAGCTGACTGCCGAGCAGCGCGTAGACGAATCGCGCGGCGCGGAGAAAGCCCGCCGGAGCGATCAGGATCAGCCGTTCGATCCGGCTGGAATGCGTGGCGGCGTAGTTTGCGGCGATGTAACCGCCCAGCGAGTGGCCGCAGAGCACGAACGACGCCGGCGCGACTTGATCGAGAATGGCAGCGACGACGGTAGCGAAAAATGCCGTATCGTAGCGCGCGTCGGGCTTATCGCTGGCCCCGAACCCGGGCAAATCGAAGGCCACGATGTGCAGTTGGGGGTCGAGCAGCGGCACCAGCACGTCCCAGGCCGCCTGGGTCCAGTGGCCGAGCCCGTGCACGAGCACCAGCGTGCGTGCGTCGCTGGCGGGGCTGCCGGACTCGAAAACGACGACACCGGTGCCCGCCGCGATGATGCGGCGTTCGCGCCAGCCGGTGGTTGCGGTCGGGGTCACGAGATAAGGGTCCGTTCGTATCGCCTCGAAGGGCAAAGGATGCGTTGTCTGTGGAGCCTCGCCGGGGCGATCGGCTTGGGTATTCTCCTGAGCGGGTGTTATTCCGGCGGCGGTCCGAAGCGGACGATCGACGCGTCGTCGGGCGGTCCGGGGTCGTTGGCCGGCGCGCCCGCGGTAAGCTACGACGTCAAACGAATCGACGGCCAGACCGACGGCTTGAGCCGCTATCGCGGCTCCGTGGTCGTGATGAATCTGTGGGCCACGTGGTGCCCGCCGTGCCGCGAGGAGATGCCCGCGCTGCAGCAGTTTTATCGCGAGAACCGGACCAAGGGCGTCGTCGTGCTCGGCGTCGACCAAGGCGAGTCGGCCCAGGCCGCGAGTGCATTTGCGCGCGAACACGGCGTGACGTTCCCCATTCTGCTCGACGCCGATCAGCAGTACGGGCGCAGTTATGCCGCAGTCGGGTTGCCGACGACGGTCATCGTCGGCCGGAACGGCCACGTGATGCGCGGCATCGACGGCCAGCTGACGCTGGCCCAGATGCGCGAGGCGGTCGGTCCGGCGCTGCGCGCGCAGTGAGTTCGCGCCAAACGGCGCTGGTCGTCGCCCTCGCCGCGATCGGTTTGACGCTGGCCCAAGACGTTCGCCCCGGGCTCGATTTTTACCACACCTGGCAGTACGCGGCGGCGATGACGCTGGGCATCATCGTGCTCGCCGCGTACGCGTGGGGGGCGCGGTCGGGCAGCGACGGCCGCGCCGGACAGTGGGTCGCGCTCGGCCTCGCGGGCGCGCTCGTGGTCGCGATCGACGGGCTGCTGTCGGGTCTGATCGGACCCGACACGATCACCGTCAGCGGCTCGCCGGGCACCGTGACGCCGGTGCCCGACTTGGCGGCCGCAGCATTTTTCGGGCCGGCCGATCCCCAGACGATCGCGCGCGGCGACGCGACCGTCTCCCTGCGCCAGAAAGGGGTCGATCCGATCGCAGTTCCCGCAAGCGGCCGGCTCTTTCTCGGCACCTCGATTGCGTATCTGGCGTCGCGTCCGGCAGCATATATCGTCGCGCACGACGCGCGTGGCAACCGGCTCACCGTCACGCAGCCGACCAATCCGACGTTCTTGTCGCCGGTGCTGCTGTTTCCGCAAAGCCAACCGCTGCGCGACAAATCCTATCCGCTCGATACGTTTGCGACGCCCGGCGTTCACCGCATCGCGCGCGCGCTCTATTTCAGCGCCGACGACGCGCAAACGTTCAATCACCTGGGTTCGCGGCAGCCGGCGCTCGTGCTCTCCGTCAACGACGACAACGGCAAGTCGGTGGGTCTGACGATCGTGCCCTCGGGCCGCGACGTCGCGATCGGCGATTTGCACATCATCGCGACGCTGGGAACGTTTCCGCAGCTCGTCGTCGCGTCGGCGCCGCATCCCGCGGTGCTCATCGCCGGGCTGCTGCTCTTCATCGGCGGTGCCGGCGCCGCGCTCATCCCGCCCAAGCGCGGTTCGCGCCTGAGCGTTTCTGCAGCCGAGACGTAGCGTTGCCCCAACGTTGGCGGACCGTCGTCGCGCTGGTTTGGCTCGTGAGCTGTGCGGTGCCGCTGCTCCCGCGCGGCGCGCTCGCGCAAGATTCTCCCGCGTCCCCGCTGCGGATCGCGATCACCGAAGAGCCCGCAACGCTCAATCCCATCGTCGGGACGCTGGCCGTCGAATCCGATATGACCGCGCTGCTCTACAGCGGTTTGACGCGTTACGACGAAAAGGGCAATCGCGTGCCGGACCTCGCCGAACGCGTGCCGACGCGTGAGAACGGCGGCATCGCCGCTGACGGGAAGAGCATCACCTATCATCTCGTGCACAACGCGCGCTGGCACGACGGCGTGCCGGTGACGTCGGCCGACGTCAAGTTCACCTTCGACGCGCTGATGAACCCGAAAAACAATGTCGTCGACCGCGAGCCGTACGACGAGATGGCCCGGATCGAAACGCCGGATCCGTATACCGTGCGCATCGTGCTCAAGCGTCCGTGGGCGCCGGCGATCGACGGCTTCAGCAATCGCATCGACGGCTCGATCGTGCCGGCGCATCTGCTGGGCAAGCTCGACGATCTCAACCACGCCGATTTCAATACGCTGCCCGTCGGCAGCGGACCGTATAAGCTCGTCGCGTGGCATCACGGCAGTGACATGGTCTTCGCCGCCGATCCGGCGTACTTCCGCGGGCCGGCAAAAATCGGCCGCATCGTGGTGCGCTTTCTCGACAACGACAATACGATGCTCATCGCGCTGCGGACGCACGACATCGATCTCGGCGATACCCTCAACATTTCGACCTTCATCAACATCGGCAGCGCGCCGGGGCTGGTGCCGGTCTCGAACGCCAAGACCTATTGGGAACACTTGACGTTCAATACCGCGCGTGCGCCGCTCGACGACCCGCGGGTTCGCCGCGCGTTGTGCTACGGCTTCGACATCCAACGGATTTTCGCGAACGTCTATCATGGTTTGGGCGCGCTCGGCCCGGGCTCGATCAATCCGGTGACGCCGTGGTACAACCACGCGATCCGCCCGTATCGATATGATCCCAAGCGCGCGGCGCAATTGTTGGATGACGCCGGGTGGAAGATCGGATCGGACGGCATCCGGGTGCGGAACGGACAGCGCCTTGCGCTAACCTTCATCTCAACGAGCGCCAACATCACGCGCGCCCAAACGATGGTGCTGCTGCAAGACGCTTGGAAAGCGATCGGCGTCGATGTGACCGTCAAGACCTTTCCGGCCGCGACCATGTTCGCCCAAGCCGCCAACGGCGGACCGTTCTATGGCGGAAAGTTCGACGTCGCGCTGAGCGCGTTCATCTCGAGCATACCGGACCCCAACCAAGTCAACGTCAACCCGCAAGACCGCATCCCGCCGGCCGGCAACAACCTGTCGTTCTACCGCAATGCGGAACTCACGCGCTTGGAATACGCCGCGGCGCAGACGTTCGACGATGCCGCCCGCAAGCGCATGTACGACCGGATTCAGGAAATCGTCGTCAGCGAAGTGCCGTACTACACGCTCAATTGGCTGCCGGTCAACGACATCCGTGCCGCCGCTCTCGAGGGCGTCAAGCCGACGATCGTGAACTCGACGTTCTGGAATATCGCCGACTGGTACATGCGACGCTAATTCAGCCTCGTGCTTCGACTAGGACGGAGGAACGTTCGATTGAGCAAGCCCCGCAGGCGCGCCGGCTTCGCGGTTATGATCTTCCTGGCGTCGCTGATCGGCACGTCGCGTGCGGCGCCGGCGGCTGAGCCGGCGCACGGGATGAACGGAATGGTTGCCAGCGATCAGCATCTCGCGACGCAGGCGGGTATCGACGTGCTCAAGGCCGGCGGAAACGCCGTCGATGCCGCGGTTGCCGTGGGCTATGCGCTTGCCGTTACCGATCCGTGCTGCGGCAACATCGGCGGGGGCGGCTTCATGCTGGTCCGCCTGCGCAGCGGCAAGGCGACGTTCATCGATTTCCGCGAGAAGGCACCGCTGCGCGCGACCCGCACGATGTATCTGGACCGTGCAGGCAACGTCGTGCCGGGTCTGAGCACGCGCGGGTATTTGGCCGTCGGCGTTCCCGGAACCGTCGCCGGTCTCGAATATGCGCGCGAGCACTACGGCACCAAAGCGCGTGCGGATCTGCTCGCACCGGCGATTGCGCTCGCGCGCGACGGCTACGAACTGCAAGCCGGCGATGTCGCCTTGTTCGACGCCGGCCTCAAGGATTTTGGGCGCGATCCGGTGGCGGCGGGAATTTTCAGCCATGCGGGCGCGCCGCTGCGCGTCGGCGACCGCCTGCGCCAGGCCGATCTGGCCCAAACGCTCTCCGCGATCGCGCAAGACGGCCCGCGGGCATTCTACGACGGGCCGATCGCGCAGGCGGTCGTTGCCGCCGGCGCCCGGCACGGCGGCATTCTCTCGCTCGACGACTTCGCAAAGTATACGGTCGAGGAGTCGGCACCGGTCCGCTGCCGCTACCACGGCTACGACGTCATTTCGTCACCGCCGCCCAGTTCCGGCGGGACGACGATATGCGAGATCCTGGGCATCGTGGAGCCGTTCGACTTTGCCGCCGGCGTATTTCATTCCGCCGCCAGCGTGCACGAACTCGTCGAAGCCGAGCGGCTGGCCTACGTCGACCGCAACACGTATTTGGGCGATTCGGCGTTCGTCCATAATCCGCTGGGGGCGTTACTGTCAGCCGGCTACGCAGCCAAACAACGGGCGCGCATCCCGGAGCGGGCGGGCGTCTCGAAGGACACGTCCGCGGGGCTCGGGCCATATCAAGAGGGCCAAAACACGACGCACTATTCGATCGTCGACCGCTTCGGAAATGCAGTCGCGGTAACGTACACCATCAATGACTATTTCGGTGCCAACCTGATCGCGCCGGATACCGGGTTTTTCCTCAACGACGAAATGGACGATTTCACCAGCAAACCCGGCACGCCGAATCTTTATGGGCTCGTTCAGGGCGAAGCGAATGCGATCGCGCCGGGAAAACGCCCGCTGTCGTCGATGTCACCGACGATCGCGCTCAAAGACGGCCGGCCCGCGATCGTCGCGGGGAGCCCGGGTGGTTCGCGCATCATCACGATCACGCTGGGCTTGTTGCAGAACATCATCGATTACGGCATGAACGTGAAGGACGCCGTCGACGCACCGCGGCTGCACCATCAATGGCTGCCCGACGAAATCTCCGTCGAGCCGGGCGCGCTGGACGACGCGACGCGCGCGGCGCTGACGGCGATGGGGTACACGATCACCGACCACGCCGAGTGGGGTGCGGCCGAAGCGATCACCATCGATCCCAGAACCCGCGAACTCTTCGGCGCGAACGACCGCCGCCGGCCCGCGGGCTCGGCGCTCGGGTACTGACGGCAGCTCGGCGAGCCGCCGATCGGTCTGCTCGGGTACGGTGCCAGGGGCAAATGAGTCTGCAGTCAAAGCGGCTTCCTAGCGTTAGGTGCGTGCGGCCGGGTGCTCGGTGCTTTCGCGAGACGATATCGAAGACGTATCGCTGCTCCGCTCAACGAAAGTCGAAACACCCGTGGCAACAACCGCACGGCAGGACCCATGGCGCGCATAACCTTCGCGCGGTTTGCGAACGCGCTCGGGCGGCTATTCGGGATCGACGCCGATGCCGCGAGCGCGAAGGCCGGCGATCTGGTCGAGTATTCAGAACAGGATCGCAACGCAATCCGGTCGACTCGCCCCGACATCCGGCGAGCACAAAGCGACGCATCGACCCGCGGCGGTGGATCGCGGGACATCGACTAACAGGCCGAGCGAGCGCCGTCCCCTCAAACAACCGCATCGCGTACGGGCGGCATCGGCAGAGCCCAAACGGAACGGGCGGCTCGGCGCGCAGCCTCAAACGCCACTGCGGCTTGCGGCGCAGCCGCCACCGCGACTTTGGCTTTGGGCGAAACCCAAAGCGCAACAACGGCTTGACCGCGGGTCCAAACGCCGGCGCGGCTTAGGCGAAGTCCAAAACGCCGCTAATACGGCGAAGCGCTCGCGAAATGAAAGCTGTTGAATTTGACCGCCGGCGTCACCAGCGAGTAGTGATAACTCCCCGTTCGGGCTTGCGTATCGCCGAGCTCGCAATCGTTGAGCGCGGCGACGATCGAAGCGTTGAAGCGCATGTTGCGGACGCCGCCGCGCAGCACGCCGTTTTCGATGAGAAACGTGCCGTCGCGCGTCATCCCGGTAAGCAGCGCCGTGCGCTGATCGACGATGCGCACGTACCAGAGCCGCGTGATGAGCAAGCCGCGTTTGGTTTCGGCCACCAGCGTCTGGGTCGACTTCGTTCCGGGTTCGAGGACCGTGTAGTTCGATTGCGGTCCGTTGGAATTCGGCGCCGGCAAGGCGTGGCCGGTATTGGGCCGGTTCAGCCGCGCAGCCCAGGTCGAGTCGGTGACGATGTCCGCGGCCACGCCGCCGGAGATGAGCGTTACCCGCTGGGTCGCAAAGCCCTCATAATCGAACGGCAGGCCCGGGTTGAGCGGGTGCGCGTAGTCGTCGCGGAGCGTGACATTGGCGCCGAGAACCGGCTGGCCGAGCTTGCCGGCGATGAATGACGAGCCGTCGCTGTAGGATTCGGCCGAAAAGTGCAGGGTGAGAAAACGCAGCAGTTCGCCGATGGCGGCGGGGGCCAAGATGACCGTCCAATCGCCCGGGTCGACGGCGAGCGGCGCGCACGTCTGGCGAGCGATGCGGGCCGATTCGGTGCCGAGTGCGGCACCGTCGAGCACGCCGACATCGCGTGAATACGCTTCGGCGAACCCGGTCGAGTCGGCCGCGTTCATCTTGACGTTCGCGCCCGCATCGGTGCCGTCGAACGACATGCGTGCCCCGCGCGAGGTCGCGATCGTCAATCCGGCATTCGCGGTCATCGCATAGCCCGATGACCACAAGCCGTCGGTCGCGTGGGCGAAGATCGCGCCGGCGATGCGCGCCCGTTCGGTGGGACCGGCGGCCGCGGTGGCCGGCACGAAGGCGCCCGCCGGCGCGACGGCCGAGCCGCTTGCGGCGAGCACCGGCAGATTGCTCTCACGCGGTGCGAGGAGTGCGATTTCGACCGCGCGCGCAGCGACCGTGTCGAGCGCCGCGGCGTCGAGCGCATTGGTGGCGGCGATCCCGATTCGGCCGTCGACGATTGCGCGCACGCGGACGGACGTGTTGGTCTGATCGATGTTTTGGTTGACGGCTTCGTGGGTGAAGCGGGTCAGTCCGAGCCGGGTGCTCTCGACGCTCACTTCGGTGGCGTCGGCGCGCGAACGCGCCAGCACCGCTTCGGCGATCGCGCCCCGTTCGTCAGGCGTCATAGCCGACTCCCACGGAGACTTGGCGAAAACGGGCGGGCGCCGCGGCCTGTGTCGTGCGGCCGCTTTGAATCGGTTCGCCCTTGCCGCAATTCGGCGTTCCCCAGGCGCGCCATGAGGCGCCGTCGCCGATCGCGTCGCAGCTGTTCCAAAACTGCGGCGTGACCCCGGCATAGGTCGGGTTCTTGAGCATCCGGCCGCGTTTGCCGTTGCGGATCTCCCAGCCGATCTGACAGCCGAATTGGAAGTTCAGCCGCCGGTCGTCGATCGACCACGAGCGGTTGGCCTCCATGTACACGCCCTGTCGGATATCGGTGAAAAGCTCTTCGAACGGCGTGGTTCCGGGCAACAGATTCAAGTTGCACATCCGGATCATCGGCACGTGCATCCAGCTCTGCGCGCGCACGCAGGCGTTGGATTCGCGCGCGATCGTGCGCGCGGTGTCGCGCGAGGTCTCGAAGCCGGCGAGCACCCCCGCGCGGATGATGTCCGAGACGACGCTCTTGGTGCCTTCGTCGTCGTAAGCCGCCGTCGCCATGCCGCGCGGCAGGAGGTTGTCGATTTGAATGGTGACGATCGGCGAGCCGTAGGCGAGCGTGCCCAGCTGGTCCGGCGACAGAAAACTCGTGCCGCTGAAATTCGCTTCCCAGCCCATCACGCGGTCGAGTTCGGCGGCGTGGCCGCACGATTCGTGGATCTGCAGCGACACTTGCGATCCGCCGAGCACGACGTCCATCACGCCGCTGGGACATTGCGGCGCGCTCAGCAGGGCGTGAGCCTCTTCGCCCGTGCGCTGTGCGTTCTCGCGCAGCTGCGCGGCCTCGACGATCTCCCAGCCGCCGCTCTGATACAAGCCGCGGTCGCCCGGCCACATGCGCATTTGCGCGTCGCCGTTGCCGACGGCGAGCGCGCTCAAGCCGCTGCCGCTTTGCACGATCGTCTGCGCGATCTGCGAGCCGATCGAGGAGAAGAAGAACTTTTCGGCTCGCCAAAGATCGATCCACGCCCGGCCGACCGTAATCGACGGCGTGGCATGCACGAATTTTTCGGCATCGAGCAGCAGCGCGACGCGTTCGCCCAGCGGGATGTCGAGCGGATCGCGGTCGACCGGAGTCGCGAACGTGTCGACGTAACGCTCCGTGGGTGCCTCGCCGATGCGCCGCAACGCGATTGCCGCCGCGGCCCGCGCCGTATCGACGGCTCGCGCCGCGGCGGCATCCAGGGAAGCATCGTCGAAGCCGTTGCTGGCGGCGAAACCCCAGGCGCCGTCGACCAGCGCACGGATCCCGTAACCGTCGCTGCGCTCGTCGGCTAAACCGCTGACGTCGCCGTTGCGCACTTCGGCGCGCTCGCTGCGCGTGCGTTCGAAGCGGACGTCGCAATAAGCGGCGCCGCGAAACGCCGCCGTGTCGAGGACACGGGCGGCGTGGTGCGTGAAATCCATTCCCAAGCTCTACGGCGTCTGCGGCGCGGTTCCCGGTAGCGTCAGCGCGCACGACCGGATGCCGATCGTTCCGCTGCTCTTGACCGGAGCCGAACCCAACGATCCAACGACATAGATCGATTGCAGCGCGATCGGCGGTGCCAGCGACGCCGGGATGCGAACCGTGCGCCGCTGCGCGCCCGTCCAATCGACGGTCTTTGCCAGGGTAAGGACCGAGCGCTCACCGTATCGGTCGAGCACTGCGACCCGCACCCCGGCGCCGCCGGCATCACCGTCGATCGCACACGACAAGGCGAGCGGTTCGCCCAGCATCAGCGCGGCGTTTGCGTACGCGGCGCGTTCGGTGGCGCGGAAATCGTAGCCGATTTGCAGCGTGCCCTGGGAGGTAAACGCCAGCGTCCCCGGTCCGCCTGCGGGCACGCTCGAGAAGTGCCATTCCGCTTGCGCGTCCGAGTCGAAGCCCGTCAGCGCCTCATCGTGATGCCCGACGTGGATCGTCTCGCTCGATTTCACGTCACCGATGGCCGCCGTCACGAAGCCGTCGAGGTCGCCGGCGGTGAAGGTTCCCGACGCGTCGATCCCGCCGCGCAGTGCGGTCCAACGCACTCGATCGCCCGTTTCGATCGGCCGTCCGCGGTCGTCGAAGGCCTGCGCGTGCAGGGTCACCGTCGTGTTGGGATCGACGTCCGGACGGTCGGGCGTCAGCGCGATTTTGCTGACGGCCGGGACGATGGCCAGCGGCAGCGTGGTGCTCGCACCGCCCCGGGAGAGTTGCAGCACGTCGGCTTGCGGGGCAGCAGCGGTGCGCAGGACGTCGGCCGCGTCGATCGTCGCGCCGCTGCCTTCGATGCGCCACGGTCCGCTTGCCGGCCCCAAGGGATGCCCGCCGGCATCGACAAGGGTGGAGCGCAACGCGACGGCCGTATTCGGCAACGCTTCGATCGTGCTGGGCCGCACGACCAAGCGCGCCGGCGGGCCCAAGGGCGTGGTGCTGTAGAGGAACAGGCCGTCGGCGACGGGGCGTTCGACGCCGTCGGAGGGGTCGTTTTGCACGCTGGCGCGATCTTCGCCGAGAACGCGCGCGACGAGCGTCGCCGATCCGCCGCTGTCGAACTGCATCGCGTCGGATGCGCCCAAGGCGGACAAGAGCGCCGTAAGTTCCGCGCGATCGACGCCGATCGAGATCGCAGGACGCCGTCCGTCGACCACGACGAGCGCGATGCTGCCGTCGTGGAGTCGGGCCGCGGCGGCGACGGGGATGCGTTTGGCGCGCGTAGCGTAGCCGGGCGAAGCCGGATCGTCGACGGCGCTGCCGTTCGACAGCAACGTCGGGCCGCCGCCGATCGCATCTTGCACGCCGGCCAGCGGCGGGTCGGTATCGACCGAAATGTCGATGAGATCGCCGACGTCGGGCAGCGTTGCGACGGCGCTTTGCGCAGCCGGTCCGAGCGCCAGTGCAAAGACGGGTCCCGACGGCGCCGTGCCGGTGTCGATTTGGGTCACGCGATAGCGTCCGCTCGGCGGCGCGCCGGCCGGCGTCGTATTTGGCAGCGGCGTGAGTTCGGCGATGACGCAATCCGGGCTCGCCGGCAACGCGCCGTACCCGGGCGTCAGCAGTGCTGCGCCGTCGTGCGGCGGCCACTCGTTGAGGGTTGTGATGGAAATCGTCGCCGCGCCATTGACCACGGCGGACCCGGTGAAGCGATAGCTCTCAAAACGCATGCTCCGGTCGCGGGTCACGGTGAGTGCGGTGCGAGCGCTGGGCGAACGGACCAGCACGCCGTTTTGCGCCAGCACGCCGAGCGGTGAATTCGTATTGCCGATGTCGAAATAATCGGCGTTGATTCCGGCGACCGCGCCGGTGCGTTCGGCCATCGACGACACGGTCTCGCCGGCGGAAACGATGCGGTCGCGCGCGAGCACGGTACCGAGGCGCAGCGTGGGCTCGCGGGGATCGAATGCGACCAGCGAGATGACGAGCGGACCCGCCGAGGTTTGCAAGTGATACGACGCGCGCTCGACGCCGGGGGCGACGAATTCGCGGTCGAGCACTTGGCTGATGACGAGCGGAAACGGCGCCGGCGGAACGACTTGATCGGGCAAAAACGCCGCCGCGGCGCGTGTTGTGAGGAGCGCTCCCACGAACAGCAGCGTGGCACTCGCGGCGGCGCACGATCGCCCGAACGTGCGGCGTTTCATCGCACGGCTTCCGAGCCGGTGACGTGCGCGACCCGCTCGAGTCCGGCCCGCACGTCGGTGTGCGGCGCGACGTTCCAGCGTTCGGTGCGCGCGCGCTCGAAGCTGAACGCCGCGACATCGAATCCGGGCAAGGTGCCGCACACGATCGCGCCGTCGGGGTCGACGGCGAACGCGCGCCGGTCGAGCGTATCGAGCACGACGACATAGGCCCGCAATTCCGCGGCGCGCGTTCGCGCCAGCGCGGTGACCCAGCGTGCGGTTATCGAGGCATGCCAAACGAAGAGGCGAACGCCGCCCAATCGCGGCGCGACCAGCGCGCGCGGATCGAGCATCGCTTCGTCCTGCACGACGCCGACCTCGGCTGACGCGGTGTGCACGTGCGGATCGAGGATGAGTTCGGCGTCGGCGCTCAGCGCGAGCGCGTGGAGTGCCGGATCGTGCCGCACCGCGATCGCGATGCGCACGCCGTCGGGCAAGATCGCCGGATCGCTGCCGCGGGAAATCGCGGGCGGCGCGGCGGCGCGCATGATGAACGGCGGACCGATCGCGACCGAACCGTACAGCGTCGTCGGAACGTCTTGTTCGGCGCGCGCGACGAACGATCCATCGGCCGCGACGATCGCGCTCTTGCCGCAATAGACGACGCTGCGGGCTTCGACGCCGACTTTGTTGGCGGCGACGAGCGGCACGCCGTTCTCGAAGGCGCGCACGTTGATGAACAGATCGGCTTGCAGATTCTCCCGCACCGCGGGATCGCGTCCGCTGCTCACCCAAGCGGTGGGCACGACGAGCAGCTCGGCGCCGCGGTCGACGAGCGTGCTCGCGATGGTCGGCAGTCGGCCATCGGCGCAGATCATGATGCCCAAACGGCCGGCCGGAGTGTCGACCGGGTCAAGCCTTTCTCCGGGCGTGAACCAGCGCCGATCGAAATGCCACAAGAAGAACTTATCGGCCACGCCGACGACGCCCGCGGCGGTGACGACGGCAGCGGAATTCATCAATCGGTCACCGTCGTACCGCGCTCCGCCGGACACGATCGTCGTGCCGCTGCCGGCGGCAATCGCGATCAGATCGCGCGCCGCGTCCGCGAGCAGCTCAGGATCGACGCGCTCGTCACCGATGACATAAGCGGGCACGGTTCCCTCGGGCAGCACGATAAGTTCTGCTCCGGCATCGGCCGCAGCGGCGACACGGGCGCGGATGTCCGGCCAATGTTTGGTAAAGTCGCTGCGATCGTGCGCGCGAAGTTGCAGCAGTGCAACGGACCTCGGGCGAGCGCTCACGAATACCTGACTCCAATCGACGGCCTTACGACGGCCGTTCTTGCACGTAGCATCGAGGATCGCTGTGAAACGTTTACTTGCGTGTGTTTCGGTAGTTTCCGTGATGACAACTGCGGCACTCGCCGCACCGGCGCCCGCCGCGAAACCGGCGGCGAAGCCGGCGCTTGCGAAGAAGGCGCCCCCGATACGGGTTGCGCCGGCCGACGAATATTTCGGCAAGCTCAAGCTGAGCGTGCTCGGTATCCGCAACACGATCAAGGATGTCGGTCTCAACGTCGACATCGATCAAACGCGTTGGACGCAGCTCGCGAGCAAAGCGGCGTTCGCCGAAGACGCGGTGCGCGATTGGGAGAAAAAATATCCTCAGGACACGTGGTTGGCCAAGACCGTGTTCGCGCTCGAGCGCATGTATGCCAAGCTCGATTCGGATGAAGGGCGCAAACGCTCGCTGGGGACGATGAAGTGGCTGGTCCATGATTTTCCCAAAACGTGGTATGGGAAGACGGGAAAGAAAGAGCTTGCTCTGGGCAAAGTCGGCCGGCCGCTCGTTGCGGCCGCAGCACCTTCGCCAAGTCCCGCTCCGGACGCATCCGCCGCGCCGGATGCGCTGCCGTCGGCTGGACCGGTGAGCGACGCCAGCGTCGCGACGCCAGCCCCCAAATAGCGCCGCCCGAAATACAAAAACAACGGCCCCGGAATCACCGGAGCCGTTGTTTTCGTTTGCCGTGACGGGCCGGGGACAACCCGGCTCGTCCGTGCGGCGATGGTTAGAACTTGAGGCCGAGACCCAAGTACGCGCCGTTGTGCGTCGCATCTCCGGGTGAGAGCGTCTTGCCGCGGATCGAATCGCCCAGATAACCGCCGTCGAGGAACACGCCGAATGGATCGTGTGCACCCGTCAGGAGGATCGAGACGCCGATCTGATACTTGAGAACGCGATCGGTGAACTTCGCGCTCGTACCGGCAAGCCCGCCGGCCGTGGTGAACGCATCGGTCGGGAACGTGTAGTTGGCGTTCACGCTGGGATAGTAGTACACGCTGCCGTAAACCGAGAACGTTTGGTCGAGATCCGGAAGCTTCTCGGCGCCGAAACCGAAGCCGTTCTGCTTGGGATAGCCGTAGTTCTCGTCGCGGTGCAGATAGCCCACGCCGATGTAGACGCGCGGATCGGCAACTTTGAGGCCGAAACGTCCGTCCAGATCCGTGTCTTTGGCGGTGAACGACGGGACTTCGGTTTGACCGTAGCCGCCGATGACCGTTACGAAACCAGGATCGCCGGGGAGACCCGTGCCGCCGTCGATATGCGGATAGCGATAGCTGCGATAGTCGCCTTCGAGCATCCACGGGAGGCCGAAGAGCGGGAATTCGACCGCGCCGCGCGCGGCATACGACGTTCCGACGCCCTTGTTACCGGCCGAGAACTCGTTGTAGACTTTCGGATTGAACAGATAATCGCCGACGATGAAGTGCTCGTAGTAGACCGTTGGGGCCGGCGAAGGTGTCGCGGTGGGAGCGGGCGTCGGAGCTTCCGTCGGGACCGGCGTCGGTGACGGCGGCGGCGGCGGCGGCGGCGCGGCTATGTAGCGAACGACGACCGTTTTGCGTTCCGGAACCCACTGGACGTAGGCTCCCATGCCTTCGCTGATGACGCGCAGCGGAACCACGACGGTGCCCTTGTAGATTTCAGGCGGGACGTCGAGCGGGCGGCTTTCGCCGTTGATGACGACTTCGGGCCGGCCGACGGTGACTTTCACATCGGATCCGGGTTTCGAAACGTCGACGGTCTTGGTGGCCGGATCGTAAGAAACCGTCGCACCGGTCTGCTCGAACATCGAACGGAGCGGAACGAGGATCGTATTCCCGCGAACGAGCGCGGCAAGAACACGGTTCTCTTTGAGCCGGTCGGGCTTGGAATAGACGTGGTGGTCGTTAAAGAGGATTGGAATTTCGCCCGAGGGCGGAGCACCGAAGTCAGCGGGCGGGACTGGGGCGGTCTGTGCGACAAGCGTAGCCGACGACGAGTTTCCTTCGTTGCCTTTCGCTGCTTGCGTTTGCGCATTGACCGACGTCAGCCCGAATCCCACAGCGACGATCGCCGTAAGAATCCCTGTGCTGAGTCGTTTCAAATAGGTTTCTCCCTAGCTAGATGTAGTGTGACGTTTGCGGCACTTACCGGATGGGAAGCCGGGTGCGCGGCAAGGCGAAGAGGGTTCCCCTCGCCTGCTCAACCGAGGCCTTAATACCCATGGAGTAGAGCCCTTAATCACGTGAGCAAAGCATGGAAATGCTCTCTCGTTTGTGGCTGCGTTGCCAAGCGACACTGCCTTCTGCGGTGAAAGCAAACAGGAATGTCCGCATCCACGCAGTCGTCATAGTCAACGTCATGACACGTCGTCACGGTTCCAAGGTCCGTGAAAAACAGCCGGATGCGCTGGTGGTCGGCGCCGGTGTCGCCGGCCTCACGGCGGCGGCGATTTTAGCGCACAACGGCCTCAAAGTCCAGGTCCTCGAGCGCCACACGCTGCCCGGCGGCTGCGCCTCGTTCTACCTCCGCGCGGGCTATCGATTCGACGTCGGCGCGACCGTGGTGAGCGGGTTCGGGCGGCGCGGCGTCCACCGGCTGCTGGCCGAGCGCTTGGATCTGCATCTCGATGCCGTGCCGCTCGAGCCGGCGATGGAGGTCCAAGTCGGCAGCCAGCGGATTCGCCGCTTCGGTGACGCGCGCTGGCGCGCAGAGCGGCTGCGGGCCTTCGGGCCGGCAGCGGAACCGTTTTGGCAGGAGCAGGAGCGCATCGCCGATTTGGCCTGGGACTTTTCGGCCCGCTTTCCGGCGTTGCCGGCGGACTTCAGTGGGCTGAAATCGCTGCTGGGCGCCTTGCGCCCGCGCCATCTCGGCTTGCTCGGCACGCTCGGCCGAACCGTCGCGCAGATTCTGCCGCCCGGGGCCGGCGCCACCTTGCGCGCCTTCGTCGATGCTCAGCTGCTGATCACCGCACAAGCCGATGCGGCTTCGACCGACCTCGCCTACGGCGCGACCGCGCTGGACATCGCGCGCGAAGGCACGTTTCATCTCTCCGGCGGGGTTTCGGCGATCTCCGTTGCGCTGGCGCGCGCGATCCGGCGGGCGGGCGGTCAGATTGCCTACGGCACGCCGGCCGCCGCTTTTCTCGTCGAGCGGCAGCGCGTTTGCGGCGTGCGCCTGGCCAGCGGCGAGGTGCTGCGCGCGGCGGCCGTGATCGCTGCCATCCCGCTGCTCGACGTTCGCCGGATGCTGGGCGATCACGGCGGCGCGCTCCACGCGCGGGTTGCGGGTCTGCCGCAGCGCTGGGGGGCGTTCATGGCCTACGCCGGACTTCCGCTCGGCGTCGTGCCGGCCAACTGCGCCCTTCACCACCAGCTGGTTCGCGACCCCGACGCGCCGCTGGGCGAAGGCAACTCCGTTTTTCTGTCGTTTTCGGCGCCTGGCGAGCGGGAGCGCGCTCGCGGCGGCGGCCGGGCGGTAACGATCTCGACGCACACGGACGTCGCGGGCTGGGAACGTGCGCACGCCGCCGGAACCTATGCGCAGCGCAAAGCCGACTATGCCCGTCGGCTGTGCGCGGCACTCGACACCGTCGTCGCCGGGGCGTCCGCGCGCGCCGAGCTCATCGAGTACGCCACCCCCCACACCTTCGCCGCCTATACCGGGCGTGCGCGGGGCCTCGTCGGCGGGCTGCCGCAGACGCCCGCGCACGCCAATCTGCGCGCACTTTCGCACCGCGAAAGCGGCATCCACGGGTTAACGGTGTGCGGCGACAGCGTCTTTCCCGGCCAGAGCACGGTGGGTGCGTCCCTCTCGGGCGTTGCGGCGGCCGATGCGCTCGGCTTGCTCCGCCGCTGATCGGCACGCCGGCCCTGCGCTACGCCGACGAGAGCTTTTCTTCCAACCGTTCGATGAATCGCCGGCGGTCGGTCAAGTAGCGTTCGTGGGTCCCTTCGGCGATTTTTTCACGTTCGTCGAACGCCGAAAACGCGAACTCGACGCGCCGGCCGTCCAACTTTATGACCTCGACTTCGGTGCGGATGATCAGGCCCACCGGCGTCGATGCGAGGTGCGACAAGTCGATGTGGGTTCCCAGGCTAACTTCGTTGGCGCTCATCGTCGGTGCGATGCACTGCATCGCGGCATCTTCGACGAGTTGCATTAGCATCGGCGTCGAGAGGACGTCAACACCTTTGTTTCCCGCTTTCTCGGCGGTCATCCATTCTTCGACGCGCGTTTGACTCTGATAGGTTCGACCGACGTCGAGTTTGGCTGCCATGCTCGAAGACCATACGCGCAGCAACCGCGTGAATCATTTCTTGGTCCTCGCCGGTAGTTGGGGTGCGCAACCGTTTCGGCGATGCCGAGCGCACGAGCGTATAAAAGGAGACACATGGGAGCCATCGAGCGCGCGATTTTCGTCGTGACCGCTGCAGCGGTTGCGCTGGCCGGTTGCGGAAAATCGGGCGGCAGCCGGAGCGGGGCGCCGCCGATCGCCGTTAACGTCGCGCAAGCGCAGCGGGGCGATATCGCAACCTACATCGCATTGGACGGCCAGATCGCGCCGATGCAGCAATCGACGTTGAGCACGCCGCAATCCGGCACGCTGGCCGCGGTGTACGTCACGGAGGGTACGCGGGTAACCCGCGGTCAGCTGCTGGCCAAGATCGACGACTCGGCGCTGCGCGCGCAGCTCGAGCAGGCCGAGGGACAGGTTACCCAGGCCCAAGCCGCACTGCAGGGCCAAACCCTGCAAAATCCGATTACCAGCCAAACGGTTAATTCCGCTGTCACGACTGCTGAACAGACGCTGAACGCTGCGAAGAACACGCTCATAAGCGATCAGGCGGCCGAGGCCAACGCCAAGCTCGTCTACACGCAAAATAAGGAGCTGCTCGGCCAAGGCTACGTCTCGCAAACCAGCGCCGAGCAGTCGCGTTCGGCATACGTCGCCGCGCAGCAAGCCACGGCCAACGCGCGCACGCAGGTGACCGCGTCGCAGGCCGCGCTCGAGAGCGCGCGCCGCAATCTCGGCCAGACCGGCATTCAAACGCAAACCGTGGCCGGCGCAAAGGGCACGCTGCAATCGCAACAGGGGCAAGTCAAGCTGCTCCAGACCGAGATCGCGCAGACCAGTCTGATCGCCCCGTTCACCGGCGTGATCACGCAGCGATTGCTCGATCCGGGAGCTTTCGCGGGACCCAACGCGCCGATTCTCCAGGTCTCGCAGATCGATACGGTTTACGTCAACGTCAACGTGCCCGACGACAACCTAGGTTATGTGCGCAAGGGGACGGCGGTCACGTTCACCTCGAGCAGCACCCCCGGAAAAACGTTCCGCGGGTCGGTGTACGACGTCAACGCGACGCCCACGACGGGGACGCTGTCGTATCGAGCGCGCCTGGTTGTGCCGAACCCCGACGATACGTTGCGCGGCGGCATGCTCGTGACCGTCCAAGTCCAAAAAGAACGCCACAACAATACGATCATCGTGCCGCGCACCGCGATCATGGAGACCGAGAACGGCGCCAGCGTGTTTACCGTCGTCGATCCGCCCGCGCAGCCCGGTGCTGCTCCGGCGGCGGGTGCCGGCGGCGCGGCTCCCGGCGGTCCGCCGCAGCCGGTCATCAAGCAAGCCAAAGCGGTTCCGGTCCAGCTCGGCCTGCAAACCGATACCCTCGCGGAGGTCCGTTCGCCCGACGTTTCCGCCGGGACCACGGTGATAACGACGCGGCCCGATGCGTTGCAGGACAAGAGCATGGTAGCCATGAGTGCACCGACCGGCCAAGGCGCCGGACCAGCCGCTAGATAAGAAGAAGCGTACTTTGCAGCAGCAACATCTTCGCACGCTCGCGGGCGTCGCGCTCTCGGCGCTTGTCATTTCGACGACGGCCCCGCGTTTGGTACGCGCCCAGCAATCACCGAAGAGTTCGGCGGTTCCGATGCCCCACGGCACGTTCAATCCCAACGCGACGATCGTGCTGCCCCCGGCCAGTCAGCCCACCTCGATGCCATATCCGGCATACGGCACACCGGTGCCCGGCGTCAACAGCGGCGAGGTGAATCCGGGCGTTCCGCAAGTGGTCACGCTCGATCAGTCGATCGCGATCGGCTACGCGCGTTCGCCGCTGCTCGCGCAAGCGCGTGCGCAACTCGAGATCGAGAGCGCCCCGGTCCAACTCGCGCGCACGGCGCTGTTGCCGAACATCGCGGGCACGGCGTCGACGGCGAAGGAACACAGTCAGGACGGGGCGCGCTCGACGACCGGTACCGGTGTGACGGGGACCGGCGCGACAACGGCCAGCGGCGGCCCGCTGTCGTTCACCTCGAACGCGCTCTCCGTTTCGCTTCAGCAGTTGATTTACGACGGGGGCCGGGTTTCCGCCGAGATCCGGGCGGCCAGGAACAATCAAAGTTCGCAGGCCGCAACCTACCGGCGCGAACTCCAAACCGTCGCTTTCAATGTTGCCAACGCCTATTACAACTCGCTCGCCGCGCAGCGCGCGACGGCCGTCGCCGTGCAAACGGTGCTCGTCGATCAAACCAACGAAGACCTCGTATCGGCGCAGATCCGCGCCGGAACGGCCGCCAAGGCCGATCTCGCCACCGCGCAGCTGCCGACCGCTCAGGCCCGAGTCGCGGTGGTCCAGGACCAAGGCGCCGAACTTTCCGCGCAAGCGACGTTTGCCAACGCGATGGGTCTGGATGCCAACACGGCCGTGCTGCCGCGTGACGACACGCCCGTCAACGGCGCGGCCGTCACCTCGACGATTGCCATTCCCACCTACACCCAGGCGTTTGCGCGCGCGATCGCATTGCGGCCCGACGTCACCGCGCAAGCCTTGACCGTGAGCGGACTGCAGGCGACGCTGCGCGCGACGCAGCTCACCAACTTTCCGACCTTGAGCGGCACGGCGACGGCGTCGACCGCTTCGACCGATCTCACCGGCGGCACGTTCCGCAACGATTCGTCGATCGGCCTGGCGCTCTCGATTCCGATCTACGACCAGGGGGTCGTGGCCGCCGAAGTCGCACAAGCGCGCGGCAATCTCGCGCTGGGCGTGGCCAATCAGCAATCCGTTATCGAAGGCGTGCAGCTCAACGTGAAGCAGTCGCTCGTCGCGCTCGTTTCGGCGAAGGCGGCGCTGACCAGCGCGGACGTTGCACTCAACGAAGCCCAGGTGGTGCTCAAATCGACGCAGGCGCAGTATCGCGCCGGCGTCACTACGCTGCCCCTGCTGCTCAACGCCCAGGTCGGATTGACGCAAGCGTTGAGCACCCAAACGACCTCGGTGTACACGCTGCGGCAAGCCGAACAAGCCTTCTTGTACGCGGAGGGCGCCAACGGCGCACCGTGAAGCGCGGCACCGGTCCGGAGCGGCGGTGATCGGGTGGCGGCTCGCCGCGAGCGTCCTTGTGACGCTCGCTTTTTCGGCATGCACGAAAGTCGAGACGCCGGCGGCCGGAAGCGCAAGCGGACATCCCGACCGGCTGATCATCGCGGATGCGTCGGACCCCCGGAATTTGAATCCGGCCCTCGCGACGGCCAATCCGGTGCTGCCGCTCTCGGCGTTTCTGTTCTCGTATACCGTTCGCTACGACGAACACGCCCGCCCGGTTCCCGATGCGGTCAGCGAAATTCCGACCACGGCCAACGGCGACGTCAGCCGCGACGGGCTCACGCTCAAATACAAACTACGGCACGGGATCAAGTGGCACGACGGGGCCGAGCTCACTTGCAGCGATCTGCGCTTCACTTGGCAAGTGATGATCAATCCGAAAAATAACGTCATCACCACCGACGGCTGGAAAGACATCGCCGGCGTCGACTGCCGCGATCCGTACGTCGCGGTCGTGCACCTCAAGAAGATCTACGCGCCGTTTCTCCAGCAGCTGTGGAGCGTCAACGGCAACGGGCCGATCCTGCCCGAGCATCTGCTGGGCAAGCTCAACGACGATGCGGGCAGTTTGAATTCGGCACCGTATAATTCGGCGCCGATCGGCAGCGGGCCGTACAAGTTCGTTTCGTGGACGCGCGGTTCGGAGGTTCGCCTGGCGGCGTTCGACGGCTATTTTCTGGGCAAACCAAAGATCGGCGAAGTCGTCTTCAAAATCATTCCCGATCAGAACACGCTGGCCACCCAACTCCAGACGCACGAGATCGACGTGGGCTGGAACTTGGCCGCGTCGTCGTACGAAACCGTGCGTCACATCGCCGGGACGACGACGATCGCGCCGGTTATCTACACGTACGACCACATCGATTTCAATTTGCGGCGTCCGCTTTTCGCCGACGTGCGCGTCCGCCGCGCATTGACGTTCGCGATCGACCGGGCCTCGCTCTTGGCCAAGCTGCGGCACAATTTAGGCGAATTGAGCGCGACGTTTTTGAGTCCCACGCTCTATCCGTTCGCGCAGGCCCCGAACGTCATGCGCTATCCATACGATCCGGGCAAAGCCAAGCTGCTGCTCGATGAAGCGGGCTGGCACGCCGGGCTCGACGGGATTCGGGTGAAGAACGGGCAGCGGCTCGCGTTTCAGCTTTCAACGCAAACGGAATCCACCGGCGGCCACCTGCTGCAAGCGCAGCTGCAGACGTATTGGCGGGCGATCGGGGCTGCGGCGGAGATCAAGAACTACCCGACCCCGGTCTTTTTCGACAATACAAGTGCCGGCATTCTCCAAGGCGGGAAATACGACGTGGCGACCTTCGCTTGGTCCGGTGCCGCCGATATGGACAGCAGCGCGATCTATTCGGCCCACTATCTGGCACCGCACGGACAAAACGCGTTGTTTTGGCAAAATGCGGTGGCCACCAAAGCCATGGACGACGCCAACGAAACGATCGACGAGCGCCGGCGCATCGCCGACTACGCGGTCGTTCAGCGTGAGTTTGCCAGCGACGATCCGTCGATCATCCTGTGGTTTCGCAAGGACGTCCAGGTGTATACCGACGCGCTGCACGGCTTCTCCTCGACGCCGGTGATCACCGTGCCGTTTTGGAATCCATGGGCGTACCACTTCTAGAGCGCCGAGTTTGAGGCGGAGACGATGAGCCGTTTGCTTGGGCTGTTGCTTTGTGCGTGTCTGTTGGCCGGCTGCACCAAGGTTGGCGACAACCCCGCCCAGCCGGTGCAATCACATCAAGCTGCGGCGCCCGGCGCGCCAAGCGCGGCGAGGAACAGAGCGACGATCGCGCACACGCTGCGCATCGGAGATACGCAAGACATCACCTCGCTCAATCCGCATCTGGCGACGGCGCTGTCGCTGAACTTCATGTCGCAGATGACGATGGCGTACCTCGTGCGGTACGGTCACGACAACCGGCCGATTCCCGAGCTTGCCACCGTGGTCCCGACCAAAAAAAATCATCTCATCAGCGGCGACGGTTTGACCATCACCTGGCATCTGCGCAAAGGCGTGAAGTGGTCGGACGGCGTGCCGTTCGACGCCGACGACATGGTGTTCTCGACCAATGCCGTCAATAATCCGCAAAACAACGAAGTCGGGCGTGACGGCTGGGACTTGATCACCAAGATCGACGAACCCGACAAATACACCGTCGTCTTCCATCTCAAGAGGCCCTACTCTGCGTTTCTGCCAACGTTTTTCGGCTCGGCGGGCGCCAACCCGTGTTTGCTGCCCAAACATCTGCTGGGCACCTTGGCCAACATCAACAACGCCGATTACAATAGCAAGCCGGTGGGCATCGGCCCGTTCCGCTATGTGAACTGGGTTCGCGGCGATCATGTCGAACTGGAAGCCAACCCGTACTACTGGCGCGGGACGCCCAAGCTCAAGAAGGTCATCTTCAAACTCATTCCCGACAGCAACACGCTGCTGACGCAATTGCAGACCGGCGAGGTCGATTTGTGGCCGCTGGTCGATTCGGGTTTCTACGATCGCGTGAAAACGCTTTCGGGCCGGACGACGATCCATAGTCCGGGGTACCTCTACAGCCACTTGGACTTCAACCTCAAGCGCGCGGTGTTCGCCGACAAGGCCGTGCGCGAGGCACTGCGTTACGCAGTCGACCGGCGAACGTTGCGCGATAAGGTCCTGCACGGGCTGGGCGTTCTGCAAGCGGGGCCGCTGTCGCCGGCCAGCCCACTCTATACGGCGTTGCCGGACGTTCCGTTCGATTTGGCCAAGGCCAATGCATTGCTCGACGCGGCCGGTTGGAAGCGCGGTGCCGACGGCATTCGCGCGAAAGGCGCCCGTCGGCTGGCGTTCGATTTTGCGCTGACCAGCGGCTCACCCGACGCCGATCAAGAAGTCGAATTGCTGCGCAGCACGTGGCAGCAGATCGGTGCGCGCATCAACGTGCTGCACTATCCGTCGGCGACGATCTTCGCTCCTTACCAGCAAGGCGGCATCGTTTACGCCGGAAAATTCGACATGGTGACGTTTTCCTGGCAATTGACGCCCGACGGCGACTTATCGAACGTCTATGAATGCTCGCAGATGCCGCCCAACGGCCAGAATGTGCTGCACTATTGCAATCCGAAAACTGACGCTCTCTTGCAGCAGTCGAAGGCCGCGTACGATGAGGAACAGCGGCGGCCGATTCTCGCCGCGATCCAAAAACAGATCATCGCCGACGTTCCCGAAGTGGTGATGTGGATTCGTGAGGACGTGTATTCGTACAACTCGGATTTGACCGGCTGGCACCCGAACAACACGACGCCGTTCGACGACATGCTCGGGGTCGATCTCTAAGCGCGGCTCGAGCCCGTGCGCGCCGCAGCCCGACGGCGCCGCGAGCGGCGAATGCGGCGCGCCAACGCCGCAACCGACCAGCCGGAGCGGACGTCCGGGGTTCCGCGCACGTCGCCGCGCAGCGTCGGGACGCGCAGGCGGCGAGCTTCCGCCACCAACGCCGCGCTCAGCACGATGCAGCCCGCGAGCGGCAAACCGCGCAGCAGACCCCACGCCGGAATTCGCGCGGTCAGCCCGGTGGCGCGCTGTTCGGCGGCCCACACGGCGCTCGCATCGGTTGCGGGATCGGCGTGAAAGGTGACCGGGAGGCGGTCGGGCCAGACCGGTGCCGGGCGCGAGCGGCCCAGCGGCAGCGCGATGGCGGCCAAACACGCGAAGACCAGCAGTCCCCAGCCTTCGGGCGGAAATCCGCGTCCCACGGGCCGCTGCAGTGCGGCGAAGCCCAAGACGACCGCCAGCCCCAGGCAAACGATCTGGCCCTGCGCGGCAGTGCGCTGCGCGAAGCCGAACCAATCGACGAGCAACAGGACCGCGGCGACGGATGCCAAGGCGCGCGCCCGGCCTCGTGCGCGCAGCGCGAGGATCAGCAGCGGCAGCAGTTCGAGCACGAAGTCATGCTCGTGGAAGAACGGGACCGCGAACGGGAACAAGGCGCACGTGAGCAGGGCCGCGCTTGTCGCATTGAGCCGTTCGCGCACGATGCAGAGGATGAGCGCGCCCACCGCGGCCAGCGCCGCCGCCGAGCCCAGCATGGCCGCAACGTTGGGGGCGAGTCCGAAGCTGTAGGCGATCGCGGACGGCGTGTGCTGAATGGCCACGTCGCGCTCGGCCGCCCCATGGGCGGCGAGCCGGCGCAGGTATGACGCGACGCCCCGGTCGCCACCGCCCGCTGCCAAGGTCAGAGCCGCGAACGCCGATCCCGCAGCAGCCGCCAGCGCGATGTCCCACGGCGTTCGCAACCGGCCCAAGAGCGCGAGCGCGAGATTGGGTTGAATGCCCGCGAGCAACGTCGCGCCGATCGCCTCCGCCGGGCGGCGCGCGCGATAGGCGATGAGCGCGCCGGCAACGCCGGCGGCGCTGACGAGCGCGGCTTGTCCCAGCGCAAGCGCGCTGACGACCGGCGCGCTTGCGAGCGTGAACGCTGCGGTCCAGGCCACCGTCGGGCCGTCATGGGCAGCTCGAGATAGGCGAAATGCGGCGGCGATGATGCCGGCCAGTGCGGCAGCGAGCAGCGCGGTCCAGACAACGGCGGCGGCGTGATACGGGAGCCGCGCCAGCGTCGACCACAACGGCAGCGCGGCAGCCGGACCGACGTACGGCAACAGCTCGTCATGCTCGGCGTTCACGCCGGGAATCCGGCGCTCGACGCTCCAAATCCCCCGCGAATACGGGTCGCCGCCGGCGTTGACCGTTGCTCCGGCGGCATAATAGGCCTCGAAGTCACGTTCGAGCGGCCCCGGCGTCGAGGGCGGCCGGAAAACGGTATATGCCAGAACGAGGGCAACGGCCATCGCGGCGCGGGGAGCCGAGCGCGCTGAGCGCGCGAGATTAGGGATCGGCCGCATACAGGACGAGCCGCTCAGCCACGCCGGCGTTGCCAATCACGTAGCCCAAGCCGCCTGGAAAGCGGATCTCGCAAGCGTTCTCGTACATGACCCGGCCGGGGCCGCCGACGGCCGGCGTGAAGCGCGCGTCGAGCGTCGCAAACGCTGCGCCGATTGCCACGTCGCCCGGCACCAACCGAAAGTCGCCCCAAAAATTCGGCTTCAGATCGGGCACGCTTTGCACCTTGGGCAGATAGAGTTCTACGCCGCTCAACCGGTCGGCCCGAAAAATAACGCTCAGCAGGCGCCGGCTGCCGCCGAAACGCAGCGCGTATGTCCACCAACCTGCCGCCGGATAGGCCGCGCCGCGGCCGAAACTGCGCTGCACGTCGCGACGGCTCGTCGTCCCCAGCGCAAGCGCCAGTGTTTCATTGAACAGGATCACCGGCCGGTCGATGGGCGGCGGCGGGGTGAGCCGCGTTTCGCGGTTGCGTTCCGCCAAGCTGGCCAGGATCTCGACCGCGCGCAGCGTGGCGAAATCGGGCGGCGGCCGATCGTCGCTGCTCATACACGCACGTTGGTTTGGACGGCGCCGAGTGCCGCGAGCGCGATCGTCGCGAAATACGCCAGAGCGATCGCCCCGCGCAGCGGGGCCGGCGTTTGCAGCACGCGCGGGTCGACGACGCCGCGCCAGGCGGCGATCGCCCGCGGAATCGAAGACGCGCCGATGAGGATCAAGAACAGCCACGCGATCGGATGATTGAGTCCCGTAAACAGCAGATACCCGACGAAGAGCACCAAACCGAACATCCACAAGCGTGGATCGATCGTTCCCGCCACCCGGCCGCCGTCGAGCGGCAGCACCGGGATCAAATTAAAGAGGTTGAGGAAATAGCCGATGTGCGCGGCGACGATCCAAAACGGGTTGGCGGTCGCCATGCCGTACGCTTGACAGATGGCCGATGCGGCGATACCGACCGCCGGCCCGGCCAGCGCCGATGCGGCGTCTTGAACGTTATTGGCCGTGAGTTGCTTCTGCGCGACGAACGCGCCCAAGCCCGGAATGAAATACGGCAGCGACACGTCGACGCCGAAGCCGCGCAGCACGACCCAGTGGCCCATCTCGTGGACCAAGATCAAGAGCACGAACACGACGCCGAGCTTCCAGCCGAACGCGAGCGCATAGAACCAAATCGACACGAAGATCGAGGAGAAACTCAAGAGCAGTTTGCTGCCGATGAGAACCCATTTCAACGAGAGCGCCAGCGCCAGGATCGTCTTGAATTTCGCCGCGATGAGCGCCGCAGCGACGAGCGCTCCGCCGGCGCCGTTGCGCCAGCCTTTGCGCGGCGGCGCTGACGGACGCGGCGGGGGTGCGGAGCCGGGCGGCTGATATTCGCCTTCGATGTGCGAAGGCTGATCTTCGTGCATGACCGGGGCTTTCGCGCACGACCCGTGCCGGTCCGTGATTGGCAGCCCGAGCTGCCGGCCGGCACCTTGCAAAGCGTGATCCTGCATTGGACGGCCGGCGACTATGCGACGGTCTTTCCGGCGTATCATTTCTGCCTGAGCGGTGCCTCGAATGTCCTCGTTCACGCCACGCACGACTTGCGCGCGAACATGCGCGATCTGCGAACGGACGCTGCGGGGCCATACGCGGCACACACGCAGGGCCGCAACAGCTTCGCCGCGGGCCTGGCCGTCTGTGCCATGCGCTCGGCAACTCCGTCGGATTTCGGCTTCTACCCGCTGCATACCGAGCAGGTCGCGGCGTTGTGCGCCGTCGCAGCGACGCTCGTGCGGTTTTACGGCATCGCGCTCGACGCTGTCCGAACGCATGCCGAAGCGGCGCTCGAGGACGGATACTTCGGCGCCGAGAGCGACGACGTGCGCTGGGACATCGCCCGGCTCGAACCGTCCAAGGCGGCGCTGCAGCGCAGCGAGGCGCACGCTGTCGGCGACGAGTTGCGCCGGCGCATTGCCGTGCTCGGCTGAAGTTTCCGTGCCCAGCGCTGCATGAGCGGTCCGTGAACGGGGAAAGAGAAAGGGTGCGACAGCTCAACACCGGACGCGATCCGCGTGCTCGCGCGATTGCGGCGGTGCTGTGGTCGCTCTTTTGGCTCACGGTAGCGACGGTCGTCCTGATGATGTGGCATCCATGGGTCATCGGTGCGCAAGCGGGATGTCCGGCGGGACAACGCACGGGGTGGGACGGTCACTGTCAGAGCGTTTAGTTCCATACCATACCATGCGCACCCGTTTTTGGGATCGCGACCGATAAAACGTTTGAAACGTTTTTAGAAAGTATGATTCGTCGACTATGCCTATTCCACAAATTTTGATTCTCGGCGGCGGCTTCGCCGGTGTCGCCGTCGCCCGGCGGCTCGAAGCGCGGTTGCGCGAGCGTGAAGCCTCCATCACCCTGGTCAGCCGGGACAATTTCACGCTCTTCACGCCGATGCTGCCCGAAGTCTGCTCGGGTGGAATCGAAACCCGCCACATCGTCTCGCCCGTGCGCGGGCAGCTCGAGCGCACGCAATACGTTTTGGGCGAGATCGTGCGCATCGATCTCGATGCCAAGCGCGTGGAGTTGCAGCATACGATCACCGGGACCACGATGACCTTGAGCTTCGACCATCTGGTCCTTGCCCTGGGCTCGGTCACGTCGACGTTCAATATTCCCGGCGTTGCCGAACACTCGCTGCCGCTCAAGACGATCGAAGATGCGGAGACACTGCGCAATCGCATCATCGCGACGCTCGAATTGGCCGACGTCGCGGTCGATCCCGCCGAACGCGCGCGCCTGCTGTCGTATGCCGTGGTCGGCGGCGGTTACACCGGCTGCGAAGCCGTCGGTGAACTCAGCGATCTGTTCCGCAGCATCACGAAATACTACAAGACGATTCGCCAAGAAGAGATCAAGGTTTGGCTAGTCGAGGCCGGCAAAAAGTTGCTGCCCGATCTGCCCGAACGCATGGGCGAATACACCACCGAACATCTGCGCGACCGCGGAATTCGACTCGAAATCGGCGACGGCGTTTCGCTCGTCGATGAAAACGGGATCACGCTGCAGAGCGGGCGGCGCATCGAAACCGCGACGGTGATCTGGAGCGCCGGCGTGCGTCCCGCTCCGGCCGTGCTCGATCTGCCCGTCGAACATGCGCGCAACGGCGGGCTCTTCACCGAACGCGACATGCAAGTGCGCGGCCGTCCGGGCGTTTGGGCGTTGGGCGACTGTGCGTGGATTCCCACCGCCAAGGCCGATTGCTGGTATCCGCCGACGGCGCAGCATGCGATTCGCGAAGGTCCGGCGCTGGCCGACAACATCATCGCGACCCTGCGCAACGAGCCGACCAAGCCGTTCAACTTTACCGCGCTGGGCACGATGGCGTCGCTGGGCGGCCGGCGCGGCGTGGTCGCGTTTCCCAACGGCTTCATCCTCACCGGATTCTTGGCTTGGGTCTTGTGGCGGACGTACTACTTGGCGCGATTGCCCGGAATCGACCGGCGTTTGCGCGTCACCTTCGACTGGACGCTCGATCTGTTTTTCTCACGCGACATCGCCGAGTTTCGGGTCTACACGCAGCGGGCGCATCACAGCGCGGCCGCCGATGCCGGCTTGGTGCCCAAGTAACGTTGCGCGCCGGTCACACCCAGGGATCGTGCGCGCCGGCGTACACGTCGGCGTAGAGGTCTTCGGCTTCCGGTAAGGGTTCGCGTTCAACGGCGTCGGTCGCCGCATTGACGAGTTGCGTGATCGCCTCGCGTTCGGCGTGCGCGAAGGCTGCGTCGATCACATGTGCTTCGATCAAGCGCGCCTCGAACGTCGGGAGCGGGTCGTTGACGCGCTGTTCGGCGATCTCTTCGGGCGTGCGATAGGTGCGGTCGTCGTCGTCGGTCGTATGCGCGAGGAACCGATAGCACTTGGCCTCCACCAAGCACGGACCGGCTCCGGAAACGACGTACGCGCGCGCGTCGCGCACGGTTCGATACACGGCGACGGGGTCGAAGCCGTCGCAGACGACGCCGCGCATCCCGTAACCCGCGGCGCGCTGGTGGACGTCGGGGACCGCCATCTGCTTGGAGATGTGCGTCGAGATCGCCCACTGGTTGTTCTCGCACACGAAAATCACCGGCAGCTTGTGGACCGCCGCGAAGTTCAGCGATTCATGCCACTCGCCCGCGCTCGTCGCGCCTTCGCCGAATTGGGCGAACACCGCCCGGTCGCGCTGTTTGCGCGCGCGCAGGGCCCAAGCGGCGCCCACGGCGTGCGGCAGCTGTGCGGCGATGATCGAACTGATCGAGGCGATGCCGGCCGCCCTGCTGGTGACGTGATTGGTGAACGAACGGCCGCCGCTGCGGTCGCTGCGGCGCGAAAACTGCGAGCGCAACACGTCTTCGAGCGGAAAGCCGCAGGCCAGGATGAGCCCCGTGTTGCGGTAGTACGGATAGAGCAGATCTTGGCCGCGCTCGAAGGCCAGGCCCGTTCCGGCTTGGATCGCCTCGTGCCCCTCGGAGCCCATGGCGATGGCGATCTTGCCCTGCCGGTTGAGCTGATAGCCGCGAGTATCGACCGCGCGATGCACGAGCATGTTGTGGTACAGCGCAAGCAGCTGCTCGCGCGGAAGCTGGTCGTGGATGGGCTCCGAGGTGCTCACGTCGGCCATGCGTGCTGTTTTGCCGGGCGGACGCGGAATGCCCGGTGCGCGCGCCGCCGGACTCACCGGCTCGACAGCGGCAGCGCGATGTCTTCGAGGCTCTTGCCTTCGGCATCGACGCCGAAGAGCGCCGCGACCGTTCCGCCGGCGATCATGAGCGCTGCGGCGAAGGCGTAGCCGTAACACACGCGCAGCGGGTCGTTGCTGGCGATGAGTGCGCCGAACAACGACGGCGCGACGGCGCCGCCGACGAGCGTTCCGACCGCGAACACGATCGCGATCGCCAGCGCCCTCGCTTCGAGCGGAAAGATCTCGCTGGCCGTCAAGTAGGCCGCGCTGGCGCCGGCGGAGGCGAAGAAGAAGACGATGGTCCAGCACAGCGTGATCGTCACCGCGTCGAGCTTGCCGGCGATGAACAGCAGGCCGGTTCCCAACAGCAGCAGACCCGACAAGATGTAGGTGCCCGCGATCAGCGGCCGGCGGCCGACGACGTCGAACAAACGTCCCAGCAACAGCGGACCGGCGAGGTTGCCGACGGCGAACGCGAGATAGTAGGCCGGAATCGCGCTGTCGGGCACGTGGAAAAACGTGCCCAACACGAGTCCTTGCGTGAACGTGAACGCATTGTAAATGAAGGCCTGGGTCGACATCAGCGTCAACGCGACCAGCGCGCGCGTGCGGTAATCGCGCCACATCGCGGTGAAGATCGAAGCGAGCGTCGCGCGATGCGCCGTGTCAATCGCGATCCGGCGGTCGCCCGTCGCGGGAAGTTCCCTTGCGTGGTCGCGACGGATGCGCGTTTCGATCTCGTCGACGATCGTGTGGGCCTCGTCCGGTTTGCCGTGCGTGAGCAGCCAACGCGGACTTTCCGGGACGCTGTTGCGAACGAACAGCACCGCAACGGCGAGCAGCGCGCCCGAACCAAACGCCAACCGCCAGCCGTAGCGTTGATCGACGAGGTGCGGATCGAGCAGCACGAGCGCCGCCAAACTGCCCAGAATCGTTCCCAGCCACCAGGTCCCGTTGATGGCAAGATCCACCGTGCCGCGGTGCCGCGACGGGATCAGCTCGTCGATCGCCGAGTTGATGGCAGCGTACTCGCCGCCCAGTCCAAAACCGGTCAGAAATCGAAAGACCAGAAAACTGGTGAAGTTCCAAGAGAACGCCGTCGCGATCGTCAGCGCGAGATACATGCCCAGGGTGATGAGGAAGAGTTTCTTGCGGCCGAATTTGTCGGTGAGATAGCCGAAGAACAAGGCCCCGGCCGCAGCGCCGACGAGATACGTGCTGGCGGCCGCCGTGAACTGCACGTCGTGCAATCCCAAACCATTCGCGGTTTTGAGCGTCGGCGCGACGTTGCCGACGATCGTTACTTCGAGTCCGTCGAGCACCCAGGTGATGCCGAGGCCGACGACGACCGACCAGTGCCAGCGGCTCCAGGGCAACCGGTCGAGCCGAAACGGGACATCGGATGAGATCACGCGCGGGCCCACCCGGCCTGCGTTCCCGCGAACGGGCAAACTCCCCGCGGCGCAAGCGAACCGTGGCCTGCCGCACGTCGCTCGCGGCGGGGTAAAGGCCATTCGATGGACGAGCGATACGATGTGTGCGTCATCGGCGCAGGGACCGCCGGTTTCAGCGCGGCTCAAGCGGCGGACGAGGCCGGGTTGCGCGCGGTGACGATCAGCGGCCCCGGAGCGCTGGGCGGAACCTGCATCCTGCGCGGCTGCATGCCGGCGAAAACACTGCTGGCCTCAACCGAGCGTTTGGGCGACGTCGACAACGCAGCCGGCGTCGGCGTCGAGGCGGATCACGCGCACGTGGACATCCCGGCGATCATCGATCGCAAACGCGAACTCGTCGACTATTTTGCCGCCGACCGGGTGCGCGATCTCGAACGCTTCGATATCGTGCGCGGCTGCGCGCGTTTCGTCGCGCGCGATGCCCTCGAGGTGGCCGGGCGGCGGATTTGCGCCCGCCGGTTCATTTTGGCGACCGGCTCCCGCATCGTTGCGCCGCCCATTCCGGGTCTAGAACGAGTTGGATTCCTCGTCAGCGATGACGTGCTTGAAATGAGAAGCGTTCCGCCTGCCGTCGCAGTGCTCGGCGGCGGACCGGTGGGCTGCGAGTTCGCCCAGTATTTCGCGCGCTTGGGTGCGCGGGTCACGCTGCTGCAAGACGGTCCGCAGCTTTTGCGCAACGAGGATCGCGATGTCGCCGACGCGGTCGCCGCGGCCTTGCGCGCCGACGGTGTCGACGTCGTGCTGGACGCCGCGATCGAGCATTGCGCGCGAGCCGGAAGCGACGCGGTCGTCAGTTATACGGCGGGCGGTTTTGCCGGCGCCGTGCACGTGCGAGCGCTGCTCCTCGCTACGGGTCGCGTTCCCAATATCGCGGGCCTCGATCTCGACCGCGCCGGCGTGTTGTGCGATGGTGACCGGATGGCGATCGACCCGTATTTGCGCACGACCAATCCGCACGTGTTCGCGGCCGGCGACGTCATCGGCCGGCGCTGTCTCGTCCACGTGGCGGCCTATGCCGGCCGGCTTGCCGTGCGCAACGCGTTTGCCGAGCATCCGCGACGCGCCGAATTCGATCGCTTCGAGGCGCATGCAATGTACACGCAGCCGCAAGTCGCGGTGGCCGGGTTGACGGAGCGCGATTGCCGCGCCCGCGGCTTGACGGTCCACGTCGAACGGCATCCGTTCAGTGATTTGGGTAAAGCGCTCGTCGCGAACGAGCGGGGCGGCTTCGTCAAGATGATCGCGGCCGACGACGGCCGGATCCTCGGAGTCGCCATTGTGGCCGGCGAGGCGATCGACTTGATCGGCGAGGCCATCGCGCTCATCGACCACGGCGCGACGATTGATGCCGTCGCGAACATGCCGCATCTCCATCCGACCATGGGCGAGATCTTCGGCCGGGTCGCCGAAGCCCTCGCTGCTACGGTGACGCGGTTCGGAAAACCAGCGGCGTGAAGACGATGCCGTCGGTGCGGCCGCGTTGATCCAACGCGTACAGAACCGAGACGGCGCCAGCACTGCCGGTCAGATCGTAGCGGTACACCAGGTCGTTCAACAGCAACGACGCGCCGCGATACTGCACGGTCTGGAGTGCGCCGATGGCGGCTAGATCGGGTGACACGAGGGCAATGAAGGCATCGATGTAGGTGCCGCCGGCCTCCGGCGAATAGGTTCGGCGATCGATCCGTCCGCGCTGCCAGGCGCTGAACTCGCGCCGGACCCGCTCGGTCACCAGCGGGTTTTCGGCTGCCTGCGTCGCGGTGGGGAGCGGCGAAGGCGAGGCCGACGCATTGGGTCCCGGCGGCGTCATGAGCGGAACGGGCGTCGCCGGCGTTTGCGCTTGGGCGTGGCCGACAGCGCTTGCGAGCAGGACGAGGAGGAAAGAGGCGGCCGCGCGGGGCCGAGCTTGTGTCGCCATGACAAGCATGTGCCCCATGCGCGTGCTTCTACACGTGCAAAGGTTCCACTCGAGCTTGCGCCGGAATCTTGCGCCCATGTATTTTCCCGAAGTTCAAGGTGAAAATCTGGCCGGACAACTGCTGTCTTTTCCGGCCGATTTTCGCGGTGCATGTACGATCGTGCTGGTCGCGTTCGATTTCAAGCAGCGCGCCGATCTCGACACCTGGGCGCCGTTCGTGGAACGGATGACGAACGGTGACGCCGCTCGGGCGCGGCTTTTTCCGGTGCTGCCGCAGGCCCTGCGCATGATGGAAAAAGCGATCGTGTTGACCATGCGCAAAGATGCGACGGAGCCGGTGGCGCGTGAGGCAACCGTGCCGCTCTTCGTCGATGTCGACGAGTTTTGCGCTGCGCTCGAGATCGCCGATCGCGCGCTCATCCATACCTTCGTGGTGGCCGAGGACGGCGCGATTCGCGCGCATTGCGCCGGCTTGTACGACGATGCTGCGGCGCGGACGATCGAAGCGCTGGTCGTCAAATCCGCGTGACGGCGGAAGACGAGCTTGCGCGCCGATGCGCGACGGCGCTGCTCGAGCGCGATCGCGCGGCCCAAAGCCTAGGCATCACCATCGTTGAAAGCCGGGCCGGATTTGCTCGCTTGGCGATGACGATAAGCGAAACGATGAGCATGGCCCACGGCATCGCGCACGGCGGAGTTCTTTTTACGTTCGCCGATACGGCCTTTGGCTATGCCTGCAACTCGCGCAATATTTGCTATGTCGCGCTCAACGCGTCGATCTCGTTCATCGCACCGGCTCGCTTGGGTGACCGGCTCGAAGCCATTGGCGAAGAGCGCTCAATGCGCGGTCGAACCGGTGTCTACGACATTACGATCACCCAAACGTCGGGCGAAACGGTAGCGATCTTCCGCGGCACCTGCTATCGCATCGCCGGCAGCGTGTTGTCCGAGTAGTCCGGCACCGGCGGGGAATCCTTGCCGGGTGAGCACATGACGGTCGCGACCGCTTCGGCACTGTTCATCGCGTTTTGCACGATGATCCTCGTCGGTGTGAGGCCCAAGGGCATCCCCGAGTGGATCTGGGCGGTCGCCGGCGCTGCGCTCCTTTGCGCGTTGCGAATCGAGCCGCTCGATGCGGCACTGCGCGCGATGAGCGCGCAATGGAACGTCGTGCTTTTCATCCTCGGGTTGATGGGGATCTCGGCGGCGGCCGAATGCAGCGGTCTGTTCGAATGGGTGACGGACGTCGTGCTCGAACGCGCCGGCGGCGTGCGCCGCCGATTGTTTGCGCTGCTGTTCACCATCGGCGGCCTGCTGACGGTCGTTCTATCGAACGACGCGACCGCGATCGTTTTCACGCCGGTCGTGTATCGGGCGGTCGCCAAACGCGGGATCGATGCGCTGCCGTATCTCTACGCGTGTACGTTCGTTGCCGACACCGCGTCATTCGGGCTGCCGTTTTCCAATCCGGCAAACCTGCTGGTGATCGCACGGCCGGCGCTCGGCGCATACGCCGCGCATCTCGGACCGCCGATGCTCGTCGCATTCGCGCTCAATTTGGCGGTGTTCTTCGTCCTGTTCCGCAAGCAGTTGCGGGGCCGGTACGAGGCCGGGCGAGCCGAACCACTGACGCCGCGCGCCCGGCGCACGCTCATCGCGATGCTGGGCGTTGCCGTCGCCTATGTGGCGGCTTTGCTCGTCGATTGGCCGCTGGGGCCGGTCGCGCTCGGGGGAGCGTTCGTCGCCCTTGCCGTTGCGGGGGTCGGGCCGCGCGCGGCCGCGGATCGCATCGGCTGGCCGACGTTCGTCTTGCTCGCGGGCCTGTTCGTTCTCCTCGACGCCGTTTCGCGCGTCGGACTCGTCGGTTGGGCGCTGCAATGGGTGCACGATGCCGAACGCGACGGACGCCTGGTCACGATTTTGGGCGCGGCATTCGGCTCGGCGCTGGCCTCCAACGTGCTCAACAATCTCCCGGTCGCCATTCTTTCGGGCAACATCGTCGCACATGCGAATGCGAGCCCGTTGGCGTACGCATTGATCGCGGGCGTCGATCTCGGTCCGAACCTCACCACGACCGGCTCTCTGGCCACCATTCTCTGGCTGGCCATTCTGCGCGAGCGCGGAGTGGAAGTCCGGCCGCTCGAATATCTGCGCCTCGGCTTGAGCGTCGTCCCGGCGATGCTCCTGGTCACGTCGCTGTGGCTCTGGTTCCTGCACTAATCATGGGATGCGTGCTCTCGGCTTCGCTCGGATGGGTGCCCTCGGCTTCGCTCGGTACGCCCGACCCCTCCGGCTTGGGCGAAGGTTGAAACGCGACGGGTTGCGCGCTGCAACCCACGAGGAGAAGAGGATGAACGCGCTTGCGATCTGCGTTGACGGAGTAGAAGATGACGAACTCATTGACGCCGCCCTTGCGTGGACCGCTCGATTCGACCGGATCGACGTTTGGTGCGCGTACGGCGACGCCGCCGCGCGGGAGTTGGCGTACGTACGCGGGCGTCACGGCCGGCCGCCGCCCGAGCATCACGCGCCGCCGCCCGGACCGCCTCCCCCGCCGCACCACGACAGCGTTGACCAAGAGCAAGCCCAGGCGATCGTACAACGCGCGTCGGCGCTGCTGCGGGCGCACCAGATCGATGCCCACGAGCGCATCCTGGGCGGCTCGGATTCCGGTCACGCACTGGCGCAAGCGAGTACCCCCGACGTCGCGCTGTTTCTCGCAGCGGGACACGGCGCCGGCACGGGACCAAAATCGGTCGGGCACGTCGCGCGTTTCGTCATCGACCACGCGGTTGGGCCGGTGATCGTCGTGCGTCTTCGCTCCGGCGCCGAGCGTTGGTGAAACGGCAATGAAAACGACAATGCCGGCGCAGGTGCGCCGGCATTGTCGTCCCCTCGCTTCGAAGGCGGTTAGAAGGCCGCGATCCCGTTCGGGCTGCCCAGTCCGGCGGGGCCGCTGTAACCGCTGCCCGCGCTGCACAAGTATGCCGTCGAACACGTGCCGTTCGTGCCGCCGGTGACCGCGAAGAGCGCGCTGCGGTTCGCGTAGAGCGAGGATGCAGCGTTCAGCTCTGCACCGTTGGCCGCGAGGGCGTAGACGCCGGCGACGATCGGTGTCGAGACGCTGGTGCCGCCCATCTGGATCCAGCCGCTATCCTGATACGAATCGTACACCGCGACCGGCGTGTTCGGATCGCCGACCGCCGCGACGTCCGCCACGGTCCGCATCGCGCAGCCGCTGTCTGTTTGCCAGGTGGGCTTGGCGGCATACGCGCTGCAGCCGCTTGCAGTGCCGGACCAGACCGTTTCGGTCCAGCCGCGTGCCGTCGAAGCGGCCGCGACCAACGATGTCGCGCCGACCGCGATCACGTTCGGCGCTGCGGCGGGCCAATCGACGCTACCATAGCCTTGATCGCCGGCGGCGGCAACGATCGGAACGCCCGGGTGCGACCACGCCGCGGCCGATTCGCTTTTCGTTTCGGGGATCGCGTAACTATTGCTCACGACGGTCGCGCCGGCGCTGATCGCGGCCGAAACCGCGGCGGCCAGATCGCTGCTTTTCGTCGACTTCGCTTCGCTCACGACCAGTTTGCATTGCGGACAAATCGCCGACGCCATGTCGACGTCGATCGAAAACTCGTGCGCCCAGTTGACGTCGGCTTGCGGCTTATTTTTTGCCGTGAGAACGGTCAAACAGCCGCTGCTCGACGAGCACGCGGGAAGGCCGAAGGTGGAGCGGTACACCGCTAGATCCGCCTCGAGATTCGGATCGTCGTTGACGGCGACGATCCCGATCGTCTGACCGCTGCCAGCAGTCGCCGACGGTAAATTATACGCACTCTGCAGATCGCCCGGATGGAATCCGGGAACCTGGCCGGCCGGCGTCGTCGGACCGTACACGGCGCCGCCGGCGATTTTGACATTCGTGCAGCCGGCGATGCCCGTCGAGCCGGCCGGACAGCCGGCGGCCAGTGCGCGCGCGCCTTCGCCGGTGCGCTGCGAGCCCACGACGGTCGTGCTGACCGGGGCGCCAGTGCTTGGAACTGCGGTCGACGACACGCCGGAGCTACATGCGGGTAACGCAAAAACAGCCGTCACGGCGAGCCGTTGGAAAAGTCTCCTTGAAATCACACGTCCATCCTTTGGTCCAAGGTCGATCGCCTCGGGCGCTTAAATTCTCTCGTCCGTTTTGCTATCGGCACTTCGTCAAGCAAACATTACCTGGACGTTACGGAATCTTGAGCGTCGGCGCTTTGCCGAGCCGGCCGAGCACGACGCGGACCATCGCCTCGACGACCTCGGGATCGAATTGCGTTCCGCGGTTGCGGTCGAGTTCGTCGAGTGCCTCCATCGGTGAAAGCGGCAGGCGGTACGGGCGCCGCCCGATCATCGCGTTGAACGAGTCGGCGACGGCGACGATGCGCGAAGCCAGCGGGATCGCGCCGGACCGCAGTCCGTCGGGATAGCCGCCGCCGTCGAGGCGCTCGTGGTGAGCGCGCACGACCGGCACGAGCGGTGCCAACACCGGCACGCGGCCCAGGATGCGGCCGCCTTCCGCGGCGTGATCGCGCATGATCGCCCATTCATCCGGACTGAGCCGGCGCGGCGCGTCGAGGATTGCCGACGGCGTGCGCATCTTGCCGATATCGTGGATGAGGCCGCTGCGCGAAACGTACGTGATTTCATCTTGCGTCAAGCCGAGGACGCGGCCCAAGCGCGCACACCATGCCGAGACCGCCCGCGAATGTTCGGCCATCAGCGGTGCGGCTTCATCGAGCCGTTCGATGAGCGCTTCGATCGACGCGTCGACGTTTTCGGCCAGCCGGACGAAGCCCGGAGCGGTGGGGAGAAACGCCGCGACCTGTTGGCGCACGGTGCCCAACGCCTCCGGCGCGCTACGCTCGAGGCCGGCCTGTTCGGTCGCCCAGTGCTCGAATCGCGCGCGCAGGCCGCTCTCGCCGGACTGCGGCGCTGGGGCCGCCGCGAACCAGCCGCGCAGCGAGCCCGCATCGCCGCATTCGACGGCAGCCGCGAAGCGCTCCGCCGGATCTTGGCGAGCCAGGATCGCGCCGATAGTCTCGCTCGCGCGCGCGGACCGGCGCGGCAATGCCTCGATCAACTTTGCCATGCCGCCGAAGGACACGTTCCACAGTTTCGCGAGCGGGACGGTAAGCTCGCGCGCAAAGCGTTCCGGGTCGGCCCAGCCGGCGATCATCGCCCCGACGACGCCGCGCAGCGCGCGCAACCGTGGCGCCGTCCCGAGCGTGAGGTCGTCGGCCGCATTTGTCCAGCGGCGGGCTGCGTCGACATCGTCACCGGCGAGCGCCGCCAGGGCGAGCGTGAGCAACGCCAACCCATATTGGGTTGGCCGTTCGGAGCACGCGCGCAATGCGTCGCGGGCTTTGCCGCACGCCTCCTGGGCGGCATGCGCTTCGCCGGCCGCCGCGCAATACAATGCGATCCACGCCCAGCACGACGCCGTGCGCGCCGGCGTTCCTTGATGCTCGGCGGTCGGCCGAAGGAGCCGTTGCGCTGCATCGAAGTCGCCGCTCCAGCCCGCGCGCAGCGCCTTTGCGGGGAGCAGCGTCTCCATCGTCGCGGCGGTGCCGTCGTGCTTTTCGATCGTCGCGAGCTGACGATCGAGTTCCGCGATCGCTTCTTCGTTGCCGGCTTCGACGTGCAATTCATACGTGCAGAGCGTGACGTAGAGATCGAAACGCAGCGTTCCCGACCTGATCCCGACGTTGCGCATGCACTCCAGATACTCCAAGCACGCGGCGGCGTCGTCGTCGCAGTCGTACGCGATCTGATAGAGCACCGAATAGGTTGAGGCGGCGACGTCGTAGAGACAGTTTGCTTCCGCCAGCGGTGCCGCGATGCGCGCACGTTCGCGCGCCAGCACCGGGTCGCCGCTTTCGATGGCGACGTACGCCGCTCGGGCGAGAACGCGAGCGCGCAGCGCCTCCGATGAGTTCGGGTCGAGCTGCGCCAGCGCTGCGTTCGTTTGCGCGACTGCTTCGTTCAGGCGGTTTGCGGCGGTCAGCGCCTGACCGAACGACGATCGAACGTCGGTGAGAACGGCGCGCGGGAGCGTCGTCGAGTCGACGAACGGAGCCAGCACGTCGCAGGCGTCGTCACGCCGGCGCAGGGCCAGCTCGCGCGCATAATACGTCGCGATGGCAACGCGCACCGCTTCGTCGTCCGCCTTCTCCAAACCGAGCCGAAACCAGGCTTCGGCCGTGTCGAGCCGCCCGCCGCGCGCTTCGAGGTAGCCGCGCAGAGCGGTCGCGCTCGCACCCAGCGATTGTTCGGGCGTGCCGAAAGCCTGCAGCGTTTCGTTGACGACATCGACCTCGCCGGCTTCCAGAATCTCGAAACCATGCGCGTCGAGCAGCCGGCTCATCGGATCGATCAGGCGGTTGCGGGTGGCGACCTCCAGCGCCGCGGCCGGGCGGCCGGAGAGCGTCAGCGCCTCGACTGCTCCCAGCGCGATGACCGCTCGCATTTCGGGAGCGCACGATCGAAATTGCCGGTCGAGATAGTCGCGGAAGCGGTCGTGAAAGCGAAGGTTTCCGTCGACTTGCCGGTCCCACAGAAACCCCGCGTCTTCGCTGAGCGCGCGGATGATGGCCGGCGCATCGTCCCATCCGCAGAGCGCGAGCAACTGGCCGTCGGTGCTCGGAAGCAGCGTCGCGCTAAACAGAAATGCGCGTTCCGCTGCGGTACGCCGGGCAAAGATTCGACCCGCGATGGCGGCGAAGTCTGCCGGGATGCCTTCGGCGGTGAACTCGTGCGGATCGCAGCGCAAGCGCGTGAGGGCGTAGTCGACGGCGATCGCCAATCCGCCGGTCGCCGCGCACAGCGTGTCGACTTCCCGGGAATCGAGTCCGAGACCCGAACGCCGGGCTGCCTGCGCGATCTCGTCGTGCGTGAATCGCAGTTCTGCTTCGTCGATGGGGCGCTCCATCCGCCGCGTCGCCATCCAGAGCGGGATGGGGAGCGCGCCGACGCTGCGGACCGTCAGCGTCAGGGGCGAGTCCGGCCGGAGTTCGACCAGCTTGGCGATGAAGGCGGCGATGCTCGGATCGTCGGCGGCGTGCAGATCGTCGACGACGAGGTGCCGCTCGATGCCGTGCACGTGTTCGGCCAACCAATGGGCGAGCACGATCGCCGGTGCGGGAGATTGCAGCGCTCGTTCCCACGCTCGGGGAAACGACGCTTGGGCTCCCGGAGCAGCGCCGGCGACCGCGCAGGCCAGTCCGTGAACGAAGCGCGCGAACGTCGTTACACCGTTGCCGGCCCGAAAATAGATCGCGTTCGGGTCGGACCGCAACGGCCGCACGAGTTCGCTCTTGCCCGCGCCGGGCGGCCCGGCGATGACGGCGATCGAAGCCGCGGCAGGTCCGGCCAATCGGCCTTCGAGGCGTGGGCGGGAGAGATGTTCGCGCGCCTCGTCGCCGGAGCGCGGTTGTCGATCGAGCAGCATCATGCGTTGAGCATCGGTGACGTCGGACTACTCCTCGGAAAGGGGGCAGCGGCGCCGGTGTCCTGTTCTTGTCATCGGTCAACCGACGCGCAAACGCGAGGAACGGCAGCGGCGCAAGCGGTGCGCGCGGGCGAGGCGCTCCGCTTGCGCATCGTGCGCAAGAGGTGGAACCGCGTTAGAAGGCCGCGATGCCGTCGGGCGAGCCCATGCCGGACGGGCCGTTATAGCCGGCTTCGGCGGTGCAAAGATACGCGACCGTGCAGATTCCGTTCGAGCCGGATGTCACCGGGAACAGCGAACTCGCGTGGGTGTACAGCGATTGCGCGCCGGTGAGCGAGGCGCCGTTGCCGGCCAGTGCGTAGACACCGGCGACGATCGGGGCCGAGACGCTCGTTCCACCCATTTGGATCCAGCCATTGTCCTCATACGTGTCGTAGACGGCGACGGGCGTATTGGGATCGCCGACCGCTGCCACGTCGGCAACGGTGCGCATCGAACAACCGGAGTCCAGCTGCCAGGACGGTTTCGCGGCGACGGCGCTGCAGGCACTGCCGGTTCCGGACCATGCCGTTTCCGTCCAGCCGCGCGCCGTTGCAGCGTTGGCGGTCAGGGTGGTCGCGCCGACCGCGATGACGTCGGTCGCCGCCGCCGGCCAGTTCGCCGTCGAGTAGCCGGTATCGCCGGCCGCAGCAACGATCGGCACGCCGGTATGAGCCCACGTCGCGTTGGCTTCGGGAGCCGATTCCGGGATCGCAAAGCTGTTGCTCACGACGGTGGCGCCGTCTTTGACGACCGCAGCGTCGGCGCCCACGAGATTGACCGCCGCATTGGTGGCGATCTGCGCGACGATCAGTTTGCAATTGGGACATACCGCGGAGGCCATGTCGACGTCGATCGACGCTTCGTGCGCCCAATTCGCGCTCGCAGCCGGCGCGCCGGTTCCGGTCAAAATCTTCAAGCAGCCGCTCGCGGACGTGCAGGCTGGCAAACCGAACGTCTTGCGATACACCGCGAGATCGCTTTCAAGGTTCGCGTCGGTGCCAATGACGACGATGCCGATCGTCTGTCCCTTGCCCGCGGTCGAAGCGGGCAGTTTGTAGGCCGACTGCAGATCGGCGGGGTGAAAGCCGGGGATCTGCGCGGCCGTCGCGCTCGCGCCCAGCGCGGTACCCGCAACTTCGATGTTGGTGCAGTTACCGGTTTCGAGAACGGCCGCCGTCCCCGAGCAATTCGCGGCAAATGCGCGCGCGCTTTCGACCGACCGTTTCGCGATCGTGGTGCTGACGGCGCCGGTGTCCGTCGCGGAAGCTTGCGTCGTGGGAACTTGCGCCGAGGAACCGCCGGTGCTGCACGCGGGCAACGCGAAGACTGCGCAGACGGCGATGCCTTGGAACAATCGATTTTTGAACAAAATTCCGCCCTAATCTTGATGCCGAAAGGAGTGTATGGTTCCTGTGTTATCGGCACTTCGTAAGGGAAATGTAAGGTTTCGGTTCGGGAATCTTGATCGCTCCGGGATCGGCGAGGCGTCCTGCCACGACGCGAACCATCGCCTCGACCACCTCGGGATCGAACTGCGTTCCGCGGTGGCGTTCGAGTTCGCTCAGAGCGTCGGGGGGTGAAAGCGGCAAGCGATAGGGGCGCCGACCGATCATTGCGTTGAAGCAGTCGGCGACGGTCACGATGCGCGTCGTGAGCGGGATCGCGCTCGAACGCAAGCCGTCGGGGTAGCCTCGGCCGTCAAGACGCTCGTGGTGGCCGCGGACGATCGGGATCAGCGGTTCGAGCAGCGAGATACCAGCGACGATGCGTGCGCCTTCGGCGGCATGATCGCGCATGATGAGCCATTCTTGCTCGGTCAGCGCACGCGGAGCGTTCAAGATCTCGGGCGGGGTGCGAATTTTGCCGATGTCGTGGATCAGCCCGCAGCGAGCTGCAAACAAGATGTGCTCTTCATCGAGGCCCAGAGCCCGGGCGACGCGTGCGCACCAGGCCGAGACGGCACGCGAATGTTCGGCCATCAGCGGCGCGGCTACGTCCAAGCCGTCGACGAGGTCGGCCAATGCCGCATCGATGTCGTCGTCGACGCGAGCCGGCGACCGCGGGCGCCGGCGATAGGCTCCGAGCTCTCGGCGAACGTGGCCGACTTGCGCCCTTCGCTCGCGCGCCAAACCGGGGTGCGCGCCGGCCCAGCGTTCGAACTGCTCCGGCAGTGGAGCACCGCAGAAGATCGAGTCGGGTGCCGCATCGAGCCACCGACCCAACGAGCCGGCTTCATCTCCGCCGGCAACTACGGCGGCGAAGCGGTTCATCAACTCGCGGCGTGCCAAGACGCTGCCGATTGTTTCGTTCGAGCGCCCCGGTGCGAATCGGTACGGCAACGCCTCGATGAGTTTCGCCATGCCGCCGAACCAATGTCGGCGCAACCCGTCGAGGACGCTCGGGATGGCCCGATCGAAGCGCTGCGTGTCGGTCGACGCGTCGATCAGCGCGTTGACCGCGCAGTGCAGCGCGTGGAGCCGGGGCGCGCGGGAGCTCGTCGTTCGATCCGCGCGGCTCGCCCATTCAGAAGCGCGGTGGACATCGCCGTTGACCCACGCCGTGAGCGCCAGCGTCAGCAGCGCCAAGCCGAACTGCACCGAGGCGGAAGCGGCATGCGACAACTCGGCTTCGGCCTTGTGAACGGCCGCATCCGACTGCTCGGGATCGCCGCCCGCTGCGCTGTAGAGCCCGATCTGCGCCCAACACAAGGCTTTGCGCGCCGGCGTCGCCTGATGTTCGACGGTCGCTCGCAAGAGTCGCCCGGCCGCCGCAAAATCTCCCCTCCACCCCGCTTGGAGGGCCTTCCCCGGAACCAGGGTCTCCATAACGGCCAGGGCCGTATCGTGTTTGTCGATGACCGCGATCTGGCGGTCGAGCGCGTTCAACGCTTCCTCGTCGCCGGCTTCGGCATCGAGTTCGTAGAGGCAAAGCAGGACGTAGGATTCGAGCCGCAGCGTTCCCGATTTGATGCCCAGGTCGCGCAGCCGGCAGAGATGGTCGCGGCTCGCGACGGCGTCGTCGTCGATATCGTACGCGATCTGATACAGCACCGAGTACGTCGAGGCGGCGACGTCGTACAGTGACTGGCTGATCGCGAGCGGTGCGGCAATGAACGCGCGCTCGCGTGCGAGTTCGGCGTCGCCGCTCTCGAGCGCGACGTAGGCGGCGCGGGCGAAAACGCGCGCGCGGAGCGCAGGCGGCGAGCCGGCTTCGAGCAGCGCCAACGCTTCATTCGTTCGCGCGCACGCTTCGTCCAGCCGGTTGGCGGCCGTGAGCGCCTGCGCGAACGACGATTGAACGTCGATGAGTTCGGAGCGCGCGAGCGTGGGCGAGTCGACAAACGGCGCCATGATTTCCCAAGCGTCTTCGCGGCGCCGAACCGCTAACTCGCGTGCATAGTACATCGCGATGCCCAGCCGCACCGACTCGTCGTGAGCCTTGGACAAGCCCAGCCGAAACCACGCCTCGGCCGTGTCGAGGTGCCCGCGTCGCGCCTCGAGGTACCCGCGCAATGCGCTTGCGCTCGGCCCGAGCGCTTCTTCGGGGCCGTCGCAGGCACCCAGCGCTTCGCCGATCACGTCGATTTCGCCGGATTCGAGAATCTCGAAGCCGCGTTCATCGAGCAGATCGCGTGCCGCTTCGATCAGACCTTGCTTGGTGGCGACTTCGAGCGCTTCGGCGTGACGGCCGGCGGCCGCAAGCGAATCGACGGTTTGGTGGGCGATGCGCGAACGGAACTCGCGTGTGCAGTCCAGGAAATGGCGGTCGAGATAGGTGCGAAAGCGGTCGTGGAAAGCGATGCCGCCCGCGCTGCGCGTTTCCCACATGAACGGCGCATCGCTGCTCATGGCGCTGCGCAAAGCGGGGGCATCGTCCCAGCCCGATAAGCCCAGCAGTTCGTCTTCGATCGTCGGGAAGAGTGCGGCGCTGCGCAAAAAAGCGCGTTCGCGTTCGGTTCTCCGTGCGAAAACGCAATCGGCGATGGCCTCGAAATTCCGCGGAGCACTGCGACGAGAAAACGCGAACGGATCGCGGCGCAGTCGCGTCAGCGCGTACGCGAGTGCTATCGCGGATCCGCCCGTGGCCGTGAGCAACGCGTCCACTTCGTGGTCGTACAGCTTGAGGCCGTGGTGCGCGGCGATGGCGAACGCTTCGGAGCGGTCGAAGCACAGTTCGCTTTCGTCGATCGGCCGTTCCATGCGCCGGGTCGCCATCCACAGCGCGATCGGCAAAGCGCCGACGCTGCGAGCGGCAATGGTGAGCGCCGCGTTCGGCCGCAGTTCAGCGAGCTTGCCGATGAATGCGGCGATGCTCGGGTCGTCGCCGGCGGCGTGCAGGTCGTCGATGACGATCCGTTGATCGAGACCCTGCAGATGCTCGCAGAACCAGTGCGCAAGGACGATTGCGGGCGCGGGCGATTGGAGTGCTCGCTCCCAGGCCCGCGGGAACGACGCTTGCGCCCCGGGGGCGAGCGTCGCACTTGCTTGGGCAAGCCCGTGAACGAAACGCCCGAAGGTTGCGCGCTCGTTGCCGGCGCGAAAGAAGATCGCTTGGGGATCCGCGCGGAACGGTCGCAAGAGGTCGCTCTTGCCCGATCCGGGCGGTCCGACGAGCACCACGATCGGCGCCGCGACGGGCCCTGTCAACCGGCATTCGAGCCGCGGCCGGCCGATCCGATCGACGGGACATGCGTGCGTGGGCGTCTGTGGTTCGAGCAGCATCAACCGTTCGACGTGAGGACGTGCGATAGTCCGGTGCCCCGGAATGGGCCAGCCGGCTCTTTTCGTTATCGGCTGATGGGCAACCCAAGAATACAAGCGTGAAAGCGGACGCCGGGGGCGGCTCCCGGTCGGCCGAAGGTCACGCGATGCTCGATCCACGCGCAGCGCTCCTGGCGACCCGCACGTACGGCGTGCTCGTCGGCCGGGTCAAAGCCGGTCGCCTCGATCCCAGCGGCGCGTCGCCGCATTACGAAATCTGGATTGACGCCGGGCGCCCGTACCGCATCGCCGTCAATGTGCGTTCGGTCGACGGGTCCGAAGTGCTCGTCCACTACGACCCCGCGTACGGCTCGCCGACCAAACGTGACCTGCCTGTGCTGGCGGCGGGGGCGCCCGGCTTCATACCGCTGGAGACCGGCCCCGGCGGTGCCGGTCTCGACTATCTTCGTGACGGCCTGTTCGCGCTCGCCGACATGCATCCGATCCCGCCCGACGGCACGGGCGTGACGCTGCAGAACCTGCTCGACGGCCAGATTCAACGCGCCGTTGCCGATCCGGCAGCCGTCGCGATCGCGTTCGGCGACGGATTTCAAGATCCAGGCAGCGATCCGACGTTCGGATTCTCGCCCGAAAACGGCGTGCATGACATCCATATGATGCAGGGCAACAGCGGAAGCTTTGCCGCCGACAACCGCATCAACGGCGACGGCGCGCTGTTCGTGCGCTATGCCGGCGGCGCGACGCTGGCACTGTTCGTTCGTTTCGCCACGCAATCGACGGTGACGGGCGATGGCGGCGCGCCGGTTTGAGCTATGCCGTTGCGCGCCGATCGGCGCTCGCAGGGCGGGCGAAGCAGTACGTGTTCTTCCCGAGCGCCTTGGCCGCGTACATCGCTGCATCGGCAGCTTGCATCAACGCGAGTGCCTGATGCCCGTGCGCGGGATACATGGCAATGCCGATCGAGACGCCGACCCGGACGAGATGCCCTTGCACTTGCAAGGGCACGTTGATGGCGCTGATCATGCTTGCGGCGATGCGCTCTACGGGCTCCTCACCGCGAATGTTGAGGATCAAGGCCACGAACTCATCGCCGCCGATCCGCGCCACCATGTCGGTGCGCCGGGTGAGCCGCTGAAGCGTCCGCGCCACGTTTTCGAGTAACGTGTCGCCCACGCCATGACCATAGCGGTCGTTGACGGCCTTGAACCCATCGAGGTCGAAGAACATGACCGCCAGGCACTCCGCGTCGCGCTCGGCGATGGCGATCTCGTCGTCGAGCCGATCGATGAACACGGAACGGTTCGGCAGATTGGTCAGCTCATCGTGGTACGCAAGATGCCGGATTCGTTCGCTCTTGTGCCAGTGCTCGGTGATGTCGCTGAAGACCGAAACGAAGCGGACGGCTTGACCGGCGGCGTTGCGGATCATCGTGATCGTTTGGCGCTCCATGAACGTCTCGCCGTTCTTGCGCCGGTTCCAGATCTCGCCCTGCCAGCGGCCGTTGGTCGTCAACTCACGCCATAGCGCGCGGAAAAATTCCGGACCCTGACGATCGGATTTGAGAAAGCGCGGATTCTTGCCGACGGCGTCGGCAAGTGAATAGCCCGTGATCTCGGTAAAGGCCGGATTCACCGAGACGATCGTGCCCTCGGCATCGGTAACGAAGATACCGTCGGCCGCGTGATTGAAGACGGCGGCCCCGATTTCGAGTTGAGCCTCGGCATTCTTCACGACCGTGATATCGTTGACGAAGACGAAAAAACCTAAAACATGCCCCGCCGGGTCGATGTCCGGATTGTAGTTGACCAGCAGATGGCGGATGCTGCCGTCGCTCTTGGGCACGGTGCGCTCGTAGCAGAGCTTCTCGCCCGCGAGCGCCGCTCGGAGGTAGGGCTCGTTCTCGCGGAAGAAGCGCTCATCCACCAGTTCGCGGTAGTGCGTCCCCAGCACCGATTCCGGCGTTTTTCCGAACCAATCGAAAAAGGCGCGGTTGGCGTAGCGGCAAAGCAGCTCCGCGTCCCAATACGCGACCGTTCCGGGCAGAGCATCGATGATCGTTGCGAGAAACGTTTCTCGTTGTGCCCCGGCCCAGCGCCTTACCGGACCATTTTCGTTCAATTCGTTTGCCTCGAACCCGGGCAGCGTACGTGGCCCGTACCGATGTTTTCGTCCGAGGCGGCGCTTGACTTGAGCCTTCACTCCCCGAAGGGGGAGCTCGAGCGAACGCGCGCTCGAATTGTACGCGCGCTCGAATTGTAAACGGTGGTCCCCGGCTGAATTCATTAGACCGGAACAGATGCTTCTCCGACACAATCGTGGGTCGGCCGTGGTGTTGATAAGGGGGGTTATCAGCACCACAGGCACCACTTTCGGCCGACTCGAATGACCCCCAGCGTGATCGACGTTCCGCCGTCAGCCTCCCCAACCGTCGCCCGGGCCGTCACCACCGCGCGCAAGCTCATCGCCGGCGCGACCTCCGAGAACACGCGGCGCAGCTACGCGACGGGCTGGCGACAGTTGAGCGCCCACGCGCAGAGCCTCGGACTCGAGCCGCTGGGGGCGCACCCAGCCCTTGTCGCCACCTTTCTTGGGTCGCTTCGCGACGGCGGGGCCTCGGCTCAGACTCTCGGCTCCCGGGCCGCGGCGATCCGGTTCTTTCATCGCGCGGCGGGCCTGGCGTCGCCGACCGATCAGCGGGTGGTGCGCGACCTGCTCGAAGGCGCCAGACGCGAAGACGCCGGCCGCGACCACGGCCGGGCGACCATTACCGCGAAGCGGCTCGCCGCAAGCATCGAACTCCAAGGCCCGCCGGCGACGCCGATCGCGATCCGCGACCGCGCGATTCTACTCCTCACGTTCGCCTCGGGCCGGCGGCGGGCTGAGATCGCGGCCCTTAACATCGAGGACCTCGACTTCGGCCGGCCTGGCTTTCTGATCGTGACGATCCGCAAGAGCAAGACCGACCAGGGTGGGGCGGGACAGTTTGTGGCGGTGCCGCGGCTCGAACACGGGCCGTGCGCAGTGGCAGCGGTTGAAGCGTGGCTGGCGATTCGCGAGCAGAAGAAGGGACCGCTGTTCGTCGCGTTTTCACCGCACGGCGAGCTCCGCGAAACGCGGATCGAGGGGCGGCTCGTGGCCGAAGTCCTGAAGCGACTCTTCCGGGATGCCGGTGCCTCACGGAGCGACGTCGACGCGATCGGCGCCCATAGTCTGCGCCGGGGGTTCGTGACGTCGGCCGACATGGCCGGCGCGACGACCGCGCAAATCATGGACGTGACGGGACATCGGGATCCGAAGTCGCTGCGCCGTTACACCCGCCGCGAGTTGCTGCACGATCCGGTGCTCCTAAAGCTCTTTTAAGACTGAGGCCGGTTTACGAGCTCGGCCCGGAACTCCAACCCCAAGGCTCGAAACCCGATTCGACCGGAAGGAGCGCCGATGCTCGACCCCAAGCACAATCCGTTCTTCGAGCAGCTCAAGGCCGATATTCACGCCGGCATTGAGCAAGCCGATCGCGGCGAAACGATACCGCTTGAAGAGTCGCTTGCTCGCGCCCGCGCCGCCGTTCTGAAGATCGCCGACGAGCAAGACGCCCAGCAGTCTTGACCTCAGTTCGCGTCACCCCGAAGGCCGACGACGATATTCTGTCGATCGCCTCGTTCATCGCGCAAGACAGCGTCCCGCGGGCCCTCCAATTCATCGACAACATACGCGATGGCTGTGCGAAGCTCGCGATCTTTCCGAAACGCGGGCGGCCACGGCCTGAATACGGCGCACGAGTTCGCTCGTTCCCGGTTCCGCCGGTCGTGGTTTTCTACAGCGTCGCATCCGATGAATCGGAAGTGGTCGTGCTGCGCGTGATCGTCGGTGGCCGAGATCTAGAAACCATTTTCTGATGAGCCCGCA
>JBEKHC010000028.1:0-51531 GCA_050012475.1 Candidatus Velthaea sp.
GCCGCTGATTTCCCTCGTTCATTTGTAATACTTCGCGAGAGCCGCGCCGCCTGGTCGAACGGCAAGTCTCAAATCAGTACGAAGTTGTAGCGACGGTGGCGGCGCGTCGCGCACCGGAGTCCTGATTGCAAAGTGATCTGCAATGGCTTCTTTAGCCGCGAGGCGCGTGGACGGCGTCGAACCGTCCGCTGACGCGGATGCGAGGTGTGAGCTTCATGCACGTTCCGGCAGGCAAAGTCGCTTAGATCAATTGAAGGCAAAGTCGCTTAGATCAATTGTGGAAGGATCGGCCTTTTTGAGAAATGAATGAAGCAAGCGGTTTGTTGCCGCCACTGGCGCTCCTAGCTCGGTATTCTGGCATGTTAGAATGCGGACACGGGCGTGGTCTGTGAACCGAAAGAAGGCGAACCACATGTCATCAAAGCCATCTTCGCCCGCAATCGAGCTGGATGAGGACGTGTTTCCGCTCCGGTCATTCACGACTTTGCGCTTACGCCGGCGGGCGTGAGGAGTACGAGCGATTGACATTGGTGGCACGTCACTTCGACAAATTCCGTTCCCCTCGTTGTTCCCCTTACGCCCTGAAAAATCGGCCCTTTTCGAGGTCGAAATCGACCCTCGCGACCACCTTTTTTTGTTCCCCTCGCCCATAAGAAAAGCCCGTAACCACGGGCTTTCAAGATGGTGCGCGGTGCAAGGATTGAACTTGCGACCCCCACAGTGTCAATGTGATGCTCTCCCACTGAGCTAACCGCGCATTCGGATGGGACCGGGATGTGTACGCGTTCGCGCTTAGTCGGTCCTTTCCGGCACGACGCCCGCGGAGAGCCGCCTTGATGCTCGTGCAGAGGGGAACTTCGGTCACCCGATCCCTCCGCCATCCGATGCGAAGGCTCGGGCCCGCTTCACGTCCGATGCGTCTGGGGACGCCCTGGGTCGAGGTCCCTGCCGCAACGTAACGCGAATGACGCTCCGGTAATGACCACTCCCATCCGTTTCCCATCCAGCTTCGCGTGCGCACCGATGCTGATCTTGGCGTTCTTCGCAGCCGCGATGGGAACGGCCGTGGCCGCCGAGCCATCGGCGGCCGCGATCGATGCGCTCATTCCGAAAAGCATACAAGGCGGGATGAGCCTCTCGATCGTTCATGGTGATCGTGTCGTCTACACCAAAGGCTATGGGTGGCGCGATGAGGGGACGCCCGACAAATTCATCCCCGAGGACAAGAATTATTACGGCATGCCCTGGCAGCGCAAGGCTGCAGCGCGGGCGCCGGCCGATCCGCGCACGATCTACGCGATCGGTTCGGTAACGCGACAGTTTACTGCCGCCGCGATCCTGCTCTTGAGCGAGCGGCACCAACTGCGCCTCGACGATCCCGTGAGCCGTTACGCACCGGAATTTTCCGACTCGAATCTCACGCTGCGGATGCTGCTCAACCAGCGTTCGGGCCTGGGCGACTTAAATACGCTTACGTTCTTGCAACGAGTGCGCCCACAGGCGCGACGGCCGGACGGCTCGTTGGATGTTGCGCGCATCGATCGTGAAATCGCGGCGCTCCCGCGCAGCTTTGTGCCGGGCGCGCGCTTTGAGTACAATAACTCGAATTATTTCGTGCTCGGTTCGATCGTCGAGCGCGTGACGCATCAGCCGCTCGGGCAATTTCTGGCAACGAATATCTTTCGCCCGCTGGGCATGGCGCGGACGGCGTTTGCGACCGACGCCGCCGTCGACGACGTCGCCGTGGGGTATCGCGTCGATGTGAAAAACGCCCTGTATCGCGCCTATCCGTGGGATCTAGCGTGGCTAGGCGGCGCGGGCGCGATGACGTCGACGGTCGAAGACCTGGGACGCTGGAACCTCGCGTTGATCACGCATCGCGTCCTCCAGCCGACCGCGCTCGCGGAAATGTGGCACGGAATCGATGCCGGGCATGGGCAGGGTTCGTACGCCATGGGTTGGATCGAGGACGCGCTGGGTTCGCATCGCTACCTGTGGCACAACGGGCAAGTGGGCGGCTTTCGCGCCCTCAACGTGATCTTTCCCAGCGACGATCTCGCGTTCGCAATTCTCACCAACAATCAAGACGCGAAGCCGGAATATCTGCTGCCCGGCATCGCGTCGCTTTATTTCCCGGTGAGCGGCCTCGATCGCATCTTGCCGCGATCGGGCGAAGTGTTGATCGAAGCATCGCTGGCCGTGGGTCTGGGCGCGCTTGCCATTGCGATCGTCGCGATCGTAACCCTCAAGCGCTTCATCCTGGCGGGAATCGGGCTCGCCATTCTCGCGCTCTGCGCCGGGTTCTTTCTGCCGACACTCGTTGGCTTCGGGTGGGCCGGGCTCGCGGCGATAACGCCGACGGCAGTGTATCTTTTGACGGCACGCTTCATGCCGAAACGCCCGGTGGTGCCGAAGAAAACGATCCGCCGCTCGCGCTTCTAGACGAGCAGAGGAGGTCCATGTCCGTTCAGTTTCTGGGGGTGAGTCCGGTCTTAATCGTCGATGCGGTCGAACCGACGCGCGCTTTTTTTATCGATCGGTTGGGCTTTGCCGTCGTTGCGGAAGTCGAGCACGCCGGCAAACTCGGCTTCACGATGCTTCAGCGGCACCAAGTTACGGTCATGGTGCAGTCGGATGCCAGCCTGCGGGCCGACACTGGCGAGAACTTCGTGCCCGGCCCGTATCAAGCGTCCATCTACGTTTGGATCGACGACGTCGAAGCCTTCGTGCCCGAAGTCGCCGACGCCGATGTCGTGTTGCCGCTGCGGCGCACCGCCTACGGGATGCACGAGATCGGCATTCGCGAGCCGGGCGGGAACATCGTGGTTTTCGCATCACGTTTGACGCCGTAACCAGCGCGAGCGCTGCGGCCGCGGCTGCGTGAGGCTCGGGGTTCGCGGGTATCGATGCGAACAACGTCCACGCCCCGAAAGGAAGAAGCGATGGCAGCCCGCACCAGTTCGCAGCCGCGCAAGAAGTCCGCGGCAAAGAAGTCCGCGCCGAAGAAGACCGCAGCAAAGAAGACTTCCGCACGTACGATCGCGAGCGCGAAAAAGGCACCGCAGAGAAAGGCTCCGGCCGCGAAGAAGAGCGGCGCTCGTGCGAAGAAGGCCGGCACGGCGAAGAGATCGGTCACGAAAAAGAGCGCTTCGCGCACCGCCGGCGCGGCGAAGAAAACGAGCGCGCGCAAGACGTCGACGGGTCGGCGGAAGGTCAGCCTCGCCAGCGCAAACGACGTTCGCACCGAGATGCACGAGATGCACGAGGGATCGCTCAAGTCGGGCCGCAGCGGGAAGAAGGTCACGAATCCGAAGCAGGCGATTGCGATCGGACTTTCGGAGGCGCGGCGCAGCGGGAAGAAAGTGCCGCCGAATCCTAATCGGCCAAGCCGCAAGAAGCCCAGTTAGCTAAACCGCCCGCCGGCGCTTCGCGGTTCGAACCGACGTTGCGAGCAGGGTTCCGAGACGTTTGTGCTCGTCGCGCGCTCCCAGCTTTTCGATGAACGCCAAAACCCGCAGTTCATCCGCGCCGAGCGTCGGCCGGCCGGCCGGGACGCGGCTCTTCGCCGCTCGTTCCACGAGTTCGAGCGAGCCGTTGGCGAGGAATTCGTCGATGACACCGGGATGGTTATACGATTTTCGGCACACCGCCGGCGTGTTCCCGAGCCGTGCGGACACGGCCTTGATCGCCGCGAGGACGCGCGCCTTGGCGTCGGCTTTCGTCGCGCAATGTTCCGGCGCAAGCGCCAGCGCGCATGCCAGCGTGCCTTCCCACGTGCGAAAATCCTTGGCCGTGAAATCGTCGCCGGCGATCTCGCGCAGATACACGTTGACGTCCTGCGATGAGATCGACGCCCGTTCGCCGTCGTCGCCGACGTACTGGAAGAGCTCTTGTCCGGGAAGATCGCGCACTTGGCGCACGATGCGCGCAAGCCGCTTGTCGCGCACGTCGACTTGGTGTTCGCGTCCGCTCTTCCCGCGAAAGCGGAAGCGCAGCGTGTCGCCGCTGATGCGGACGTGGTCCTCCTGCATCGTCGTGAGGCCGTACGAATCGTTCTGCTTGGCATACTCTTCGTTTCCGACGCGAATCATCGTTGTTTCGAGCAGCGAAACGACCGTCGCGAGGACTTTCTCGCGTGGCAGGCCCGAGCGCGCGAGATCGCGGCTGACCGCAGCCCGGATGCCGGGCAGGGCTTTCGCGAACGCAACCATGCGGTCGAATTTCGTCTCGTCGCGGACCTCGCGCCAGCGCGCGTGGTAGCGATATTGCTTGCGGCCGCGAGCGTCGCGACCGGTTGCCTGGAGATGCCCGCGCGGATCGGGCGAGATCCAAACATCGGTATAGGCCGGGGGAATCGCCAGTTTGCGGATCCGGGCGACGTCGTCACCGCCGGCGAGCGTTTTGCCGTCGACGCCGACGTAGCGGAAACCGCCGCGCCGCTTCACCCGTCGAATGCCGGGCCGGTCGTCGCTGACGTAACGCAGGCCGGCGGCTTTGGCCGAATCGACGGGATCGGTGGTCGTCACACCTGACGTTGTACCCGCTCGTCGTAGATCAGCCGCGAGCCGTCCCGGCGGGCGCCGGGCGTGATGACGTGGGCGGCTTTCATCGCGCCCACGATGTGAGTGACCGACCCGCCGTGCAGCAGCACGACGGCGTCCGCAACCAAGCGCCGGTGGCAGCGCCACCACAGCGTCTCGGCGCAGAACATCACCGTCGGGCGGTCGCCGGCGAGCATCAGCAATTCGAGCAGGGCCGAGTCGAATTCGGGTGTCTGCATGAAATCGGCGTAGCCGCGGAAAGACGCGTTGCGCAGCGAGACATTCGGGGAATCCGGTCGCGCCGTGCGCCGTCCGCCCAACTCGGGCATCGGATAATACCCAATCCCCGCCGCGCGCAGCGAGTCGGCCAGCGCGGCTGCGCCGAACTGCGGGTTCTGCCGGCTTTCCGGAAAGCGGCGGATGTCGGCCGCGGCATCGATCCCGTTCGCGCGAAGGTGCGAATTGAACGCCGACGCATCCAGCGTGCCGTGTCCGATGCTGGCGAGATGGATCTGCACTCGGCACCGAGTTCGGCGGGTGGCACGGGTTCCGCCTTGACGGGTCAGGACCAGCCTCGGGCCAGCTGCGCCCTTGGGGCTCGCGCTGGGCAGCTTGACGAGAGTCCGACAAAAGCGTAGACAGGCGTTCTCGGAAGTCTGTATAATCCCGAAGTTCGCCGGTCGGGCGCGTAGCTCAGTGGGAGAGCATCCGCTTCACACGCGGGGGGTCGTTGGTTCAATCCCAACCGTGCCCACCACGACCTGTTCTGGCGCAGTAGCTCAGTTGGTTAGAGCGCCGCCCTGTCACGGCGGAGGTCGAGGGTTCGAGCCCCTTCTGCGTCGCCACCTCGACGCCCCGAGCGTTGCCGGAAAACCTTGATTCGATCAAGGTTTTCCTTATTCCGGGCCTTCTTGGCAAATCTCAGTAACGCGAGTTCGGTAGCGAATCCTTTGAAGCACCGGAGCCGATCTACAGGGTTATTCCTGCCTTCTGGGACAAATTCTCGCATGCTCTCTCAGACGGAAATGCAAGAGCAAGCATGGTGACGCGCGGCTTCGGCGGCCGCAGACAGCCGCCCGATCGATCCGGACGAATCCCGCCCGGGCAGCACCTCGTCGACGATTTTCCCGTCCTTTCTGCCGGTCCGACGCCCCGCGTCCCCGACGACAAGTGGACGTTCACGCTCAAAATCGGACCGAAACCGGTTAAGACGTGGAACTGGGCGGCGTTCAACGCGTTGCCGCAATCGACGATCACGCGCGACATCCACTGTGTAACGACGTGGAGCAAACTGGACACCCAGTGGCAGGGCGTTACGATCGACGACCTCCTTGCGGACGCGCAATTCGAGCCGCCGACGCCGTTCGTACTCGCGCACTCTTACGGCGGCTATTCGACCAACCTCCCGCTCAAGGATCTCGTCGGCGGAAAAGCGATGATTGCGCTCAAGTTCGACGGGCAACCGCTAGTGCCCGATCACGGCGGCCCCGCACGCTTACTCGTGCCGCATCTGTATTTTTGGAAGTCGGCCAAGTGGGTTAACGCGATTCAATTCACGACGCGGGACGAGGCCGGATTTTGGGAGCTTCGCGGCTACCACATGTACGGTGATCCGTGGCGCGAACAGCGATTCACGGATGATTGATGCTTCGCCGGCCGTCGCCGTCAGCCCGTGGCAGGTGGTGACCGTTGCAAAGATCGTCGCCGAAACCCCGCGCATCAAGTCGTTTTTTCTGAAGCTGTCGCGCCCGTTCGCTTTTGCGGCGGGACAGCACGTCGACGTCAGGCTCACGGCGCCGGACGGCTATCGCGCCATGCGCAGCTATTCGATCGCCTCGGCGCCCCAGGCCGCGCCAACTATCGAACTCGCGGTCGAGCGTTTGGACAGCGGTGAAGTCTCGACGTTCCTCCACGACGTCGTGTCCGTCGGCGATTCGTTGGAAATACGCGGTCCGCTCGGCGGTTATTTTCTTTGGCCGCAGAGCGATACCGGACCGCTGCTCCTCGTCGGCGGCGGTTCGGGTGTGGTCCCGCTCGTGTCGATGATCCGCCATCGGCGAACGATCAATGACCGGCGCCCGGCGTTGCTGCTGTACTCGGTGCGAACCTCGGCCGACCTCCTGTATGGTGAGGAGCTTTTCGAGCTCGAGCGGCGTCGAGACGGATTTACATTCGTTGTCGTTCTGACGCGGGAGCAGCCGACGCGGCCGGGCGACTACGGCCGGCGCGTGGACGCGCCGATGATTGCCGACGTGATTGCTCGACTGCCGGCCGCACCGAGTTCGGTGTTCGTCTGCGGATCGAATCCATTCGTCAACGCTGCGGCGGACGGAGCCGTGGCGGCTGGTATTCCCGCCGAGACCATTCGAACCGAACGCTACGGCGTCTGACGAGTGCGCGTCGTCCGTTGAGGCTGCGGCCTCGCACTGAGCCGTGCCCGGCTGGAGGGGAGTGGCGAGGGCGTGGAAACCAGCGGGTCGTCTGCGAACGGACGGCCCGGCGCAAGGTTGGGGTCAGCCCAGCAAAGTTCGAACAAATCGGCGACGGGTGGCGAGAGAATGAGGCCCAGTTGCGACCGCGCGGTGTCGTGCGTACTGCCCCCTTGCGCAGCGGCCGAAGTGCACCGCCGTTCCGAGAAATCTAGCGGCGCTTCCGGTACCAAGCGCGTACTATTGTAGCACTGCACTATTCGGTACCACGCGAGCGGCATCATGAACGACATCGTCGCGCCAAGGGAAGAACCAAGACTCGACCAGCTTGTCGAAGAAAGCGATCAATTCCGCACTGCGGCGCTTCGAGAGCGTTTAGTCAGAAGAACCAGACTGACGGCCGAAGACGTCGCGAAACTCGAGCGTGATTTTTGCCGATTCGAGCATTATCCGCTGCCGCCTCAGCCGGGCGAGTATATCTTTTGCCTCGGTTTAAACGAGCCCAATCAGTATTGGGAGTCCGATTACGCGGTCATCGAGTACGCTCGCTATATTGGCGCACGCTGCATCGACTGGGCCGAGGCCGTGTTCGACTCGCCGTATGGAGCAGAGGAGCCGGTGCGCCTCGAAAAGCGCACCCAATACGGCGGTCTGATCTGGAAGAGCTTGCCGTTACCGGTAAAGCTTCGGATCGAGGCGCACTTCATTCGCGCCCGCGCGGAGGCCTGTGACATCACGCCGCCTAGTTCGCTGGAGGATGCAGCTCGGTGGCTCGACGATGTCGCACGCGAATTAGAAGAGACCATGCCGGGTCGACAACAGTTAAAAACGGTTCCATGACACGGCAACCGGCGCCGGCCGCTTTGAGCCGGCCAAAGCCCCGGCTCACTCAGCGGATCGGATCGGCGAAGACCGCGCGAATGAACGCATAGTAGATCGTGTGACCCGCGACGTCGGCCCGTGCTGCGGGTGCTTCCATGACGCCCAGCACGCGTAATCGCTCGCCCATCCGTAAACGTGCGGTGGGCAATTTCACGAAGACATCCGTCGGTTCAGCAGCGGAGCCGCATTGGCCGAGGATGATTCCGGGACGCACAATCCCGTCGACCGCACAGACCAACGCGACCCGGCTGCCCCGTGGAACTCGAAAAGTCGCCCGTGACCCGGCTCAGGTCGTTCTGCCGGTCGACGGCACGCAAGAAACGCGCCTCTTGGAGGCTGCGCGAGATCACCTTCGCGGCCGGCACCCTCGATTGCGCGCGGGCGGGCGGTGCTGCCAAAGCCAAAGTGACCACGAGGGCGACGGCGGCCGCACGGACCCTGCTCACAGCTTCGGGCTGTAGGCCGTGATCGTCGAACCGAAAACGTCCGGTCCGAAATCGGTCGTCCCCGGGTACGCGGCATAGCCAAGGTGCGAAAGGCTGAAATAGTCTTCGATCGTGCGTAAGGTCGAATAGTGGTTGTACGCGACGGCGCTAACCGTTCCGGGTTTGATGAACGGCGAGACGAGAACCGTCCCCGTTCGTCCGCCGCCGCTGTGGCCGACGGTGCTCGCGTACTCGTCCGGCGGCAACAGTCCGTGCGCGATTTCGAGCGCGGGCAGTCGGCCCAGGCCCGGAAGCTGGGTGTTTGCGCCGCCGGGTTCGTTGCAGCAGGCGCTGCCGTCGTGAATCGCGGTGTTGCCGTCGGCGCTCCCCAAGGCGGCACCCGATTCATCAAACGTGATCATCAGCAGTCCGTCGGCCTGAAACGCGGGCGAATGCACGATGATCGGCACCCACTCTTGGAGGAAGGCGTTCTCGTCCGCAAGCGTCGACGGGCTGCCCGGCATCCGGCATGGGACATCGTGACCGTCGTTGCAGAGGTTGGGTGTGATGAACGCGTAGTTTGGCCTCGTCGCTATCGATGCGAGGTCGGCGGCCAATGTTTTGTCGTTGAGCGGAACGACGTTCTTCGCGCATGCGCCGGAGTCGACCAGCGAATGGAAGTAGACGAACGGATTGTGCCGCGCGGCATGCGGAACTTGTTCTTGCCGGCCCAGTATCTTGGATTGTGTAAGCCAGAGATGCAACGATCGACTGCGGTATATTCTTCGTCGTATGACGCTTGCCCTCAACGACGACAAACGATGTTCCCCCAATCAAGACGCCCTTCGCGTCGATCTCCCACGGACTGCCGGTCTCACCAACCAGTAATTGCTTACCTTCAACGCGTTCGAGCCCAAAATGCTCGCGATGAGGGTTGAAAAGGTAAGCAGCGACCTTCTCATACGTTCGCCACATTGTCTCTTGCATGATCGACAATGTTACCAAGCCATGGCGCAGGGTCCTATTCGAGCAAGATGATTATACGCAGCGCAATCATATCAATATCTACGGCTTTCGCGCCTTGGTAAATGGGGTTTGGGGCGCGATTTATTTTTTGCCTGCAGGCTTACGCGTCTGCTTTTCCTGAGCGCTGCCCCAACGATAGCTTTCGGCGTTCATCTCGAGGATTGTCGCATGGCGAACGAGGCGGTCGATGGCTGCAATGGTCAGCGCTGGAGCAACGAAACGTCCCCCACTGCTCCGTTAGAGACATAAAGGTTGCCGCGCCGATCGAAAGCAATGCACACGAATACCATAACACATCGAATTCTTATATCGCAGCATTGTATCGCCAATCGAATAGACGGTGTGGGTCGCGCTCAACGGAGGCGCTACATTTCCCGTGCGGCTTGGTCGCCACCCCTCAGGAAAACCACCCCGGTGGTCGTTCGACAAGCTCACGATAACGCGGTAGCTTGTTGTCCGCCATTGCAGGGACGCGTATGGTCTAAGAGGCGGACGAAAGCAGCAGGAGCGTTATCTTTTCAAAATCGCATTTCACCGCTGGTGTGGCTGGAAATCGCATTTCACCGCCGGTGTGGCTGGGTCAGCACCCGTATGTCAAAATCGCCCGGCCTCAACCGCAGTCGGTTTTCGTTGCTACAGCGCAACGGTCGCGGCCCCACTAGCTCTTCTGGGTCTTAGGGAAAGAAGTGCAGCAATGACTCAAGTTGCCGAGCAACCGGGCAGTACTGCGACTGCCATTCACCCATTCCCCAATGTGAATGTTCCGGAAAGCAAACTCACCGAATTACGCAGGCGCGTTAACGCGACAGAATGGCCTGAACGAGAAACGGTTACCGATGCATCCCAAGGAGTACAACTCGCGACGACCCAGGCTCTCGCGCGCTATTGGGCGACAGAATACGACTGGCGCAAGATCGAATCGACATTGAACGCCTTGCCGCAGTTCACCACCGAGATCGACGGGCTGACCATTCATTTCATTCACGTCCGTTCAAAACACGAAAATGCGTTGCCGCTGATCGTTACGCACGGATGGCCCGGCTCGATCGTCGAACAGACAAAGATCATCGATCCGCTGACCAATCCCACGGCGCATGGCGGCAGCGCATCCGATGCTTTCGATCTGGTGATTCCGTCAATACCGGGCTACGGGTACTCAGGCAAACCGTCCGCTTCCGGGTGGGATGTCGCCCACATCGCGCGTGCCTGGGTCGTGCTGATGAAGCGTCTTGGGTACGCGAAGTTCGCGGCGCAAGGCGGCGATTGGGGCGCGATCATCACCGAGCAAATGGGCGTGCAGGCGCCTCCGGAGTTGCTGGGCATTCACGTCAACATGCCTGGCATATTTCCGGTCGACATTGACAAGGCGGCTCAATCCGGGGCGCCGGCGCCGGCGGGTCTTTCACCCGATGAGAAGATCGCTTATGACCGTTTGCAATTCGTCTATCAGAAGGGAATCGCTTACGGGTACCAGATGGGGCTGCGACCGCAGACGTTGTACGGAATCGCGGACTCGCCCGTCGGCTTGGCCGCGTATTTCCTAGATCACGACGCGGCCAGCTACGCGCTGATATCACGCGTCTTTGACGGCGCATCCGAAGGCCTAACGCGCGACGACATCCTCGACAACATCACGATCACTTGGTTGACGAACACGGCGCTTTCCGGCGCCCGTCTCTACTGGGAGAATTGGGGCAAACTCGGTTTTTTCAATGTCAAAGGCGTGAACATCCCGGCTGCCGTGAGCGTCTTCCCTGATGAACTATACCCTGCCCCGCGGAGCTGGTCGGAACAGGCGTTCCCCAAATTGATCCATTACAACAAGGTCGCCAAAGGTGGTCATTTTGCGGCCTGGGAACAGCCCCAACTCTTATCGGAAGAGGTTCGCGTCGGCTTGAGATCACTTCGGACTCAGCTTTAACTCGTCATTGCTGGTGGATCCCAGGAGTTGCAAACTCTCTGGGATCCTAGGAGTGACCTGGAGGTCTCTCATGTGTGGCGATGATTGCATTCTAAACGATCGCGAATTGCGGAGGATAGCTGCGGAGTGCATCGCACCGCGAGCGGCTATTTTCTCAGAAACATCGGGTAATAAATGAGATCCAGGACTTGGGGCACCGTTGGCCCCACCAGCGCTCCAACCTATTCCATGATGATCTAACGGAAGAGCGCTCTGCCGCACCGCTTCAGCGAGGGGTTTGTCACGGCGATTCCTTACGCGATCGGCGCGACCGCGATGGCCTGCGTGGGGGTTTCATCCGACCGCATCGGGGAAGCGCGTTGGCATGCCGGCGCGCTGGCGCTCACCGCCGGCGCGGGCATCATCGGCTCCACCGCGCTCGAAAATCCGGTGCTGAAGATGGCAGCACTTTCGATCGCCGCCATCGGTATTTTCGGCTTCCTCCCGGTGTTCTGGACGCTCCCGAGCGAGTTCCTTACCGGGACGGCGGCCGCAGGCGGCATCGCGCTCATCAACGCGATCGGGAATCTCGCCGGCTTCGCCGGGCCCGTCGCGATGGGCTACATCAAGGGCGCGACGGGAAGCTTCAGTCTCGGCCTCATTTTCATCGGACTACTCGCCGTCATGTCGTGCATATTGACCTTTGCGCTGGGATTCAATCGCAGTCATCAACGGGCGCCGAGCGGCGGAGCGAGCGGCGCCGGTTGAAAGCCAGTTCCAATGGCTGGCGAGTCCTCGACATTCGCCGCTCGGTGCGCCCCGCCCGGGCGCGTGCTTTTCCGCATGCGGCCGTTCGAGCGGGGACGGTTCGCCTCGGATCACCGCGAATTCGAGAACGGCCGAGCCGATTCTGCGCACCGGCTAGGCAACATGACGCAGTCGGAACGCCGTGAGCCGCAGGGGAAAAAAGCACGCAGCGAGCTATAAATCCGTAATTGCTGACTTCATGAGGGCTCGCGGCAAGTGGTAGAGCGTTTGAGGCCCGCGCAAACGGGAAGCGGCGCGCACTGATGAATCGAGACGATGTAAGCACGTTTCGGCGACGCGCCCTGCTCGTCGGCATATTGCTGTTCGTTGTTGCAGCTGCCTACATCTTGACGTTTGCTGTAACCGAAGTCGTCATCGTCTTCGGACAGGAGAAGTTTTCGTCGGCTCCGGGCGGCGCCGATCCCCTGACCCTCTATCTCGACGTCACCGCGATCGATCCGGTTCGACATTCGATGGCGCTTCGACTCGATGTCGCCCACGGCGCGTCAACGCGCGGCCTGCAGTATTTCGGCAAACTGGATCGCGACGTGGAACTCGAAGTAAGCGACGGCGAAAGCGTGCAAACGTTTCGGCTCCGCCCGAGCGTGCCGCTCTCCTCGCTGCTGTTCGATGCCGGCTTGCAAGGTGAGCTCGGTAAATACCCATTCGACTCGTTCTCGACGAACGTCACGCTCAACGCAACGGAGCTTTCGGCGAATAATACCCGCCGAGGAATTCCGTTGCGCGTCACGGTCTGGGAGGGCGTGCCGGCTTGGTATTTGAGCATTGAGAATATGCGGCCCGCCGCCACGACACCGGAATTGACGCTGGCATTCGGGGTGCAGCGGCCGCGAGCGAGCGTCTACTTCAGCTGCGTGATCTACGGCTTGATGGTGCTCATCGCGCTTTGCTCGCTCGTCATCGGATCGTTGACCTTCGTGGGCAAGCGCCGGATCGAGGTAACGCTCATCGGTGCGCTCGCCGCAATGGTGTTCGCGCTGCCGATCTTGCGCAATGTCTTGCCCGGTGCGCCACCGTTGGGCGTAATCGCGGACGTGCTAGTCTTCCTCTGGGCCGAGATCGCCGTTACGATCGGCCTCGCGTTATTCGTCACGGCATGGGCGTGGCGAGGAACACGGCCATAGCGCAACCGACGCGGCGCAGTACGCGGGAGGCAACGAAGCGAGGGGACCCGTAACACCCCGACGGTGAAGTGGATTCGAATAGCCTTTCTGGCCCTCGCTTTGCTCGGTGCGGCGGCGCAAACGTCGAGCGTCGTGGCGGCGGATACGCCTCAGCCGACGTCAAGCCCGACGTTCCCGCTTCCCAGTGCCATGTTTACCGGCAACACGCCGTTTCATCGCACCGTCGACTCGTTGATGAACGCCGGCGCGAAAGTTCTACCTGCGGAAGTAACGGAACACTGGTGGGCTGCGGGCATCAAAACCGTGACCGAACCCGGTCAATCGCCGCCCGTCTATATCGCAAAAGCCAGCGATCCGGCGTACGTCTTTGCATGTTCGGCTGCCGGCTTCAAGGGCGTCGGCGTGGGCTGCAATGCCGCGGGAAAAATCGTGCACTTCCCGGCGGGCGCAGTCGTTCAAGAGCGAAACCGCGACAAGCACATCGCGACGATCGATCTCACCACGGCAACGGAGATCGACGGGTGGGGAGGATTCAACAATAGCAACAACACCGGCCCGGCGCAGTGTGAGCTGGGGGCGGGCAATCCCGGCACCGTAAACTGCGCCTGGGGCGGCTACTACGCGTTGAACGGCAGCGGCTTAGCCACCGACGGCACGGATGTTTACAGCAACGGAGACGCCGCGGGATACGCTATGGGCATCTTTGAGCTGACGGCTCAAGATCTGCTCAACGCCGCCAACGGAACGCCGATCGCGCATGCGCTGGGCATGGGCGTGACCTGCATCGACCCGCCGCGCGGGAGCCCGACCGCGGGCGTGTATCCGAGTTTCCGTCGCAAGTCGGATGCAAATTGCCAACCGGACCGCGAGCCCAACCTCATGTACGGCGATTTGCTCGCGCTCAAGCCGAGCGTCAATGTTGCGAACCTTGGCGGGAGCGTCTACTGTCAAGCGATCTTGCATGCGCTGCAAACGTACGGCGCGTATGTCTTCGACGTCGGCCCCGGCTACGGGGCATCAATCCAGACGGAGAATCCGGACGTCGAGACGCAGGAGTACGGGGCGTATCCGAATCCTTGGTACACGGTGATCGAGCCGCAGATGGCTGCAGCCGGCGAAGGCTCGAATCCTGGCCCGCGATTTCGCTTTAGCTCGTGTCTCAACTATACGAGCCTGGGCGTATGGGAAGCCGTCGAACTCAATCATGGCGGCACTGCAGCGCTCCCGCCGAAATAGCGGCCGGCGCGCGCCGGCCGCGCGAGCCGCATGTAGACGCCGCTTCAGATTCTCGTTGCACGGAAGACCGAGAAAACGGCGTCTTGAACGGCGGCATGCCGGCTCCGTAAAACGTCGCAGAGGCTGAATCGCACGCTCGGCCCAGCCGGCGCGATCCGATGTCAGCGCCGAGCGTCCATGCCGGATGATGGAACGCTTGGCTCGACGCCGGTCGCCGAGATATTGGTTACGCCCGTCCGGCGATCACCCCATCGATCTCTGCCCGCTCCGTGAAGGGAACTTGAGAGACGGCTACGCAGGCCACGCGCGGGTTTGAGGAAGGGCGTCGAGGCCGGGCGGTGAACCGGACGAGTCGGTCTTTTCCCGAGTCCAGGCAGCCGTATTGGGGGCCCAAAGGCGGGTTAAAGCCAGGAAATGAGATCCCCGCGTAAGCACAAATTTCTTCTACAACGAGCCGCGCCGAGATAGCTCAGTCGGTAGAGCACAGGTCTGAAAAACCTGGTGTCGCGAGTTCGATTCTCGCTCTCGGCACATTTCAAAAACCCCGTGAACTCAGCGTTCCCGGGGTTTTCTGTGCATGCAGTTTCGAGCGTCTATGATGGCGGATTCGCGGAGCCGCATCGCGCGGTACGGCATTCCTATGTCATGCTTCAAGGAGGGTTCGCTTGGTTTATGGTCGAACACCAGTTCGATTATGAGCCGAGCCCCTCGTACTCGATGCGGAAAATGCGGTGAACCGAAGCCAATTGATGCCACGGGCCGTTCGCGTTGCCGACCGTGTCTTCGCCAAAGCGGTCGAGCCTATTACGAGCGTAGCGCGACGCGAAGGCAGAAAATGAGAGCCGCGTACGTCCTACGGCGATACGGCACGTCGATCGAGCAATTGGAGTCATTGCTCGAGCGACAACGATCACGCTGTGCGATTTGTGGATTGTTGTGGCACGATTGCAAATCCGCAAAGAGCGTTAGGCACGAGCGTCACTTCTTGCAGCATTTATGCGTTGACCACGACCATGTGACCGGTGCGGTCCGCGGTTTACTCTGCAACGCCTGCAATACGGGGATCGCCTTGTTTGCAGAAGACGAGCGGCGGTTTCACGCGGCGTGCGCATACGTACGCGCTAAAGCTCTGCGCTGAGCGACCTCGACGGTGCGTTTTCGCCCACCGTCAGCGTCGCGCACCTATGCGGCGGCGCTCATTTTGCAGGGTGAGAAGACCTGCCGCAGGCCAGACTTTCGGACCGACTCGAAGTTCGGCAGTCATTGGCTTCGCGCGACGGTGGTCGTTTCGGGCGGAAAATGGTGTCGGCCCGGCTGCATGCTTGCGGCCGGGCCGTTTGATCCTCGCGACGGAACGCATGCGCTGTCGCGCGACCAAAGCTATTTGCCTTCGTAGATCCCGCTGGGGGTACTCAGGCCCGTTGACGGTCCGCTCAGGACGCGCAGGGGGGCGACGTTGCCGGATGAATCGTGCGTGTAGACGTAGACGGCGTCCGTTGCGCAACCCGATTGGATCGAGTGCGATACGTAGATGTTTCGGAGATAGCCGAGCGCGACTTGCGTACCGCAGGTATCGCTGGTAATCGTTCCGACGATGGCCGGCGCGAAGCTCGCCGGCAGCCCATAGTCCGCGCCGTTGCCGGCGGTGTTTTCGGTAAAGCGAGTGATGCCCGTCGGCGTTGTCAGAAGGTACGTCTTGGTCGTTGGGTCGTCCGCGATCCCGGAGCTATATTCATCGTTCACATCATAGATGGAATTCAGCGACGTTCCGTTGTAGAACTGCTTCGGCAGCGTGCGAACACCGGCCGAGAACGCGATGCAGCACTCGGCAAGGTTCGATTCGATGATGTTTTTGCCGGTCGAGTCCGACGCAAGTTCCAGGGCCCAGAACGCGATCGTTCCGTTTGCAAACGGGGCTTGGTTTCCCTTCGAATTAGGCGGGAAGCGGAGCAGCGTGGCGCCTTGTCCGAGCGGCATGGTATCATCGACGGCAAAGATCTTGCCGGTGGCCTGATCGACGGTCATCCCGACGACGTGATGCAGTCCCGTTGCGGGACCCGCGATTTCGCGGATCGGCGCGACGTTTCCGTCGGCACCGTGGGCAAACACCAAGATGCTCGCCGAACTGAACCCGCCGTTGGCCACGTACAGATTACCGGCGGCGTCTTCGGAGAGCTGGGCGGGACTGTTGAGCTGGGTCCGCTTTCCGTAGATCACGTGCAGCGGGGTGGCATTCCCGGAGACATCGTGGCGATAGACCGTGATCGAGTTGTTCTGCGTGTTCCCGACATACAGCAGATCGTTACTCGACGGCACGGACAGCGGCTGCAGCGGCGTTGCGGCGTCGCTCTGGGCTTCGTTGACGGGAGCCGTTTGACTGGAAGAGCCCGCCGGCAGGGTGGGGGTCTGGGGCAGCGGTCCGGAACTCGAACCGCCCCCGCTGCAAGCGGCGAGCAGCGCCAGGATCGGAACGACGGAAATTAGGCTTTTCTTCATGGAAGTTCGTCCTTCGAACGAAAACGGGACGGCAACGTATCCTAAGATTACATGAGATCGGACGCGCTCGGTCCCGGGGACAAGGTCGGTAACACTGGTGCAAAACGGCTCTATTTTGAATTGGTGCCGGCAGCCGCCACGCCGGCGAGAATTTCAGCGATTAAGCGATTATTTGAGCACGAATTTGACACGCGTGCGCAACGGCCGGCCGCCTTGTTCTGCCGGCAAAGCAACAGGTCCGGAGCCGGGATTGCGGGGCGTTGCAGCAGTCCACGTCGGGCGGGTAAGACCCGTGCCGGGCATTGCGACACTCATGGCGGTACTCTCTCTGGACAGCGCGGAAGGCGTGACTTTAGTATCGCAGCCCGCTCCGGCAGGGTACAGGCACACCCGGACGCTCGACCCGGACAGTTTGCCGGACACTCTCCCGCTCGATCTCCGCGGCAGCCGGCGCGAGGGGCCGCTGCGCCCGCGACGTCCAAATCGAAGAACCATGGGCGGCCCGAAGATCCGTCGTCACGCGGCTTGAATTCGATGCCGCAAATCTTGCTGCGTACGCTGTTCGCCGTGACCCTGTACGGTTTGTTGCTGTTCGTTCCGGCCTGGACGCTGGACTGGTGGCGTGCATGGGTCTTGCTGGCCTTGATTTTTGCCGGCATGATCGCGACGCGATTGTGGGCCTTCGGTGCCGATCAGACGTTGCTCGAGGAGCGCCGCAAACCGCCGCTTCAGCAAGGTCAGCCGTTAGCGGATAAAGTGCTCGTCATCGGATTCGTGATCGTGTTTCCCGCGTACATCGCGTTTCTTCCGCTCGACGTCTTTCATTTCCACGTGTTCGGCAAACCGCCCATCGGCGTGTCGTCGCTCGGATTGGTGCTCGCGTGCGGCGGGTGGTGCGTCATCTCGCTGGCTTTTCGCGAAAACGCCTTTGCCGCTGCGATCGTGAAACCGCAGGAAGAACGCGGCCAGACGGTCGTCGACAGCGGCATCTACGGCGTGATACGGCATCCGTTGTATGCCGGAGTCGTCCTGGCGCTCGTGGGCGTCGCGCTGTGGCTGGAATCCACCGCCGGCGCGCTGCTCTCGATCGTTCCGATCGCGATGATCGTGATGCGGATCGTGGTCGAGGAGAACTTCCTGAGGCGTCGTTTGAGCGGCTACGACGCGTACGCGCGGCGGGTCGAGCGCCGGTTGATCCCCCTCGTTTGGTGAGCGGCCGACGTACGACCCGGTCGAAACGAGATCACACTTCCCCGATGTCTAGCCGCACGGATGACCAAAGGCTCATGACGGTCAGGCCTTTCTCGCGGAAGATGGAAGGTATGATTCGCCGCCTTACTGCTGCCACTTTTCTCGTTGCGCTCTTATCGGGGTGCGGCGGCGGCAGCTCGTCGGTGCCGCAGACGAGCCCAACGGCGGCGGGCAACGCCAACGCCGTCATTTCGATTTCCGTGCCGGCCCCCGCGAGCGGTTTGCCTTCGGCCAAGCAGCGCAGTCCGCAGTACGTGTCCATGAATACCCAATCGGTGTCGGTCGCCGTCAACGGCGGCACGCCGGTGATCGCGAACGTGGCCGCGAATTCGTCGAGCTGCACGGCCGCAAGCGGCGGCGGGAGAACGTGCTCGGTCACCGTCACTGCCCCGATCGGCACGGACACGTTCACCGAAATCCTGTACGCCAGCACGAACGGAACCGGCACGCCGCTGTCACAGAACCAGACGACGGCAACGATCGTTGCGGGCAAATCCAACGTCGTCAGCATGACGCTGGACGGTGTCGTTGCCTCGATCGCACTTGCGTTGAGCAACGCGACGCCCGCGCAGGGGACGGCGGCGTCGATTCCGTTGACGGTAACGACCGAAGACGCGAGCGGCGCGGCCATCATCGGGAACGATCCCTTCACCAGCGCGATCACGCTCACCGATTCGGATAAGAGCGGCGCCACGACACTCTCGAAAACGACCCTTTCGTCGCCGGCCGATGCCAGCGGTTTGACCGTCGCTTATACGGGCGCAGCAATCGCTTCGGCCACATTTAGCGCCACGGCGACCGGCGTCAGCGCTGCCAACGTCACGCCGGCGACACTCACGCCTTCGACCGCGACGGCCACGTCATTCGTCGATTGGCCGACCTACGGTTACGATGTTGCGCGCAGCGGCTTCAACCCCAATTCCACCGCTATTACTCCGGCGTCGATTTCCCAAATGCACATCGGCTGGCAACTCGCGCTCAACGGCTCGACCCAAAGCCAGCCGATCGTCGCGACGAATGTTGCCGGACACAAAGCGCTGCTGATCGTCGCCAATTTTGCGATCGCTCAAGCTTACGACGCGCTCACCGGCGCGCTCGTTTGGCAGACAACGCTCCCGACCCAGGACGTTCAAGACTGCGGTCTGGCCGGCGTTTCGGGGACGGCGCAGTACGATGCGAGCCTCGGGGCCGTCTTCATGGCCGCCGGCAACGGTGCCGTTCCCAATCACGTGGTGCTCTACCGTCTCAACGTCGCCAACGGCAGCGTCACCAGCCAAGTCGACGTTACCCCGACGCTGCAGGCCGGCGAGGCCAACAAGTCGGCGACCGGACTTACGCTGGCGAACGGCCGCATCTATGTCGGCACCGGGTCTGATTGTGAAGGCACGGTCACCGGTGCGTATCCCTCGTGGCGCGGCCGAGTGGTTTCGGTCGATCCGAACAGCATGACGCTGCTGAGCACGGTCTTCACGACCTGGCAAGTCCCGGTTGCGAGCGGCATTTCGACGAGCCCCGGCAACTACGGCGGCGGCGGCGTCTGGGCGTGGGGCGGCGTGTCGTCCGACGCGAGCGGCAATATCTACTTTGGCGGCGGCAACGGCGAGACGAATGCTTCGACCGATCCGCAAACCGCTGCGGCGCCGTTCCTGACGACCGATGACGAGCAGATCGGACTCGCGGAACATCTCGTGAAGATGTCCGGCGATCTGTCGACGATCGAAGGCTCGAATTATCCCGGCTTCAATTTCGCGATCGGCGGCAACGACGAGGACTACACCGGCACGCCGGTCGTGTTTAATCCCGGCGCAACCTCCGGCTGCGGACCGCTCACGGCGACGCAGGGCAAAGGCGGCACGCTCGTCATCAACAATGCCTCCGACTTGAGCGAGGTCAGCAGCTTCGCGTTCTCGGTTCCCAGCGGCGCCGCGTACTACGTCGGAAATCCCGGCTTCTCACCGACGACCGGCTACTTGTACGCCGCGATATCCTCGTCACTCAACGGAAGTTTAGGCTACCCGCCCGGACTCGCGGCGATCGGCGCGTGCGGAACGTCGGTCATTTGGAAAGCGCAATTCGGGCCCGATTCGAGCCTCTACGGGGAGAATCCGCACCCGATGCCGCGCTCGGCTCCGACCGTCACGGCCGGCGGCGTGGTCTTCATGGGCACGCCGTGCACGCCGAATGGAAGCGGCGGATGCGGCGCGGCCAGCGGCACCCCTGGCGGTGCGCTGTGGGCGGTCGATGCGACGACGGGTACGGTCCTCAACAATGCCGAGCCGCTGATCATCACCGGCGACAACATCCGGATGGCGCCCAGTGCTGACGGACTCTGGCTTTACGTGCTAGACGACAGCGGCAATTTCTACGGCCTGACGATCGATCCGACGGTCCAGGCGGTTGCCGCGAAACGCGGGCACCGCGTCGCGCGGCGGTTCATCCTGCACGAAACCCACTAGTCGGGGCCGGGGCCCCGACGCTTAGGAGGCCGGGCGCCGTTCCAACAGGCGCGCGGCCTCTTTGAGCCCGGCCCGAATGGCGCTGGGCGCCGGAGGGCAGCCGGGCACCACGACGGTCGCTTTGAGTTCGACGCCGGCTCCCGGACCGGCGTTGGGCGCGCCCGCCCACGGGCCGTCGCCGGTGGCACAATCGCCGACCGCCAGAACCAAAAACGGTTCGGGCGCGGCTTCGAGCGTGCGCCGCGCGGCCTCGCGCATCGCGTCCGTCATCGGCCCCGTTACGGTGATCACGTCGGCGTGCCTCGGCGACGCGACGACGTCCCAGCCGTCTTTGGTGATGTCGTAAAACGGATTGGTGAGCGCGTTCATCTCGTGCTCGCAGCCGTTGCAGCTGCCGCAGACCAGGTGCCGAATGCCCAGCGAGCGTTTGAAGGCGCTCACGTCAGCGGTCCGCGCACGCGTAGCACAAGTTGAAGCTCTTGTTGACGAGCGGAAAATCGGGCACGATGTTGGCTTCCATCGCGCGCAGGACCGTCGGCCAATTGCGATACGACGCCGAGATGAAATGCACGCGCGCCAACTGCCCGGTGTCGTCGCACGTGATGGAAACCGTTTCGGCCCCGCGCGCGCCTTCGGTTACGGTCGTGACCGTGCCGCTGCCGGCGCGCAGAGTCCCAGCGGCGGGCGGAGCGTGACCGTCGAGTTCGGCGAACGCGCGCTCGATGAGCTTGAACGACTCGCCGATCTCCAGGCGCTTCACCGCGCAGCGCGCCGCGACGTCGCCGCCGGTTTCCGTGAAACATTGCGGCGGCGCCGCACGGTACGCGCCATACGGGGCGCAGCTGCGAATGTCGATCGTTCCGCCTGATGCACGCCGCGCCGGCCCGACGGTTCCGAACGCCCGTGCCGTCTCCGCACTGACGTGGCCCGCGCCCTCGAACCGGCGGACCAGCGAACGATTGCGGAACAGCGCGTCGAGGTAGCCGTCGACGTGGCCGCGCAATTGTTCGATGTGCGTCGCCAGCGCGTGCGGATCGAACGATTCGGCTGTGCGCACGCCGCCCGGAACGATTGCGTCGAACGCGAAACGATGGCCCGTGGCTTCGGCGCAGATCCGGTGCACGCGTTCCTTGAGCGCGAGGCCCTGCGTCTGGCCGTGGCCGTATCCGGCGCCGGCCGACGACGATGAGAGATCGAAGATATGGTTGTAGAGGCGCTCGAGTTCGGCGAAGATCAAACGCGTCCACTCCGTGCGTTCGTCGCAGACGACGCCGGCAAGCGATTCGAGCGCCCGCGCGTACGCCCACGAGCGAGCCACCGAACACGCAGCGCAAACGCGCGCGACGCGCGGGGCCGCGCCGACGGCGTCGAGCCCTTGCAGAAAGCGTTCGACGCCGCGCCGGCTGTACGACAGCTGGGCGTCGAGATGGAGCACCGTCTCGCCGCCGCTGCTGAAGGTAAACCGGCCCGGTTCGATGATGCCGGCGTGAACCGGACCGACCACGATGATGTTGACGCCTTTGCCTTCGGCGGTGAGCGCCGGCGGAATCGTGCCGTCGCCGGCGATGAACAGCGCACGCTCGTTGGGCAACCCGGTGAACGCGACATCGCGCGTGTCGCGCATCTCGCGCTCGTGCCAATCGAAAAGCGGAATCTCGCCGGCGACCGAAACGCTCGGCCGGCCCGGTGCCGGGCGCGGCGAGGCGAGGTCCAGCACGCCCTGCGCGTCGACGAAAAGATAGTGCAGCAGGTGCGCTGCGGCGTATGCCCCTAGGGGCTCGTGCGTCGCGCACGTCGCAATGACGGCGCGGTCCAGTTCGGAGCTCTCGACGAAGGTTTGACGATACACGCCTAGCGCACCGCTACCGCGAACGCGGCGATGCTCTTGGAGGCAAAGGCGAAGAACGGCGCCAGCGCGAGCAAGAGCGCGGCGGTCGCTGCGCAGCCTACGGCGAAAAACGCCGGGACCGGCGAGCGCTTTGCCCGCGGCCGCGCGACCTGCGCGCCGGATTCGGTATCGATGGCCAAGCGCACCAGCGCGATGAACGCCAGCAGGACGCCGGCAAGCGCGCAGGCGAGCGCCGCCCAGGCATGGGCCAGCGCCGCAGCAGCGACGATCAGTAATTCGGAGATGAAGATGCCGAAGGGCGGCAAGCCCATCAAACCGATGAGGGCGCTCAAGAAGAATTTGCCGCTCGCGTCGTTCCAAAGCCCGTGGAGTTTGCCGATCGTCGTCGTCCCGCGATCGTGTTGCACGATCCCGACGGCCAAAAACGCGAGCGCCTTGGTGAACGCGTGGTTGACGATATGGTAGATCGCAGCGAACGCTCCCAGCGGCGTTCCCAAACCCAGCGCGATGGCGACTAACCCTGCGTGTTCGACCGTCGAATACGACAACAAGCGTTTGACGTCGCTCTGGGCCAGCATGAGGATCGCCGCGACGAGGATCGACAAGCTGCCGACGAAGAGCAACGTCCCGTCGAACACGCCGGGTGCAACGAGTGCCGCGACTTGCTGCGTGCGCACGATCGCGTAGAGCGAGCAGGAGACGAGCAGACCCGAGAGCAGCGCGCTGATCGGGGCCGGCGCCTTTGAATGCGCGTCCGGAAGCCAGGAATGCATCGGCACGAGCCCGGCCTTGGTACCGAATCCGAGCAGCATCAAGAGCAGCGCGACGCGGCTGAGATCGGGCCGTAAGCGGCCGGCGTGCCGCGTCAGGGCGTCCCAGGCGAGCGCGTCGTTCGGAGCGATGTCCGCGCCCATGCCGGCGCGGCCTAGCAAAAGAATCCCGATCAGCGCGATCGCAATGCCGAAGCTGCACAGCATGAGATACTTCCAAGCCGCCTCGAGCGCGGCTTTCCCGCCGCTGAACCCGACCAGAAACGTCGTCGCCAGCGTCGTCGCCGAGATCCCGATCCACACGCCGCTGAACGTCGTGCTCGTCACCGCGACGAGCATGCTGCTCCAAAAAGCGCCGAGCAGGACGAAATATGCCGGCCGGCTCGACCAGCGCGCATCTTCGTGCTCGGTCTTGGGGAAAATGCTCAGCGAGTACAGCGTGGCCAAGAAGCTGAGGAGCGAGATGATCCCCGCGAAGAGCGCCGAGAGCGGATCGATGTGCGGCAACGCCGCAAACGTCAGCAGCAGGGCGATTCCCGCGAGCACGCCGCGAATCAAACGCAGCGAGGGCGAGGGCAGCCGGAACAGCAGGGTCGAGAGCAAGGCGCCCGCCAGCGGCGCGCCGACGGCGAACGCGATCATCCGCGCAACTCGCGCATCGAACGCACGTCCAGGTTGGGGTTGAACGCGATCAGCGCGCGGGCCAGCGAGAGCGCGACCACCGTGGCAATGACGGCGTCGAAGGTGTCGGCGATCTCGATCGCGCCGGGCAATCCCGGCGAGAACACCGCGCCGGCCAACGTGATCGCGCTGCCGAGCATCAGCAGTCCGATCACGTGCGCGAGCAGGTTGCGGTGCAGCAGCACGATGAGCGTGCTGGTGAAGATGGCGTAGAACACGACTCCGGCGGCGGCGACGTTACTGAAGGCGGTCATCTGGCGAATCTCGTGCGCGGCGAGCAGCGTGCCGACGACGAGCAACAGCCGCCAGGCGAGATTGATCGATGGGGCGAGATCTTCGGGCACCTTGTATTTGCGCACGATGTAGATGAGCGCGGCCGGCCCCACGACGAGCTTCACGACCGCGAGGGCAGCGAAAAACGACAGCGCCGTCCACGAATGCTCGCGCGGAAAGGCCAGCCACAAGGTGCCCGCGGTGAAGCTGGCATACGCGATCAACGCCGAACGCAGCCGCGAATCGATCGCCAAGAGCGCCGCCGAGAGGAGAATGAGTCCGATTACCATGTGCCTAGACCCGCGATGCGCAGCCCGATGCTCGCAAGCGCGAGCACCGTCGCAGACGCGAACAGCTGCGGTACCTCGAACAGCCGCATCTTGGCGTAGATGCGTTCGACGAGCGGGATCATGAGGATGAAGGCGACGATGTAGAGCAGCGTCAAGCCCGACGTTCCGGGCAGCATCCGGGCACCCAGCACGAAGAACGCCGCTTGCCGCACGTACGCGGCCAATTGCAAGAGCGCGAGTTCCCAGCCGCTGTATTCGAGCACGAGTCCTTCGTGAATCATCGTGAGTTCGTAATGGGTCTCCTGATTGTCGACCGGGATGCGCGCGGTTTCCGACAGCATCACCAGCAGCAGCGCGCCGGCGGCCAGCACGCCCGCAATGGGGGTCGAAGCAGCCGAAACCGCATCAGGTGAAGCCGATACCGCGCTCGACAACAAGGCCAGGATGAGCGGCGCCTCCGTGAGGCTGGCGAAGGTCATCTCGCGGCTGGCCGCCATCGCCGAAAAGGCCGAGCGGGCATCGAGCGCGGCGAGCACGAGCACGAATCGGCTCAGCGCGAGCAGTAGCGCCATCGCCACGGCGTTCACCGCGGTCGACCCGGGACGGAAGACCGGCGGCACGAGCGCCGCGAACGTGAGCGCGACGCCCAGCACGATGCCCGGCGTCGCGATGACCAGCGGCGACGTAGCGGCGGGGACCAGCGCTTCCTTCGACCACAGTTTGCGCAGATCGCGATAGGGCTGGATCGGCGTCGGCCCCGGACGGCCCTGGAGTTGGGCGCGCAGGCTGCGCAGCAGCCCCTGCACCAGCGGCGCAAGCACGACGAGGCAAACGAATTGGAAGCCTTCGTTCATCGCGCGACCACCAGCAAAATGAGCACGGCAACGACCGCGTACACCAAGTAGACGCGCAGCAGTCCGGCTTGCACGATGCGCGAGCGTCGCGCGAGCCGCTGCGCGGCGGCCGCGATGTTGCGCGCGACTTCGTCGAAGACATACCGTGTGCTGAACGCATACCGGATGCGCAGCGGAAACCAGCGCGAGGCGCCGGTGTCGCGGATGCGCTGATGTTCGGGAAAGAGCACGAAGGCGAAGATCCGCCGGGTCGGCTTTGAGAACGCGGTCGCCGTGTACTGCGAACGCGGCGTCACGGCCGAACCGCAGGTCCAGGTCGGCACCCTGCGCACGCCGCGCCGGCGCGCATAGAGGATCGCGCCCACCGCCCCGAGCACCGGCAATGCGCCTAGCAGCAACGGAAGCCCGGGCAGCGCGCCGGGATCGAAGGCCGTCGATCCGCTCATGACGCCGCCGGCTTCGATCATGCGCCGGTACAACACCGACGGCGCCAAACCGAAGACGATGCAAAAAACGGCCAGCCAACCCAACCCCACGATCGACACGTCGGGCCGTTCGACGGGGATGTCGCGCACGGAGCGTGGCTCACCCAAGAACGCGATGCCGAAGAGTTTCACGAACGCCAGTGCGGCGAGGCCGCTGGTCGCGGCGAGGTTCCCGATCGCAAGCACGATGAGGGCCGCCAGCGCCGGCGGTGCGATCGCCAGCGCGCGGATGAAACTGGTGAAGACGAGCCATTCGGACGCGAAGCCGGTCAGCGGCGGCAGCGCCGCGGCGGCCGCGCAGCCGATGAACAGGAGCGGCGAGGTCAACGGCAGCACGCGGCGCAAACCGCCCAGGTGTTCGAGGTCGGTGGTGTGCGCGGCTTCGGCGACATTCCCCGCGGCCAAGAACAGCAAGCTCTTGAACACCCCGTGGCTGACGGCGTGGACGAGCAGCGCCACGAGGGCCAGTTCGGTCAGGACCGGTTCGTGCAATGCGGCCATGATGACCGCGAGTCCCAAGACGCTGGCGACGATGCCGAGATTTTCGATCGAGCTGTACGCCAGCAGACGCTTGAAATCGGCGTCGATGGCCGCGTAGAGCGCGCCGGTAATCGACGTCAAGAGGCCGATGAAAACGATCCAGACGCCCCAGGCGATCGGAATCGGCGCGACCAGCCCGAAACAAGCGAGCAGCAACCCGTAGACAGCGACATTGAGCATCACGCCGGAGAGCAGCGCCGAGGCGTTGGCGGGTGCCACCGGGTGCGCGAGCGGAAGCCAGAAGTGGAGCGGAACGAGTCCCGCTTTCGAGCCGAACCCGATCAATATCAGTGCGATCACGACCGAACGCTGGACCAGCGGCAGGGCTGGCGCCGCCTGGGCGATGTCGACGAAGCGGAAGCTGCCCGCGTGCGCGCCCAGCAGCGTCAGTGCCGCGACGATGCTCAGTGCACCCAGCTGACTGACCAGGATGTACGACAACAGCGCACGCCGCACGTCGCGGCGCTCGTGATGCGTGCCGACCAGGAAGGCCGAAACGAGCGACATCGTTTCCCAGGCCAGGAAAAAAGCGGCGACGCTCTGCGCCAACAACACGCCGATCATGGCCAGCACGAAGACGGCCAAGCGGAGGCCGTCGTTGACGGCCCCGCGCCGCAGTCCCCACACCGCGACGGCCGGCACCACGAGCGCGACCAAGCCCAGAAACGGCACCGCCAGCGTCGTCGAAGCAAACACCAGTCGCAACTCGTTGGGCGCGATCGGCGGCGAGATCTCGAATCCCGGTGCTGCGTGCATGACGATGGCCGTCACCGCAACGAGGGCAGCCGCCAGCAGCGCGCCAAACCCCAGCAGACGGCGCGGCTCGAAGTCAGCGAAGCGAATCAAAACTTGCCCGGTTTCTGACCAGCTGGCGCTCGTACACGTCGCGTGCGATATCCAAGAGTTTCCAAATCGACTTGTCGGACACGCTGTACCAAACGTAGGTGCCGTCGCGGCGTGCGACCACGAAATCCTTGGCGCGCAAGGCCGAGAGATGCTGCGACGCCGTCGATTGTTCGAGGGTGAGCTTCTCTTGCAAGTCGCGCACCGTCAATTCGCCGTCACGCAAGGCGTCGAGGATTCGAATCCGCGTCGGGTGCGACAACGTCTTGAAGAACTCAGCCTTGAAATGGCGAAGCATGAAGTCACTATATTAGGATATTTGAATATTCGCGTCAAGCGTTCCTCGACGGACGGCGGCGCTGCACTGCGGCGTTGTGAGCTGCCGCGTGCCGGGTCAAACCGGACTCGCTCGGTGCGCTTCTCGTGTCAGACGAGATCGGTGCCGAGTCACACGCTTGACACACACCACGTGTCGAGGTCGACCGTTCGTGCCGCTCGCTGCCGGGTTGTACTTCGCATGGCATCACCGCCGATTCTTTTCTCGGTGTCGTCATCGTCGGCGACGACTTCGACGCCCTCGCTCGTACGGCGCGTTCAAGCTGGCCCAGACGTTCGACGCGGTCAGCGGTCGCTCGCTGTGCATCTAAAGGGTACTCCTGCGACGCCCACTTCGACGGCTTTCACCATCGGCGGCGAACCCAGCGAACCGCAGCGCGTCTGGTGATTCGGCCGGGTCGATCAAGTGCTGGTTCACGGTGCAATGCTCGCGCTTGCCGTGCAACCGTTGTCGAAGGTTATCCCGCCTGCAAATGGCGCATCGGGCGTGCACGCGCACCGGACGACGATGACCCCGTTGCATTACCAACGTACTCAATAGGGCGCGGCGGACGCCGTCATGAGCAACATCGCATCCGACGGTGTTACACCCGTTACAACGCAGCGATTGCATCGCTCAAATGGTCTCGATGACGTTTGCTGCAGCCGGCGTCACGTGCATGTTGTGAACCGTAACACAACTCCATCATCGATCCGGTAAAAAAATAAGTTTCTGAGAAAGCCGCTGCGCCTATTGTGCCCCAAAGCACTGGCCGCGGATTACTGCGTAGAACATTATTCTAGGACTTCATTCGGCAGTATCGCGATCCATTGTGGGATCCGTTGTGGTATGTCCGCACGCGATGCTCGACCCAGGCTCCGATCGTCGGAGACTCGCAGACTCATGAGGAACATGTATGCACGATAGAATCAATCGGGCAGCGTTAGCATGCCTTGCATTCGTTACCGCGTCGTCGCCCGCCGTCGCGCAACAGACGCGCGGACCGGCCGTTCAAGTAAACGGCGGTGCCGCGGGTTCGCCCGGCGGATTGCTCCGAGAATTTCGCCCGATCGGCGGGGGCGGCAACGACCTCAGAAATCCGGCGCTCAATGCGGTTCCGGGCAATCCCGAGTTGGCATTGACGCCGCTGTTGTTCGCGCCCGGCACCAACGACGGATTGATCGCCGGCCCCAATCCTCGAACGATCAGCAACGTGATCGCCGGGGGCTCGGGCGCCGGCGGACAAGACGCTCAAACAACCGATCCCGTGCTTTCGGCCTGGATGTACGTGTTCGGTCAATTCGTCGACCATGATATCGATCTCGAGGAAACGCCTGCGAATTCGGCGGCGATCAACATCGCTATCCCGGCGGGAGACCCGACATTCCAAGCCGGGACGGTCATCGCGATGACGCGCGATACGCGCAATCCGGCCACCAACACGATCGTCAACACCGTTGCGGGTTATCTGGACCTCTCGCAGCTCTACGGCTCAACCGCGGCGGTGGCGACCTCGCTGGTCAATCCCGACGGCACGCTGCAAAGCTCGTACAACGGTCTGGCGCTGCCGGTTGTGAACAACATGTTCGTCACCGGCGACCCACGCGTGATGGAAAATCCGGAGCTCACGGCGGTGACCACGCTTTTCATGCGCGAACACAACTTCTGGGTCCGCAGTCTCAAGGTTCGGCATCCCAACTGGACCGCGGGCCAGCTGTACGGTATGGCCAAAGCGATCACGACGGCAGAATATCAAAACATCATCTACTCCGAATATTTACCGGCGCTCCTGGGGCCGGTGCTGGGACCGTATCGCGGCTACGATCCGACGGTCAACGCGCAAGTAAGTCAAGAGTTTTCGACCGCCGCGTTTCGCATGGGTCATTCACAAGTCTCGGACACGCAAGAGGGTCTCGGCCCCAACGGAAACGTGCTTTTCACGGAGTCGATCGCGCAAGCGTTTTTCAATACCGCCTCCATCGACGTGGCCAACGGCATCGATCCGCTGCTGCGCTCGCTCGGGGCGGATTACTCGCAGGCAACCGACCCTTACACCGTCGCGGCACTGCGCAATCTGTTGGTTGCGGGCTTGGTCGGGGGAGACGTCGATCAGATCGACCTCATCGCGATCGACGTGCAGCGGGAACGGGACGTCGGCCTCGGCACGCTCAATCAGACGCGGCGCGCGATCGGCATGCAGCCGTACGCGTCGTTTGCACAACTGACGAGCGATCCGGAGCTCCAGCGGGATTATGCCGCGGTTTACGGCTCGATCGACAACGTCGATCTCTTCATGGGCGGCTTGGCCGAAGCTCATGCGCCCGGCGCCAACGTGGGACCGACATTTCAATTCATCATCGCCAACCAGTTCTCGCGCTTGCGGACAGGCGACCGATTCTTCTGGCAGAACCAGGGCTTCGACGCGCAGACCGCAGCGATGATCTCTTCGGCGACCGTGTCCACGCTGTTGCGCCGTGATTCGACGGTCGCGAACGCACCGTCAAACGTCTTCATCGAAGCGCCGGTAACCGCAGTACGACATGTCAAAGCCCACGTTGCGCCGCCAGCCGTCATCGACGCGCACGGACGCCGCGGCAAGCCGTTCCTCAACGACGGCACCTAATTCGGGGACGATGCCGGCAGCGTGAATAGCGCGGTGCCGATGCCGTCAAGGAGAGCGGGGCGGCTGGATCGAGCATCGATTCGGCCCTCCCGCGACGGTTGCGGGACGCGCGGGCGGCTCACAGATCGTAATCGATGGTGACGGGAGCGTGATCGGAAAAGCGTTGCTCGCGATAGATCGACGCGGCGCGCACCCGTCCGGCAAGATCGGGAGTGATCAGCTGGTAGTCGATTCGCCAACCGAGATTGCGTTCGAATGCGTTCGGCCAATTCGCCCACCAGGAAAATTCGCGGGTGCCGCTATTGACAACGCGAAACGCGTCGACCCAGCCGACGCGGTCGACGACGTCGTCGAACCAGCGCCGTTCGTCGGGCAGAAAGCCCGTCGTCCGGGCGCAGGCTTTGGGATCGAACACATCGATGTCGCGGTGTGCGATGTTGTAGTCGCCGCACACGATGGTTGCGACGTTGCGGTTCTTGAGCGTGACGAGCGTGGCGATGAAGCGGTCCAGAAACGCATACTTCACCGCTTGCCGAGCCGGACCGCTGGTACCGGACGGAACGTAGAGCGATCCGATCGTGAGGTCGCCGAACTCCATGCGCACGAAGCGTCCCTCGACGTCCACGTCGCTCAGCCCCGTGCCGCGCTCGACCGCGGCGGGTTTGCGGCGGCTGTAGATCGCAACGCCGCTATAGCCTTTCTTCTGCGCATCGACGAAGGCGTAATGGTAGTCCGGAAGATCGATGGCTTCGGGCGGCAGCTGGTGTTCCTGCGCTTTGGTTTCCTGAATGCAGACGACGTCGGGCCGCTGCGCGTCCATCCAGCCAAAGAAGCCCTTGCGCGCAGCCGCACGGATACCGTTGGCGTTAAAGGTGATGACGCGAAACATCGTTGGCGTGTGTTCCGTTCGCGGCGACGTGCTCCCGCCCAGCGATCGCGGCCGGGACGCACGCGTCACCGGCCGCGACGGATGGGCCGCGACTATTTTGAGTAGAGGTAGTTCTTGACGTCGGCGCTGTCGACGTTGTCTTTGGTGATGATGGCTTCGCCGGTGCCGTAGTGCTTCTCGAAGTCGCGCTTGCCTTTGAGGTATTGCACGCCGTACTGGACGCCCAGTTCACCGATATGATACGGGTCTTGCGCGACGAGTGCGGCGATCGTCCCGGATTTCACCGCTTCGACTTGGGTCGGCTCGGCGTCGAACTCGACGAGTTTGAGTTTTCCCGACAAACCGAGTTCATTTGCTGCCGCCGTGACGCCGCCGCCGGTCACGACGTTGGTGGCGAACACGCCGGCCAGGTCGTTGTTGGCGGCGACCAAACCCTTGGTGACGGTGTTCGCGCGGGTCGGATTGTCGCCCGTGAAGGTCACGCCCAGGCTCTTGATCCCCGAATATTTGGCCAGCTCCTTATTGAAGCCCTCAACGCGCTCGTCGGTCGTGCTGATGCCGGGGGAGACGCTGACGACAGCGACTTTCCCGGTTTTGTTGATCGCACCAGCGAGTGCGTCGGCGACCTTCTCGCCGCCCGCCACGTTGTCGGACGAGATCGTGGTAACGGCGACGGACGGGTCGCTCAAGGTCGTATCGACCAAGATCACCGGGATGTGCGCGGCCACGGCGCGTGCGATCGGCTCCTGCAGCGCGACTTTGTCGGTCGGCGCGATCAGGATCAGGTCGGGTTTCTGCGCGATCGCCGCGTTCAGATACGGCAGCTGGGTGGATGGGCTGAAGGCTGCCGGCGAACCGCTGAACTGGACGGTCGCGCCTTCCTTTTGCGCTTCGGCCTGAGCGCCGTGGTTCATTGTGATATAAAAAGCATCGGACGCGATGCCCGCGATGAGGACGATTTTATAGGGCTCGGCAGCAGTCGCGCGCGGCATGCTGCGCGGGACCGTCAGCGTGCCCAGGCCCGCGAGAGCGGCCAGCGCGGTGACGGTAAGTAGTCGCTTGGACATGAGTCGCGTTCTCCTTTTTGGATGAAATGCGGTCGAGTCTCAGGTGACCCGGCGGCGCCGGATCTGGTCGACCAGGACGGCAACGATGATGATTGCGCCGACCACGACGTCTTGCCAGAACGACGAGATCCCTTGGATGGTGAATCCATAGCGCAAGACGGTTGGAATGAATGCGCCGATGACGGTACCCACGATCGAGCCGGTTCCGCCGAACAGGCTCGTGCCGCCGATGACGACGGCCGCGATAGCGTCGAGATTGTCGAGGCTGTGCCCTTGGATGTCGGTCGAATGAAAGCGCGCGAGGTCGAGCACGCCCGCTAACCCCGCCATGAATCCCGCGAAGACGTAGACCCAAATGACGTGGCTGTTGACCGGAACGCCCGCTAGGCGCGAACCCTCGAGGTTGCTGCCGACCGCGAAGGTTCGGCGACCGAACAGCGTGCGCGTCAGAACGACGTGCGTGACGACGGCGACGAACGCCGCGACGACGACCAGCGTCGGCAAACCAAAGATGAGGTTGCCGTTGCCCAGCGTGTTGGCGAAACTCCCGGGAATCGGCGGAATCGCCGATTGGCCGGCGGCCCCGCCCGAACTCACCAAGTCTCCCAGCCCATTGGCGATGCTGAAGACACCCAGCGTCACGATGAAGGCCGGCATGCGCAACCGCGTCACCAGCACGCCGTTGATCAAGCCGAAGAGCGTGCCGACGCAGATGCCCGCCGCAATTCCCAGCGGAATCGCGATTGCCGCATTGGGAAACTGGCCGCTCGCCACGAGCGCCGGCGGGCCGCCGGTTTGCGCCATCGTCCACGACGCGATGACGCCCGAAAACATCAGCACGGTGCCGACCGAAAGATCGATGCCGGCGGTGACGATGACGAACGTCTCGCCGATCGCGAGCAGCAAGATTTCGGCGGTGTCCCAGGCGATGTTGATGAAGTTGGAGCGCTCGAAAAACGCGTGATTTGGGCTGATGATACTGAAAAATGCCAGCAGCGCGATGAGCACCAGGAAAATGTAGAGATTCATCGAGCGAGTCAAGACGTTGCCCGGCTTGCTCGCCGGCGTCGTTTGCCCGGGTGACGCGGGTTGGCTCACCCCGTCAGCTTTCGATCTTCGCGACGTAATCGGCCGTCGCGCCGGTCATGAACGCGACGACGTCGGTCATCGACGTTTCGGCGCGCCGCATCTCACGCACGGTCCGCCCCAACCGCAAGATCGTGATCCGGTCGGCAACCTCGAAGACCTCGGGCATACTGTGGCTGATCATGATCACCGCGATCCCCGAACTCTTGATCCGTTTGATCAGATTGAGCACCATTGCCGATTCGCGCACGCCCAGTGCCGCGGTCGGCTCGTCCATGATGACGATGCGTTTGCCCCAGGCCGTGGCGCGCGCGACCGCGATGGCTTGCCGCTGGCCGCCCGAGAGCGTGAACACCGGCTGCTGAACCGACGAAAGGCCGACGTGGAGATCGTCGATTTCCTGACGCGCGCGCTCGCGCATGAGACGGTCGTCAAGAAAGCCCAGCCAGCCGAGCACGCCGCCCAGCCGCGCCTCGCGCCCGAGAAAGAGATTCGAGGCAACGTCAAGTGCCGGCGCGAGCGCCAGATCCTGATAGACCGTCTCGATGCCGTGATCGCGAGCGTCTTGCGGCGACGTGAAGCGAACGGGCGTCCCGTCGAGGGTGAGTTCGCCCCCGTCGGGCTCGAATGCGCCGGAAAGAATCTTGATGAGAGTCGATTTGCCGGCGCCGTTATCGCCCACGAGCGCGGATACTTCGCCCGTGTATGCGCGGAAGTTTGCGTCGCTCAGTGCCGTTACGCGCCCGAAGGTCTTGGCGATTCCACGCGCTTCGAGAATGGGGGTTTGTTCCGTCGCCGCCGTCATCTGTGCGCAACGTTTGCGCTATGAGATTTGGTACCTGTGTCGTGGTAAAGCTTATTTGGCTAGGGGGCCTTCGCGCCCGAGAGCCGCCCAGCAGCCTTCTTCAAAGGAGCGAAAGCGGAGCGGAGCGGCAGGGCACTGGCTTAGCCGGGTGAGGTGATCGGCGCGGGCAATGCTGTACGCCATCTTATGTGCGGAACAGTCGAGGGTGCAGGAATAGCCGTGGAACGTTGAGGCTTGCGACACGGAAACGGCAGCGGCTGCGCTGCCCGTCGTCGTCGGCGCGACAGAAACACCGGATGCCGTCGATGTCCGATCATCGTCGGCGACCGTTGCGGCCGGCGCGGGCTGTGGCGCGACCGACGACGACGAGTGGCTGAGACCGAACATGATCATTACCGCGACAACCACGGCGCCGACGATTGCGGTCTGCTTGGGGAGGAACCCCCCGGACGGTTGGAGTGTGACCTTGGCTTCCGCTTCCATGCTCCTACGATAGCTTGGCGGTCCTAGCGTCAATAGGGGATAAAGTCCTAGGTCCGGCGGCCTATCGATAAGTGTCGTCCCAGGTGTAGATACAAGGCGCTCGGGCGCGCAAAAGCGGGCCTGCAAATGTGGTATGACGGGTGACGCTAACGCTCGTCGTGTCGGCGTTTCCGGGACGTCCGGCTCGCCCGCGGTTCGCGCGAAGAAAGCACGGATTGTACGCACGAATCGTGCCCCGCTCGACGGCATCCGAACCGGCAAAAGGCAAGGCCCGAAAGACAACTGAAGGAGTTCCTCACTTGATTCGGGCCGTGGAGCCAAGAGCGCCCGTGGCTTCCCGGAGACGCGATGGCGTCGGGGCTCGGCGGGCAAACCCAGCGCGGCCGCCCTAACCTTGCGCCCATAGCCGAAGCATCGGATCGGACCTTCCCGTGCTCCCGGGCGCCTAAGCAGCAAGCGTCGTCTCGATCGATTCGTTCATGGGTGCGGGTAAACGTTCGGCACCGAGGATCGCGCAATCGAGGCATTGCACGAGGTGGCCGAGGCGGGCATCGCTGGGCTCATCGTGTGCGATGCGGCAGTCGGGGCAAATGCACGGATATTCCATGCAGTCAACATACGAGGGCCGAGTGCCAAGTGTATGTCACTCTGTCACGCTCGTTGCGCCGCGTCCGGCCGATGCAGGGCGTGAATCATGCGACGACGCCGCTCGTACGTGATGCCGAACCACAGCGACGGTGCTGGAAACGGATCGCCGGCGGGCTTCGGGCATCGGGCCGCGGTGTGAGACCTTTCGGCGCAGCTCAGCGCGGACTGAATGTCCCGCCGGATACCGCTGGCGGCTGGTCCCGCGGGGAGGTGATGCGCGAAAAGGTCCGCCGGCCGGTACCCCGCGCCGAACGCGACGTCCGCTGGCAGAAGGCGCGTTGAAGTTGGTGCGTTGTGCCCGGAGTCGTTCTTGATGAACCGAGCGCGGAGACGTGGCGACGTCAGCCGTCAGGTGAAACTCCGCTTGCAGGCAAGAAGAAGAACGCCGTGCAGCGACGATGCGCGATCGAAGCAGCGATTCGTTCGCACCGCAGGCGTTGACGCGGGGACGGCGCGGGGCGAAATCATCGCACGATAAAGGAACCGGCACGTCCGCGTGCGAGAACGGTAACTCGGTGACGAGCGCAACGCGTTCGTGCTGCTTGGCCGGGCAAAACGGCGTGCGGGCCTTTCGGAAAGGACGGACGGATGACGACTCAAGTGAGTGCAAACGCCAAAGCGGCAGCTTGGACCGCCCTCGAGACCCATTATCAGCAGGCGCGCGCGCTGCAGTTGCGCGATCTCTTCGCGCAGGATCCGGGGCGCGCGGAACACTTTACGGTCGAGGCGGCGGGCATCTTCTTGGACTATTCCAAGAATCGCATCACCGAGCAGACGTGCAAGCTGCTCGTCGAGCTCGCCGGGGCCTGCGGATTGCGCGCGCGCATCGACGCGATGTTTCGCGGCGACAAGATCAACCGGTCGGAGAACCGGGCGGTGCTTCACGTTGCGCTGCGCGCTCCGAGCGGCACGTCGATCGTGGTCGACGGCGAAAACGTGGTCCCGGCGGTCCACGCGGTGCTCGACAAGATGGAAGGTTTCGCGAATAGCGTGCGCAGCGGAGCATGGAAAGGTCACACCGGCAAACCCATCGCCAACGTCGTCAACATCGGCATCGGCGGCTCGGACCTGGGTCCGGTGATGGCGTACGAGGCGTTGCGCTACTACAGCCGGCGCGACCTGACGTTTCGCTTCGTCTCGAACGTCGATGCGACGGACTTTGCCGAAGCCGTGCGCGACCTCGATCCGGCGCAAACGCTCTTCATCGTCGCCTCGAAAACGTTCACCACGCTCGAGACGATGACCAACGCGCACCTCGCGCGACAGTGGTCCGTCGGCGGCTTGGGCGGCGACGAAACAGCGGTCGCCAAGCATTTCGTGGCCGTCTCCACGAATGCCGAAAAGGTCGCGCAATTCGGCATCGACACCGCGAACATGTTCGGGTTTTGGGACTGGGTCGGCGGCCGCTATTCGATGGACTCGGCGATCGGCTTGTCGACGATGCTGGCAATCGGACCGCCGAATTTCCGCGCGATGCTCGCCGGTTTTCACGAGATGGACGAGCACTTTCGCGGCACCCCGTTCGAGCGCAATTTGCCCGTCCTGCTGGGCCTCTTGGCGGTCTGGTACAACGATTTCTTCGGCGCTCAAACGGTGGCCGTGCTGCCGTACGAACAATATCTCAAACGGTTTCCCGCCTACCTCCAGCAGCTCACGATGGAGAGCAACGGCAAACACGTCACGCTGAGCGGCGACCCGGTGAGCTGCGATACCGGCCCGATCTATTGGGGCGAGCCCGGAACCAACGGCCAGCATTCGTTCTATCAGCTGATCCATCAGGGAACGCGCTTGATTCCGTGCGACTTCATCGCTTTCATCGAATCGCTCAACGATCTGGGCACGAGTCACGACATGCTCTTGGCAAACGTCTTCGCGCAAGGCGAAGCGCTGGCATTCGGCAAGACGGCGGCGGAAGTGAAGAGCGAAGGGTCGCCGGATTGGCTCGTGCCGCACCGCGTCTTCGAGGGAAACCGGCCGTCCAATACCCTGCTGCTCGAGCGTCTCACCCCGGCTGCGCTCGGCAAGCTCGTCGCACTCTACGAGCACAGCGTCTTCACGCAAGCCGCAATCTGGGACATCGATGCCTTCGACCAGTGGGGAGTCGAATTAGGAAAAGTGCTCGCCCAACGGATCATCCCGGAACTCGACGGCGCAAAGAAACTTCCGCTTGCACACGATTCGTCGACGAACGCCCTCATCGAGCGCTATCGCACGCGCAAGCCGCAGCGACATTGAATGCGCAGCGAAGTTGTTGACGGTCACGCTGCGAAGCCCGCGGCGGTGGGTATAGGATCCAGATGAATAAGTTTCGTTCCACGATCCTGGCTGTTGCGCTGTTCGCGGGCGGAGCCGGGCAACCGGCGCTCGCCCTGGACAATCCGCTGATAGTCGACCTGCAAACAGTCAAGAATGCGCAATCCGAAGCCTCGGCGACGATCTTCGGTTCGGGATCCAACGTGCTCGTGAATGTCACGGTGCGCGGCGGCGGCGTTCCCAAGGCCGCAGCGATCACGCTCAACGACGGCAGTTGCGCGAAACCGGGCGACATCGCTTTCGCGCTCTCGGGGCTTTCCGACAATCAGTCGCTCACCAAACTCGATCATTCGCTCACCGACGTTGCCGGCAAAGCAAAGTCGCTGGTGATCCATCAGACGTCGAACCTGACGTCGCCGGCCTACGCCTGCGGGAAGGTGACCGGCTGAGCGTCACTGCGCAGACGCAGGAATTGCCCGCATTGCTCCCAACCAACATTTTATGGTTGCCGATCGTTCGGCACGGTGTGATTCCCCGCTAGGGGACGTCTTTTGCCGTCGCGCAGCGATCGCAGAATCTGCGTCGCGCAAACGTGCAAAGTAGAGAATGATTCCATTCGGACGCCCGACGTGGGCCTGAACAGTCGTCGTATGCGGAACATTGCGGGCCTCGCGTCGGTCGGCGTTCCGTTTGCCATCGTCGTCCACCTCATTGCCGAAGCGGCGGCGCTCGGACACGACGGCCTCGATGTCGACTTCGTCGCCCGGCACGGCTATTTCGCGGCGCTCGTCTCGGCAGCGGTCTGGTGGTTCGCCGCGACGGTCGGCGTCGGAAAGCCGAGCGCCGAACGCCGTCGCCGGTGCGCGATCCTGCGCGCCGATCTGGCGGCCCTGCGCGGTTCGCGCGGACTGCTGGTTTTGGGTGTTGCGCAGCTTGCTTTTTTTGGGACTACGCAGGCCGTCGAGGGTGTGCCCATCGCATCGGGAGCCGCGGCGTTGGGGTTGGGCATCGCCTTTGCCGGTTCACTGCTCTCGGCGTGCGTGGTCTTTTTCTTCGGCCGCTCGCTCATCGTCGCCGGTCTCGAAGCCGCCATCGGTTGCCTGCCGTCGCGCTTGGCGCCGGCGTCCATTGCGCGCCGGAAACGCGCGGTCGTCGGGCCGCGCCGCGCGGCGTCGGCCTTCACGTTGTTCGTTCCGAATCGGCCGCCCCCGTTCGCATCCCAAATCTGATTACGTAAGCTCGCTTCAGAGAGGGATGGTCTCGTGGGTTTTTTCCGATGCGCACTGCGTGTGGCAGGCGCATGTGCGGCAATTTTTGTGTACGTCGTTTTGGGCCTGGCTGCCGCATCGGCGCAGTCGGCGGCGGAGCTTTCAGGAACGGTTTCGGCGGGAACGAATCCCGTTGTCGGAGCGGCTGTCACGGTCCAGGGCAGCAATCTCACCTTGCACGCCAAAACCGATGCGCAAGGAAAATTTCGGTTGGCCGGCGTGCCGATCGGCGCGTACAATGTGAGCGTCGCGAGCCCGTCCGGTGCGGCGTCGTTGCGCGTCGAGCTTACATCGGCGGGCGCCGCTGTCACGCTGGCGCTCACGCACCTCAAAGAGATCGGGCGCACCTCGGTGACGTCGCGTCCGTCGCTGGGCGGCTCGGGCACGGATTTGAGTTTGAACAGCGAGCAGCTCAGCCGTTCACCGGCCAGCGGCAGTCTCTCGGGCTTGCTGCTGCAGCTACCCGGTGCGGCACGGGGTGCCAACGGCGTCGTGCACATCAACGGCGATCACGGCGACATCAACTATATCGTTGACGGCGTTCAGATTCCGCAAGAACTCAACCGCACCATCGGAACGGAGTTCGACCCGAACGACATCGCGTTCGTCGAAACCCTCCAGGGCGCGTATCCGGCCCAGTACGGCGAGCGTTTTGCATCGGTCATCAACGTCAACACGCGCAACGGCAGCGGGGCGCCGGGTTTCGTCACGCAGTTCAACGCCGGCTCGTTCTTTGCCCTCGACGCGGATGTCGCCTATCATGCGAACATCGGCAAGAGCGCCTTCGTGATCGCGGCACGCAATGAGTCCGGCGATCGGGGACTCGATCCGCCCGATCCGGACTCGCCGCACAACTCGTTCAGCAACGCCAACCAGTTTCTGCGCTTCACCGCGCCGCGCGGCAACGACTTCGTCAACCTGACGGTGAGCCACGCCTATCAGACCTACCAAATCCCCAACGACATCAACGGCGGGCAGCCCGCGACGACCGACGACAACGAGACGCAGGACGATCTGTTGGCCGCAATTCAGTATCGGCATCCGCTGGGCGATCACGGCTCGCTCTCGTTCGGACCATCCTTCAAACGCTCGCAGATTCGCGACACGGGCGATCCGACGAACGATTTCATCTACGGCGAAGCAACCAATCCGGGCGCGCCGACCGATTGCGCGCAGGCGCTGCTCTCGCACGGCCCGGTCGTCGACGGAATCGTCACCGATCCCGTCGCCAATCCCGCCATCGACGGCGGCAAAGGGTATTCCAACGCGACTTGCGCGTTCTCGCTGTTCGGCAAACGGACCGCGGTCGACACCGGCGGCAACCTCGACTACGACAACCGCAGCACGCATCACGACGTCCGCTTCGGCGGTCTGTACGATGCGACGCACGTCGACAAGACGTATGCCGTCTCGCTGCAGCCGGGCAACTTTCTCGCGCCGATCTTCACACCCCAAACGCCAGGTCTCGCGTACACCGTTGTCGACAATTCTCCCAACAGTGGTCACTTGGCGGCCGTCTATCTCCAAGATTCGTGGAAGATGGGCGACGCATACCAGCTCGACTACGGACTGCGCAACGACACCTTCGGGGTCTCGTCGGCGCAATTTGCGGCCGGCTACGGGATGACCAGTCCGCGCCTCAAGCTGACGCGCTTTCTCGGCAAGCGGGACAGCGTCTACCTGTATTACGGCAGGTTCTTCACGCCGTTCTCGCTCGAGAATGTCTCGCCGATCGCGGCGTACACCCTCAATCTGCCGCTGCAGTCGTCCGTCGCGCAGTTCGATCTCAAGCCGCAGCGCGACTCGGTCTACGAAGTCGGTACACACATTGGGCTGGGCAAGGGCGATCTTGGCGTTCGGGTCATGCAGAAGAACGCGACGGATCTCATCGACGATACGCAAGTCGGCGTCACCGATCTGCATCAGGACATCAACTATTCGCTCGGCCGAATCGCAACCCAGACGGCGTACTACCGGCTGCCGCTGGCCGGGGCGAGCCGCTTCTATCTCTCGGCCAGCCACACGTACTCGGTCAACAAAGGTTGCGAAACGCAGCTCTTGGCCCCGTGTTTCGGTCAGACCAGCGATTGGACGCCGGCGGATCACGACCAGCGCGTCGACGTCACGTCCGGGATCATCGCCAACGACCGCAGCGGCGGGTGGATCGCGGTCGACGGTGAGTACGGCAGCGGCTTGTCGTCGGCGCAGAATCCGACCGGCGGCATCACCTGCGCCGGGTTCAACGAGGCCGTTGATATCGGCGGTCCGTGTAAGCGCACGCCGCATCTTACCTTCGACGTGCAGAAGGGCATCGCGATGGGACCGGGTGTGGCGCTGACGCTCAAGATGCAAAACATCTTCAACGATCTGTACGAAGTGACGTACCTCAACGCGCAAGGGAACCACTACGCCCCGCCGCGCACGTTCGAGGTGGGCTTGCGCTTCAATACGAAATAGCGGAGCTTCGTCGAGCTCCCGGGGCGCCGGCCAATTCGCGCCGGCGCCGGAGCGGGCGTTAAATGCGCGTTAGATTGGGCGGTTCGGGCATTCGTTTGTGAACGCGCTGCGCTATGATTGAGGTCATGGATGACGCCCTTCACCCGTTTCGGCCGCAGGGCGCATTACCGGCGGCGCCGCTGGCCGCATACCGCGGCCCCTGGAATGCGCGTCTTGCCGCGCACCTCCTGCGACGGGCGGGCTTCGGCGGCGCGCCGGCAGAGATTGCGCGGTTCGCGCAGGGGTCGATGCATGATGCCGTGACATCGCTGGTACTCTTTCCGTCGGCGGCGAATCTCCCGAGCGGTCCGGACGATCTGCCTTCTGACGGCGAACTTGCCGCGCGCATCTTGGCTGTGCGCGCTGGGGAAGAGCCCGGTGCGGCGCCCGATGCGAACGCCGTGGCGATGCGCGAACAGCTCAGGGCACTGGTGCGCCGGGCAATCATCTCGCTGCAGCTTTGGTGGATCGACCGCATGATCGCGACGCCTGCACCGCTGCAAGAAAAGATGACGCTGTTCTGGCACGGTCATTTCACGACGGCGGCGGTGCAGAAAGGTGTTTCGCCGGCCGCGACCCTCGCCCAAAATGCCCTGTTCCGGTCGTTCGCGCTGGGAAACGTGCGCGAATTAACGCAGCGCGTTGCCGTGGATCCCGCCATGCTGCGCTACCTCGACAACATTCACAACGAAGCAGCGCACCCCAACGAGAATTTTGCGCGCGAGCTCATCGAACTGTACACCCTGGGCATCGGCAACTATACCGAGAGCGACGTGCGCGAAGCCGCGCGCGCCTGGACCGGCTTGCGCATTCGCCGAGCCACCGGCGAAGTATACCTCAACGAGCGGCTCCACGACGCCGGATCGAAAACGTTTCTGGGGCGCACGGGAAACTTCGGCGGTTCGGAAATCATCGACATCATCTTCCAACAGCCTGCCGCGGCACGCTACTTTGCCACAAAGCTGTTGACGTTCTTCGTGTATGCCGACCCCGAACCGGAACTCGTCGATGCCGTGGCCGGCCTTCTGCGCACGCACGATTTCGCGCTCGCGCCGGTCATGACTGCGCTCTTGTCGTCGAACGTCTTCTACTCGGCGCGGGCGTACCGGGCGCTGGTCAAGAGCCCGGTCGAGTTCGTCGTCGGCAGCTACCGGCTCTTCGGCGTTCCGGCGGCGCAGCCCGAAGCGCTGGGAGCGCTGCGGCGGATGACACAGGTCTTGTTTTATCCGCCCAATGTCAAAGGTTGGCCGGGCGGCAGCGCATGGCTCAATACGTCCACGGTGCTGGCGCGCGAGAATTTCGCCAATGCGCTCATGACCGCGAACGTCGTCAACGATTCGAGTTGGCTGCTCGCGGCCGGCCCCGGCAACGTGGAGCGGGCTGCTGCCGCGATCGTCGACGCCATCGTTCAGAACGACGTTTCGACGGCAGCCCGCAGCCGGCTCGAAGCCTACTTAGCCGGAACCGATAGCGCGGCGCTGGGCGCGCTCTCGGCCGAGAACTTCGACCAGCGGATGCGCGGCGGCGCGTATCTGACGATGGCGATGCCCGCCTACCAACTCGCGTGAGAAAGTGCGACGCATGATGAAGCGCTCCCGGTTTCTGCTCGGCTCGTGTGCGGGATTGAGCCTGGCCGCGAAGGCCGACAACCTGTTTGCGCGGTCGCTGGCGAGCCCGGCGCTGCCCGATGCGTCCGCCGGCGCAGCGGATCGGGTGCTTGTCGTCGTCAACCTGCAAGGCGGGAACGATGGACTCAACACCGTCGTGCCGTATGCTCAGCCGGCGTATTACCGCTATCGGCCGACGCTCGGCGTGGCGCCGAACGACGTGCTGCGCATCGACGCAGCAATCGGCTTGAACCCGGCGCTGGCGCCGCTCAAAGCGTTGTACGATCGGGGGTTGGTCGCCATCGTTCAGGGCGCAGGGTACCCCAATCCCGATCATTCGCATTTTCGGTCGACCGAGATTTGGCAAACGGCCGTGCCGGACTCGTATGCGGCGACGGGCTGGCTCGGCCGGTATCTCGACACGGCAGGTGTTCCCGAGCAGAACCTCTTCAACGCGGTTGCGCTGGCACCGGTGCTGCCCGAAGCGCTCATCGCGCGCAGCGTGGATGTGCCGGCGATCGATTCGTTACGCGGCTACGGGCTTGCCAGCGATCGCAATCGCAGTCAGCGCGCGGCGTTCGCCGGCGTTGCAAGCGACACGCGCTTGCCGTTTACCTCGCCATTTTTGGCCTCGGTCGCGCAGATCGAGGACCAGGCCGAACGGGGCGCGGCGGAGCTTCCGAAGCTCGTCGGCGGTTATACGACGACGGCCCAATACCCCGCCACGCCCTTGGGCCGCAGCCTGGCGCTCGCGGCGCAAATCATCGGCAGCCAATTAGGCACGCGCGTGCTGTACGTGCAGCACGGTTCGTTCGATACGCACGTCTCGCAAAAAGTCACCCAGGATCGTCTGCTGCGCGAGCTTGCCGACGGGCTCAGCGCGTTTTACAACGATCTCGCCGCTCACGGCAACGACCGCCGCACGCTGACGATGACGTTTTCGGAGTTCGGCCGCCGCGTGGCGGAAAACGCGAACCGCGGAACCGATCATGGCGAAGCCGCGCCGATGTTTCTGATCGGCGGCAGCGTGCGCGGCGGCGTGTACGGGGCGCATCCGTCGCTCGACCGGCTCGACAACGGCGATGCCGTCTTCACCGTCGACTTCCGCAGCGTCTATACGACGGTGGTGGAGAAGTGGTTCGGCCGCCCGGCGACGAGCGTCATCAGCGGTTCCTTTCCGTCGCTCGCCATGCTCGCGTAAGGGCACGGGTTTCGATTTCTTCGTGCTCGCGGACACGGCAACGTTCGCCCTGGGGCATGCGTCGATCGCGACCGCCCGCCGCGATCTGTCCGCCCGACCCCGCTAAATCCGGCGGCGATTATCTTGCCGTCTGACGAAGAGAAGAAGCAGCCAGTTCTGCCGCTTTTGCCAATCGTCGTCGCGTGGATCGCGACCCGGCGGCTTGCGGCTGACACCATGCACCTGAGGTAAACACCGATGCCCGAAGAGATCGTCCCACTCATCAGCTCCAGCGTAGCGGGCCCGCTCGGCATCCGGCACTTGCCGCGCCTGTGGCTCAAGATCTCGCTTTACGCCTCCGGCCGGCTGCCGGAGGGCTACCGGCACGGCGCCGGTGGGTTCGACGAGCTGCTCACCGGCAGCCTCGGCATCGACAACGCGCGCTTCGTCGCCTATATCGAGAACGAGAAGCCCAGCTATCTGCAGCTCGAAGCATGGGTAAACGAGCACGCGCGCAACCTCACGCCGGAGTCGGTGGCGGCGTTCAACCACAAGATCCTCACGCGCGACATGAACGCCGAGATGGCCGCCGAGCGGCGCGAACGCTTCGGCATCGCCGACCCCACGTTCGCGCATGGGGTCAGCCTCAACGATCTCGACGACTGGGACGAGGCACACCGCCGGCTCACGAACGTCGAGGGCCCGTAGCTGCAAGAGGTCCCAACCGCTTGCGGCGAACAGTGGCGCCCGCCGCAGACAACCTTGCTGCCCGGCTTGATGTCAAAGTTCGAGGCCATTGCGCTGCACCCTAAACGCCTTCGGAAGCCACAGACGCTTCCCGTTCAGGGCGGCGACGGATTCGTTTTCGGGCGCGGATTGAAATCGGCCGGGATAAAATTTTCGATGTGCATCGCCCGGTCGACCGGAACGATGCCGATCGCCGCGCAGCCGTATCCGGTCTGCTGAGGCAGCGTTCGCACCAGCGCATCAGGCACGATGGCGAGCCGGGCCGGCAGCGGCGGCGCGGTGCCGCGCAGCCGGTTGGGGTCGAAGGCCGAGAGCAGGTCGCTGATGCGCGGATCGGCATCGACGGGGCCGAAGTCGCCGGGGCCGAACAGCGAGCGCGCGTGGTCGGCAGCGCGTTTTTCGTCCGGCAGCGCTTCGAGCGGGGTCAACCCGAAGACCGTATCGACCAGCTTGACGACCGAAGCGTGGTCGCCGATGTCGTGCACGATCGCGTGCGTCTTGGCAAACGGAGAAATGACGATGAGCGGCACGCGCGGTCCGTCGCTTTGAGGTGCTTCACCGGGGATCTGATGCCGGATGCGCGGCACGACGTGGTCGTAGTCGCCCTCGGAATCATCCCAAGTGAGCACGATCGCGCTTTGCTTCCAGTACGGGCTGCGCGCGATTCGATTGACGAGATCGGCGACCATCGCCTCACTGATCTGACTGTCGGAATACGCCGGATGATCGTCGTCGCCGACGAAGCGCGTCTGCACCGCGGTGTCGGGATCGGCCGGCTTGAGCCCGAGCAGATTCCGATACCCGCCCTTGAGGTAGAAGACACCCTCCGGCGGCAGGGCGCGTCGATCGATCGCGCGCCGGAAATCGTCGAGACCGTGGAGATGCGCGGACATCGCCGGGTTGTTCGCGACGTAGCCGAAATATTGCGGGCCGTTGTGATGGGTGACGTATCCGGCATGCCGGCCATCGGCGGTCTCCGGTCCGTCGTCGGGATTGCTCGGTTCGCGGTCGTAGCCTTCCTCGTACCACGCCCAAGGTGTCGCGGCGGCGCCGGTTTGCGAGATTGCCCCGACGTCGTCACCGACGTCGCGCAGATCGCCCGCGCCGTCGCGGTCGCTCTTCACCGTGGCCGCGAGCTGTCCGCCCATGAGCGTCAGCGGCAAGGATGCGAACGTGAGATTGCGCTGCGTGCCGTAGCCGGGGAAATCGGCGGGATTTACCGGCATCTTGCCGCTGGCCGTCGTGTCCGACGGCGAACCCCAAAACGGATCCGAGTCGTCAAGTACCGGAACGCCGGCACCGGCATCACCGTTGGCGCCGCCGGCGGCTTCGTCGGGGTGCAGGATGCGTTGGGTAATGCCGGTTTGGGCTGCGATGATCGAAAGGTTGCCCGGCGTCGATGGCCCGGTCATGAGTTGATAGACGTGATCGAAGAGGGCGAAGCGATTGGCATATTGCCACAGAAACGGCACCGTGTCGCAGTCTTCGTACGCCATCGTGAGTTCGCCGAATTGCTTGGCCTGCAGCGATGGGTTGCCCGTCGGAGAGAAACGCCGTTCCTCGGTGAGTGCGAACCGGTCCATCTGCGGAATGCCGTCGACGATATCCATTTTCGTGACCAGCCCGGTGTGCGAGTGATCGACGTCGTCGGTATCCGACGCATATTGCACCGGGCCGATCCGAAATGGATGGATCGCCAGCGTGGTGCCGTCGGTGTCGAGCAGCGGTTGGGCGAACCCGGCGGGTAAGGCCGGAGCATGCGAAAAGAAGCCTTCGGCACCGGGAAACGTGCCGAAGTACGAATCGAACGAGCGGTTCTCTTGGTAGATGACGAAAACGTATTTGATTTTTTGGCGCACGAGTGCGCTGAGCGATTCGCCGTTCGACGCACGTGCCTGGGGCGCAAAAGCGGACCCCGCCGAGAGCACCGTCAGGACGAGCGCGGCGAGCGCTGGCGCGATCTTGCTGCTGGACGGACGAAACACGACGGCTCCTTGGGGTGCGGCGCTGTTTTGGCGTTCGGCGCGGCCGGTTCGGATGGCCTTTCCCGATCGGTGGACGCAGGGTATCGCCGCTGCCGCCGACCTGCGGGTCGTGCGCGCGCGGGCGAGCGGAGACGGGAGGCCGAAGCTGCCGTCTCATGGACGAGTTTCACTTCGCCGGCGATCAGCTCGCGGTAACCGTCAAGGCGCAGGGCGCCGAACTGCGTTCGCTCGTCCACGCGCGATTCGGCGAGATGCTCTGGCAAGCCGGCCCGATCTGGCCGCAGCACGCGCCCAATCTCTTCCCGATCGTGGGTCAGCTCGCGGGCGACACCTATCGCTATGGCGGCGCAACGTACGAGCTGCCGCGGCACGGTTTTGCGCGCCGGCAACGCTTCACGTGGATCGCCTGCAGCGCCGGCGGCTGCGAGCTCGAACTTCACGACGACGCACAAACGCAAGCGGCATACCCGTTCGCGTTCCGGCTGACCATCGCATACGCGGTCGCCGGCGACACCCTGAGCGTCACGTACCGCGTGCGCAATACGGGCGACGACGTCTTGCCGGCGTCGGTCGGCGCTCACCCGGCGTTTCGCTGGCCGCTCGCCGCGGGGATCGCAAAAGCGGCGCACACGCTGACGTTCGCGCAGCCCGAGCCGGAGCCGATCCGCCGGCTGGACGACGGCCTGCTCAAATCCGAAACGTTCGCCACGCCGATCGTCGGGCGCACCCTGCAGCTCGACGAGTCGCTGTTCGACGCCGATGCGATCATCCTCGACCGCCCGGCAAGCACCTCGGTGCGCTACACGGCGCCCGGCGCGCCGCTGATCGACGTCGAGTGGGAGCGCTTTCGCGAGTTGGGGGTGTGGTCCAAACGCGGCGGCGACTTTCTGTGCATCGAACCGTGGTACGGCTATGCCAGTCCGGTCGGGTTCGATGGCTCCTTCGAGCGCAAACCGGGATTGCTGCTGATAGCGCCGGGCGAAACAGAGGTTCTCACGTTGCGCATTCGGATCGGGGAATAGCCGCTTCCCACGCGGCCGGCTCGTCGAGCCGCACCGACGGCACCTGCGGTCGCGCACGCTGCCCGGCACGGTTGAACCGGCCTGCCAACGCGACGCGGGCGTGAGCTCCTCCCCCGCGCCGTCGCGTGACGTTGAAATTGCGCGCAATCGCGTCGATCAAGAACAGGCCGCGCCCGCGTTCGCTGAAGGGGTCGACGGGCAGCCGGGGGTGGAGCGCAAAGCCTTCGCCGTTGTCCATCGTGTGAAGGATCGGCGTTCGACCGCGCATATCCAGCGTGACGTCGATTTCTCCGGCCGCGTAACGGACGACGTTGCCCAGCAATTCGCCGAAAATCAATTCGGCCCGGAATCGATCGTCGGGCGAAAGGCCGCGCGCGCGCAACACGTCGACGAACTCGTGCCGAGCGGCGTGCGCCTCATCCGCGTCGTTTACATCGAACGTCCAGCGCACGGTCGGGCCGTACCCCGCGGCGGCCGGCAGTTGCGCTTTGGCCAGGAGCTGCACGACGAGCACGGCAATATCGTCGCCCTTGCGTTCGACTTCGGTGACGGTCTTGTTGCGAACGGTCCCCAACATCGCCGCGACGAGCGCACGAGCGGGATTCTTGCGGGGAAGCGCTGCGGCGGCTCGTTTGAGCAGCGCTTCCCCGGCCGCAAGGTCGCGGTTCCATTCCGTTAGACCGTCGGTGTAGAGAATCAGGTCGGTTCCCAGCGGCATGTCGATCACCGACGCCGGCGCTTCGTTTCGCTCGCGAAGACCCAGCGGCAGACCCGGCTCGCCGATCACTTCCTCGATCGATCCGTCACTGCGCCGCAGCAGCGGGCGCGGGTGACCCGCGAAGGCATACGTCAAGGTGAGTTCGATGGGATCCAAGATACCGACGAACGCCGTAACAAAACTTTCGGGGTGTTCGACTTTGAGATTCTGATCGGCTGCGTCGAGCACGGCAATCGGTTCGGCATACAAGTGCGCAACGCCCCGGATGACCTGCCGCATCGATGCCATGACCATCGCCGCTTCCCGGCCGGTGCCGGTCACGTCGCCGATCGATAACAGAATTCTGCCGTCGGCGAGCGCGACGGCATCATACCAGTCGCCGCCCAGCCGAAAATCGTTATTTGCCGCCCGGTAGATCGCATCAAATGCAATCCCAGCGATCTGCGGGAGAGCTGCGGGCAACGCCGTCTCCTGAAAGGTCTGAGCCATCGTCCGTTCGCGGCTGAGTTCGAGTCTGAGCCGGTCTTTCACGGCCTCGGCTGCCTCGTTCGCCGCTTGGGCCAACGCCTTGGCTTCGATGAGCGACTTCATCTCGCTGATGTCGCGCCCGGTCTCCGAGATGCCGATGCATTGACCCGCCGTGCTCCTGATCGGAGAAAGCGTCAGCAACACCGCAACCTCGCTGCCATCGCTCCGCTTGCGCAGCGTTTCGAACGGCATGACGCGGTCGCCGCGCTTCAGACGTTCGCAGATCTGCGCCTCCGCGTCGCGACAGCTCTCGGGGATCAAGTCGTACATGGACGTGCCGATGGCCGTCGCCGCCACGATCCCGAACAACCGTTCCGCCCCGCTGTTGCATGCGGTGATGATACCTTCGAACGATTTGCTCATGATCGCGTCGTCGGACGATTCGACGATGGCCGCCAAACGCGAACGCGCTTCCTCGAGTTGCTTGCGCTCGGTGATGTCCTCCGAGATGCGCAGAACATAAGCCGGCTTGCCGTTTTCGTTCAGCAGCCGGACCTTTCTGGTATGCTGCCAGCGCTCGCCGGCTCGCGTGCTGATGCGCTCCTCGGGAACGTCGAGCGCTCCGTCGCGGAGCGTCGCTCGATCCGTCGCCTGGTACGAAGCCGCCTCGGTCAACGGATACAGATCGAGGTCCGCCTTGCCGATGATGTCGTCGCGCGAGGTGCCGAAGTATCGTTCGCCGGTTCGATTGATCCGAAGATAGCGCAGATGTTCGGCGTCTTTGAGAAAGATGCCGTACGGGATGTTCTCGAAGATCGCATCGAGGAGTTCCTCGGCCCGCTTTTGGTCGCTGAGATCGGTCGCGACCAAGCAGATGCCGTCTTCGGCATCTTGAAGCGGGATTGCGCTGAGCGACAACTGGACGGGCAGGACCGTTCCGTCGGCATGGAACAAGCGGCTCTCGGCGCGAGCGTCTTGCGTCAACGCAAATCGGGCTAGTTTGCGGAAGCTCTGCCGGTCCTGCGCGCGCAGCACCGATGTAAACGGCGACCCGGTGAGCCGTTCGGCCGGCCGACCCACCATTTCCGCCAATCGCTTATTGCAGAAGAGGATGATGCCGTCGGAGGTCAGCGTCGCTGCCCCCTCGTGCATTCGCTCGGCCAGAATGCGATACGGTTCCTCGGCGCTTTGAAGCGTGAAAACCTGCGTACCTTGCGGCCCTTCGACCACCACTGCGTCGACTTCACCGTCGCGAATGCCGTGCACGATCGCTTCACATTCGGTTAGCCGGGTACGGACCTGCTCGAGTTCGGCACGCAGGGCTCGCTCGGCGTCGCTTTTCAGGACGGCGCTTTCCGGCCGGTGTTTTTGGGCTGGATATCGAGCCCGTACAAGACCTTTTCGTGGTCCGAGAGATCGCCGATGATTCGCCGCAGCGGCAGCGGCAGCGACTTGATCAACGTCGGCGCAGCCAGCACTTGTTCGTCCTTTGCCAGCGCCGGCCGCTGGTGAATGTCGATGACCTCGAGATCGTAGCGGCCCTCCAGTTGCTCCTTGCAAATGGTGCTGATATTAAGGATCGCGCGGCGCGACCGCGCGGTCGCGCCGGTCACGTACAGCCGCAGCACGTAGGTCGGCGCCGCCGGCGCGCCGTCGCCGCTCGCCTGCGTCGATTTCTTGGGCGACCTGCTCGTCACGATACGAGTCCGCCGGGCTGAATATCGAGCCCGACCAGAACGCGTTCGGCGTCCGAAAGGTCGCCGATGATTTTCTTGAGCGGCGTCGGCAGCCGGCGCACGAGCGTGGGGACGGCGAGGATTTGATCTCCAGCCGCGAGCTTGGGACTCTTCAAGAGGTCGATGACCTCGATCTTGTATTTGCCCGGCAAGAACTGGTCGCAGATCCGTTGCAAATTGTTGAGGGCTGCGATCGAGCGCGGAGTTCCCCCGGCGATGTAGAGGCGCAGATTCCAGGTGTCCTCGCGAGCCGGCTGTCTTTTTGTCGCGCTGCGACCGCTCATGCCCGGGCCTGCTCCATCTCTTTGCGGTCGGCGTCGAGCTGCTTGTCGAGCAGATCGGTTTCGCGCGCGCTGCGCAAGAACGCTTGTTCTTCCAACTCGAATTGCGAGCGCATGATGGCGATCTGGGCCTCCAATTGGCGACGCCGCTGCTCGAATTCAACCGACTTGCGCTCGGCTTGCGCGCGGCGTTCGGCGCGCTCCGCTCGTTCCTTGGCTTCCAACGCGACGCGGGCCGACCCGGTGAGCAACCCGGCCGCCCCGACGTACACGTCGAGCAATTCCACGCCCTGATCGGTCATCACGAATTCGCGAATTTGGTTCGAATGGGGCATCCCGCGCGACTTGAGCACGTACAATCCGCGATTGCGCTCGCCGTTCGATTCCAAATTGCGCAGCAGAAGCCAGGCATCCATTTGCGAGGAGACCCCGATTTCGCTCAGTTCGGGCGAGCTGTCGCCGGTCGTGAGGCTGGTGAACATCGCGGTGATCTGATCCGACTTGAACATATCGATCAGCCGGGTCACCATCGACTTCACCTCTAAACGATTTCCGACGGAAACGAAATTGGTGATGGGGTCGACGACGACCACACTGGGACGGAACGACTTGATCGCGTCGTGGATGGTCACCAAGTGCCGTTCGAGGCCGAACGTTCCCGGCCGCGCCGTGTA
>JBEKHC010000029.1:0-51245 GCA_050012475.1 Candidatus Velthaea sp.
GGGGTCGAGATCGCGGATGTCTTGTCTGCCATTGATCGATCGATCCTTACGAGGCGAAGAGTTCGGCGACGGTCTTCTCGCGCAGCTTGGCGACCTGCTCCGCCGTCCGCAGCGACTTGAGCGCCTCGAACGTCGCGTAGACCACGTTGATCGGATTCGACGTGCCCAGCGACTTGGTGAGGATGTCGTGAATCCCGGCCAGCTCGAGCACCGCACGCATCGCGCCGCCGGCGATGACGCCCGTCCCGGGCGCCGCGGGTTTGAGCAGCACGCGTCCGGCGCCGACCTGCATCGTCACGGCGTGCGGAATCGTTTTCTCGACCATCGGCACGGTGATGAGATCCTTGCGGGCCTGCTCGACACCCTTGCGAATCGCTTCGGGGACTTCACCGGCTTTGCCGATCGCGAAACCGACTTTGCCTTTTTTGTCGCCCACGACGACGAGCGCGGAGAAGCTGAAGCGCTTCCCGCCCTTGACGACCTTCGCGACGCGATTGATGCGCACGACGGTCTCTTCGAATCCTTGATTGTCGCGGTCGCGACCACCCCGGTTATACATCTTAGAATTCCAATCCGGCTTCACGGGCCGCCGCGGCGAGCGCCGCGACGCGGCCGTGATACTTGCGGCCTGACGTATCGAACACGACGGCGGTCACGCCGGCGGCCTTGGCTTTTTGGGCGATGGCGGAACCGACTTTGGCGGCTGCCTCGACGTTGGTCGTCGAGTCGAGCCCATCGGCGACCGACTTGTCGCGGGTCGAGACGGAGACGAGCGTGTGCCCCTTCGAGTCGTCGACGACGAAGGCATAGGTGTGGTGAAGGCTGCGGAAAATCTGCAAACGCGGGCGCGCGGCCGTGCCGGCCACCTTGCGGCGCAACCGGGCGTGGCGCTTGACGCGCTGTAGATTCTTCGAAAGTTTGACCGCCATTATTTCTTGCTCGCCTTCCCGGCCTTGCCCATCTTCTTGCGCACGACTTCGCCTTCGTAGCGAACGCCCTTGCCTTTGTACGGCTCGGGCGGACGCAGGTTACGAATCTCGGCGGCGACTTGACCGACTTTCTGCTTGTCGATCCCGTCGACGTGGATCTTGTTGGTGCCCTCGACCGAGAACGTGATCCCGGCCGGCGCTTCGTAGGTGACGGGATGGGAGTAGCCCAGCGTCAAGTTGAGGTTGGCGCCGGCCTTGGCGGCACGGTACCCCACGCCCTGAAGCTCGAGGCTCTTGCGAAAGCCCTTGGTTACGCCGGTCACCATGTTGTTGATGAGCGTGCGCGTCAGGCCGTGGGCCGAACGGCCGGCTTTGTCGTCGCTCTTGCGTTCGACGACGAGTTCGCCGCCCTCGATCTTCACCGTCACGTGCTCGAGGATCGGCTGCTGCAGTTCGCCCTTGGGACCGCTGACCTTGACCAAGAGTTCGGCCAGATCGATCTTGACGCCGGCGGGAACGGCGACGGGAAGCTTACCGATGCGTGACATGATACCCCTTACCAAACATACGCGAGGACCTCGCCGCCGAAGCCTTCACGTTTGGCGCGCTTGCCGGACATGATGCCGTGCGAGGTCGAGATGATGACTAGGCCGAGACCGCCGAGAACCCGCGGGATCTCGGTCTTCGAGGTGTAGACGCGCAGACCGGGACGGCTGATGCGGCGTAGGCCGGTGATGACTTTTTCTTTTTCCGGACCGTACTTGAGGACAATGCGCAGCACGCCTTGCGGGCCCTCGGCGACCGCCTCGAAGCTCTTGATGAAGCCTTCGTCGAGCAGAATCTGAGCGACGGCCTTCTTCATCTTGCTGGCCGGGACGTCGACGGTCTGATGGTTGACGCTGTTGGCGTTGCGGATGCGGGTGAGCATGTCGGCGATCGGATCGGTGATCACACCCATCGTTAACGCGCCTCCGTGCGTGCGGTGAAAATGCTGTTCGTCATATCGTTTACCACGAAGCCTTGGTGACGCCAGGAATGAAACCGCGGTGCGCGTTCTCGCGGAAACAGATGCGGCACATCGCGAACTTGCGCAGATAGCCGCGCGGACGGCCGCAGACCTTGCAGCGGTTGTGATCGCGCACGTGAAACTTCGCCGGAATTTTCGATGCTTCGATCGAGGACGTCTTGGCCATTACGCAGCTCCCTTGGCCGGCGTCGCTTTGGTCAGCGGCAAGCCCATCGATTCCAAAAATGCCGTCGCTTCTTCGTCGGTCTTGGCAGTCGTCACGATCACGATATCCATCCCGCGCGCCTTGTCGACTTTGTCGAAGTTCACTTCGGGGAACACCAGCTGCTCGCGCAGCCCCAGATTGTAATTACCGCGGCCGTCGAACGACTTGCGCGGCAGCCCGCGGAAGTCGCGAATGCGCGGCAGCACGATGTTGAACAGCTTGTCGAGGAAGACGTACATCCGTTCGCCGCGCAGCGTGACCTTGCAGCCCACGTTCATGCCTTCGCGCAGCTTGAACGCCGCGATCGACTTCTTGGCCTTGGTGATAACCGGCTTCTGCCCCGAGATGGCGACCAACTCGGCGACCGCGACGTCGAGGATCTTCGAGTTCTGGATCGCGTCGCCGACCGACATGTTGATGACGACCTTCACCAGCTTGGGAACCTGCATCGGGTTTTTGTACCCGAAGCGTTCCTGCAGCGAGGGACGCACCGTGCTCTGGTATTTTTCTTTCAAACGTTCGGCCATGGTCAGCGAGCCTTCGCGGGAAGAGGAAGCTGTTCGCCCGAGCGCACGGCGACGCGCACCGACGAACCGTCGGTCTGGCGAATGCGCCGGACGCGGCTGGGCAGATTCGTTTTGGGATCGATGATCTGCAAGACGCTCAGCGGCAGCGGCGCTTCTTTTTCGAAGATGCCGCCGGTCTGCTGCGCGCCGCCTTGACCGGGCTTGGTGTGGCGCTTGATGACGTTGATGCCCTCGACGGTCGCCGTGCCGGCTTTGGGGAACACCGCCTTGACGATCCCGCGCTTGCCTTTTTCTTTGCCGCGCCGGATGACGACCGTGTCGCCCTTGGCCACGTGCGGCTTGGCAACGGCCGCCGGCATTTAGAGGACCTCCGGCGCGAGCGAAGCGATCTTGAGAAAACCGCGGTCGCGCAGCTCACGGCAAACCGGCCCGAACACGCGGGTGCCGCGCGGGTCGAGGTTGTCCTTGTCGCCTTTGATGATCACGCAGGCGTTGTCGTCGAACTTGATGATCGAACCGTCGGGCCGGCGCATCGGCTGCGAGCAGCGCACCACGACCGCCTTGACGACTTGACCTTTTTTCACGGCCGCGCCGGGAATAGCCGATTTCACCGTGCCGACGATGATGTCGCCGACATGGGCGTACGGATGACGGCTGCCGCCGCTGACGTGGATGCACAGCAGTTCGCGGGCGCCGGAGTTGTCCGCAACTTTGAGTCGCGTTTCTTGCTGAATCATGACTTACTTGGCTTTCTCGACGATCTCGACTAGGCGCCAGCGCTTGTCTTTGGACATCGGGCGGCACTCGGCGATGCGCACCGTATCGCCGATCCCGGCGGCGTTCTGTTCATCGTGTGCTTTGAAGCGCACCGACTTGCGGACGATCTTCTTGTAGACCGGATGCGGGACGCGCGTCTCCGTCACGACCACGATGGTCTTGTCCATCTTGTTCGAGGCGACGCGGCCTTGCTTGACGCGGCGGCGATTGACCCGCCCGCTGACGGCTGACGGCGCGGCGGGTGCGGTCGCGGGGTTAGGCTGCTCCATGACGTGCCTCGACGATCTTCTTCTCGGAGATCGCTGTCTGAATTTGTGCGTAGGTGCGGCGAGCCGCTTTGACTTTGGAGAAATCCGAAAGGTGGCCGGTGCGCAGCGAGAAGCGCAGGTTGAAGAGCTCCTCTTTGGTTTCGCGGGCCTTCTTTTCGAGTTCGGCGATCGTCAAGTCGCGCAGCGCGCGCAGATCGGTCTTCTTCATCCGGCGGCCTCCTCGGCAGCACGCGAAACGAATTTCACTTCGATCGGCAGTTTTTGCGCGGCCAAACGCAGCGCTTCTTTGGCGACCGCTTCGGGCACGCCGCCGATCTCGAAGAGAATCCGGCCCGGACGCACGACCGCGACCCAGCCTTCCGGGTTGCCTTTGCCGCTGCCCATGCGGACCTCAGCCGGCTTTTTCGTCACCGATTTGTCGGGGAAGATCTTGATCCAGACCTTGCCGCCGCGCTTGATGTAGCGCGTCATCGCGACACGGGCGGCTTCGATCTGCCGGTTCGTCATCCAGCACGGCTCGAGCGCCTGCAGGCCATATTCGCCGAAGGTCAGGGTGTTGCCGGTCTCCGCCCGGCCGGTCATCCGGCCGCGGTGTTGACGGCGCCATTTTACGCGTTTTGGAGTAAGCATCGCTTAGGATCCCGCCTCGGGTGTTGGGGGAACGTCGTTCGCTGCGGGCGCCGACGTGTCGGGTGCCGCGGCTTGCGCGGTCGTGTCGGGTGCCGTCGATTGCGCCGGCTGGGGCTCGTGAGCCGTGGACGCAGTCGAAGGCGCGCCCGGACGTTCGGCCGCGTCGACCGTCGCCTGCGAGCCGGGATCGACTTGCGACGTATCGGCGGTCACCCCGTGGCCGTGCTCGGCCGCGACGTCATGAACCGCCGCGCCGCCGTGCTCGCCCGTGGTATGGAAACCTTCAGCCGACGGCGCGCCGTCGATGACCGATTCCAACGACTGACCCTCGGCGGTCGCCGCATTGAGCGCGGCGCCCGTATCGAGTCCACCCGGACCACGACGCGCTGCGCCGGCACCGCCGCCGCGTCCGCCGCGTCCGCCGCGTCCGCGGTTGTCGCGGAAGTTGACGCGGTCGCCGGTCGGCGCGGCGCGTTCGGCCGGCCGGTTCTGTTCCTGGCGCGGCTGATCGGGCAGAATCTCACCCTTGTAGATCCAGACCTTCACGCCGATCCGGCCGAAGGTGGTGAACGCTTCGACGTGCGCGTAGTCGATGTCGGCGCGCAGCGTGTGCAGCGGCACTTTGCCGTCGTGATTGGTCTCGCGGCGCGCAATTTCGGCGCCGCCCAGGCGACCCGAGATCTGAACTTTCACGCCGCGCGCGCCGGCCTTCATGGTGCGCATGATGGCCTGCTTCATCGCGCGCCGAAACGCGATCCGCTTTTCGAGCTGATCGACGATGTTCTGGCCGACCAGCCGCGCATCGGTTTCGGGATGCTTGATCTCGACGACGTTGACTTGGACTTGTTTGCCAGTCAGCTTCTCGAGGTTGCGGCGGATCTCGTCGATCCCCACGCCGCGCTTGCCGATGATGATGCCGGGCTTGCCGGTGTTCACGATCACGCGCGCTTGATTGGCGCGCCGCTCGATCTCGACTTTCGAGATCGCGGCAGCCCGCGTCATGCGTCCGAAATACTTGCGAATCGCGACGTCTTCGTGCAGCCACGCCTGATAGTTCTTTTTCTCGAACCAGCGGCTGTCCCAGGTGCGCGTGATGCCGAGCCGCAGCCCGACCGGGTGAATCTTCTGACCCATACTACCTCGAGGCCCCCGTGCCGGGAGCCGTCTTCTTGCGGCGCGTTGTCGGTGACGGCTTGGCCGAAGCAACCTTGGCCGCGCGCGAATCGGGTGTCGAGACCGCGACCGCTGCGCCGGCGCGCTGCTTGGGCTTGTGTTTAGGCGGCGTCGAACCGACGGCGATCGTCACGTGCGACATGCGCTTGCGTTTGAACGCCGCGCGGCCTTGCGCGCGCGGATCGAGCCGTTTGGTGAACCCGCCGCCCGGCCCGCCGTCGACCGTGACGCGCGTAACGAACAGCCCGTCGGTATCGAGGTTGTGGTTGTTGCCGGCGTTGGCGACGGCCGATTTGAGCAGCTTTTGCAGCGGCTCGGCGGCGAACACGCCGGCGAACTCGAGCAGCACGAGCGCTTCCTGCACCGTCTTGCCGCGAATGGCGTCCGCGACGCGGCGCAGCTTGCGCGGACCGACGCGGGCGAATCGCAAATGCGCGACGGCTTCGCTGCGTTCTTGGGTCTGCATCATTTCACCGCAGCCTTGTCGCCGCTATGGCCTTTGAATTGACGCGTCGGCGAAAACTCACCGAGCTTGTGGCCGACCATGTTCTCGGTGACGAACACCGGGATGTGGATCTTGCCGTTGTGCACGCTGATCGTGTGACCGACCATCTGCGGAACGATCGTCGACGCGCGGCTCCAGGTTTTGATGACCCGCTTCTCGCGCGTCGAATTCATCTTCTCGACTTTGGCGAGCAGATAGTCGGCGACGAAGGGGCCTTTTTTGAGTGAGCGTCCCATTACTTCTTGTTCCGTTTCCGAACGATCATCGATGCGGTGCGCTTGTTGCGGCGCGTCTTTTTGCCCATGGTCATCTGACCCCACGGCGTGGTCGGCGGCCGGCCCGAGGTCGAGCGCGCTTCACCGCCGCCGTGCGGATGGTCGACGGGGTTCATCGCGATGCCGCGCACCGACGGCCGGATGCCGCGATGGCGCTTGCGGCCGGCCTTGCCGACGATTTCGTTTTCGTGATCGACGTTGCCGAGCTGACCGATCGTGGCGCGGCACACCGCGAGCACCTTGCGCACTTCGCCCGACGGCATGCGGACCTGCGCGTACTCGCCTTCTTTGGCCATGAGCTGGGCCGAACCGCCGGCCGAGCGCACCAGCTTGCCGCCTTCGCCGGGCCGCAGTTCGATGTTGTGCAGCACGGTGCCCAGCGGAATATTGGCGATCGGCAGCGCGTTGCCGGTCTTGATGTCGGCTTTGGGGCCGGACTCGACGACGTCGCCCACTTTCATCCCGGCCGGGGCCAGAATGTAGCGCTTCTCGCCGTCGCGATAGTTGAGCAGCGCGATGCGGGCCGAGCGGTTGGGATCGTACTCGATCGCCGCGATCTTGGCTGGAATGCCGTCTTTGCTGCGCTTGAAATCGATGATGCGATACTGCTTGCGCCAGCCGCCGCCTTTGTGGCGCACGGTGATGTGACCGTTGTTGTTGCGTCCGCTATGCTTTTTCTTGACCTCGAGCAGCGCTTTTTCGGGCTTCTTGTCGGTCAAGTCCGAGAAATCCATGGTCGTCATGAAACGGCGACCGGCACTCGTCGGCTTATACTTCTTAACAGGCATCAGCTGAAAACCACCGTGAAAACGCCGTCGCGGCCGAGCAGCCCAGCGACGAATCGCGTGCGCATCGTTTCCGAGCGCGAGGCGCGATGAGCGAAGCGTACCTTAGTACGTGAGCGAAGAGCAACGAAGCGATCGGAAGCGAGGCGCATGAAATTACTGTTCAAAGTAGTTTATTCCGGCTAGTTCGATCTTCTGGCCTTCGGCCAACGTCACGATCGCTTTTTTCCAATCGGACTGTTTGCCCGACGTGCGCGTCCCGCGGCGAGCGAAGTTCTTCACCTTGCCCGGCACGTTGACGGTGTTGATCTTGGTGACGGTGACTTTGAAGATCTCTTGCACGGCGTGCTTGATCTGCGTCTTGGTTGCCGCCGGGTGCACCTCGAACGAGTACTGCTGCACCGCGGTGCCGGCCATCGATTTCTCGGTGATCAGCGGCGCGAGGATGATATCGCGAGCGTCCATTATTTCGACTCCGGGCTGAATCTGCCGACGATCGCGGCATGCGCCTGCGTCGTGAAAACCAGACGGGTGAACCCGACGACGTCCTTGACGTCGAGAGCGCCGTCGTGCGTGATGCCGACCTGGCGCAGGTTGGCCCCGGCCCGCGCGAGCTGTTCGCCCACGGTTGCGTTTTCGGCCTGCGCGAAGACGACCAGGGTGCTCGGGCCGCTGCGCGCGGCCTTGGGCGAACCGAAGATCAGCGTCGCAAAATCTTTGGTCTTGGCAATGTTGAAGTTCGCCACATCGAGCAGCGTCACGCCGCCGTTGGCGAACTTATCGGTGAGCGCGGCGACGAACGCGGCGCGGCGTTCCTTCTTATTAAGGGAGCTGACGTAGCTGCGCGGCTGGGGCCCGAAGACCACGCCGCCGTGGCGCCACTGCGGCGAACGGGTCGAACCTTGGCGCGCCCGGCCGGTGCCCTTCTGGCGCCACGGCTTGCGGCCGCCGCCGCGGACTTCGTCGCGCTTGAGCGTCTTGTGCGTGCCGGCGCGCGGGTTCGCCAATTCGCGGTAGACGGCGCGAAAAATGAGGTTGCCCTTGCCGCCGTTTTCGGCCGCGCTGAAGACGTCAGGGGTCGCTTCTTCGCGGACGACCTTGCCGGTCGTGTCGATCACTTGGGCCACTATGCGCTCGCCTTCGTTTTAACGGAGAGACGGACGGTGACCAGTCCGTTTTTCGGGCCGGGGACCGGACCGCGAACCAGCAGCAGGTTGCGTTCGGTGTCCGTGCGGACGATCTCGAGGTTTTGATGGGTGACGCGGTCGACGCCGTAGTGCCCGGGCCGGCGCGAGCCGCGCACGGTGTGCCCGGCGTTGGTATCGCCGTTCGAACCCGGCTGGCGATGGATCATCTGCCCGTGGGTCTGGCTGCCGCCGCTGAAATTGTGGCGCTTGATGCCGCCCGCGAAGCCGTGGCCTTTCGAGACGCCGACGACGTCGACGCGGTCGCCGGCGGCGAAGTCGCCGACGGTGACGGTCGAGCCGAGCTCGGTGCCTTCGATGCCGGCGCGGAATTCACGGATATTGCGCTTGGGGTCGATGTTCGCGCGCTTGAAATGCCCGGCGAGCGCTTTGGTTACGCGGGATTTCTTGACGTCGCCGAAGGCCAGCGCGACGGCCTCGTAGCCGTCGGACTCCTTGGTTTTGCGCTGCACGACGGGGCAGGGACCGGCTTCGATCACCGTCACCGGCACGTAGCGTCCATCCGCCGTAAACACGCTCGTCATCCCAACCTTGCGGCCGATGATGTTTTTCATCTCGAAGGTTTCCTCTGCGCGTGACCGCGCTTGCGCCGGCACACACTAGCTTGCCACGGATCCAGGCGTTTCTTCTTCGAAGCGAGCAGCCACATCGAAAAGGCATGGCCGACCTGGACCACAACCGCTAGAGAATACCAAGGCCGACGCCGGATGTCAAACGCCGATCGGGTTATTTATCCTCTGACCCAGGCGTGTGTCACTGGGGCGGCGGAGTGTCGATATCGAGGGCCACGTCGAGCGTCGGTGCGCTGTGGGTGAGCGCGCCGATCGAGATGAGATCGACGCCGCTTTGGGCGATCGCCCGGACCGTCGCGGCATTGACGCCGCCCGAGGCTTCGAGCAACGCGCGGCCGGCGGTTCGCCGAACCGCTTCGGCGAGCTGCTCCGGGGTGAAGTTATCGAGCAGCACGATGTGCGCGCCGGCGCCTAAAGCCTGGTCGAGCTGGTCGAGTGAATCGACTTCAATCTCGATCGTCACGAGGTGGCCGGCAAAAGCGCGTGCTGCCTGGATCGCCGGGACGATGCCGCCCGCGACCGCGACGTGGTTGTCTTTGATGAGGATCGCGTCGTCGAGGCCGAAGCGATGGTTCTTGCCCCCGCCGTGGCGGACGGCGGCCTTCTCGAGCGCGCGCATCCCAGGCGTGGTCTTGCGCGTGTCGACGATCGCGGCTTTGGTTCCGGCAACGAGTTCGACGTAACGCCGGGTCGCGGTCGCGACCCCCGAGAGGCGTCCGAGGACGTTGAGCGCGGTCCGCTCGCCGGTCAGGATGGTCCGCAGCGCTCCGCTCACGGTGGCCAGGCGCGTTCCCGCGGCGACTGCCGCGCCGTCGGCGACGGCGAGCTCGACGGCGATCGCCGGATCGAGCAGCGCGAACGTGCGGGCCGCGGCGGACAGACCGGAGATCGCGCCGGCCTCGCGCGCGACGATCGCCGCCGCGCCGCGCTGCTCGGGCGAGACGATCGCATCGGTTGTAAGGTCGCCGGCCCGGCCCAAATCCTCGCGCAGCGCCGCGCGCAAAAAATCGTCGAGGGCGAAATCGATCATGACATGCCGGCGGCGGCGACGGCCGGGGCCGCCGTGAAAGACCGCGATGACAACCGCGCGTCGGTTTGGGGGAAATCGCGCCGGTAGTGCGCGCCCCGGCTCTCGCGCCGGTCGAGCGCGGCGCTCGCGACCGCGCGCGCGACCACGACGGCATCGCGGACGCGCGGATCGGCGCAGACGGATTGGCCGGCGAAGGCATCGCAGAGGTCGATCGCATGCCGCAGCCCGGCCTCATCGCGAACGACACCGACGAACGCCGTCATCGCGGCGCGCAGCGGCGCCAGCGCCGCCGGCAGATCGGCGACGAAGCGCGCCGGGGGCGTGCTCGGCGCGAGCACTGGGCGGCGGCGGACAAACGGGGTCGCGGTGATGTCGCGCGCGGCGCGGGTGCCGAAAATCAGCGCTTCGACCAGCGAATTGCTGGCCAGCCGATTCGCGCCGTGCAGCCCGGTCGCGGCCACCTCCCCGCAGGCCCAGAGCCCAGCGACGTCCGTGCGCCCGACGCGATCGGTGACGATCCCGCCGATCGTGTAGTGGGCCGCCGGACTTACCGGGATCGGCTGCACCGCCGGATCGATGCCGATCGCGCGGCAGCGCGCGGCGATCGTCGGAAAACGGACGGCAAACCGCGCTCCCAGCGCCTGCCGCGCATCGAGAAAAACGTGGCCACCGCGTTCTTCGAGCGCGAAAATCGCACGCGCGACGATATCGCGCGCGGCCAATTCGTCGCCGAAACGTTCGCCGCGATCGTCGACGAGCAGCGCGCCTTCACCGCGCACGGCCTCGCTGATCAGCGTTTTGGGATCGTCGTTCGAGACCAGCGCCGTCGGGTGGAATTGGACGAATTCGAGGTCGGCGAGCGTCGCGCCGGCGCGCCCGGCCATCGCGATCCCGGCGCCGAGCGTCGCCGGCGGGGTCGTCGCCTTCGCGAACAAGCCGCCGTACCCGCCGCTGGCCAGCACGACCGCCCGCGCGTCGATGCGAACGCCGCGGCCCCAGCGGTCGACGAACAGCGCGCCGCGGATGCGGCCGTCGTCATCCTGGACGAGCCCGATCGAACGCAGCCCGGTCGCGAGTTCAATCTGCGGGCGGGTCGCGACGACGTCGAGCAAACTGCGCACGATCGACGCTCCGGTATGATCGGCAGCGTGCACGATGCGGCGCCGCGAGTGGGCGGCTTCCAGACCCAGCGCGAGCGCGCCGTCTGCGCGCCGGTCGAACGGCACGCCGAAGCGTTCGAGCAACGCAATCGCCGCGGGTGCGTCGGCGCTCAGTTCGTGGACCGTGCGCGCATCGGCGATGCCGCCGGCCGCGGCGAGCGTGTCGGCGGCGTGCAGCGCGGGCGTGTCGTCGCTGCCGAGCGCAGCGGCGAGACCGCCTTGCGCCCAAGCCGACGCGACATCGGTGGCCGGCTCGCTGTCGTTGGCCAGCACGACCGAGCGTCCATCGCAACCCAGCGCGCAGGCCAAGCCTGCCAACCCGGCGCCGATGATCAAAACGTCGGTTTGCATCAGCAGGCGACCGGCACCGGCAAATCGATCATCCGCTGCAGCGCCGACCGCGCGCGGCCCGCGACCGCGGCATCGACGAGGATTTCGTCTTCGAAGGTCTGCAGTGAGCGCAAGATCTTGGGCAGCGTGTTCCGCCGCATGTGCGGGCACAGATTGCACGGCCGCACGAACTCGACGTTCGGGAATTCCGCCGCGACGTTATCGCTCATCGAACACTCGGTGAGCAGCATGACGCGTTCGGCCGCATGGTTGCGCACGTACTCGATCATGCCGGAGGTCGAACCGGCGAAATCCGCCGCCTCGATGACGTCGGGCGGGCACTCCGGATGCGCGAGCACGATGAGCTCGCCGTCGTCTTCGCGCAGCCGTTCGATGTCGACGGCCCGGAAGCGCTCGTGCACTTCGCAGTGGCCTTTCCACGACAAGATCTCGACCGTGGTGTTGGCGGCGACGTAGGCCGCGAGATATTCATCGGGGATCATCAGCACGCGCGGCACGCCCAGCGATTCCACGACGCGCACGGCGTTCGAAGACGTGCAGCAGATGTCGGATTCGGCCTTGACCTCGGCGCTCGTATTGACGTACGTAACGATCGGCACGCCTGGATAGCGAAGGCGCAGCGCCCGCACGTCGGCGCCCGTGATCGACTCGGCCAGCGAACAGCCCGCAAGTTTGTCGGGCACGATCACCCGGCGGTGCGGATTGAGAATTTTCGCCGTTTCGCCCATGAAGTGCACGCCGCATACCATGATCGTTTCGGCCTCGGCCCGCTGCGCTTCGCGCGCAAGCTGCAGCGAGTCGCCGACGATATCGGCCACCCCCCAGAAGATTTCGGGCACCTGATAGTTGTGGGCGAGAATGATCGCGTTCTTTTCCCGCTTGAGCCGGTTGATCGCGTCGACGAGCGGCGCGTGGAGCGGCCATTCGGCGGCCGGCATCACGCGCGCCATGCGATCGTAGATGGGCCGGGTGCGCTCGGCGACTGCCGGGGTGAAGGGAAGCAGATCCATGGTCGTACTTTCAGGCGCTCGAGCCGGACGTAGCTATGCCCTTATACTACGTTTGAGCATAATGAGTTGCAAATGTTTTCTATTGCACGCTCGAAAGCCTCGCCAACGCCGCCGGCGGCAGCCGCTAGACTCACATTGGGGAGCTAGGCTGGCGCCAAAACTCCGTTCTTAAGGGCCCTGGTTCAACGCCCCGCCAGGGCCCCGGTTCAACGCCCCGCCGCCTGAGCCGCGGCTGCCGGGGCTGTGCTCCGGGGGCGCAAAAGGCGGCAGCGGTTAGCCTGGGGACCTGACAAGAGGACCGTCGACACTAGGCGGACAGAACAAGCGTCAAAGCGGCGCTTTTGCCACACTTCGCCGCAAGTCGGTCCATCCGGCGCGATGGACCCGTTCTCCGGAGTGAATACGAAGCGCAAGTTCGCCGTTCGCCGTGCGGCTGGGCGTCTTCGTTGGACACGAGCTCGATCGTGACGCTCTCGAGCTTCGGTTTGCCCATAAAATACTCGTCGTTGCGCCGGAGCTCGATCCGATTACCCCGCTCCCAGCGAACGACGCGAAACGGACCCGTGCCAACCGGCGCCGCGTTGAAAGAAACGTCGTTGATCGTTTTCTCTCGTGCCAGAATGTGCGCGGGTAAAACTCCGCAGCCGTCGCCGAAAACGGTTGTAACGAACGGCGCGTAGCGGTGCCGCAAATGGAAATCGATGGTGCGCGCGTCGGGAACGTCGACACGCGAGACATCATCGAAACCGACCCGGCCGCTTACGTCGTTGGCCGGGTTCATCACGGCGTCGAAGGTAAATTTTACGTCGGCGCTCGTAAACGGCTGCCCATCCTGCCACTTTACGTTCGTGCGCAGCTTGTAGCGAATGGTTAGACCGTCGGCGCTGATTCCACCGTTTCCGATCGTCGGCACCTCGGCCGCGAGATCGGGCACGAGGCGACCGCTTGCGTCTTCGCTAACGAGAACGTCGCTGTAGAGCCGGCCGAAGGCAGCGTCGGCAGCGGTGTTTCCTAAAATTGGATTCAACGTGCTCTATAGAATAGCTGGTCGCGATGCGCAGCCTGCCGGGACCGGTCCACGGATGGCGCGCCGGCACCGACGCCGCCAGCGGCCGGGCGGGCGCGCAACCGCTCCCCAGCGCGCACGTCGCAACGACCAGGTAGAGCGCGACGCGGCTCCACGGTCCGAGGCCTCGACACCGCCCACCAGAGAACCGCGAAGGTTCCCGGTTTGCCGGGATGAGCGCAATCGCGGGCCGATGCGCGGATTCGGCCGATCGACAGCTACGCTCCATCATCCCCCTCGATCCGAACGAACCTCGCCTCGGTCTTTTTTCATCGAATGTTGCGCGCCTCCGCAGCGAAGCAGCGCCGCCTGTCAGGCACCCAGCTTGGGCCAAGCCGAAACGCGACAGGCTGCGGACATTCGCACGCGCCGCGACGTGTTACGCTGGCACGGACCGGGTTTACGTGCTTTGAATCGTCGCCGGGAGTGCGGCGCCGCAGTTCCGCGGTTCGCCTAAGTTGCTACTCGCCCGCAAACGAAGGATCCAAGTCGACTTGGACGATGTAACGCCCGCCGACAGCGTGGCCGTCGATAGTCGCCGCCTGGTATGTCGATGCACGCACGGCGTCGAGCGCGCTGCGATCGAGTCGTGCGCGGCCGCTCGATTCGAGCACGGTGGCTTTCGTGAGCCGGCCGTTGTCGTCTAGATCGATCTCGATTTGCGCCGTACCGCCGATGTTGGCGAGTTTTTCAAACGAAGGCAGGTCGATGGGCTGACCGCGGACGATCTTCGCTTCGGTCCGCTTGCCGATGGACATCGCATCGACGTCATGTCCGATATCAGCGACGAGCATGCCGCGCAGGGTCAGCGAATCCCCAGCGAAAACCGGTGCGGACGTTGCGAATACGATCGTTGCGCTCGCCGCGAGCATGGTCTTTAATTGAAACATCAGTCGTCCTCAATGAGCAGCGCAAGAAGACTGTCTTGCCGGCCGTGTTGCGCCGGCTTTCGCGTCGAGCGGCGCCGTGACCCAATCGTGACGCAAACGGAAGGACCATGACACAAACGGTCATACAGTTCAGTCATACCGTTGCGGCGCTCGCACCGCCGCCGCATGTAGCCGGGGTGTGATCGTGGAGAAAGAGCGCGTAACGGGTTCGGAATTCGGGGCGCTCTTGCGCCGCCATCGATTGGCGGCCGGGCTATCGCAGGATGCGCTTGCCGAGCGGGCCGGGATGAGCACGGTCGGGATCAGCGCGCTCGAGCGCGGCGATCGCCGGTCGCCGTATCGCGACACGGTGGCGCTGCTCGCCAAGGCGCTGCGGTTGCCGCCGGACGACGGCGCTGCGTTCGAAGCCGTCGCGGCGCGACAGCGACCGCGCAAGCTGCGGGGTGAATTGCCGGCTCCGGCGACCGGCTCGCTGGGTCCCGCACGGTCGCTGCCATTACCCCGTACGGAGCTCGTCGGCCGCCAAACCGAGATTACCGACATTGTCCGGACGTTGAGCAGTAGCCGGCTCGTGACGGTGACGGGAGCCGGCGGCATCGGCAAGACGCGGATCGCGTTCGCGGTCGGCGACCTCCTGAGTGCGGACACCGGCGCGCTCGTGTACCTCGTGGAACTCGCGCCGGTTACGCACGGATCGCTCGTCGCCGGCGCGGTCAGTCGAGCCCTCGGAATGCAAGAATCGCCGGACCGTCCGCAGCTCGACGCGTTGGTCGCGCATCTCAAACAGAAAACGCTCGTGCTCATACTCGACAACTGCGAGCACGTCATCGAGCCGGCAGCGCTCCTCGCCGACGCGTTGCTGCGCGCGTGCCCGCGCGTGCGAATCGTCGCGACGAGCCGCGAACCGCTGCGGATCGCCGGCGAACGGACCTATCGGCTCCCCTCGCTGCGCACACCGGCGACCGGCGACAGCGCCCGGCTGAACGCGGCGGGAGCGGCGGCATTCGCCGCAATCGAACTGTTCGTGCAGCGCGCGCAAGCCGCCGATCGCGGTTTCGCGCTCGACGACGGCAACGCGCCGATCGTCGCTGAGATCTGCCGGCGCTTGGACGGTATTCCGCTGGCCATCGAGCTTGCCGCCGCACGCGTTAGCGTGCTGCCGGTGCGGTCGCTTTCGACCAGGCTCGACCAGCGTTTCGGTGTGCTCACCAACGGCGACCGCACGGCGCTCCCGCGGCATCAAACAATGCGCGCGCTCATCGATTGGAGCTACGATCTGCTCACGTCGCCCGAGCAGCAGCTCTTTGAAGGGTTGGCCGTGTTTTCGGGCGGATGCGCGCTGGCCGCGGCGACTGCGGTTTTTCAAGGAACGCTTTCGAGCGACGCCGCCCGAAACGGCGACCCGGTCGATCCCGACGACGGCACCGCAGATCTCGAGGTCCTGCATGTGCTCTCATCGCTCGTCGAAAAATCGTTGGCGATCGTCGACTTACAGACGGCTGAACCGCGCTATGGACTCTTGGAATCGTTCGCGCAGTACGGCCGCGAAAAACTCGTTGAACGCGGCAGCTATGATGCATTTGCGCGGCGGCATGCGCGGGTGTATCTCGAACTGGCCGATCGCCTCGAGCGGGCGTGGGAAACCGAATCGGACGCGACCTGGTACCCGCGGGCGGAAGCGGAATTGCCGAACTGGCGCGCCGCCTTGGAATGGGCGCTGGTCGCGCGCGGCGACATTCTCATCGGTCAACGCCTGGCCGGTTTGCTGATGCACGTTTGGCACGAGTTTGCCACCGCCGAGGGGCAGCGTTGGGTCAGTCTCGCGCTCCGGCTGGTGACCGACCAGACTCCATCCCACGTGATCGCGAAGCTCTACCTCACCGAGGCGCACCTCGCCACGAGTTTCTGTCAGTTGCGTGAAGCTCTGGTTCCGGCCGAAAACGCACGGCTGCGCTATGAGGAGCTCGGCGACCGCGATGGACTCGCGTGGTCGCAATACTTGGCTGGAGTTCCGCTGATGCAGACCGAGCGGCCGGTGCAGGCGGAAGCTACGCTGCGCGCGGCGTTGGATTCGGCACGCGCGTCCGGCACCCGGCGTAAACTGGTCGGACGAATTTTGCTCGATCTCGGACTGCAGCTCTTGCGCGCCGATGACTTCACTGGCGGCAACGCGACCTTTCACGAGGCGTTGGAGATATTCAGATCGCTGGACGCGGAACGCGGCGTGGCCGACTCGCTGTTGCGTTTATCGGTGCTCGAGCACCGTCGCAGCGATTGGCAAGCGGCTCTGCGCTACAGCCTCGAGGCCCTTGAAATTCTGCGCGCTTGCAATTCCCGCGTTGCCCTCGACGCGCTTCTCCCCGTCGCCGACTTTCTCGTCAAGCTGGCCCGATACGACGAAGCCGAGGTCACGTTGCGGGAATCCCTGGCAATCGCGCGCGAGCAACAGCGGGACGCGATAATCGCCTTTTCGCTTGAATACTTTGCGGAGATCGCCGCGGCTCGGCCGCTGGTCGACCCGCAATACCGGCTCGAAATGCGGAAGCGGGGCGCACGGCTTCTCGGCTTCGTCGATGACTTTTTCGCGACATCCGGACACGTCCCGCGTCAGCCGGTCCATCAGAAAGAATACGAGTCGCTCGTCGGCTCGCTGCGCGAAGCGCTCGGCGCAGAAACGTTGGCAACGCTGCTCGGCGAGGGCGCGACGATGACCGAAGACCAAGCCGTCGCGTACGCCGAGACGCTTTTCGAACCCGAAGAGCGGGCCGCAAACGTTCGGCACGCAGCAGTGAGAGATCCCCGGCCGGCGCGATAGGCCCCGGTTAGCGCAGCCCGATCCCGGGATGCGGCCGTTCGGCCATCACCTCGCTGCGGAAGCGAAAGGTCTCCGCGGGGCGCCCAGAGGTCGCGCGGCGTTCGCCCGTGCCGACCACCAGCCCGCCGTCTTCGACGAAGCGGCGGAAATTCGACTTGTGCAGCCGCGTACCGGCCAAAGCCTCGACCGTTCGCTGCAGCTGCCAGAGGGTGAACGACTCGGGCAGGAGTTCGAAGACGACCGGGCGGTACTTGATTTTGGCGCGCACGCGGCCGATCGCCGTGGCCAGGATGCGCCGGTGGTCGAGCGCCATCGGTTCGCCGAGCACGTCGTGGTGCACCGGCGCCTCGGCTACCGCGCCGATCTCGTAGAGGATCTCGTAGCGCTCGAGGACGGCTTCGTCATTCCAGGGCGACCCGTCGAGGCCGAAGGCCGCGCTGCCGCGGATGCGGCGCGTATCGTCGGCGCTGTCCTCGGCGATCCAGGCCCGCACCCGGTCGACGACGCTTTTCGCCAAGATCGCCGGCCGTCCGCGCCGCCAGTCTTCCCAGGGGAAGAACCGGTACCAATCGATCCAAGCGACATTGGCGGGCGCGCCCAGGACCGGGCTGCCGATGAGGCCCAGATAGCCGACGGTGACGAAGCGCGGTCCGCCCGAGGTTTCGCGCGGGTCGCGAAAGCGGTCGCCGAAGGTATAGAGCTGTTCGAGGTAGCCGACTTCAACTTCGACTTGTTCGTCGATCGAGCGGCGCGCCGCGAGTTCGAGCGTGCGGTCGCGCCCGGGATCGAACGAACCCGCGGGCAGCCGCGGGCGTTCACCGTCGGCGACGGTCAGCACTAGCGGCACCGCATCGACCACCGAGACGATGACCGGGTCGAGACCCAGCGCAATTTCGCCGGCCATGACGTCGCCTGAACTCGTCACTCGCCAGCGACCGCCGTGGGGCTCAGCGCTTGAGAACGCGCGCGAGTTTGTCGAACAGCCCGTCGATGGCGCGTTCGTGCGCGTCTTGTATGCGCTTCCAAAACATCCGGCCTTCGGGATCGGATAATTGCGCGACCGTGTGGTGGGTCAAGACGATCTTCTTGCCTTCGTGGGTGAGAAAGAATCCGTGCGTGCCGTCGACACCTTCGTTGTCGATGCGCCAGACGATGCGATCTTCGGGCACCGCCTCGGCGAGAATCGAATGCATCCCGAGATGCCATTCTTCCGTCGTTCCCGCCGTGAGCGGTCCCGACGTGCGCATGAAGGGTTGCGCGGCGAACGGCCAGATCGCATCACCCGACGTTCCCATCTCCGCGAGCAGCTGGTAAATCCGTCGAGCGGTACCTCCGAACGCGCGCGAGTAGGCAACATCGATTGGGATCGGCATGCCGCGCGTTTCGTCGGCAACGGCGGCGTGGCCCTTGCATGCACGGTTCGCCGAACGGCGAACCCGTGACGTTTGCGCGGCGCGCAAGCCGCCGTGGCGACGCTTCATTCTGGCTTCGCTGGATCTTCACGCGGCCGCCGAGCTGCGGAATTACACTTAGGTCTGTCATGATCGAACGCAACCTTCGCATGCCCGCAAACGAAAGCGCCTCCAAGCTGAACGGGGCCGGCCTCGACCGGTCAGTGAACGCCGCGCTCGCCCAGCTGACGGGCGGGATCTCGCCCGTCGCGCTCAACCTCGCCTACACCGACTGGCTGCAGCATCTCATGCTCTCGCCGGATAAGCAGCTCGAACTCTTCATTGAGGGGATGCGCAACTGGCAAGCGCTCTGGGCGCTGGGCGCGCAGCCCGCAGCGGCCGTACCCGCTGGTGCGGAAGACAAGCGGTTCGCCGATCCCGCCTGGCAAAGTTGGCCGTTCAACCTGTATCGCCAGAGTTTTGTGTTGACCCAAGCGTGGTGGAAGCAGGCGACGACAGGTATCCCGGGCGTGGCGCGCCACCACGAAGATGTCGTGTCGTTCATCACCCGCCAGCTGCTCGACAGCATCGCGCCGACGAATTTCGCTGCGACCAATCCGGTGGTGCTCGATCAGGCCGCGCGCGAGGGCGGCGCGAACTTCGTGCGCGGCGCATGCAACGCCGTCCAAGACGTGCAGCGCACGACCGCCGGTGCGCCGCCGGTCGGCACCGAGGCGTTCGTCGTCGGCAAAAACGTCGCGGCCACGCCGGGCAGCGTGATCTTCCGCAACCGGCTCATCGAGGTCATCCAGTACACTCCGACGACGCCCGACGTGTATGCCCAGCCGATCCTCATCATGTCGGCGTGGATCATGAAATACTATATTCTCGATCTCTCGCCGGAGAATTCACTGGTCCGCTATCTGGTCGCGGCGGGCCACACCGTGTTCGTCATCTCGTGGAAGAACCCGACCGCGGACGATCGCGATTTGGGCTTCGACGACTATCGGCAGTTGGGATTCATGGCGGCGCTGGACGCGGTAACGGCGATCGTGCCGCAGCAGCCGGTGCACGCCGTCGGATACTGTTTGGGCGGAACGCTGCTCGCGATCGCCGCCGCAGCGATGGCGCGCGACGGCGACAACAGGATCGCCAGCTTGACGCTGTTCGCCGCGCAGACGGACACCACCCAAGCCGGCGAAATCATGCTCTTCATCGACGACGCGCAAGTGCAATTCCTCGAGGACATGATGGCCGAGCGCGGCTATCTCGAAGGCCGTCAAATGCTCGCCGCGTTCCAACTCCTGCGCTCCAACGACCTCATCTGGTCCGCGATGGTGCAGGAATATCTGCTCGGGAAACGCGCGCCGATGTTCGACCTCATGGCGTGGAACGCTGACAGCACGCGCATGCCGGCCCGCATGCATTCAGAATATCTGCGCACGCTGTTCCTCAACAACGATCTGGCCGCGGGACGGTTCGTCGTCGGCGGCCGGCCGATTTCGCTGCGCGACATCCGTTTGCCGATCTTCGCGGTCAGCACGGTGACCGATCACGTCGCGCCGTGGAAGTCGGTGTACAAGATTCAAGAACTCACCGAGACCGAAGTCACCTTCGTGCTCTCCAACGGCGGGCACAACGTGGGCGTCGTCAATCCGCCGGGCACGCCGCACCGGCACTACCAGCTGGCCGTTCACGCTGCCGCGACGAACGCGCTCGACGCCGAGCGCTGGCAGGCGACGGCGCCGCTGCACGACGGTTCGTGGTGGCCGGCGTGGACCGATTGGCTCGAACGCCGCTCGGGCACGCGCGTGCCGCCGCCGGCGTTCGGCGCGCCGGCCGCGGGCTATGCCGTGCTCGGCGACGCTCCCGGCACGTACGTGTTCGATCGATGAGCGCCGGAACACCCGTCAACCCGCTCACGCATCCGCTGGACCGGATCGAGAACCGCACCTTCGATGAACTGCAGCCGGGCGATTCCGCGAGCTTGGTGCGGACACTCACCTACGAGGACATCGAGCTCTTTGCGGTGATGTCCGGCGACGTCAATCCGGCGCACGTCGACGAAGCGTTCGCCAAGAGCGACATGTTCCACAAGATCGTGGCCCACGGGATGTGGGGCGGTTCGCTGTTCTCGACCGTCATGGGAACGCAGCTGCCGGGCCCGGGTGCGATCTACGTCGAGCAGTCGCTGCACTTCCGCCGGCCGATCGGCGTCGGCGACACGATTACCGTCAGCGTGCGCGTGGTCAGCAAGACCGAGCAGAACCATCGGGTCGTTTTCGATTGCCGCGCCGTGAATCAGCTGGGTCAGGACGTCATCACCGGGACGGCCGAAGTGATCGCGCCAACCGAGAAAATCTCGCGGCCGCGCATCGTCATGCCCGAAATCTACATGCGCGGAAAGGACCGCTACTTCGAAGAGCTGATCGGGCGCGCGCATGGGCTGCCGCCGATTCGAACCGCGGTCGTCCATCCGGTCGATACGCCGTCGCTGCTGGGCGCGATCGAAGCCGCACGCGCCGGTCTCATCGTGCCGATTCTCGTCGGCCCCGAACGGCGCATTCGCGCCGCGGCGGAACTCGCGCAGCTCGACCTCACCCCGTATGAAATCGTGGCGACCAAACATAGCAACGCGGCAGCCGCGCACGCCGTCACGATGGCGCGCAGCGGCAAAGTGGGTGCGCTCATGAAAGGCGCGCTGCACACGCAAGAGTTCATGCACGCGGTCGTCGATGATGAGCGCGGCTTGCGTACCGCGCGGCGCATGAGCCATGTTTTCGTCGTCGACGCGCCCGACTATCCGCGCCCGCTCTTCATCACCGATGCCGCCGTCAACATCTATCCCTCGCTGAGCGACAAGCGCGACATCATTGCCAACGCAATCGAGTTGGCTCGCGCTTTGGGCAACACCGAACCGCGGGTCGCCATCCTTTCGGCCATCGAGACCGTGAACGAGCGGATCAAGTCGACCCTCGACGCCGCGGCCCTGTGCAAGATGGCCGACCGCGGTCAGATCGAAGGCGGCATCATCGACGGTCCGTTGGATTTCGACAGCGCCGTTTCGGCCGAATCGGCCAAGATCAAAGGCATCGTGTCCGAGGTTGCCGGGCGCGCCGATATCTTCGTCGTGCCCGATTTCGAGTCCGGAAACATGCTGGCCAAGCAACTCGAATATCTCGCGGACGCGCACATTTCGGGCGTGGTCGTCGGCGCCCGCGTTCCGATCGTCCTCAATAGCCGTTCGGACAACACGCTCGCGCGTCTGGGCTCCTGTGCGATCGCCCTGTTATTGGAGCGCCACTCGGCGAGCGCGGCAGCGAGCGCAAAGCGAGCGCAGACCTAACAGCAGGACTCGGGCTTCGCCCGAGTCCGCGGCGTTCGGCGTTTCGCGCTGAGTCGCCGTGGGGTTCGGCGTTTCGCGCTGAGCCGCCGTGGCGTTTGCGGCTTCGCCTCGGCCGGCGTGGGCGTAGGCGTGGGCGTGGGCGTGGGCGTACCGAGCGAAGCCGAGGGCGCCCATCCGAGCGAAGCCGAGGGCGCCCATCCGAGCGAAGCCGAGGGCGCCCATCCGAGCGAAGCCGAGAGCACTCGTCAGCTAAAGGCTTGCAATCCGGTTTGGGCGCGGCCGAGGATCAAGCCGTGGATGTCGTGGGTGCCTTCGTACGTGTTGACGGCTTCAAGGTTCATCACGTGACGGATGACGTGATACTCGTCGGAGATGCCGTTGCCGCCGTGCATGTCGCGCGCGACCCGGGCAATCGCCAGCGCCTTGCCGCAGGAATTGCGTTTGAGCAGTGAGATCATCTCGGCGGTCGCCTTTCCTTCGCCCAGTAAGCGGCCCAGCCGCAACACGGCTTGCAGCCCGAGCGCGATTTCGGTTTGCATGTCGGCGAGCTTGATCTGCACGAGCTGCGTCGCCGCCAGCGGCCGGCCGAACTGCCGGCGTTCGAGAGTGTACGAGCGCGCCGCGTGCCAGCAGAACTCCGCTGCGCCCAGCGCCCCCCAAGCGATGCCGTAACGCGCTTTGTTCAAGCAGCCGAACGGACCGGCGAGGCCCCGCGCACCGGGCAGCAGACCGTCGTCGGCGACGAACACGTCGTCCATGCTGATCATCCCGGTGCTCGACGCGCGCAAGCTGAACTTGCCCTCGATTTTCGGCGCCGTCAGACCGGGCATGCCCTGCTCGAGAACGAACCCGCGAATCTGCGCGTCGTCGTCTTTGGCCCACACGATGAAGACGTCCGCGATCGGCGAGTTCGTGATCCAATTCTTCGCGCCGCTGAGCCGATAGCCGCCGGTAACTTTGTGCGCGCGCGTCGTCATCGCGCCCGGATCGGAGCCGGCGTCGGGCTCGGTGAGGCCGAAACAGCCGATGATCTCGCCCTTCGCGAGTGCCGGCAGATACCGCTCGCGCTGTTCGGGCGTTCCGTACGCGTCGATCGGATGCATGACCAGCGACGACTGCACCGAGAGCGCCGAGCGATAACCGGAATCGACGCGCTCGATCTCGCGCGCGATGAGTCCGTAGGCAACGTCATTGACGCCCGCGCAGCCGTACCCCGAGATTGTCGAACCGAGAAAACCCAGCGCGCCCATCTCGGTGTAGATCGCGCGATCGAAGGTCTCGCTGCGATTGGCTTCGAGGATGCGCGGCATCAAACGCGCCGTCGCGTAGTCGCGCGCGGCATCGCGGATGAGCCGTTCTTCGCCGCTGAGCTGATCGTCGAGGGCGAGCGGATCGTCCCAGCGGAACGCCGGCGCGGGACGGGTTTGCGGTGTCGTCGTCATGGCTTAGGCTCCGCTCGCGTTGCGCATCTCGAACACGACGTTGAACATGTCGGCGCGCAGCCAGGTAGTGGTCACGCCGAAATGGCGCTTGCCCGACAGCAGGTGCGTGGTGAGGTCGAAGACCAGCGGCCGGTCGTGCGAGTCGAAGCGCTGGGCGAGGTCGGGCGGTGCGACGGTCAACTGGCAGCGCAGCAGCCCGCGTTTGGGCTTGAGGTTGCAGCGCCGCAGGGCCGCGTTGAGCGTCCCGGCGGTGCCCAAGCGCTGCTCGAAATCCGGAACGAAGGCCGGATTGAGCCAGGAGGCGGAATACGCGGCGAGTTCGTCGTCGATGAACCGCCGCCGCCCCAGATACAGCGCCGCCGTCTTCTTGGGAAGTTTGAGCGTGTGGCGAATCTCGGCCGGCGGCTGGCGCAAGCGCAAGACCTCGACCTCCGTGCGCGGCACCGCCCCGGACTTGGCGACGGTCTTCGTCCAGCCGGGAACGCCTTTGTCGTCGAGGCGGTATTCGATGCGCCGCGCAACGACCGTGCGCCGGCCCTGCTGGCGACGGACGAGATAACGGCGCGCAAGTTCTTCGAGCGCGGCGCGTGCCGTGAGCCGGTTGATCTCGTGATCGCGCGCCAGCTCGTGTTCGGAGGGCATCGGCTCGCCCGCCGCAAGGGTCGCGATTTGCTCTTCGAGCTGATCGGCGACTTGCAGATAGAACGGCACCTCGCTCGTCATCTGCCGGTTTTCCAGCGCCAAATCGCCCTACCTCCAGGCTCCCACCGAACCGTCAAAAATAGCCCCAAAAAAGGCCGGGCAAAATAGCGCTCAGCGCCCAACCGTGGAAGAAAAACCGAAGGGGCTGCTTTCGTCGCCGCGCGGGCCGGCGAAGTTTGCGCGAGCAAATGAGCCGGCCCGCAACGACGAGCCGGCCACAAACTCGGAAGGAAGACGTAGAGGGTCTGCTTTTCGTCGGATCGAGGCGAGCGGTGGCGAAGTTTGCTTTAGCAAATGAGCCGCCGCTCAACGAAGAGCCGGCGGAAAGCAGGCCCTCTACGCTTTGAGTTCGATGTCGACGCCGGCGGGCAAGTCCAAGTGCATGAGCGCGTCCATCGTCTTCGGCGAGGCCTGGAGGATGTCGATGAGGCGTTTGTGGGTGCGCATCTCGAAATGTTCGCGGCTCTTTTTGTCGACATGCGGCGAGCGCAGCACGCAGACGCGGTTGATTTCGGTGGGAAGCGGAACCGGGCCGCTGACGAACGCGCCGGTGCGCTTGGCGGTGTCGACGATGCGCTCGGCGGACTGATCGAGCACGCGATGATCGTATGCTTTCAGGCGGATCCGAATCTTCTGCTTGGCCATGATGAGAACTATCCTATCTCTTGCAACGCGGTGAGTCTGAAAGCATACGGGCGCGAATCGGCCGAACGTTCAGACGTTCAGCCGATGATTCGGTCTTATTCGGAAACGGCAGTGACGACGCCGGCGCCGACGGTGCGGCCGCCCTCGCGAATCGCGAAGCGAAGACCCTCTTCGCACGCGATCGGCGTGATGAGCTCGACGTTCATCTGAACGTTGTCGCCCGGCATGACCATCTCGACGCCTTCGGGCAGCGCGATCGTCCCGGTGACGTCGGTGGTGCGGAAGTAGAACTGCGGCCGATAGTTGCCGAAGAACGGCGTGTGCCGTCCGCCCTCTTCTTTGGAGAGGACGTAGACTTCGGCTTTGAACTTCTTGTGCGGCTTGATCGAACCGGGCTTGGCCAGCACCTGGCCGCGCTCGATGTCGTTGCGCTCGATGCCGCGCAGGAGCACGCCGACGTTGTCGCCCGCGATGCCCTGATCGAGCAGCTTGCGGAACATCTCGATCCCGGTGACGGTCGACTTGCGCGCCTTGTCCTGCAGACCGACGATCTCGACTTCTTCGCCGACTTTGATCTGGCCGCGCTCGATGCGACCGGTGCCGACCGTGCCGCGGCCGGTGATCGTGAAGACGTCTTCGACCGGCATCAGGAACGGTTTGTCGACCGCGCGCTCCGGCGTCGGGATGTACGAGTCGACGGCGTCCATCAATTCGAACACCGGCTTGGCCGCGGGATCGTCACGCTTGCCCGACGACGCGAGCGCCTTGGTCGCCGAACCGCGGATGATCGGAATGTCGTCGCCGGGATACTCGTAGCTCGAGAGCAGCTCGCGCACTTCCATCTCGACGAGTTCGAGCAATTCCTCATCGTCGACGAGGTCGACTTTATTCAAGAACACGACGATATACGGAACGCCGACCTGCTTCATGAGCAGAATGTGCTCGCGCGTTTGCGGCATCGGACCGTCGGTCGCCGAAACGACGAGGACGGCACCGTCCATCTGCGCGGCGCCGGTGATCATGTTCTTGATGTAGTCGGCGTGCCCGGGGCAATCGACGTGCGCGTAGTGGCGCTTGGCTGTCTCGTACTCCTGGTGCGAAATTGCGATCGTAATGCCGCGCTCTTTTTCCTCGGGTGCATTATCGATATCGTCGACGTTTCGCTTGATGATGTTGGAATTTTCCGTCGAGAGACAGTTGATGATCGCCGCGGTGAGCGTCGTCTTGCCATGGTCAACGTGACCGGTCGTGCCGATGTTCACGTGGGGCTTGCTACGGTCGAATTTCGCTTTGGCCATGATTGTTGTTCGTTTACTTCCTTACATTCACCGATTGGTACGATTGGTTCGGTGCCGTGCTGATCACCGCACCAAGGTGACTAGGTTCTGGTTATTTGCTTAGGCCGCCGGCTTCTTGCCGGAGGCCTTCGCGATGATTTCTTCTTCAACCGACTTCGGAGCTTTCTCGTAGTGCGAGAACTCCATCGTGTAGGTTGCGCGACCTTGCGTCTTCGAGCGCATATCCGTTGCGTAGCCGAACATTTCGGAAAGCGGCACGTTGGCCTTGATCACCTGCGCTTGACCCGGAGCATCTTCGGTGCCCTGGATCATCCCGCGCCGGCTGTTGAGGTCGCCGATGATTTCACCGATGTAATCCTTCGGTGTCGTCACTTCGACGGCCATGATCGGTTCTTTGATGATCGGTCCGGCCGAACGGTTCGCTTCTTTGAATGCCATCGATCCGGCAATCTTGAACGCCATTTCGGACGAGTCGACGTCATGATAACTTCCGTCGAGCAGTGTCGCCTTGAAGTCCAGGACGGGATAGCCGGCGAGCACGCCGCTTTGCGACGCCTCGCGAATGCCTTCGCCGACCGGCTTGACGAACTCTTTGGGAATCGCGCCGCCGACGATCTTCGACTCGAACACGTATCCCGTGCCCGGTTCACCGGGCTCGAGCCGAATGACGACGTCGCCGTATTGACCCTTACCGCCCGACTGCCGCACGAATTTGCCTTGTTTTTCAACGCTTTTCGTGATCGCTTCTTTGTAAGCAACCTGCGGCTTACCGACGTTGGCCTCGACTTTGAACTCGCGTTTTAGGCGATCCAAAATAATCTCGAGATGCAGCTCGCCCATACCGGCGATAATCGTCTGCTGCGTTTCCTCATCGGTGCGCATGCGGAACGTCGGATCTTCTTGCGCCAGACGCGACAGCGCCGTGCCCAATTTATCCTGATCGCCTTTGGTCTTGGGCTCGATCGCCTGCGAGATCACCGGCTCGGGAAACACGATGTTCTCGAGGATAATAACGTGCTTCTCGTCGCACAGCGTGTCGCCGGTGCGCGTGTCGCCCAAGCCGACCGCCGCCGCAATGTCGCCGGCGCCGATCGCGTCGATGTCTTCGCGATGGTTGGCGTGCATGCGCAGGATGCGCCCGATGCGCTCCTTGCGTCCGCTGCGCGCATTGTAGACGTACGAGCCCTTTTCGAGCACGCCCGAATAGACCCGGAAATACGTGAGGTTGCCGTACGGATCGGTTGCGATCTTGAACGCCAACGCCGCGAACGGCTCTTTGTCGTCCGGCAGGCGCGTGATCTTCTTGGTCTCGTCTTTGGGATCGGTGCCGACGATCGCTTTGGCATCGAGCGGCGAGGGCAAAAAGTCGACGACGGCGTCGAGCAGCGGCTGAACGCCTTTGTTCTTGAAAGCCGAGCCGCAGAGCATCGGCAGCACGTCGCCGGCAATCGTGGCTTTGCGCAGCGCCGCTTTGAGCCGCGCGACCGGAATCTCTTTGCCGTCAAAAAACAGCTCCAGCAGTTCATCGTCCTGTTCGGCGATGGCCTCGATGAGTTCCTGACGCCACTTGGCCGCGACGACCTTCAAGTCGCCTTCCACGTCGTGATCCGTGGCCATGACCGACCCGAGATCGTCGGTGTAGACGATCTGCTTCATCGTGAAGAGATCGACCACGCCCAGGAAGTCGGCCTCCGCGCCGATCGGCACTTGGATGGGGACGGCCTTGGCGCCCAAGCGCTCCCGGATCTTGGTGACGCAATTGAAAAAGTCGGCCCCCATGCGGTCCATCTTGTTGACGAAGATGATCCGCGGGACTTTGTATTTGTTCGCTTGGCGCCAGACGGTTTCGGACTGGGGCTGCACGGCAGCGACGGAATCGAAGAGCGCCACGAGCCCGTCGAGCACCCGCAGCGAGCGCTCGACCTCGACCGTGAAGTCCACGTGGCCAGGCGTATCAATAATGTTGATCCGCGTGTCCCGCCAGGTGCAGGCCGTGGCCGCGGACGTGATCGTGATGCCGCGCTCCTGCTCTTGCACCATCCAGTCCATGGTCGCCGCGCCGTCGTGAACTTCGCCGATCTTGTGCGTGCGACCGGTGTAGAACAGGATGCGCTCGGTGGCCGTCGTCTTGCCGGCGTCGATATGCGCGGCAATGCCGATATTCCGGGTGTGTTCGAGGGGGAATTCGCGTACGGAGGTTGCCATGAAAAGTTACCAGCGGTAATGGGCGAACGCTTTGTTTGCCTCAGCCATCTTGTGCGTGTCTTCGCGCTTCTTGATCGACATGCCGAGGTTGTTGGCGGCATCCATGAGCTCGGCGGCCAGCTTCTCTTCCATCGACCGGCCGGGACGCTTGCGGGCAAAGCCGATCAGCCAGCGCATCGCCATCGCTTGCCGGCGGTCGGGCCGCACTTCCATCGGGACCTGGTAGGTGGCGCCGCCGACGCGGCGCGGCCGGACCTCGACGAGGGGCATGGCGTTGCCAAGCGCCTGCGTGAAGATGTCCATGGGATCGCGCCCCATCTTTTGCTCGACGAGCGCTAGGGCATCGTAGGTGATCTTCTCGGCGGTCGATTTCTTGCCGGCCAGCATCACCTTATTGATGAAGCGCGCGAGCACTTTGGAGTTAAACTTCGGATCGGGCAGAATCGGACGCTTCGCGACCGGACCTTTACGCGGCATATATTTTTCCTAAACCTTATTTCTTCGCACTGCGCTTAGCGCCGTATTTCGAGCGGCCTTGCTTGCGGTTCGCGGCGCCGGAGGTGTCGAGCGTTCCCCGGATGATATGATAGCGTACGCCCGGGAGATCTTTCACGCGACCGCCGCGGATGAGGACAACGGAATGCTCCTGCAGATTGTGGCCGATACCGGGGATGTACGCCGTGACCTCCTCACCATTGGTGAGGCGAACGCGCGCGACTTTCCGCAACGCCGAATTCGGCTTCTTGGGAGTAATCGTTTTGACTTGCGTGCACACGCCGCGCCGCTGGGGGTTGCCGGCGACCTCGAACGAACGCAGCGGGAGGTCGGGATGACCCGGCTTCGGCCCCGTCTGAACGACGCGGAACGCCGGCGTCTTGACCTTTTTTTGCTGCTTTTCGCGGCCCTTACGAACCAATTGGCTGATCGTTGGCACTTTCGTCCCCTTGACGCACACAAAGATGGCCTCACCGTCGGTGGGCCGGAACCCCCGGATTATAGCAAGGCCGACCTTCCGCGTCAACGCGAACCCGTTCGACGACGTCCCATTTTGCCGAGAACGAGCAGCGGGACGGGGGCTACGTCAACAAGTACTCAGAAACGGGACCTTCGGTCCTCAGTTTTTCCGAACTGTGCGGGTAACCACACCTTATGAGCTCGACGTCAAAGCTATCCATCGTCGTGCCCTTCTTCAATGAAGGCGACATGGTCGAATCTACCGTCTCCGCGCTGTATCGGGAGGACGCGGAGTTGATCTTCGTCGACGACGGCAGCACCGACGAAACGAGCGCGCGCTTGTTCGATGCAGCAGGCCGCTATCCCAACGTCAAGGTCTTGGTGCACGAACACAATCAGGGTGCCAGCGCCGCGCTGCTCACCGGCCTCTACGCGGCCACGGGCGACGCGATCATCGTGCTCGACGCCGACTTGAGCTACGGACCCGAGCACGTCGACGTGCTGGCCGACGCGCTGCGGACCCAGTACGCGGCGATCGCGGTGGCGTCGCCCTACCATCTGGACGGGACCGTCTACAACGTTCCGCCGACGCGCCTGGCGCTCAGCGTGGCGGCCAACAAGTTTTTCCGCGGCATCACGCGGTCGCACGTGGCTACCTACACCGGGATGGTCCGGGCTTACAGCCGCAACTTTCTCGCGCGGGTCGATCCCCGCGCGCTCACCGGCGAGATCAACTGCGCGTTGATCCTGGCCGCGCTTTCGCGCGGCGAACGCGTCGTCGAAGTCCCCGCCCGGCTCGCTTGGCCGGAAATCCGCCGAGCTGAATCGCGGCTGTCGGCCCGGTCGTTAGCGCGCCGGACGGGCGCCGTGCTTGCTTCCCTACGCCACGTACCACTTCCGAAAGTCCCATTTTCCCCGACCCCGATGCTTCCTATGAGCACTTCGACCCCGGGGTATGCTTCGAGTACCACCCGCCAGAAGGATTGGAACGGATGATTCAGCCATTGCCGGAAATTTTCGCGCTTCCCTCAGATCAGGACGCGACCGGCCGTACATTCGATCAAGTTGAACTTGATTATTTGCGCCAGGCGCTCGATAGTGGCGTCCTGACATCGACCAAGGGTTACTTCACCAAGACGTTCGAGAAGGAATTCGCCGAGCTCTTCGGTGTCAAACACGCCCGCGCTTGCGCCTCGGGCAGCGCCGCCATCCACATCGCCATCGCCGCGATCGATCCCGAGCCCGGCGACGAGATCATCACGACCTCGATCACCGACATGGGCGCGCTCACTCCCATCATTTATCAGGGCGCGATCCCCGTCTTCGCCGACGTCGACCCGGTTTCGCTCAACGTCACCGGCGCAACGATCGCCGCCAAGATCTCGCCCAAGACCAAAGCCATCATCGTCACCCATTTGTTCGGCAATCCTGCGCCGATGGGCGAAATCATGGAAGTCGCCAACAAGGCCGGCATCCCGGTCATCGAGGACACCGCCCAGGCGATGCTCGCGACGTACGACGGCAAGACCGCCGGCACGATCGGTGCGATCGGCTGCTTCAGCCTGCAGCAAGGCAAGCACATCACGACCGGTGAGGGCGGCGTCGTCGTCACCAACGATCCCGCGCTCGACCGCAAGATGTATCTCTACATCAATAAGGGCTGGGGCTACGGCGATCCCAAACCCGACCACTACTTCCTCGCGCTCAACTACCGCGTGAGCGAGCTGCAGGGTGCCGTTGCGCTCGCGCAGCTGCAGAAACTTCCGTCGGTCGTGCGCCGGCGCCAGAATCTGGCCGCGCAGTTCGACAAGATGATCGCCGACATTCCCGGCATCTCGGCGCCCAAAGTCGCCGCCAATGCCGAGTGCGCGTATTGGAAATACACGCTGCACATCGACTCGAACGTGATCAAGGGCGGCCCGGTCGCACTGGGACAAAAGCTCGGCCTCCACAAGATCATGACCGCGCCGCGCTACATCGTCAAACCGGCCTTCGCTTGCGAAGTGATCCGCGACCACAAGACGTTCGGCACGAGCCAGTGGCCCTTCACCCTCGCGCGGCCCGAAGCCGTCGACTACTCGCTGGACAAATTCCCCGGCACCGTCGATGGACTCGCGAACTGCCTAGTGCTGCCCTGGAACGATCGTTACGACGACGGCCACCTCGCTCACATCGAGCGGTGCCTGCGTCAGGCGGTCAAGGAGCTGATGGCATGATTCGGGTCGCCATCGTCGGCGCGGGCGCGATCGCAAACGCCCACGCCGACGCTCTCGCGGCTTCGCCGCATTTCAATCTGGTCGCCGTCGTCGACGTCGATGCCGCGCGCGCAACCGCGCTGGCTGCAAAGTTCGGCGCCCGCTCGGCCACGAGTCTCGACGCATTGACCGACGGTTCGGTCGATGCCGCAATCGTGAGCACGCCGCCCAACACGCATCGCGCGGTCGCGACCGCCCTGCTCGAGGCCGGCGTTCACGTCCTGTGCGAAAAGCCGTTTGCGATCGGCCGCGAAAACGCGCGGGCGATGGCCGACGCGGCCAAACGCTGCGGCAAAGTGCTGACCATGGCGACGAAGTTCCGCTTCGTCAACGACCTCACGATCGCGCGCGACGCGATCGCGGCCGGCAAGATCGGCACGCTCTATCGGGTGCAGAACACCTTTGCCTCGCCGGTCGACATGACCGGACGCTGGAACCTCAATCCCGAGAACAGCGGCGGCGGCGTCATCATCGACAACGGCACGCACTCCGTGGACATCATGCGCTACATCATCGGACCGATCGAAAGCGTTCGCGCCGTCGAATCGTCCAGCGCGCGCAAGTATCCGTCGGTGGAAGACACCGCGCGAATCGAACTCCTCAGCGTCGGCGGCGTCTTCGGCCGCATCGAGCTGTCGTGGAGCGAACAGAGCGCCGGCCCGTGGTTCATCTCGATCCTGGGCAGCCGCGGCGGCATCGACATCGGTTGGAAGGGTTCGCGCCGCCGGTTCGACGGCGCATCGGAATACACGCCCTTCGGCGTGGGCTACGACAAGCACGCGGCATTCGCCGGACAAGTCGCTGATTTCGCAGCGGCCATTCGCGGCGAACGTCCGACGACGACGTCGCTCGACGAAGCCGTGGCTTCCGTCGACGTCATCGACACCGCGTACGCATCGATGAAAGCCGATCGTTGGCTCGCGGTGGGTGGCGTGACGATGAATCCGCCGTCACTGCGGGTTGTGGGGTGACACTCATTCGTTCCGACGAGCGAGTCGATGTCCGCATCCATCCGACAGCGATCGTCGAAGATCGGGTTACGATCGGCGCGGGTACCAGCGTCTGGGACGGCGTGCACATTCGGCACGGCGCCCAGATCGGCGAGCAATGCATCATCGGCGAAAAAACGTATGTCGCCTATGATGTGAAGATCGCCGATCGCTGCAAGATCAACGCCAACGTCTACATCTGCGCGGAAGTCGCGATCGAGACCGGCGTGATGATCTCGGCCCACACCGTCTTTACCAACGACCGTTTCCCCCGGGCTTGCACCCCGGATCTCACCGAACTCTTGCCGTCGGATCCCGATGAAATGACGCTCGCAACGCTCGTGCGCGAAGGCTCGACGATCGGGGCGAACTGCACCATCGGGAGCGGCATCATCATCGGGCGCTTCGCGATGGTGGGCATGGGGTCCATCGTGACGCGCAGCGTCCCGGATTTCCACCTCGTGATTGGCCAACCGGCCCAGACCATCGGATACGTGTGCCGCTGCGGGCAGCTCCTGCACCGGACGCACGGTCTCAAACGCTACACGGGACGCCTGGTGTGTTCCCGCTGCGAGCGCGCCTACATCGTCGCCGACAACGCGGTTGCGGAAACGGCGTGACTCAGAGCGTTTTAGCCGACAACACCGCTGACTCGGGGGGTGAACGAGTCGCGGTGGTTGGTGGCGGCGTTGTCGGCTGCGTCGTGGCATTACGCCTCGCCGCAGCCGGCCGGCGCGTCACCCTCTTTGAGGCGGCACCCGACCTCGGCGGACTCGCCGCCCCGTGGCAGCTCGGACCCCTGACCTGGGACCGGCACTACCACGTCATCTGCGAATCCGACAGCTTCACGCGCGCGCTCTTAGGCGAACTCGATCTCGAGCACGAGATCAAGTGGTCGTCGGTGCGCACCGGGTTCTTCACCGGCGGGAAGCTGCACGAATTTACCAGTGCAAAAGATTTCTTCGCCTTTCCGCCGCTGCGTCTGCATGAGAAGCTGAGGCTCGGAGCGGCGATCGTGTACGCATCGCGCGCCAACCTCGACTCCTTGCGCCGCATCACCGCGGCGAAATGGCTGACGCGGCTGTGCGGACGGCGCGTGTACTCTCAGATTTGGGAGCCGCTCCTGCGGGCGAAGCTGGGGGCGAACGCGCCCAACGTCGCGGCTTCATTCATCGCCGTCACGATTCGGCGGCTGTTCGGCGCGCGCACGAATTCCAAGGGTGCCGAGCGGTTTGGCTACGTTCCCGGCGGTTACGCCCGGATCTTCGCGGTGTTGCGCACCAAGCTCGAGCACGCGGGCATCGAGATTCGCTGCAGCACTAAGATCGGAAAGATCGGCCCGCGCGCGGGCGGCGGGGTCGACCTGGCCATCGGCGGCACGCACGAGTCGTTCGCGCAGGCGGTCGTGACCGCTCCGGTGCCGATCGTTCCGGCGCTCGTTCCGGATCTCACCGCGGCCGAACGCACGCGACTGAGTTCGATTCCGTACGCCGGCGTGGTATGCGCCTCGCTGCTGCTCGACCAGCCGATCAGCCCGTATTACATCATGAACATCACCGATCACTGGGTGCCGTTCAGCGCCGTGATCGAGTTCTCCAACGTCACCGGGACGCAGCCCTTCGACGGCAAGTCGCTGGTGTATCTGCCTAAATACGTCGCCACGGACGACCCGCTGTTCTTGCAGGATGACGAAGCGATCCGCAACTCGTTCATCTCCGCGCTCATCCGCATGATTCCGGGCTTCGATCCCGCCGGGGTGTCGGCGTTCCGTGTCTCGCGCGTGCGCAACGTCTTCCCCTTCCCCATCGCGTCAGCGGCTTATGAGAAGCCGCCGTTTGCGACGTCGATTCCCGGCATCACGCTGGCGACCGCGGCGCAAATCGACGACGATACGCTCAATGTCGATCGCAGTGTCGCCTTAGCCAATGCGGCTGCGGATCACGTTCTTCACGCCGCCCCACAAGGAAGTCCCCGATGAAGCCGCACGCCAGCCTTTCGCTCGACCTCGACAACGCGTGGTCGTACCTCAAAACGCGCAACGACGAGTCGTGGCAGAGTTTCCCGTCGTACCTCGATCTGGTCGTGCCGGATTCGCTCGCGACGATGGACAAGCATGGGTTGGCGCTGACGTACTTCATCGTCGGCCGGGATGCGGCGCTGCCGGGGAACCGGGCGGCGATGGAATTGCTGGGCGCGAGCCGGCACGAGATGGGCAACCACTCGTACGAGCACGAGCCGTGGATCACGGGCCGGACGGTGGCGGAGATCGCCGCGGAAATCGGGCTTGCGCAAGATGCGATCGCCGCCGCCACCGGGCGGCGCCCGTGCGGTTTTCGCAGCCCGGGGTATGCGATCGCGCCGCAGGTGCTCGAAGCGCTCGGGACGCTGGGATTCTTGTATGACGCATCGTCACTGCCGACGTGCATCGGGCCGATCGCTCGGGCCTACTATTTCGCGACCGCGAAGATGACGCCCGAAGAACGCGAGAAGCGCAAGGCACTGTTCGGGTCGGTGCGCGACGCGCTGCGGCCGCTCAAGCCGTATATGGTCGACACCGGTGCCGGCTCGCTGCTCGAGCTGCCCGTGACCACGTTCCCGGGACTGCGCCTGCCGATCCACTTCAGCTACGTGCTGTACTTGGCGGAGCGCTCGGAACTGGCAGCGATGACCTACTTCCGGGCCGCGATGCGGGCTTGCCTCATGGGCGGCGTGCAGCCCTCGCTGCTGCTTCATCCGTTGGATTTCTTGGTGGCCGACGACTTCCCGTCGCTGGCCTTCTTCCCCGCAATGCACATGGCACGCGCGAAGAAACGCCGGGTGTTGGATGCGACGCTCAAGGAGTTCGCTGCGCACTTCGAGATCGTTGGGACGGGCGAGCATGCGCGCCGGGCGATCGAGTCGCTGACCCGGAGTTCGACGGTCGCGGCCTAAAGCTCCCGCTGCTCGTGTTTTAGGGCGGGCATAGAGGCCCGCCGAAGCTTCGATGACGATCGGAGCTTCTTTTTTGCGCGGCCTGACATTCCGTACGAAGGTTTTGGCTCTACCTCGTGCTCGTCTAAATCTAAATGGGCCGTCGAACGAGCGGCGTGAGCGAATCTTAACTATCTTGCGAGGAGCAGCCGTCTGGTCCACCCGTGGCGCGGCGTTCGTATCCTGCGCCCTTTGGACTACTTTGCCCGGGCTGGAAATCGCATCGATGCCATCGTTAGGAAATCGCGCGAAGTCACGCCCAGGATCCGCACGCTGTCGTTGCCGCGAATTGGGCAAGGCCAACCAGTCAACTGCTTGTCAGCCGCTCAAGATGAGAAATACTAGCGCCAAAGGTTAAGCTTTCAGACCCGGGCTATACCCCGGGATAGCATCTGGGGTAAAATGGGCTTAATGGCTAGATGGAGGTCCTCATGGAAGAACAATTACTGGTTTCGCCACGCATCAATCCAGAGGAGGCGCTTGCCAACCTTGACCGCGCCGATCGGCTGCCCATCTCCGAGGTCGCTAGTGATCTCGTGGCCTGGATCGGATTGGGACTAACGGCATTGGCTGGAGCTGTCAATGAAACCCGGTTCGTTCATCAGTGGATCGAGGGAAAGCAGCCACGTCGGCCGGCCTCGTTGCGCGCTGCTTGGCGAGCAGCGTACATCATCACATCGGTTTGTGGCACTGAAGCTGCCAAGGCGTGGTTTATCGGTCAGAAGCTCGAGTTCGACTTCCAATCACCGATCCGCGTCCTTCAACAGAATACCGACGACGCGCGAACTGCCGTGGTCCGAGCTGCGGTACGCTTTGCCATGACCTAACGGCGCGTGCCATTTCACCTCGTAGCGCTTCCCCGGCGAATCTATCGTGTCGGCTGGGGCAATAATCCAATCGCTTTAGCACCGCTGAGGATCCTTCGTGCTCGCCCCGGCCGCTGGGACGATCTGAAGTATCGATTCCGCACGGGATACTACGGTGACTCGCTCGTTACGTGCTTCATCGAGACTCTCTCCGCCATGCGTCCGGATCCAACTACCGTCGCGGCGTTGCGTTCGTTGGGCGCATCCCTTCCCGATTTCGATATCGCGATCCGGGAAGCACTCGCTCCAAAGAGTGCATCGGTGTTGATCTCGCAGGAGGATCGTATCGTCGACATCGTTCACGCACAGTCACGAACAGAATTTGAGCTTCGCACGCGCCGGCGAAAAAAGACCAAGGCGGGCGACTTCCTAGCCGCAGACCAGCGCGTAGCGCGGCGCGCTGCAGGTATCGTTTACGATGCGAGCTATTGCGGCGTTTGCGCACCGTCGGCAGAAGCGTTGGAATCGACGCGAAAAGTTATGCGATGACGCTCAATATTTTCGAGACGAGACTTGGATCGGATCAGTTGCGCGCCCCGCTTGTTCCGCATACGGTGCGGCCCGCCCTCGAGCAAACGATCGACATCGCCAGCGCTCGACATTTCCTGGGACTTTAAGCGCAAGAGCTGCCCGTTCTACGGCGCAAACGCGGCCCCGACGACGGGTGCAGTTTGCCGCATCCCCGCGAGGAGTGCTATGTCCGTGGCGACGCGCGTCCACGTGAAGTAATCGATTACGCGCCGCCGGCGCGGACGCCCATCGCTTCCGCCCCATTGGGATTGGCGAAGAGTTGCGTCACCGTGGCGGCGGCCTTGCTTCTCGACGTTTTCCCCATCGCGTCAGCGGCGTACGAGAAGCCGCCGTTTGCGACGTCGATCCCCGGCATCACGCTGGCGACGGCGGCGCAAATCGACGACGACACACTCAATGTCGATCGCAGTGTCGCCTTAGCCAATGCGGCTGCGGAACACGTTCTTCACGCCGCCCCACAAGGAAGTCCCCGATGAAGCCGCACGCCAGCCTTTCGCTCGACCTCGATAACGCGTGGTCGTACCTCAAAACGCGCAACGACGAGTCGTGGCAGAGTTTCCCGTCGTACCTCGATGTGGTCGTACCGGATTCGCTCGCGACGATGGACAAGCATGGATTGGCGCTGACGTACTTCATCGTCGGCCGGGATGCGGCGCTGCCGGGGAACCGGGCGGCGATGGAACTGTTGGGCGCGAGCCGCCACGAGATGGGCAACCACTCCTACGAGCACGAACCGTGGATCACGGGCCGGACGGTGGCGGAGATCGCCGCGGAGATCGGGCTGGCGCAAGATGCGATCGCCGCCACCGGCCGGCGGCCGTGCGGTTTTCGCAGCCCGGGGTATGCGATCGCCGCCGGGTGTTGGATGCGACGCTCAAGGAGTTCGCTGCGCACTTCGAGATCGTTGGGACGGGCGAGCATGCGCGCCGCGCGATCGAGTCGCTGACCCGGAGTTCGACGGTCGCGGCCTAAAGCTCCCGCTGCTCGTGTTTTAGGGCGGGCATAGAGGCCCGCCGAAGCTTCGATGACGATCGGAGCTTCTTTTTTTGGGCGATGAACTCGCCGGGTTTAGCGGGTGACGCGGTCCGGGGTTACGTTGTTCGCGGCGCGGGCGGCAACCGAGTCGATTTGCTCCTGTGTCCAGGGCTTATCGAAACCGATCCCCGTTCCACGGTCGGAAAGGTCGTTGTGGATGCCCAGGTCCGTGGTGATGGCCGCCGGAATGCCGTCGATTTTTGTCGGCGGCGCGGTGAAGAATTGCGGTGCGATGCTCTCGAGCGACATGGTTCCTCCGCTGCGTCAGGAAGCGTTTCCCGGGCTCTTCGCGCCGGTGCAGCCAATACCCGGCCGGCGCGCCTGCTACGGTGCTGATTCTGCGGGTGCGATATCGCCGGGAAGCATATCGCTCATCATCGTACGACTTATCATCGTACGCATGAACGGCGCGGTACGCATGAACGTCGCGCAGCGATCCGGTTCAGCACCGCTTGAGCCGCGTAGCGTTCATGGACGTCTGGGTATATGAACCGCGGTGCTGCGCAGACGTCGTAGGAATCTCCAGGTATTTTTTAACGGGTGCGCCGTCTCTGCGATCGTCTTCCTGGTGGCCCTCCTCGGGCTGCCTGGTTCCGCCTCGGCAGCGCCCTGGCTTTTCCTGAGCGATATCCATTTCGATCCGCGATCGCGGTCGACCGTCCCATCCTATCCGGGCGAGGACACGAACCTCGTGTTGCTTCGCGCGTCGATTGCGGAAATGAAGCGTGTCGATCCGGCGCCGCCCGTCGTCGTGATAACCGGCGATTTTCTCGCCCATCACTTCGACTCGAGCAAGGCGATACCGACGATGAAGGCACTTGCAGTGCGATTCAACGCGGCGTTTCCCCAGGCCCAATTCGTGATCGCTTTGGGCAACGAAGACTCCGCCTGCGGCGACTACGCGCTTACGCTGAACGCGCCGTTTCTGCCGGCGGTCGCCGCGGCGTGGGAGCCGCTGGTCAATCGCCGTGGCGCCGCGCCGGCGTTCCTGCGAACCTTCTCGCGCGACGGCTTCTACACGGCGACGCTGCCGATTCCACACTTGCGGGCCGTGGTCATCGACGACGTCTTTTGGTCAACGCGGTACCACACACCGTGCGGCGGGAAAAGTGCCGGAGGCCAAACGCTTTCGGCTCTCCGCGCCGCCCTCCAACACTCGGACGACGATCGCCACTGGATCGTGGGCCACATTCCGCCAGGAATCGACGCCTTTTCGACGATCCAGCTTTTTCATCGCCTGGTCGTCGCGCCATTTCTCGAACCGTCCGCACGGCAAGGGTTCCTCGCGCTGGCCAACGATTCACGTTCTCACGTTACGCTCGTGTTGATGGCGCACACCCACAAGTTTTCCTATCGCGTCGACGCGACCGGCGGGACGCATGCAGCGCCGATCTTCATCATCCCCGCGGTCTCACCGATCTTCGCGAACGCGCCGTCATTCCTCACCGTAAACGTCCGGCCTGACGGCGCCATCGCTGACGCGGACGACCACGCCTTCCTTAACGGCCGGTGGCGAGATATCGGCGGAACGCGGACCCTCGGCCTCGCTGCGGTCACCGCCCCCGAACTGCTTGCCTTGCAGTCACGCCTGGCGGCCAGCCCCGCGCTGCGCGCTACCTACGCTCGGCTCTATAACGCCGGCGCGCGTCCCGAGATCGACGAAAAGAACTGGCGCGCTTACTGGTGCACGACCACCGCGTTCACCGCCGGAGAGTTCGACGCATGCATCGGGCACGGTGCCGGCATCAGTCTCATTACGGCGCGTGGGATCCGCGTGATCGCGGTTGCCGCGTTGGGCCTCGTCGCCTTAATCGCCGTAGCAGGAGCGCTTGTGTATCGCTTCCGGCGCAAGCGCAAGTCCGCCCCGGGTTCGTAGTCAACGCTCCACCCCAATGTCGTCCACTGCTGATCCGCGCCGATCCCAATCAAACGATGCGCCACGCCGCCTTTCGATCCGCGCATTGCTGCCACGGGAATCGACGACACTCGGCCGTATCTCGCGGCGACCGATTTGAAGCTCCTGCCGATTTGCAGCGGCGGTGGCATTCGCGCGAAATTCGCCTCGCCGAACACTGCGCGAGATCTCGGCTCGACTCGCGGAGTTCTACGCTCGACAATCTTCCGCGGCGCGAAGATCACGTCTCAGCACGTGTTCACGCCGGCGCGAACAACAAAAGCTACGCACCTAGAGCACGTCGCGGATCGCTTCGCGAAAGTCATTTGCAAAGTTCGCATACGAAAACTTTTTGGCGTGAGCAGAAATCGAATTCGAGTCGAATTGCATGGTCTCAAAACGCTCGATTGCGTCTGCGAATGCGTCCGCCGTCTGAGTTGGCGAAAAAATGCCCGTAACACCGTCCACGACGGTTTCTAACGCCCCTCCTTTCGCATACGCGATGACTGGCCGGCCACAGGCCATCATCTCGACCGGCGTCATACCATAGTCCTCAAAGGCCGGGAAGATGAGTGCCCTGGCATGCCGCATGAGCTCGGCCAGATGCTCGTCCGAAACATGCCCGACATAGTCGACGTGCCGGTCGCAGAGCCCCGTCTTCATAGGCCCCGTGCCCGCGACGATCAGTCGTCGATTCAACTTCGCAGTTGCTGCGACGGCGATGTCGACCCTTTTGTAAGGAACGAGGCGAGACGCCACGAGATAATAATCACCCACCGACTGATCGCCCGAGAGGTAAAACGTGTGTTCATCGAGCGGAGGATGCACGATCCGGCTGTCACGGCCATAGTGACGCCGGATCCGCTCTTGTGTTGTCGCACTATTCGCAAGAAAAAGATCTACGCGGCCGGCGGTTATATAATCCCATTCACGCAGCTGCGAAAGTGCTCGCGCGGCGATGGGTCTGAGCAAACGCGGGAGCTCTTCGATCTCCTCGATGCTTCGCTCCCAAAGCGCGCGCATGGGTGTATGACAGTAGCAGATATGACGCTGATCGCTGTTGCGAAGAATACCTTTCGCCGCGGTGTGATGCGACGAGATGATGATGTCGTACGAACGCAAGTCGATGCTTTCAACAGCCGACGGATAGAGTGGCAGCAGCCAGCGGTGTCTTCGCGTTGAACCTGGGATGCGCTGTAGCGCCGTGGGAACAACGCGGTCGGCAATGTGCGCGGGACCGGTCTTCTCTGAATACAAAACCGCGTGAATTGGGGCTTGGGGAAACATGCGGCAGAGCACATCGGCAACGACCCGCTCTGCTCCGCCACGCTGAACGAGCGGATCGGAAACAATGGCAATCCGGGCTTCGCGTCCGTCTATTTGTATCGGTGGACCGAAATCGTCGCTCACGGTCGGGACGGAACGGCCGGCCACGGCTGAACTCAGGAGCGTTTTCAAGCCAGGCTCCTCCGCAAAATGTCTGAGACTAAGCGCGCATGCTGTGGCGCGTCAAAACGGGCACTCCGGTCGCGAGCCTGCCGGCCGCTGCGCTCCCTGTCCAATGGGTCCCGCAAGAGTTCGAACAACGCCTCGGCAAACGCTCCCGTATCTCCGGCCGAAACGAGACGGCCGTCTTCGCCGTCGCTGATGATGTCAGTCGCCCCGCCGTCATCGAATGCAACCGTCGGCACACCGGCCGCCGCGGCTTCAATGATCGAGCGTCCGAACGGCTCACGCTCAGAACAATTGCAATGAACGTCAAGGGCCGCGTAAGCGATTCTCGGGTCGCTCTGCCAAGGGATAAAAGCAGTCTGCTCGGCGATGCCGAGTTCCCCGGCGAGACGGTGCAGTTCCGGAACGAAGTCCGCGTCACGGAAACGCGCTTCGCCAATGATCGCGCAACGAACTGGGAGTCGAGCGTTGACTGCTGCAGCCGCACGAAGAAATCGATCGTGGCCCTTCCAACGATTGATCCGCCCAACAATACCGACGAGAGGCAGATCGTCTCTTGGTATTCCAAGCTCGCGACGCGCCTCGGCGCGCTCCGGCACTCGTCTGTACTGCGAAAGATCGACCGGATTCGAAACCACCGTAGTGCGCGGAATGCCGTACCAGTGGGAAAGTGCCTGGGAGATCGCAATGCGTTCGCGCGAACAGGCCTTCGCGATTGCGCGAACGGCGACGCGCCCCGCGCCCGAAACCATATCGCGTAAATGCATCACGCTTGGAATGCCACAAAGCCGAGCGGCAGGCGCCGCGATGACATGTGCTTTCATAGTATTGGTATGAACCAAGTCGATGTTCCGGCCAGTGAGGAAGCCAGCTACTGCTCGAATTGCACCGGGCAATGCAAGCGAACCGATTGACGAGGGGCGCTCGCGCGTAACCCTGCGCAATCTCTCCGACACGCTGATGATCGTGGTTGAAAGGCCATATTCGCGGAGTCTCTGAGCAAACTCACCGTCCTCGAATAAAACCATACTAGGATTGATATCACTTGGCAGATTCTGAAGAAAGAGACTCAAGCTCTCCTCAGCACCGCCGGGCTGCGCTCCCGTCTGACTAACAAACGCTACGCGCATGGGCACCCACTGTCATCAGCTCTCGCATAAATGAGCCGCACGGTTGCGCTGCTAATCATAAGGACTTCAATCGAAAGGCGACTTACCCGACCACCGCTCGGCCGCCTGAATAGAAAATCTCGATCGACTCTCCTGAAATGTGGTTACCCACTTTGCGTAATAGCTAACGCTCTTGCAGGCTACCACAATCATACGCATTGTGAGAAAGTCCAATGGTCGTGCTTTGTTAAGTTGGGTTTACAAAACTTGGCACGTGCGTTTCCTTAGCAGGACATATACGTTATCGAGATCTTGCTCGTCTGTACCCTCTATCGACCGTGCGGTAAATATCGACTGTATCCAAAGGGCCCGCCTTTTTCGTTCGCTCGCGGTAATAGGGATAATTATCGCGTTTGTTATCGGATGGTTGAACGTCGCATAACGCATTATCTATTGCCCCATATGAATATTGCTCCATACGAACGATATTCCCATTGGACGCTAAGCAACTTGCAAGTTCAAGTTTTTACTAATGTAAGCACGCGCCGTCTGAATTCGGCTATCAGCCGACTGTTATCGATACGATGAAGCCGACGTGCCCATCAGCGCTAACAGGCGCTTTGCCGCCGCCAATGGGCTATACGCATTCAAGCTCCAGGCTTGACCGGCCAGCCCTATACGCTCGAATAACGACGGATCCTCGAACATCCGTTGCATGTCCCGATCGAGATGTTCCGATGAGAGGCCGATGTAGTGCTCCCAGTTTGTCGGCATGACCGGCAGCACGGCGCCGTGCCGCGCCAAGTCCAGGTGGATCGTGGCGCAACCCGCGGCAAGCGATTCCCAAAATCGCCAACTGTCGAACTGCGTGACGCGAGCTGTCCGAAGGTTCAGTCGCTGAATCGCGCGCTTGAAGATTCGACTGAGCAACTGTCGTTCGTCACGCGGCCACCGCGGGATGAAATAACCGCCAAAACAGGCGCTTACCGTCGAGGCTCGCAACGCCGCATAATACCCTGATGAATGACGGCGCCCCGTCAAACGCCAGAAGTGCGCTGCGACGGAGTCGTCCATCGCGTCGTCTCGATCTTCCGTATACTGCGAGACCGGTAGACTGTCGCCAAGACGTGACAGAAAGTTCCGATTCATGTACGCTCGCACGCCATGCGGATAGCGCATGTGCCGATAACTGACGAGCACTTGCGACGTTCGCGAGCCGTGCGGTTCGATTGGACGTACGGCCTCGATGATACGATTCGTCAAGCCAAACGCCCAAGGACGAAAGCTTGACGGGTATTCCGCGTTTCGGACAAAGTGAGAGCGCAATACAAGATCGAATGGCGGAAAGTCTGACTCTCGTGAATGTATGCGGCTGCCGTCTTCATGATCGAAATACACCGTTACCGGTCGCTCTGGCCCTTCGAAGAGCCGCTGCGGCACGGAACAACCTTCCTCGAACCAGTCGGACGTGAAGAAGGCCACGCTGCATGTGTACGGATCCACCGCCGGGTCGGCTCGAAACAGGGGTGCCGCGTTCGGCGCCGGCGGCCAATGATCGATGTTCGCGACAAACGGCAGCCCAAGTGCCGCAAGGCCCTCTGCGAGGGCGATCGCGGGATGTTCATAGCGCGTTCGGTCCGGCGTTGAACCTGGAGGCACCAAGAAGAAATAGCACGGCGCCGTGCCCGTCCGGACGGACCGCTTGCCCAGATCTATCGGCGCAGCATACAACAGCGAGGCCCTCCACGGCTCGAGCGAAAGACGGCTATCCGACGACGAGCGATCCGCTCTGCAAATCGGTTTTGCTTGCCCGATGTCCGCCTTAACCGGCACCGGGTACGCCGCCCAAGCGATCGGTGGATCTCCTTCGAAGCGGACGGCTCGGCGGAGGCCCTCGTCATCATGGCGGTGTCAGTCTGAAGATGTTTCCGCACAAAACGAACAGATTGTTCGTCGTGACGCCATAAGCGCCGAAGCGGCCTTGAAGCAATCCCGACGCGGACATTCCCCTGTTGGAGCCGGCGTCGAAGTCATATAGGTCTTGCTCCGTCCAACGATTTTGGCCCGGGCGATGGAGGTGTCAACGGGATCGCCGTACCGCAGCAGATGGTGAGGTTCGGATTACCATACTGATGCATGCCGGAGAACGAGCCCTGCCCGTCAATCGCCAAGCTGCTTGGAACGCGCGAACTGCCGTCGGGGATGAGGCTGCCTGGACCGGGCCTGAGTTCAAAAACGGTGCAGCCGCAATCCAGTTAGCGGACAGGCCGGAATGGAACGGCTCAGGCTGCCCCACGGTCCGTGCCGGCCGAACGGCGGCTTCAATCGGAAGTTGCTCCCCGTCCCTGCGCCCCCACCAGCGGCAGCCGCCCCATACAAAGCATGCCCGTTGCAACCATCGGAAAGGTCGGGTAAGCAACGCGTTAACCGGCACTCGGATAATCATCAGGAGATTTGTTTGTGCACGCTCGAGTGAAACGCCGCTCGTACCGAATACCAAGCAAGGTCAGCAAGGATTCACTATCGTTCCTTGTTGCTTCGCCGTGCAGTTGGGGCGCGACGTCGACTTGCGCCCCGCCCTACTCCCACGATCGTTTATCAGCAAAAAGTCGATTTTCCATTCCGCATGCAGTTGCCCTACACTCTTCATCCTGTCATCAACCAGCGAGCGTGCTTCCCGCACCATCGGCCGGCGTAACCGGCCGTGATCGCTCTACTCATTCGGCAGTACAAGGATCCGGTACAACGCGAACGCGCTCTGAGCGAAGGCACAGGTCATCGACAGCGACGGCGGCGAAATGGTGGGGCGTGACCATCGTGCCGAATCGACGCGACTCGCCACTTTTGCCCGCGCACATCCCGACCCAAGAGTCGGGAGAATGATTTCGCTTGAAGGCTCAGTGCAACAACCGTCGTAGGGTGCGCTTTGCTTGAAGTGACCTACGTCAAGCAGGCTGCAAGAGGCGCTCGGCAGCTACTTTTCTCCAACTTGCGGCAAGCTCGCCATACCGACCGCCGCCTCGTCGAAGATTATCTCACGCAAGCGACCGTGCGCAAACTTCATCTGGGCTGCGGGACGAACGTTCTTCCCGGCTGGTTAAACGCCGACTACTTCCCGTCTTCAGCGAAGATACTGCACCTGGATGCGACCAAACCGTTTTCTCTGCTCGCAATCGGCAGCTTCGACTACATCTTCAGCGAGCACATGATCGAGCACATTTCGTACCTCGACGGTTCGCGAATGATCGCTGAGTGTTATCGCATCCTGCGGCTCGGGGGCAAGCTGCGTCTATCAACTCCCGACCTCTCCTTCCTCGTCGACTTGTACAAGAACGATAAATCAAAAATGCAACGCGAGTACGTCGACTGGGCATCAAAAAGAATCACGTGGGCTCCATACAACGAGGACACGTTTGTAATCAACAATTTCGTGCGCGACTGGGGTCACTGCTTCATCTATGACGAGAAGACCCTCCGCAAGTCGATGGGAAAAAGCGGCTTCACGGGGATCACACGGTATCCTCTGGCTCTAAGCGACGACCAGGCGTTTTGCAAGCTGGAAAATGAAAAGAAGATGCCGGCGGGATTTTTGCAGCTGGAGTCGCTCACACTCGAGGGGAGTAAGTCGTAGCCTAAGCGCGACTGCGTTGCTTAGCAAAGATGCGCCATGAAGGAAGTCACCTTTGGTCACGAAGAGCGCCCCGGCGCGAACGGCGAAGAGACGCGCTGCGAAGACGCTGACCGGCCGGACGCGGCGGTCCGTCTGCGCGTAACCGTCCTCGTTCCCACCTTCAAGCGCCCGGACGATTTGGCACGTTGCCTTGACGCTCTTTTCCTTCAAACCCGCAAACCCGACGGTGTTATCGTAGTCGTGCGCGATAGCGACGGCGACACGTCGCAGATGCTCGATGGAATCGGCGCCGCTGCGCGCGGCATTCGCAAGGTAATTGTAAGCGCTCCCGGTCAGGTTCATGCCCTCAACGCTGGACTAGCTCGAATTCAGACGGATGTCGTCGCAATCACAGATGACGACGCTGCACCCCACGCCGACTGGGTCCAGCGCATCATGGAACACTTTGAGTCGCGCTGCGATTTGGGCGGTGTCGGCGGCCGCGACCGGATGCACTACGGCGGCGTGCTGGTGACGGGGCGCGCTGCCGTGGTGGGGAAAACGCCGCTCATCGGTAAGCATATCGGTAATCATCACCTCGGCTTTGGAGCGCCGCGCTTTGTTCATATGCTCAAAGGCGTCAATGGCGCCTACCGAACGCGAGCCATCAGAGGCGTCGGGTTTGATACGCGTCTCCACGGCACGGGCGCCCAGGTTCATTGGGAAATTAGTTTAGGGATCGCGCTCAGACGCCGCGGGTGGAAACTGCTCTACGATCCGGCGATCCTCGTCGATCACTATTTGGGAGAGCGATTCGACGAAGACAAGCGAAACACGTTCAACTCTCTTGCTCTGACGAATATGGCGTACAACGAAACGCTCGTGCGGATGGATCAGCTGTCGCCGTTCGGGAGCATCGTGTTTCTTGTTTGGGCGATCGGCGTCGGCACACGAGTAACCCCTGGACTCGTACAATGTGTTCGATTCGCGCCGGCCGAAGGCTCTCTGGCGATCGCCAAGCTCCGTTCGGCAATCGCGGGGCGGCTCGAGGCTTGGAAAGACGCGCGCTCGACGGCGCGCCAACCTTCGGGCAGCTGAATCCCGCTTTTGGAGCACGACGAAGCGATCTTGCAAATTCCCGGCAGCCGTTTCGGGCGCAAATCCTGCGGACGCCGATACGTCGGAACCACGACGCTCGACGGATCGGCCTGTTCAAGAACATTCGAGCGCCCGTCTCGCCCTTGCAAGAGCAGCCGCTATCTCGCCGAAAGTGCCGGCCATGCCCGTCCTGGTGACAAACGATTTTCCCCCGCAGCATGGCGGTATTCAACGCTGCATGTCACGTATCGCGCAAGAACTCGCGAGGATCGGCGGACCCGTCGTGGTCGTGGCACCGGCAAGCGCCGGCAGTTCAACCTTCGACGCCAGTCAATGCTTTCGGGTTCTTCGCTACCCGGCATTTGAAAGAGTCACCGGCCTCATGGCGATGACGCTGTGTCTGCTGCGTGCGCGGATGAAGGCCGGCGGTGATGGGACGATTGCGTCGATGTGGTTTCCCGGCGGACTTGCCGTGTGTTTCTTACCCTGTTTTCTGCGCGGGCGCTTCGGCATTCTCGCCCACGGCACCGAGATCGCCCCCAGTCGCGGCGGCTTGCGACGGCACGTCATGCGCTACGTCTTCCACCGCGCCGACGTGATCTTTGCCAACAGCTCGTTTACTCAGGAGCTTCTGGAGCGCGCGGACGTGCGAGACAATGTTCGCGTGGTGCACCTGGGCATCGATGATTCTTTCGTAACCCCCGAGCGTGCTGCCGATCCGACCATCTTATCTGTCGGCCGGCTGATCCGTCGCAAAGGGTTCGATATCGTTATCGCGGCATTGCCGGCGATCGCTGCTCGCTTTCCGAATGTCCGTTACGAGATCGTGGGCGCAGGCCCACAGCAAGCCGAGCTCGAGCAACTCGCCGACCGGCTTGATGTCCGCGGCCGCGTGCATTTTTTGGGCGCGGTCGACGATGCAGCGCTTTCCCGCGCGTACGCCCGCGCTTGGTGTTTTGCACTGCCCGTGCGCGCCATTGGCGACGATATCGAGGGCTTTGGTCTCGTCTATCTGGAGGCGGCGTTGGCCCAACTTCCGGCCATCGGCGGCCGAGGCTCCGGCGCCGAAGACGCGATTGCCGACGGCGAGACCGGCGTGCTCGTCGACGGTTCGTCGGTTTCGGCGGTCTGCGACGCGATCGTCGCGCTACTCGGCGACCCCGCGCACGCGGCGGCACTGGGCGCCCGCGGGCGGCAGCGGGCGCTCGAACAGTTTAGCTGGCGCGAAACCGCCGCACAGATCGTACGACTGATGGCGGCGCCCAGCGTGTAATGGATTCGCTCGCGCTGCTTCGCAGAACGAGCGTCAGGCGACTGATGCGCGTACGCCGGTCAGCGCCAGAAAGCAATGCGCTGCGGGGCGAGGGCCGTAGTTCGCGATGCTCAAGGCGCGCCCGGCTGCGCCCAAGCGCGCGAAGAGATCGGCGCACGACGTTGCTCGAACGCGCGCGAGACGGCAGCAGGAGCACTATGCAAACGCGCGCTAAGGAATGCAGCCAGACCCCACCGCAAGAGGATTCGATGTCGAACGTTGCGATCGATACCGGGCGGCAATGGAGTTGCAGCATCTGCGGGAATTCTGCCGGAAATCGCGAGCATCATGCGCGCGAGATGATGTTCGGCACGCGCGAAGTCTTCTCGTACCAAGAATGCGGCAAGTGCGGATGCGTTCAGCTCGTCGACGAGATCGGCGATTTGTCGCGGCACTATCCGGCGGACTACTATTCATTTCGCGCGCTGCCGCGCAGCCGGCTTCGCCGGCTCAAGCACTGGCTCAAAGCCGCTCGTGCTCGTCGAATTCTAACCGGACGCTCGTCGCTTGCCGGATATCTCGGCAGTATCGTCGCGCGCGGCCGTTCGGTCATCGACGACGCCTGGCTGCAGGAGGCCGTTCGACACGGACTGCAATTCGGCTCGCGAATTCTCGACGTCGGCTGCGGAAGCGGCAAGACACTCGTCGCTCTGCAAGCCAACGGATTCCGTCAACTTTTCGGCGTCGATCCGTTCATCCCAGAGGACGTTCGCGACGGCTCGAGTCTTTGGATCCGGCGCAGCCGGCTTGAAGATCTCCGCGACGACTTTGACTTCATCATGTTCCACCATTCGTTCGAACATATCAGCGAAGGGGAATCGCTTTTGCGAGCCGCTCGCGATCGCGTCGCTCCCGGCGGGATGATCCTCGTACGAATTCCGATCGTTGGCGAATTGTGGGACCGCTATGGAGTCGATTGGGTGCAGCTCGATGCGCCGCGTCACCTCTACATCCACAGTAAGGCCAGTTTCATCGGTGTTGCGGAGCGCTGCGGACTGCAGACGTGCGCGATCGTCGACGACGGCGGGGCCTTTGGATTCTGGGGCAGCGAACAATATGCCCGCGACATCCCGCTTATGTCGCCCAAATCGCATTTCGTCGATCCGCAGCATTCGATGTTCGACGCCCGGGCAATCGCAAGGTTCGAGTCGGAAGCGCAAGCGCTCAACGCAGCGGGCCGAGGAGATCAAACCTGCTTCTTTCTGCGCCCGTCGAGCGAATGACGCGCACGTCCTGGGCGCCGTCGATGCGCGCTGTGTCCCCGGTGCGCGGCTCGCAACCCCGCACCCGATCGAAAATATCGATCGCGATGGCGAGCTACAACGGCGAACCCTATCTGGAAGAACAGCTCGAGAGTATTGCCGCGCAGCACGTGCTGCCGCTCGAACTCGTGATCACCGACGACGGGTCCGTCGACGCAACCCCGCAGATCGTCGCGGCGTTTGCGCAGCGGGCTCCCTTCCCGGTCCGCTTCTTCTCCAATCCGGAGCGGCTGGGGTATGCCGACAATTTTCTGCGAGCCGTCTCGCTCTGTGCCGGCGACTTCATCGCGTTCAGCGATCAGGACGACGTTTGGCATCCGGAAAAACTCGCTCGCGTGGCGGCGGAATTTTCCGCTTCCAACTGCGATGTCGTCATCCATACCGCCGTAGTGGTCGACGCGGCCCTCGCCCCCAGCGGCCTGCTCCATCCGCGAGTGCGCAAGCGCCGCATCGTGGGACCAGGCGGATTCGACCCTTGGGTAATCGTTCCGGGAATGGCGATGACGGCCAAGCGCGAGCTGTTTACCATCGTCGACCCCGCCAATCGTCCCAACGCGCGGTTGACGCAGGACGTCGTCATCATGAAACACGACGAGTGGCTGTATTTCATCGGCACGGCGCTGGGCCGGGTGGCGCTCATCCCCGATCCGTTGGTGAAGTATCGACAGCACGGCAGCAACGCGGCCGGACCGCCTGCCGCGCTCTCGAGTAGAAGCAGAGCGCGGATGGCTCGCAGTGCGGGAGAATCCGCCTACGTGCTGCTCGCTCGACGTGCGCAAGACTACGCCGTGTTCCTGCGCGGACTGAACGTCACCCGAGAGCCGTATGCACAGCGCTTCCCGGCCTCGATCGCTTTCTACGAACGCCTTGCTCAGCGCTTGAACCTCAGATCATCGCTCTACGCCCCGAACGTCTCCGTTCGGCAGCGAGCGCTGATTTTGACGCAGCTGATTGCGGGCGGCGCGTACCGTATCGACAGAGCCGGTGCGCTCACGTTGGGGTCGCTCGCAAAAGACGCGCTCTGCGCGATCGGCTGGTTCCGCGTGCGCTGACCGTACGGACTGTGACGCGAACTGCTTCTTTTGGAAAACCGCGTGCAAACTTAACGAACCATAGTTGCTAGGCCGACAACCTAAGCAAGCTCGGAGCGTACGTGCTCCCGCTTTGCTGCTTTGTCGCTCGATGCATAAAGGTCCGTCTCGATGTCTAGCCTCCGTCCCAACCGGCCCGTGGGAAGAAAACCCGCAGGGCTCGCTCCCATCAGCTTCCTCCTCCTTGGATCGCTCGCTTTCGCCGGTTGCGGGGGCGGCGGTTCCACCAGCGCAGTGAGTTCCATCCCCGTTACTTCCAGCCGCGCCACTGCAGCAAACAGCGCTTTGAAGCGTACCGCTTCCGCTTCGACCGTTACCGCAAACTACGACGCCACGGTCCTGGCTGACAGTCCGGCAGCGTTCTATCGGCTCAACGATTCCGCGAGTCCGCTTACCGATGCGACGGCCAACGGCCTGAGCGGTACCTACGGCTCCGCGATTACGCTGGGCGTGAGCGGGCTCACCTCCGCGAACTACACGGCGGCGGCATTTCCCGGCGGGGACTACGATCCGTCGCGCGCTGCAACCGTCATGCCGAACGCGCTTTTACAGCCGCCGGTCGTTTCGGTCGATGCTTGGATCGCTCC
>JBEKHC010000030.1:0-52170 GCA_050012475.1 Candidatus Velthaea sp.
TGTCGGGTGAAGGACTGGCGCGGTGCCGACGGTTTAGCGTCTGTCCGTTTCCAGCCCCTCCCCATAAGAACTGCTCGTGAAGTTTTCCCTCAAGCAGCTCACCCCGCAAGTTTCGGCGAAAGAGTTATGGGTCGTGGCGATCTGCGGCGGCTACTTTCACGCGAAGCTCAGAGCGCTTGGTAGTGGGTGGATTTTCCAATCCCAGTATAGCCCAAGGGTCTCGTAGAGATACGTGCTACTCCATCGCTGCCACCCGCCTCCTGTCTTACATCGCCGTTTGCGCCGACTTAAAAGTGTTCGGATTTTCATCTCCACGTACGCACGAACTTCATTGAATGCGCGACTCGCGTGTCCGACCCGGAAGTAGGTCACCCACCCTTTAAGCGCCGCGTTGATGTTTGCAACAAGCATCTTGATTGGAGTTGCACCTCCGTGCTCGATGAGGTCGCGTATCTTCGCTTTGATTGAGTGACGGGCTTTCTTCTTCGGGGTCAGCAAGATGTAGTATCCGTCCGCCTTAATTCTGCGTACACGGCGCAGGTCGAATCCCAGGAATCCGAACGGCTCACCCTTCAGCGCATCCACCACTTTCGTTTTCTCCTTGTTCAGTTCCACACCCAGAGGTGCAAGCTGTTCGTGGAGACGTTGCAGGGCACGCTCTGCCCAGCCTCGTTTTGTATGGTGGCCGTTGACGGTGATGACGATATCATCGGCGAACCGGTGGTAATTCACGGACTCGTAGGGCCCTTCTGCCGTCTTACAGCGGATCGCGTCGAACGTCCAGTCGACTTCGTTCAAGTAGATATTCGCTGCCAGTGGGCTGAATGGGCCGCCTTGCGGAACGCCAACACTGCCCCCAACTTTGATGATCTGCTTGACGAGGTGCAAGACCCGAGGGTCCTGGACGCGCTTTGCGATCTTGTCCAGCAGTACCGAGTGTCGAATCGTATCGAAATAGCGCGATAGATCGACATCAATTACCGTGAACATCCGTCGCTGCACACTGCGTCTGACTTCTGCCAGAGCGCGGTGAGGTGACCGTTGCGGTCGAAATCCGTAGGAGTTCGGGCAGAAATCCGCCTCGAAGATCGCTTCGAGGATCAACTTCACCGCTCCCTGCACCACGCGATCGCGAATGCTGGGTATTTGAAGTGTGCGGACCTTGCCGTTGGCCTTTGGAATGTCAAACCGACGGTTCGGCTTGGGTTTGTAGCGACCTGATACGAGTTCTTCCCGGATTTCCGCCAGAAATTCGTCAAGTCCCGATGCCTCGACGTCGGCGAAGCTTTGACGATCGATGCCGGGGGCTCCACGATTTCTCTTGGCAAGCCGGTAGGACTCGTTGAGGGTTTCGATCTTTGTGATATGCACGAAGAGCCCCCAGAAACGATGAGACTTGTTCGACTTCGTCTTTCGATAAATCCGCCGTCGCAGCTCCTGCAGATCCGTGGGTGCCTTTATCATCTCACCCCTGCCTCGCCTTGACGGACGGAACACTCACAGGTCCGGGCCCTTCCCTCCGGACGCGTTTTAGTGCACGTCCATCAACAGTAGTACGACCCGATCCGCCACCCTGATGTCTACGCCGGCATTTCCCACTCGCGGTTATAGCCGTCATCTCCTCGACAAGATTTCCTTGCCGGACATCGAGGGCTTCTCCAGTTGACACTCCATCCTTCACACCATGTCGCCGCTGATACCCCGCCGGTGAGAGCCGCCGCATCGGACTCGTTTCGATTCGGCTCTTGTAGCTTTCGCTGAGACACGACCAGCTCAGCCACCGGATTTTAGAGAGTAACGAGGCTACATCTACGTTCACGTTATGTTGCAACCTGGTGTTTTGCATAGCTCCTTCGAGCCATCTGTCGGAGGGCTCCGTCGCCTTGCTTTCGCGCCACGACGCCTCCCAAGCTACGAAACTTGAGTCTCAGTGTCTCAGAAGACATTGAAGTTTTTGGTTGGCGGCTTGCCGACTCAGCGACCGTGAGCCGTTCTGGGTAACCCGGTAGCGGTTTGCCAGGACACCTTTAGGGGAACCGTCCGCGCCCGTCGTCCAGCGACGCAGGGTTCGAAACGGTTGGCAAGTTGCGGTCGGTCTGATTCGCGAAGGTACTGCGTGCAGCCGCGGTCTGCACCAGCCGGAACACTATCAAGCGATCCCATCGTTGGCTCTTATTAACAATCACTCACTTCCCAATTCGCCAGGTCAGCGGCGGCGACATTAAACTCTGCGTGCCAGACCGCCTTTGAAGTTATACGCGATTTGGCCACACAAAGGATCGCGCTCCTTTAACCAGCCAAGCGGGTATTAACGGATAGGTCCTTGCATCACCGTGTCCGCATTATCGTGATCGGTGCGCGCCGAGCATCGGCAATGTACTGCCCCGCCGGAAGGTGGCGCTCGACACGTCGACTGGAGTGCTGTTCACCGGGCCTGTTCCCGTTCGGTATTTTCTCGGTGTAACACCAGCCCCGGAAAGGTGCGCACGGCAGGTATCCAAATTTAAGTGAGCGGCTATGATGTTGGCCCGACGCTCCTCGCCTGGTCAAATCATCGACCGCTACCGCTTGGAGATGATGCCATGGAAACGATCAACAAGTCGAGTTTGAAGGACGCTGCCGACGAAGTCTTGCGCACGACCGTCGAACCAGAGGACGGCACAGAAGGCGCTCCGGGCGTGATCGCGATGGCGACCGATCGCGACGCGAACATTTACGAAGGTGCCGTGGGAAAGCGCGAAATCGGACAGCCGCAGCCGATGACGACCGACACCGTCGTCTGCCTCTGGTCGACCACGAAGGCTATTACTGGCGCCGCGGTCATGCAGCTCGTCGAGGCGGGGAAGATCGGCCTTTCCGATCCAGCCAAAAATTACGTACCGGAAATCGCCGATATTCAGGTTCTGGATGGTTTCGACGACAAGGGCGAGCCCCGCGTGCGTCCGCCGAAAACAGATATCACCGTCGAACAGCTGCTGCTGCATACCGCAGGCTTCGGATATGACTTCTTCAATTACGATCTCATCAAGTACGGTGAGAAGAAGAACGTTCCGAGTGTTGCGACGAGCTCGATGGCGTCGCTGCGTTCGGTACTCCTGTTCGATCCAGGCGAGCACTGGGAATACGGTTCGAACCTCGACTGGGCCGGCAAGGTCGTCGAAGGTGTTACCGGCAAACGCCTCGGCGATGTAATGCGCGAACGCATCTTCTTGCCGCTGGGCATGAACGAAACCGCTTTCGAGATCGGGCCCGAACTCCGCTCGCGCCGCGCGGCGACGCACAATCGGAGTACCGACGGGAAGCTGTCGGCGAGTGACTTCGACTTGCCGCAAAATCCGGAGCAGCACATGGGCGGACACGGCTTGTATTCAACAGTCGGAGATTACATGAAGTTCATCCGCATGGTCCTCAACGACGGCGCGACTCGCGATGGCAGCCGAGTTCTCAAAGCGGAGACCGTCAAAAAGATGGCCAGCAACGGACTTGGAACCAAGAAGATAAAGATGTTGCCGGGCGCGATTCCGAGCCTCTCACACGACGCCGAGTTCTTCCCCGGGATGCCCAAGTCTTGGGGCTACACGTGGATGATAAATGACGAAGACGCCCCGACTGGACGTCCGGCGGGCGAACTTGCTTGGGCCGGTCTTGCGAACCTCTTCTATTGGATCGATCGCAAGAATGGTGTCGGCGGATTTTGGGCCACGCAGATTCTGCCGTTTGTCGATGAAATTTCGGTGCCTGGCTATCTACAATTTGAAACGGCTGTGTACGATCATCTAAAATAGCGCCTTCGTTGTTGCGGTTACGCGCGTGCGCCAAGCGCGCAACGCCGTATATGCCAACGCCGATGCAGCGACACCAGGAGAAGCCGAAAGAGACCGCGGCGCAGAGCCTCAGCGGTCTCTTCTTTTGAGTTGTCGTCTTGGCCGCTTGCGATCCTGACGCTTTCACGCGATATACGACTGCCTCTAAGGCGTAAGGCGCTAGGCGCTGAGTTTCTTTTAGAAAGCACTACAAGCATCCCGCGGTGTGGCCAAAGTACTTGTTGCAAGGCCCACGCCGCGGGTGGCGTTTTTTCGGGATCGCCAGCAGCTTCACGCTCTGTCTCCATCGGGCGTCTGCTCACGGCGCACTCCAGCTTGTGACGGCTCGTTCAGCTCATTGCAAAACCGGGGTAGCCCCTGATGGTGAGCTCCTCGCATTTCTGGTGATAGGTTCCGACGCCGCCGGCGAACGACAGCATGCGCCGCTGCTTGCCGGCGACGTTCGAGCCGAGGTACCACGAGTTGGTCTTCACGAAGAGCGTCGAGTTGGCGATGTCGTCGTGGTACTTGACCCAGTCGTCCTGTGTCTGTCTGCTCGGCTCGATCTCAGTCAGGCCGTGAGCCCCCAGGTAGCCGATGCAGCCGGTGATCCAGTCGACCTGGTGCTGCAGGCACGTGGTCATGTTGCACAGCGCCGCCGCCGGTGCGAGCGGTGCGCCGGTGGTGAATAGATTGGGGTAACCGTGGATCTGCAGGCCCAGCGTCGTGCGGATCTCCTTGCTCCACTCGTCCTTCAGCGAGCGCCCATCGCGCCCGCGAATGTCGATGCGAGTCAGCGCGCCGGTTCCGGCGTCGAAGCCGGTGGCGAGGATCAGAATGTCGATCTCGCGCACCTTACCGTCGGCAGTCCGAACGCCGGCTTCGGTGAGGCGCTCGATCGGCGTCTCGTTCAAATCGACCAGTTCCACGTTGTCCCGGTTGTACGCCTCGTAGTAGTTCGTTTCCAGCGGCACCCGTTTCGTGCCGAAGCCGTAGGTGGTGGGAATGAGCTTCTCGGCCACCTTGGGGTCCTTGATGCGCGCGCGGATCTTGTCGCGCACGAAGACGGAGATCTCCTCGTTGACCTGCGGATCGAAGAACAACTCGGGGAACAAGCCGACCCAGAAGCTCAACGAGCCGTCTTCCCACATCTCTTCCAGGTCCGCTCGTCGCTCCTCGGGCGACAGATCGGCCCACCTGCCGTACATGAAGTCGGTCTCGAAGCCGGCGAACGTTCTCATCACGCGGTGGCGCAACTCGTTGAATCGCTTTCGGTAGGACGCCCGATCCGCGTCGGTCAGCTTGGGGTTTTTCATCGGAATTGCGTACTCCGCGCCGCGCTGGAACACCGTAAGCTGGTTCACCTGGCTGGCAAGAGTCTGGATGACTTGGATGCCGGTCGCGGCAGTCCCGATGACCCCGACGCGCTTGCCCTTGCAATCGACGTCGCTGGGCCAGCGCGCGGTGTGGAAGATCCGGCCCTTGAACTCGTCCTGCCCGGGGAACTGCACCATCAGCGGCGCCGACAACATCCCGGCGCAGCTGATGAGGTACTGTGCCTCGAAGGTCTCGCCTTTGTCGGTGGTGATCGACCAGCGTTTGGCCGCTTCGTCGTAGCTGGCAGCCGTCACGCTCGTGTTGAACTGGATGTCCTTGCGCAGATCGAAGCGATCGGCCACGAAGTTCAGGTAGCGCTCGGTCTCGGCCTGGGCCGGATAACGCTCGCTCCAGCTCCACTCGTCGTTCAGCTCCTTGGAGAACCAGTACTGATAGATGTGGGACGGCGAATCGACGCGCGCGCCGGGATAACGGTTCCAGTACCAAGTGCCGCCGACGTTGTCGCCGGCTTCCACGACCTTCACCTTGAGATCATCGCGCAAGCGATAGAGCTGGTACAGGCCGGCGATGCCCGCGCCGATAATCACGGCATCGAGTTGGGTGGTGGGTTGCGTGCTGTTCATGGTCGTCTCCTTAATTAAGATTACCGTGATAGTTGTAGTGGATTTCGCGCCTGCGGGCGCGTGCAGCTGCGGATCGCCTCGGTGCCGGTCCTGCTTGGCCGCGAACGCGACGATCTTCGGTTTAACAGCAGCGATAAGTCATTCGTATAGCGCTCTGAGGAGCTTGTATCTACTAGCCGCCATTGCGGAAAGTACAGCATTTTTCAAAAGCGAGCGTTGCCGGTTTTTGCCAAACGTGCTCGGCCGCGCAAGATTCCAGACTGATGTTCACGCGGCGAAAGGCCGGCGAAGGCGGCGACCGATCGCGCGTTCCGAAACTTGGAGATAATAGGGCTCTGGTGGCCAAAGGGGCACGATGTTGATTGGTCGGAGAGCTACCTCTATCTAAAGGCGCGCGCGTTCGCACCAGGCTAGGGCATAATCTTAGTCGAGGATTCTCCGATCCGTGAACGAGGCCGGCCGCTGACCGGTACGATTCATCTGTATGGTTGTTTGTGCTTGGCGGACGCTGTAGTTTAAGCCTGACTAAACGCGACGGTGTTGTCCGGTGAGACCGATGTGAGAACCGCTTTATTAAGCCAGCGGCACGCGAGCAGCGCGAGTTCAACGTCCAGGCGTCCCTCGCGGAACGAGCGCCCACGAAGTTCCTCCGCTTTTCGGATTCGATACTGAGCGGTGTTGCGATGCAGAGTCAACTGGTCCGCCGTGGCGATGTAACTGCCGCCGGCTGCGAGAAAAACCCGCGTGGTCTCGCGCAGCATGGCCTGGCGTTCGTCGTCGATGGCTAACCCGCCAAGCGTCTCGCTCACCCATGCACGGGCCGAGTCGAGATCCGCGCACATCATCGCGAGAGGCGCAACTTCGATGAACGGCGTCAACTGTGCTCGGCGCCCGCCGGCAGCCAGCGCGACGGTCTGAGCGCCGACAGCTTGTTGGTGCGTACGCCGGAAACCAGGCAGTGCTTGGCCCGGTTCCCCAAGTGCTGCAACTACCGATGGGAATCCCTCGGCCAGCGTCTTCTCGAAGCTGGTGCGCGCCGCTTCGTCCCGGTCGCCGATCGGCATCCACAGCCAGGCGGTCATTTCGTCATACGGAACGAACAGCGGCCGCGCGCGGCAACCCGCGCGCCGCGCGACCGCGTCCGCGAACGCGCGCAGCATCGTCAGCGGCGCGACGTCCAACGTTGAAGCAACCGACCAGATCACCGCACCCAAGTGACGCTGCCGGATCGGATATCCGCCAAGCTTTGATTCGGCTGCGGCAATGTCGACACTCCGGTCGTTGAGTACGGCCAGCACGCGCGTCGCGAAGACGGCTCCGCGCTGTTGCAGCCACTCTTCCCGGGCCTGTTCGTACGCCGTTAGGACCTGTTCGACAACGCGATCGATATACTCGGAAACGCGTTCGATGATCTCGAGCGTCGCGGCCCGTTCAACACGACCGACCCCCATTTGGGCTAGCTCGTCCTCTAAACAGCGGCGCAGGAAGCGCGCCTGACCAATACGGTATGCTCTGATCAGCGCGGAGGCTGCGACTTCGCGCTGCCCCAGACGGCGGCCGTACTCGAGCGCCGCGCTAGGCGCGTGGATGTCACCGGGTGGTATCCCGTGACGCAGCAGGTGCATCATCGTGTCGACGTTTTCCCGCACGCTCGCCTCGAGCAGACTGGTGACCCGCTCGTCACCACGCAGAGCAGGCACCGCGGCTTGGATCAGGTTACGGATCTCGGCCGCAACTTCGATGAGTCGCGGGCTCATGCGAGCCCCCACCGCTGCTACCCGTTCCGCGACCTCCGGATCGTCGAGGTCAACCAGGCTCATGGCTCCCCCCATAGCGGCGCGAACTGAGGCAGAGCTTCGCAGCATTCTGCCAAGCTCCCGGCGACGGAAAGAAGAGTTCTTTCAGACCGCATCAAGCGCACCGGATCGGCTTCGATGGGCCACTTTCACGAGCGCCGGGGTGAACGCCATCTCGGCCGGCAACCTGCTGGGCGTACAAGTCGGCGAAATCGACAAGCACTGCGTCGGAGTCGAATAGGCCGACAGTTCGGCGTCGGCGACCAGCAGCCCGAGCCGCGGGCCATTGCGCTGGACGAGGGCGCTCGTTCCTTGAGTGGTCGTGTAAACGGATGTATCCAGTGCTCTGAAGGAGACCCGCGCGCCCGTCAAGAGGCACTGACTTAAATCAAACGGCGTCGTGATGGTCTTTGTGTACGAGACCTGCTCGCCGTTCACGACACAAATGTCGGTGAACGTGCTGCCGTCGTCGATGTTGATGAGCTGCATGTTCGCGCTCCATCGGCGAATCGGGTGTAATGCAGTAACGCTACATTTAGGATTGTTAGGTGTCACCGTGCGCCCAGCACCGTACGTCGCGCGCGGTTCGTGTCAGCAGCACCAGCGCTCTGCGCCTGCAACATCGCGCGCTGTCGAGCCATGACGAATAAGCCCTGCCGCGACCGCAGGTCGAGGTCGATCGAGCGCTCCCATACTCCCGCCTCGTAGCCACTGCGGATTTGCGGGTACGCGCGCTGGAATCCGAGACGGATCAGCGCGTCCTCGTTGTCGGTGACCGGCATTATGCCACGCCGCAGGTGCGTCTCGATTTCTTCTATGGAATGAACGACCGCATCGTCGGCTCCCATGGGCCGAGCAGATCGCCGGGGATCTGAAGCAGAGAACATTGATCGTGCGGGCCTCCGTCGTGGCTTGCGACTGTCGCCGGCTCGCGGTGCGCCGAATGCGCCGGCCATAGACGCAGCGTACGGGTGCGCTAGGCGCCGCGCATCGTGCGCGTAGACCGGAAAATGCGGCTTGCCATCGTGCACGCGATACGGCTGAAGGTGGACTTCTCGAGATGTGCGCCCATCACGATGTGCGCCCATCACGACGCACCCAACAAAAGCTCGTGCTACGCGTCCGATGGCAACGGGATATTCCGTCGGTACCTTGGTGGTGTTTACCGACTCGGAGGGACCAATGCTCATTGCCGCCATCCCCGATCAGCGCGCTCGCCACGACAATCACGGAGAGTGCCTGAGCGACGCGCGCCGCAGGTTGACCAACGCCACATTCGCCGAGGCCGTCCGGGCGATGGCGGGACGGCTCGCGGCGGTCGGGATCGGCCCCGGCTCCGTTGTCGCAACCATGCTGCCGAACTGCGTCGAACTCGTGGTCACCATGTTTGCGGCCTGGCGGATCCGCGCTGCCGTCACTCCCATCAATCCGGCGCTCACGGTCGACGAGGCCGCGCATCAGGTCGCTGATTCCCGGGCCCGAGCCATCGTCGCCGATGCGGACGCCGCGCTCAAGCTCGGCGACGCCGTCCCGATCATTCCGGTTGATGAAGTCCTCGAGGTCAGCGGTCACGGTGATGTATCAGCGACGGTCGAGCCGGATGATACCGCGCTCATCATTTATACGAACGGATCGACCGGCCGCCCGAAGGGCGTGATGCTCGACCATGCCAACCTGGCGGCAACGACGCAAATGATCATCGCTTCCTTGGAGCTCACATCCGCGGACCGCTGTCTGCTCGTGTTGCCGTTATTTCACGTGAACAGCATCATGGTGAGTGTCGTCGGCCCGCTGGCAGCCGGAGGTTCGAGCGTGATCGCCGACCGTTTCGATCCGGCAACCTTTTGGCGTTACGTTGAACGTGTTCGCCCGACGTACTTCTCGGCCGCGCCGACGATCTACGCGATCCTGAGTGCCCAGCCCGCGGACGTCCCTGACACCTCGTCATTGCGCTACGTCGTCTGTGGCGCTGCGCCGATGCCCGCGGAGCTCATCGATCGTTTCGAAAAACGCTTCGGCATTCCGATCGTTGAAGGATACGGCCTTTCCGAGTGCACGGCGATCTGCACGGGGAACCCGCCGCAAGGACTTCGTAAGCCCGGCACCGTGGGTCTACCCTTACCCGGTACGGAGGTTGCGGTCGTCGACGAAGTCGACGAGCCGGTCCGCGCAGGCGAGCGCGGCGAAGTGGTCGTGCGCGGACCCAACGTCATGCGAGGCTATCGCGGAATGCCGGAGGAGACGGCACGGACGCTCCGCGGAGGGTGGCTTCACACCGGTGACATCGGCCGCTTTGATGTCGACGGCTACCTCGTGCTCGTCGACCGCAGCAAGGACCTTATCATCCGCGGCGACGAGAACATCTCTCCGAAAGAAATCGAGAACGTCCTTCAGCGCCACCCAGCGGTCTTAGAGGTCGCCGTGGTCGGCCGGCCGAGCCCGGTGTACGGTGAGGAACCGGTCGCATTCGTCTCCCTGCAACCGGGTCGCAAGGCCGAGCCCGACGAGCTCGTCGCTCACTGCCGTCAGTCGTTGGCGCACTTCAAGGTGCCGCGCGCAGTCTTCATCGAGGATGCCCTTCCCAAAAACGCCGTCGGCAAAATCGCTAAACCGGTGCTGAACGAGCGGACGCGGCTAAGCGCAAGTGGTTGAAATCTGCCACGAACGCGTTGGCTCGTACGCGCAAGAGGACTGAGAGCGGCTACGTGGCCATCAGAACGATCGCGGTCGAACGGCCTGAATCTGCGAATCGCCACGAGCGCGCCCAAGGTTCTCAACCAGGCGTCTGCCGCGCGCATCTTCTCGAAGCCACACCATAGCCGCTCGTCCACGCGTCGAGTTGCAGACCCGATCGGGTCGACGAATTTCGTACGCGCGACCTCAGGGGGCGTCAAAACTTCGTGCTGACGGCCCGAAGGCACGGATCGTGTTTGGTCGCTACGCTATATCCGACATTGGGGGACCCAGCAATTCTGCTCTTAGTCGTTTTTTTGCGATTTGCGCTAAGCTGGGCTGACGATAACCTCTCGCGTTGCCAACGATGACTGGTCCTTTCTCTCACGCTCGCATCGACCTTGCAAGGAGTTTGTCGCTGTGGTCGCTGATTCGCTAGAGTTTCTGTCCGGCAAATGGTGGACATTCTTGCTGCGCGGGATCGTTGCGCTCTGTCTCGCCGTCCTTGTCTTTGCGCAGCCGGCGGCGACCGCCGGGGCCCTCGTGTCCATCGCCGCGGCGTATTTCGTCAGCAGTGGTGCGCTGGCATTGCTTGCCGGCATATCGTTCTCGGGGATCGCGCACTGGTGGTCGCTCGTGCTGATGGGGATTGCGCAGATGTTCCTCGGGATCGTTATGTTCAATGAACCCGGCGCTGGCCCATTAGCAGTGGCCTATCTGATCGCGATTTGGTCGTTTTCGACCGGGCTGATGGAGATCTCGGCGGCTATCGCTCTGCGCAGATACATCGCCGACGAGTTTTGGTGGATTGTTTTGGGCGCGATCTCGTTGGTGACGAGTTGCTACGTGCTCGTTCGGCCGGATTTAGGTTTGCTTGCGCTCGTCTACGCGATCGGCATCTATGCCGCATTGGCCGGCGGCGCGCTCATCGCGCTCGCATTTCGCCTTAAATCGGCATTCGCTAAAGTCGAGCAGCTCGGCGCCGCGTCGGAGCGCTCATCACGGGCGGTTTCGCGGTGAAGTCGCGCTGGTCACCGCTCATGGTTGCGCTCGTCTCGCTCGGGCTGTGTTCTGCCGCGCTGGCTCAGACTTTCGACGCCGCCGCGGATCCGGCGTTCCAAAACTTACTCGCCGCCAATGCTGGGCTAGGTTCCTACACGGCGCACATCACCGTTCATACTCGATTGCGCATCTCGAGCTTCACGCTGCACGGGACGCTCTACGGCAAGAACGGGCGCGTCAAAATCGTCTTCGACGACATCCCAGCCATTGCAAAGTCGACGGTCGAAAACCAGCCGGAACTCCCGCCGCCGTCGACATGGGCGACGAGTTATGCGATCTCGGTTGGTGCCAAGGATGCCCTTACGACCACCTATCACTTGGTTCCACTGACGGAAGATCGCGTCAACTCAGTCGATACCGTCGTGCAAAACGCGTCTGGTCTGGTCGTGCGGTATGTGTGGACGAACAAGAACGGTCTCACGATCACCAGTGACCAGACGTTTGCCCCGGTTGGGGTGTATCATCTCGTACGCACGACCACGACGAAAACGCGGGGCGACGGAATCCGGGCCGATTCCGAGACGACCTTTTCCGATTATCAACTCGGAGCGGAGGTCCCCGATTCCATCTTCCCAGCCCAGTAACGACATTGCGTTGCGGGACATCTTGTCCGTATGTGGGGTACGGAGGCATAGCGAGCGGCGGCGCTTCTCAAGAGCACCGACGGTAGGAAATCCGCAAACTGCTGCTGCGTAGTCTTTGCGATCAGGAGCGGGTTCGCCGGCACGCCGGTTCCGCACGTGCTCGGAAGGGGCAGAATGTGTGCCCGACACGATATGCCGCTCGCAGCTCCGTGCTCAGCGCCCGATGGCAACAAGGGCTTTGCGTGGTAGCTTTGGACGGTATTAGCGCAGACCGCATTTCGCGCTAGTTTAGGTAAAACCAAATAGAAAGGGGAACCCCGATCATGATCGCTGATGCGATTAGCCAGTTATCCGCGAAATGGTGGACGTTTCTTCTGCGCGGTATCATCGCGCTCGTACTGGCGGCGATCGCCTTCGTGATGCCCGTCGCGATGGCGGCCGCGCTGGTCTACATCTTCGCCGTCTACTTCATTATCAGCGGCGTCGTGGCGCTCGTCGGCGGCTTCTCCTTTAACGGGGTCGGCCACTGGTGGTCGCTGATCCTGATGGGCATCATCCAAGCCGCGCTCGGCTTCCTCATGCTCGCCGCGCCCGGTGCCGGCCCGCTCGCGCTAGCGTACCTCTTCGCGATCTGGATGATCATGACCGGATCGATGGAGATCTCCGGGGCGATCGCACTGCGCGGCGTCGTCAGCGGAGAGTTTTGGTGGATCCTCTTGGGAATCATCACGCTGCTTTTCGGCTTCTACGCCGTGCTCGTCCCCGGCCTCGGCATTCTCGCGCTCGTCTATACCGTCGGCTTCTATGCGCTGTTGGCGGGCATCTCGCTGATCGCCTTCGCCGTGCGCGTGAAGGGGCTGGGCGTGAATGTCAAGCACCAAGCGACGGCGCAATGAATCCGACGCCGGTTGGACGCACTACAACGGAGATTATGGTTCGACGCGTTTTGCGGACTGATTGAGCAAGAGTTGCCGACTGCCGGAGCAGTCGGCCTGCAGTCCAATTACCGCGACGTGGCGGACGTTCCACGGAGAATGAGCATGATCCAGTTTTGCGGCTGCTGGCAAGTCAACAAGATGTCAAACGCGCATTCGCGGCTCATCGCGTCGACTTCGTGAGGACATACTGCTGATCGGGAAGCCGTCCGTGAACGCGATGGCGTCGACCACCTGCGGCCGTTCATTGCCAGGCAGAGCGAATTGCGCCATGTCAGTTTGGAAGTAAAAGGAGAGATTGTGGCTGCTTACGAGTACCCCTTGCTCATCAAGCAATTATTGAAGACGCCACTGGCGCACAAGACCTCAAAGGAGATCGTCTACCGGGATAGTCGCCGCTATGACTACCCGACACTCCGAGAGCGTATTGGTCGCCTTGGCAGCGCTCTTTCCCGCGAGGGTGTCAAGCCCGGCGATACGGTGGCGGTCATGGATTGGGACAGTCACCGGTACCTCGAATGCTACTTCGCCGTGCCGATGCTGGGCGCGGTTCTCCAAACGGTGAACGTCCGGCTTTCTCATGAGCAGGTGGCGTATTGCATCAATCACGCCGAGGCATCCCTCCTGCTCTGCAACGTCGAATTCTTGCCCATGTACGAGGCGATTCGCGCCGAGTTGACGACCGTCGAAAAGGTGATCTGGATCAGCGACGCGGGGCCTATCCCCGACGGCCTGCCGGGCGAAGGTGAGTATGAGGACTTTATCTCGTGGGGCGACCCCGCACACGAGTTTGCGGACTTCGATGAAAACACCCGGGCCACGATATTCTACACCACCGGCACCACGGGCTTACCAAAAGGCGTGACGTTCACGCATCGTCAGCTCGTTCTGCATACGCTCGCTTCGCTGCTGATGATTCGACTGTCGCGCGATGATGTGTACATGCCGATGACGCCGATGTTCCACGTTCACGCTTGGGGCATACCCTATGCCGCAACGCTCGCCGGGTGCAAGCAAGTGTATCCGGGGCGCTACGTTCCCGATGTGCTCTTGGGTCTTATTCGCGACGAGGGCGTCACCTTCACACACTGCGTACCGACGATCTTGCAGATGCTCCTTACAGCGCCAAGCTCGAGAGAGGTCGATCTTAGCGGGCTGCACATGATCATCGGCGGTTCCGCGCTGCCGCGCGCTTTATGTGAGGCGGCACTCGAACGCGGCATCGACGTTTTCTCGGGCTACGGCATGTCGGAGACGTGCCCGCTCCTGGCCATCTCCATCGAGCAGCCCGAGACGGTTCGGGACAAGGAACACGAGATTGCGGTGCGCATGAAGGCGGGTCAAGTCTTTCCGCTGGTCGATCTGCGCGTCGTCGACTTCGATATGAATGACGTTGCACAGGACAGCGTCGCTTCCGGAGAGGTCGTCGTGCGCGCACCGTGGCTCACCAACGTCTACCACAAGAACCCGGAAGCTACCGAAGTTCTCTGGGACGGCGGATACTTGCACACGCAAGACATCGGCACGATCGACGCTCACGGCTATTTGCAAATTACCGATCGTATCAAAGACGTTATCAAGACGGGTGGGGAGTGGGTGTCGTCGATCGAGCTCGAGAGCATCATCGGACATCATCCGGCCGTCGCCGAGGTTGCCGTGATCGGTTTGCCGGACTCGAAATGGGGTGAGCGCCCCGTTGCGGTGGTCGTCCCACGGGCCGGCGCAACGCTAGAACCGACGGATATCAAAGACCAAGTCATGCGCCAAGTCGAGCTCGGCGTCGTGTCCAAGTACGCCGTGCCGCAATCGGTTTTCTTTGTCGAGGAGCTTCCGAAGACGAGCGTTGGCAAGCTCAACAAGAAAGCTCTGCGGGAGTCTCTTTCGACGGTTCCTGCGCAGACGACGCCCGTTGCGCCGGCCCAAACTTCGTGACTCCGATCGGGTACGGCACGACCGCACCACTCGTTTAGCGCCTTCGCGCGTAAGCACTGACGTTGCCGCGTCGTTGCTGAGGACGCGAATTGTCCGTGGCAAGCAACGTCGACCGCGATGAGCCGATGGGAATGGGCGAACATGCACGCAGTTAATCCTGGGCGCTGAGTGGCCCGTATCTGAATCTACTGTTTTGACCCGACTGTCGCGCCTTTGTTAATAGTTCTTGTTACACTCCGGCGTGCGAGCATCCAGAAACGACTGCGAGTCCGCAACCGGTTATCTTATTTGGAGGCTAGCCATGAGGCTCCGTGCATGTTTTTTTGCCGCCGTCGGCTTGGCGGCAGTCCTTTCACTAGCAGCGCAGTCGAGCGCGGACGCCGACGACGCTTTGCCGATCATCGACTATAAGTCGATCTCGACGGAGGGGAACGTCACGGTCCCGATCTTCAAGGGCCTTTCCGCTTCGTACGATCGGATCGTCGGCGGCCTGTACGACAACATGTCCAGCTCACCCCTCGCGTCGAGCTCGACTGCGGCTTACGTGAGCGGGGTTGCTCCCTCAGGACCGATTGTTGTGGGGACCGTCGGAGAAAGCTCACCGACCCCGGCGAAGGCCGCCCCCCGGCCGCCAAAACCCGATCCGTTTTCGTACGGCCTCTCGATTGAGTCGAGCTTTCCTTTTGGACATATTGGTTCAAGCGCCACGTCGTTACGCGGCGCAACCCAGGGGTTTGTCGGCTACCAGATCGACCCGTATACAAAATTCACCGCGGACTATTATCAGATCCCATTCTATCCACTGGGAACCTCGGGTACGAGCGTACCGCTTGTAATCCGCGGCAGTTCAACTCCAATTGGATCCGTCGCGCTGCCGGGAACCGCGTCCAATTCGGACGTCTACAAATTCCTCAATCTTGGCCTGCAACGGACCTTCCTCATCGCGAAAAAGCATCCGTTGATCGTCACGCCGGGTTTCATCTTCCCGGTCTTTCAATATGACGACGCCGTGACGATCGAGGGAAACGGCCAAGCTCTGCCGATCAAGATACGATCGTATGCCTACAAATACGTGGCTTTGACGATTCCAGTCGTCTATAATCGACACTGCCTCGTCTTGCTCACGGGTCAGACGAAGTGGCTGGTTCGTACGAACGGACTCAACGAGACGAATCACCCGCAAGAAGTACTGATCGCGTATTCCGAATACTTCGCAAACCGAAAAACGTCGTTCTTTTTTCAGCCGTCGCGCTATATCGTCTACCTTCCCTCCGATCGTGCGCCGGAGTATTCGTTCACGGCGGAATACGGCATCAACTACCGATTTACGAAGAACCTCTGGTCGCAGATCGAAATCGAAAGTTTGAATCCGAGCGGAACGGGTCCGAACGGCATCGCGAATCTCACCTGCTCGACGGCGGCGTGTACCAGCATCCTACCGACGATCGGTTCGCTCAAAACGGCTGAAGTGCATCTCTCCATTGGGATCGGTTCGCCGTTCGTCATTCCGATCTGACGCGTAGCCATGCGAACATGGACACGATTTCCGCCACTCGGCCGACCGCCCAGATGCGGCCGGCCGGCTGTGCGCGTCGTACAAGGCGCCTGAAGGTTGTGCAAGCGGAACCAAGCCAACAGTGTCGCACCATCTCAAGGTGCTTCGCGAAGCGGGCCTTCTGTTATCAGAACGTCGCGGCAGCTGGGTCTACTACCGGATGCATCCTCAAGCTGAAACTCGCATGGAGCAGATGACAAAGAAATTCATGCGACCGAAGTGAAAGCTCGGCAAAGCCGTTAAAGAGCGCGCCAATATACGGTTGACGCCGGACTCTAAAGCCATGCGTTCGCGCCATACGTTCAATAGGTGCCAAACGTCGCGGCACGCCGTCTTTCGGAGGGTGCGACGTACCCGCAACGCTCGAGCGAGGCGCTCGTGATCTGCTCGGTGCCCCGCTCGATCGCGTCGAGTGCGCCCCGGCACAGGAGCGCAGAGATCTCGCCGATGGTCCCCTCCGACAAACTCAGAATCTTGAGCGCCAACGCCGGCTCGATGAGCCCGGAACGGTGCTCGAGTGGGAGTGCAATCTCGAAACTGGCCAACAGCCGCAAGTAATCTTCGCCCATCGTCCAGCGACGCAAGACTGCCGGCTCGAAGCGGTTGGCGAGCTGCGGGTCGGTCTGAATCGCGTTGAAGGCGTCTTGCGTCCCGGCCGCCACGATGGGAATCTGCAGTTCGTTGCCTAGGTGCTTGATGACGTTGAGGAACTGGCGCTGCTTGAGCAGCGGCCCCGCGAGCACGTGCTGTATCTCGTCGATGATGAGCAGCTTGACCTCGACCGTCGCGAGCAGCCGCAGCACTTCGTACTGCAACTGTCCGGCAGACTTCGAGGCGCGAAACGGGGCGAAGACCTGCCGGAGGATCTCCGCATAGAAGCGCCGCTCGTCGGGAACCGGTGGCGCCTCCATGGCGATCACCGGAATGCTCGAAGCGACTTCGCCGTTGCCTTCCTGCGGCGGGTGCTGACGCACAAATCGGCTGAGCATTGCCGTCTTACCGTTGTTGGTTTCGCCGACGATGAGCAGGTTGGGCATCCGGTGTGTCTTGGGCAAGAGCAGAAGCTCCTCGAGCTTGGCCCCGATGCGATCGGCAAGGGGATAGCGGATCCAACGTCCGCCGCGGATTTTGGCAGTCCGCTCCTCGCGCGTCATGGATCCTCAATCTCGAACGGTGTGATATCCTCCGCGCGATACGTTGGAACTGCCGATTCGGTCGCGACCGTGGAAGTGATGACTTCTGTCAGCGGCGCCGACTGCGGGCGGCGTTCGCGGGCTCGACGCGTGCGTTTGGTTTCACTCACCGCCTGAGCCTCGCGTTCACGCAGCCGCCCGTATGCCGCAAAAATCGCCGCTTCGTCGACGCGGGAACGCCCCGTCTCCTGTAGCTTGCGGCGCAGCTCGCGCAGCTCCCAAACGCTCATCGGCGGATACGTCGTGTTGCGGTAAGGGATTGGTGAATACCGCTGCAACTCGGGATCCCAGAAATACACGCTGCTGATATCGCGCGGATCACGCCGAAAGAGAAACGAGCGGCGGCGCCCGTTCTCGGTCGCGCCGACAAAGCGGCGCAACACGTCGCTGTAATAATGGATGCCATCGATCGCGATGCCGTACGCCTGCACCGTGCGCTCAACAAAGGGCATGAAATCGAGACGAATGCGCTCTTCGTTGGTCGGGCGGTCGATCACACCAGTGCCGCTGCCCCGCTCGTCGCCGAACACGCCGGCGGTCCAACGTTGCAGCGGTGTGGTGCCGATCCCGCGGTGACGCTTCGCGTGATAGACGCCCACGATGTATTCCGTCAGCCAGCGTTCGAGCTCGCCCAGGGTCATGACCGCCCGAGCTTCGGAGTCGTAGCTCCCGCGCTGCTGGGGGTTGGAAAACGTGGCTCCGGGCAGCTCGTGGAGCGCGCGCAGCAGCGTGCCGAGCAGCCGTTCGATGTGGCCACCCATGTGCGGCTGCGCGACCGGGCGGTACTCCAGCATAATGCCATACTGCTCGCACGCCCGGCGCAGCATCTCGCCGTGAAATTCCTTGGCGTTGTCGAGATGGATGCGCGCCGGAAAGCCCCAGCACGGCCAGGACCCGATGATCCCGCGCTTCGCCAGCCATGTTTCTTTCGGCAGTACGGCGTGCGCGATGCACAGACCGGTCGCGATCGCCCCCGGCGGATCGAGCGAGATGTAGAAGCCCAGGACCATCCGGCTGTAGACGTCGATCGCCAGGGTGATCCATGGCCGCCCGATCGCCAAGCGCTGCTCCTCGTCGACGACGATGACGTCGAGCTTGGTGTGATCGATCTGCACGAAGCCCAGCGGCCGCTGCGCCTCGTCGAGAGACCCAGGGCGCGGGGCAAAGCGATCGAGGGCGGCTTTGCGATGCGACCGCCGCGAAAGCCGTTCGCGCACCGGCAGTGCGACGATCCGGGCCCGAATCGTGCCGGCGTGCGGCACCGAAAGCTGCCGTTCCCGGCACCGGCGAGCAACCTCGGCGGCCGTCGATTCGATCGACCGCTGCTGCGGCGTCAGAAAGTGCTCCTCGATCGTCTGCAACACGATCTGCTCGACGGCGGGCTCCAGCCGGCTTTTGCCGCGACCGCCGGCCGGTTTATAGGGGAGCAGCGACGAGAGCAGTCCGGTGGTGCGAAATGCGCGCGCCCAGCGATAAAGCGTCGTCACCTCGACGCCGCCCGCGCGCGCCCGCTCCGCCATGACGCTGCGGGGCAGACGCGTCTTCTCGAGCACCGGCTCAATGAGATCCAGGCGCCGGCGCGCCTCGGCCCAATCGCGATCGTCGAGCTCGGCGAGGTCGGGTGGCAGCACCGATGGCTCTGGAGCCGAAACCGGACGCAAATCTGCGATTGCGAGGCGTTCGAGCTCACCCGTCTCGACGTCGCGCGCCACGACGGCCTCGAAGCTGATGGCCTGCATGATGACGAACCGCCGGTCGCCGTACTCCACTTCACTGCCAGGCTTAATGGCAAGGTTCGAGTCCATTGCGCGCACCCCGAACGCCCTGCGGAAGCCACTGGCTCGAATTCCTCGTTCCGCAATCTAGTAGCGCTGACTTACCGTATTTCTAACCCAGTTGCACCTACTTCTGGAAGTCAGTGGCAAGTTCTTACTGTAAGTCTCGAACGATTGGAGTGCCGCAGTTGCGTTCACTTCTGAATCTCACACGCACGTTGAAGCGCCGATCGCGCGATTGCGCAAGAACTTCCAGCATCGTGCTTGAGGACGAACCAGTAGCGATTCGCGTCAAACATCGTTCCCGCACGTCGGCTCATCGCTACGACGTGCACCTCGGCGACATCACCGGCGGACTCGGGACGATACGCCGATCCGATAGCGACGCACGTCGGGCCTGTGACAGCGTCTCCTGACGTTTCTCGCGCCGGTGCGGCTACTTCAAAAAAAGTCTGCCGCTTCGCTCGAATGATGAGCCCGGCGCGGAAGCAATTTTGCGATCTCCTTTGGGATGATGACGTCGATCGCGTCGTCGACAGTTACGATGCCCAGCATCTTTCCGTCGTCATCGAGGACGGGCACGGCCAGCAGATCGTAGCGCGCGATTATCGCAGCCACGTCCTTGGCGCTGGTGTCCGGCGCGGCGCTCACGAGGTCGGTGCGCATGAGCTTCTCGATGAAGGCTGTCGGCAGCGCCAGCAGCAGCGAGCGCAACGAGAGCACGCCCAGCAGTTTATGCCGCTCGTCGGTGACATAGAGGTAGTAAATGAACTCCGACTTCGGCCCGACGTCGCGAATCTTGGCGATCGTGGCCGCCACCGTGCGATGCGGATAGATCCACACGTAGTCAGTGGTCATGAGGCCGCCGGCCGTGTGCGGGTCGTACTTGACGAGGTTGCGCAGCTCGCCAGCGGTCTGGGGCGCCATCTCGGCGAGGAGCTCTAACTGGCGTTCCGCGGGGAATTCGGCAAGCAGATCGGTAGCGTCGTCCGAGTCCATCTCCTCGATGATGTCCGCGGCGCGTTCGGTGCCCAGGTCCTCGACGATCATCTTCTGCCGGGCGTGGTCGAGGTGCTCGAGAGCGTCGGCGGCGGTTTCGTCGTCGAGGCTGCCGACCACGCGCGCAGCGTCGTTGGCGGAGAGCTCGGAGATGATGTCGGCCAGCTCCGAGGGGTGAAAACGCGCGAGGCGCTTCTCGGCGATGGAGAGCCGGATGTTGAAGGGGCTCACGTCGGCGATCGGGGCGACGTTGTCCCAGGTGATCAAGCGCCGCGGGACGCGCTCGACCAGCTCGTGTGCGAACTTAGTCGCGCCAAGTCGTCGAAGTAAGCCCGCAACGCCGATGTCCACGGCCACGACCCGCAACATCCCGCCGGTGTTGGCGATCTCAAGGTCGTTGATGCGCACAACCTTGCGGTCGTCCACGTCGATGATCTGCTTGTCGAAAAGATCGCGGATGAGATGCAGGGCCTGGCCTTCGGGAAGGGCGGGCGTTTCCGGGAGCGTCGGCAACACGATCGCGCCCCGCTCGTCGACGTCGACCTTATCGACCAACGGGACGTAACGCTCGCCGTCGTTCGCCTTGACGATCAGCCAGTCGATAGCCGGGAACGTGTCATTCGGCTTGGTGACCAAAAAGTCGATGATTTTCCCAACCGGCGCTTCCGGGCCATTCCTGACGATGACCGCAGGACGACCGAGCAACTCGGAGAGATATCCCTCCTCAAAGCCCATTTTCCAACCGCCTATCTTGTCGTCTCTTGGTGCTCGTTCACGGCGGCCTTCCGCTTGAACGCGGCGCGATGATCTTCATCTCGCCGGCGGCACGCTCTAGGAGGGCTCCGGACGTACGGTCTGTGCGGCGCGCGCTCCCAAGGAAGCGGGGATGCCACCGTTTGCCCCTGAGGTGACACGCGCTTTGTCGCGGTTGAGGACGTAGACGGCGCAGGAGACAGCGACGAGGGTTGCCAGCAACACGACGATCAGAACAGCCGCGATGCGCTCTTCTGGCGAGACCCGACCGGGCCGCCAGCCCGGCTCCGGCCGGCGACCGAAAGCCGAGCGGAAAGAGGAGCTCAACGAGCCTAACGATTTAGCGGAAGCGCGCATGGATTGATCCTAACCCGGCGCCCCCCACTTCACCAGCCGCCGTATGGAGCTTTTTTATAAGTCGATGCCACCGAACGGATGATCCGAACGGCGGCTAACACGACCCAGACAAGAGGTGTAAGATTGCGATGCAAACGCTTGTTAGTGTTGGGAGTAACCTTCTACGGAAATGCGCAGCGACGTCGTCCCTACGGCGAACTTTTGGACCCGCGAGTTCTGGAGCGAGCTCGTCAATTGCACCTCATCACTGCGGCGACGAGAGAATCAGGCTGAGCTGTGGGGCTGGACAATTCGCTTAGTTTGGGAAGACGAGGGACGACGCGGCGTGGTATACCTCCACTGCGACATGTTGCCGCGTCAGGCCGCTAATCCACAGCAGCGCGCTCGCCGGATATTTGTTTTCCCCAGTTTCGACGCGCGCGCGGAAGCGCGATCATTGCTCAAGGAGTTGTCCGCCGTTGACGCCCCGCAGCGTCGGAACCGCGCGTAACCCGTGCCGACTCTTTCTCACCCACGCCGGCACATGGCGTTTGTCGAGCTCACCGAGGGCGATCTCGAACCACGCGCGCGAGCGGCCTGCGAGTCGACACTGTTCGAGCGACTTGAGGCAACTGGCGTCGCTACCGAAATGGTCGCGATCAACTCCACGGGCTGTTTTTTAACCGTTGACGAGCGCGATGTGCCGCGCGTGCGAACCGCAGCAGCGTCGCTCAATGTCGCACTGCGTTTGCGTCCGGCCTGTGCCTGTGTTACCTTGGCCCGCGCAGAGACAAACTGGCCGTTGCCATCACTGGCCAACGTACTGTCAACGTTCTGCGCGCATGGTTTGGAAGCTCTTCACATCACTGCCGACGCCGGCGCGGTTGACATCGTCGTGGCCGATTCGGATGCCGGTCTGGCGGCCCAAATCCTAGCAGGCTTCTGCCGACCACAAATGTCGCAACGCGTCGCGTAGTCCGACCTAATGCGTGGCGCCTGCCACTTTCTTCTTCGTTCTTTGGATATTCACGACAGTGCTATATCAGCGCGCTACGCCATTACGTCATGAGATAAACAGACGGTCGTGGACGCCTGACCCCGCAGCGCGTCCCGCCGCTTGGAGGAGTGGAGCGCTATGACTGTGGTTCCGAGCTTGAAATCTCGACCGGAGAAGGTCCAGGTCTGCGTGCGGCAGATGACGCTGGACGATATCCCGGCGGTCTTGGGCCTGCAGCACCGAGCCTTTCCGGGGGTGCAGATTTCCGGCACACCGGAGAAGCTTACGAGCCAAATTACGGTCTTTCCCGAGGGTCAGCATGTCGCAGCGGATGAGACCGGTCGCATTTTGGGTTCGTCGAGCACGCTGCTCATCGATTGGGACGATTACGCCCAGTCCGCCCGCTGGGCCGAGATCACCGACCGTGGGACGTTCAACACCCACAATCCACTGGGTAAGACGCTCTATGGCGCTGACATTTCGGTCGATGCGACGGCACGTCGGCAAGGCATCGGTTCCCTCTTTTATGATTTACGCAAGCAGATCGTCAAGGAGCGCGGCCTCAAACGCATGCTGACGGGCGGACGGATCCCGGGGTATGGGCAGGTCGCTGGACAACTCACGGCGCGCGAATACGTCGCCGACGTGGTCATGGGGAAACGCACGGACCCGACGCTGAGCTTCCAACTCGCCAATGGGTTCGTCGTGCTCGACGTCGTCCCGGGTTACCTCGAAGACCGGGACTCAGGCGGCTTTGCGACGCTGCTGGAGTGGCTGAATCCAGCGTACGTGACGACCCTGAGCTTCCAGGCGTACGAACAGCATGCGACCGTGGAGGCGCTGGATGAAGCCTCGTTGCGCGAGGGTCTGCAGCCGCGCCGCGTGCGGATCGCCGCGATGCAGTATTTACTGCGTCCGATCAATTGTTTCGAGGACTTCGCAACCCAGGTCGAGTTCTTCGTCGAAAGCGCCCGAAAATATCGCAGCAACTTCGTGCTGTTCCCCGAGTTCTTCACGATGCAGCTGCTGAGCTATCTGCGCGATCCCGCGCCGGCGCGGGCCGTGCGACGTCTGGCGGAGCTGACTCCGGCGTACGAGGAGCTCTTCACCCGGCTGGCAACGCAAACCAGCATGTATATCATTGCCGGGACGCATCCGGTGATGCAAGAAGGCGAGATCTTCAACGCCGCTCACCTCTTTACGCCGCGTGGTCTGGTCTTTCGCCAGAAGAAAGTCCACCTCACCCCGGTCGAAAAGGGCCCGTACCAGTTGAGCCGGGGCCACGGCTTTTATCTGTACCACACGGACTTCGGCAAGATCGGGATCCTGGTTTGTTACGACGTGGAATTCCCAGAAGCGGCGCGTTGCTTAGCCGAAGCCGGCGCGCAGATTCTGTTCGTTCCGTCGTGCACCGATGGCCGCCATGGGTTTTACCGCGTTCGGTACTGCGCGCAGGCCCGCGCCATCGAGAATCAGGTCTACGTTGCCATGGCCGCGACCGTCGGCAATTTACCCGAAGTGCCCTACATGAACACCAATTATGGCCAGGCGGCGATTCTTACTCCGTCCGACTATTTCTTTGCGCGCGACGGCATCGCCAACGAAGGCATCATCAACCAGGAACAGATGATCATCTCCGACGTCGATCTCGACCTGCTGGCTGAACAGCGCATCAGCGGCAGCGTCATTCCGCTCAACGATTTGATCCAGGACGCCTACGACCGGGTGATCCACTCGGTTGATCGCCACGACAACGGGGCAACCCGGACTCCGGCTATCCAGCCGGAGTACCAAACCGTGTCGTGATACCGATTATCGGGACTATCTTCGAGCATTCGGCGCCGGTCCTCGCCGCCGTCGCCGTCGCATGTCGCATTCTGCTCAGCGTGACGCCGCAAGGTAATCGCCGAGCACCGCTGCCTTTCAGCGAGCACATTCAACATGACAGCCGCCACAACTGAACAATGGTCTCATGCATTTGACGTCGGACAAGCCCCGCAGTGTCCGACGATTCCGCCAGCCTCCGGCGCGCTCGTGCATCGTAACCTGCGACAAGGCGAGTTCTGGCGTACGATACCGGCTTACTCAAATGTCGATGAAGCGACGTTTCTCGATCACATCTGGCAAGGCCGTCAATCGATCAAGACGCCTGCGGAACTGCTCGAAACGATCAAGGATTTGGTGCCCCCATGGTTCATCGAGGACGCACGCGAAGGGTTCCGGCGAGCGCCGATGGCGGTTCGCGTTTCGCCATATCTGATCGCCTTGATCGACTGGAACGCCCCATACACCGATCCGATTCGGCGCCAATTCATACCCGTCGCTTCGCAGTTACGGTCTGACCACCCACGCTTGACGACCGATTCGCCCCACGAGCGGGCCGACTCACCCGTCCCCGGGCTCACGCATCGCTACGCCGACAAGGCGCTGTTTCTGCCGTTGGCAACCTGTCCCGTTTACTGTCGCTTCTGCACGCGTTCGTATGCCATCGGCCCGGATACCGCAGAAATCGATCATAAAGCCCGGCTCGCCAAGACGCCCAAGGACTGGCAAGACGCCTTCAATTACATCGCATCGCGCCCGGAACTCGAAGATATTGTCGTCTCAGGCGGCGACACCTATATGCTCGGGTCCAAGATGCTGCAGCTCATCGGCGACGCGCTGCTCGCAATTCCGCACATCCGCCGCGTGCGCTTCGCGACCAAAGGTCTAGCGGTTATGCCGATGAAGATTCTCACCGACCACGCCTGGACTGACGCCATCACGGCGATCGTCGAACGCGGTCGCGCATCTGGCAAAGATGTCGTGCTCCACACCTATTTCAACAGTCCGGGCGAGATCAGCTGGATCACACAACGAGCCACCGCTCTCCTGTTCGAGCGCGGCATCTACGTGCGCAACCAAAGCGTTCTCATCCGCGGCGTCAACAACGATGCCGCGACGATGACGACGCTCGTCAAGCGCCTCGAATACATCAACGTTCATCCGTACTATGTCTACATGCACGATTTGGTCAAGGGCGTCGAAGATCTGCGGAACTCGATTCAAACGGCGGTCGAGATCGAAAAACGGGTGCGCGGCAGTACGGCGGGATTCAATACGCCGCTCTTTGTTTTCGACGCGCCCGGGGGCGGCGGGAAACGCGACGTGCATAGTTTCGAATACTGCGATCGTGAGAACGGCATCGCCGTCTACACCGCACCAAGCGTCAAGCCGGGCAAGTTCTTCCTCTATTTCGATCCGATCGACACCTTGCCGATCGAGGCGCAGCGGCGTTGGCAATCGCCGATGCGTCAGCAGCAGATGATCGCCGCTGCACTTGAATGCGTCGGCGGGCGTGTCGAGGCGCTCGCGTAAGGCAGATTCCGCTCACGGACTTGACCGAGGACGTTAGCAATCCAGGTGACCCACTCGTGAACGGGCTGCCGTTTACGGCTTGGCTTCGGCGTCGAGGGCGCGGTTGAGCTCGAGCACGTTGACGCGCGGCTCGCCGAGAATTCGGAACGTGCGGCCTCGGCTATGGGCGTTGATCAGCGCGCGAACGTCAGCGAGCGGGATGTTCCGCGCTTTGGCGACGCGCGGCGCCTGGTAGTATGCGCCTTCGGGCGAAATGTCCGGATCGATTCCGCTGGCGCTGGAGGTGACGAGATCCATCGGCGGTTCACCTGGCGCATCCGAGTTTGCTTTTTTGAGCGCGACGATCGTTGCTTTGGTGGCGTCGATGAGCTTCTTGCTCGTTGGCGCCAAATTCGTGCCGCCCGTCGACGTCGGATCGTAACCGTTCTTGCCAGCTGCCGACGGACGCCCCTGGAAGTACTGTGGCTTGGTGAACAGCTGACCGATGATCTCCGAGCCGATCGGTTTACCGTTTTGGACGATCATCGAACCGCCGGCTTGATGTGGGAAGACAAGGGTAACGATGCCGGTTATCAACAGTGGATAGATGATCCCCACAATCACGAGACTTACGATCGTGTAGATGACCGAGGTCGCGATATGGGAGAAGATCGACGTCCTTTTATCCACTGTCGGCCGCGGCACGCCCGGTTTTGACCCGTTTAGCGGCTTCGTGTTGAGCAGCCGATTGATAATTGTGCTCATGGTGCTCCCGCGATCTGAGGTGCAGCGCAGTTCTTGAAGCGCAGTTTAAGTTCAAGGTGAGGTGGAGAAGACACGATGATGTCGCCCAGCCGGGTCAACATGCTCCGAGGGCAGCACGCCGTCATTGGGATGGTGCGACATATTCACAATGCTCCAGCGAGGCGACCGTGAGCTGCTCGGTGCCGATGAGCGGCTTGACCTCGACCGTCGCGAGCAGACGCGGCACTTCGTACTGCAACTGTCCGGCGGACTTCGAGGCCCGAAACGGGGCGAAGACCTGGCGCAGGATCGCCGCATAGAAGCGCCGCTCGTCGGGAACCGACGGCGCCTCCATCGTGATCACCGGAATGCCCGAAGCGACTTCGCCGCTGCCTTCCTGCGCCGGGTGCTGACGTGCAGTGCTGTCTTACCGCAGCGTGCGCGATGCGCAGGCCGGTCGCGATCGCTCCCGGCGGATCGGGCGAGATAGGGAAGCCCAGGACCATCCGGCTATAGACGTCGATCGCCAGGGTGATCCATAGCCGCCCGATCGCTAAGCGGTGCTCCTCGTCGACGACGGTGATGTCGAGCAGACTGTCGGTATCGAGGATGACGGAATGTGTCGCCGCTCTGCCGAGCGCAAGCCCTTGCGCGAGCCGAATCTAGAACGCTTGAAAGCCCGAAAAGCCGATTGCGACGCAGAATCGAACTTCGACCGTGAGCGGGAAAGGGAGGTATGCGATGTCGGAAGCGGGGCGCGGGCGCGCGATCGTCATCGGCGCAAGCATCGGCGGATTGCTTGCGGCGCGGGCACTGGCCGACGCGTTCGCCGAGGTAGTGGTCCTCGACCGCGACGTGCTCGACGACGCTGCAGAGTATCGGCGCGGCGTGCCGCAGGGCCGCCACACCCACGTCGTCCTGGTCAGCGGATGCCGTGCGCTCGAGGCCCTCTTGCCGGGCATTTGCGCTGAATTGAGCGCCGCCGGCGCAATCGGCGGGGATGTCGGAACGGACGTCAGTTGGTTCATCGAGGGCGCGCGACTGTGCCGCGTCGCCGGCGGCCTCGAGGGTTTGGGCATGAGCCGCGCACTCCTCGAGCGCACCGTGCGCTCACGCGTGCGGGCGCTGCCCAACGTCTGCGTGCGCGACACGGCGAACGTCGACGGACTAACGGTGACAAACGGGAACCAGCACGTCACCGGCGTTGCGCTTGGAGCGCAAACGCTCGATGCCGCTCTCGTCGTCGACGCAACCGGTCGAGGCTCGCGTACACCCGGCTGGCTCGCGACACTGGGCTACGAAGAACCGCGCAGCGAAACCGTCGGGATCGAGTTGCGCTACACCACGCGCCGCTTTCGCCGGCGCCCGGGACAGCTGGGCGGCCTCAACGCGGTCGTCGTTCCCCCCACCCCGAAAAACAAGCGCGGCGGGGTCATCGTGGCGCAAGAAGATGACTGCTGGACCGTCACGCTCATGACCCACTTTGCCGATTATCCGGCGCCGGAACTCGATGCATTCATCGAGTTCACCCGCACCCTGCCGATCCCGGATATCTACGATGTCGTTCGCAACGCCGAGCCGGTCGGCGACGCACAGACGATCCGGATGCCGGCCAGCATGCGCCGCCGCTACGAGCAGCTCAAAGCGTTCCCAGCCGGCTATCTCGTCTTCGGCGACGCGCTTTCGAGCTTCAATCCCATCTACGGTCAAGGCATGTCCGTCGCTGCGCTGGAGGCCGTCGCGCTCCAGGCCGTTCTCCGTTATGGCACGCCCGATTTCACGCACCGCTTCTTTCGCGAGGCGGCGAACATCATCGACACGGCGTGGAGCATCTCCGCCGGCAACGACCTGCGCATGCCGGAGGCAACCGGGCGGCGCAGCGCCGTCGTCCGGCTCACCAACTGGTACGTGCCCAAGCTGCTGCGAGCGAGTCACCACGACCCCGAGCTCGCGCGCGCCTTTCTCAACGTCTCGAACTTGATGGCCGATCCACTGAGTCTGATGCGACCGAACGTGCTTGCCGCGGTCGCCCGCGCTGCGTTGCGCCGGCCGATGAGCAGAACCGTTCGCGATACATCGGCCGGCGGCTGATTTGCGCTAGGTCGCGGCGAGCGGCACCGCTGCGGCGGCTCGCGCGCGGCGGATCCAATCGTACCAAGCGCCGATATTTTCGCCGGTTTTCGCCGACAGCACGAGCGCCTGCAATCCAGGCCGCACCGCTCGGGCGTGTGCGATGCAGCGCGCGACGTCGAAGTCGACGTACGGCAGCAAATCGATTTTGTTGATGACGAAGAGGTCGGCGGCCGCAAACATGTGCGGATATTTCGCCGGCTTGTCGTCGCCCTCGGTCACCGAGAGGATCGCAACTTTCGCCTGCTCGCCCAGATCGAACAGCGCCGGACAGACCAGATTGCCGACGTTCTCGATCATCACCACCGAATTCGAACCCGGTCCGAGTTCGTCCAAGGCCCGCGCGATCATGTCGGCCTCGAGATGGCAGCCCGTGCCGGTGTTCACCTGCAGGGCCCGTGCGCCGGCGGCGCGGATGCGCGCGCTGTCGTTCTCCGTCGCCTGATCGCCTTCGATCACGACCATCGGCACTTCGGCGCCGAGTTCGCGAATCGTACGTTCGAGTAAACTCGTCTTGCCCGAGCCGGGCGAGCTCACCAGATTGAGCGCAACGATGCCGGCCTCGGCGAACCAGCGGCGATTGCGCGCGGCAAGCGCGTCGTTCTTCGCCAGCACCGCACGCTCGAGCGAGACGACAGTCGCGGCTTGCGGCGCGTGAACGTGATCGAAATTGCCGTCGCCGTGGTGGTGCGGGTGCTCGTGGCCATGATCGTGATCGGCGTGACCGTGGTTGTCGGCCCCGTCGTGAACGTGGTCGCGCGCTATCGTCGTGCCGTTCTCATCGACGAGAACCGCGCCCCCGGCATCGGAGCACCCGCAGGTCGCACACATCGATTCGTCTCCTCCTTCGCCGGCTGTTGTGCAACCGGTTCGCCGCCCCGCATCGGTTCGCCGTTAGGCCGGTCCCCGACGTTCGGTCTCGGGATCCGAAAGCCACGTTGCCGCCGCGATCGCGGCCTGACCCAGCGCGATGCCCCCGTCGTTGGCCGGGACGCGGACGTTGGCAAGGACGCGGAAGCCGGCTGCTTCCAGCAGCGCGCCCACCCCTTCGAGCAGCAAGCCGTTTTGAAAGCAGCCGCCGGAGAGCGCGACGGTATCGGCCGGCGGCCCGGCGGCGAATTCGCCGCGGGTGACGGCGATCGCCAGCGCCGCGATCGCCTGCGCGAGGCCGGCGTGAAAACGAGCAGCGATGCGGCTCGGCGGCACGCCCAGCCGGAGATCTTCGAGCAATGCCAGCCACATCGGCTGCGGCTCGATCTGCGGCAGGCCGCCTCCCGGCGGACGCTCGATGGCAAAGGGATAGACATCCGCTCCATCCCGGCGGGCGGCATCGCGCTCGGCCAGCGCCTCGAGCAGCATCGCCGCTTGGCCCTCGAAGGTCGCGCGTTCGCGGGCCAGTCCGAGCGCGGCGCCGACGGCGTCGAACAGCCGTCCGCACGAGCTGGCCGGAGGCGAATTCAACCCGCGCGCCGTCATCGCATCGAGCGCCGCCCGCGGCTTGGCGGCGAGGAAGGCGCACAGTTCCAGCCCGGCATAGCGCTCGGCAAACGCCGGCCAACCCAGGGCCGCCATGAGCTGGGCGTACGTGTTGCGCCAGGGTTCGCGCATCGCTTGCGCGCCGCCCAGCAGGACGAAGGGCTTGAAGCGCCCGAGGCGCCGGTACGAGCGATAGTCGGCCAAGAGGAATTCGCCGCCCCACAGTTCGCCGGCGTCGCCGTAGCCGAGCCCGTCGAGGGCGATGCCCAGCACCGGCGGCGCATCGAGCGGCCGGCCGTGCTCGGCGAGCACGCTGGCCACGTGTGCGTGATGGTGCTGCACATCGACGACCGGCAATCCGTCGCGCTCGGCGCGGTCGCGCCCGTATTTGGTCGAAAGATACTCGGGGTGGCGATCGAGGGCGAGCAGCGCGGGCGCGCGATCGAAAAGCTGCTCGTACAACTGCAGGTTGTGCTGGAAGTCGGCGAAGGTCGCCGCGTCTTCGAGATCGCCTTGGTGCTGCGCGACGACGGCCGCGCCGTCGATGACCAGACAAAACGTCGACTTGAGCTCGGCGCCCAGCGCCAAGATGCTCGGAGCACGCTCGAAACCGGGCGGCAGCGGGATCGGTTCGGGCGCGTACCCGCGCGCGCGGCGCAGCACGCGCGGCGCCCCCGCGCCGTAACGCACGACGGAATCATCGACGCGGTTGGCGATCGCGCGATCGTGCACGAGCGCGTAATCGGCGATCGCGCCCAGCCGGTCGCGCGCTTCGGCGTTGTCGATGACTTGCGGTTCGCTCGACCGGTTGCCGCTCGTCATGATGACGGGCCGATCGAATCCGCGCAGCAGCAGCGCGTGCAGCGGCGTTGACGGAAGCATGAAGCCCAGGCTGCGCATTCCGGGCGCGACCGCCGCCGGCAAACGCTCCGGCCCGTCGGCGGTGAGGAGCACGATGGGCGAGGCCGGCGATGCGAGCAGCGCAATTTCGTGCGCCGCGGGCGTGCAGTAGCGGCGAATCACGTCGAGATCGAACGCCATGAGCGCAAACGGCTTTTCTTCGCGCACTTTGCGCGCGCGCAGTGCCCCGACCGCCTGGGCGTTCGTCGCATCGCAGGCCAGCTGAAATCCGCCCAGCCCTTTGATCGCCAGGATCGAACCCGACTGCAGCAACGCGCGCGCGGCATCCACTGCGTCGACCGCCGCGCCGCAGTCGAGTGACGACGAGCCGGCCGCAGCGAACGGTTCGAGGGTGGCGCGCGGGCCGCAGCGCGGACATGCGATCGGCTGGGCGTGAAAACGCCGGTCGGCCGGGTCTTCATACTCCGCCCGGCATGCCGCGCAGAGCTCGAATGGCGCCATCGTCGTATTCGGGCGATCGTACGGCACGCGCGTGACGATCGACAAGCGCGGACCGCAGTGCGTGCAGTTGGCGAACGGATAGCCAAAGCGCCGATCGGCGGGGTCGAAGACCTCCGCCCGGCAGGCCGCGCACACGACGGCGTCCGCCGCGATCTGCGTTCGCACCCGTCCCGCGCGGCTTTCCACGATGCGAAAATCGTCGGCCGCGACGGGCAACACCGCCGGCCGCGTATCGATCGATGCAATCCGTGCCAGCGGCGGCGCCTCGCTGCGCACGAGCGAAAGAAAGCGTTCGACGGCGCGCAGCTCACCGCTCACGTGCATGAGCACGCCGTCGGCGTCGTTGCGAATATCGCCCGTCACCCCGCAGGCATGCGCCAGCCGCCACATCGTCGGTCGAAAGCCGACGCCTTGAACGGTCCCGCGGACGCGCACCTCGAGCGCAAGGCGCGCCAGCCCCCCGTGCGAATCCACCGCTCGAACATTCACAGCGCTGCGGCGAATTCCCATCCCGCGAAGCGGGTGAAGGTCGCCGCCTGGGTACTTGCAGGAAGGACGAGCGAAAGCCGCACGGCAAGCGACGGCAACACGATGCCCAACTTCGATTCGCTCAACGAGCGCTCCGGGGGAAAGCTTTTGGTTTTCCTGGTCATCGTGCTGATGGCCGGGCTGCCGCTCGCGGTCTGGCTCGATTTGCGCCACATCTCTGCGGCGAATCTGAACCGCCAGGCAAGCGACCTCAACACGGCGATCACCGACATCCGCGATTTCTACGCCGGTGACGTCGTCGGGCACGTTCTGTCGGCGCACACGCGGACGGTCGTGACGCCCGATTTCATGACGATTCCCGGCGCGATCCCGATTCCCGCGACCTTCTCGCTCGAACTCGGCCGCGTCATCGGCGCGAACCAGTCGAATCTGCAATACCGTTTCGTCTCGGACTACCCGTTCAAACATCGGGCAGCCCACAAGCTCGACGGGTTCGAACAGGACGCGCTGCGGATGTTTCGGGCCCAACCGGCGCGCCGGCAGCTCATCGACGTTTCATGGCACGGCTGGGACAACCGGGTGCGTTTCGTCGCGCCCATCATCATGGGGCAGACCTGCGTGGCTTGCCACAACACGCACCCCGACAGCCCCAAACGCGATTGGAAAGTCGGCGACGTGCGCGGCATTCAAGAGATCAGCATCGTCGAACCCGTCGCGACGAACATCTTCTCGTTCGAGTATCTGCTGATCTATTTCGGCTTTGCCGGTTCGCTGGCGTTCGGGTTCATCGCGGTCCAGCGGCGCCAAGCCCGAACGATCCGCCGAGCCAACGCCCAGCTGGCCGAGACCAACGAGTTTCTGGCGTCGATCTCGGCCAAGATTTCGCATTACCTCTCGCCGCAGATCTACAAAAGTATTTTCAGCGGCGAAAAGGACGTCAAGATCCACACCGAGCGCAAAAAACTGACGATCTTCTTCTCCGACATCAAGGACTTTACGTCCACGACCGAACGCTTGCAGCCCGAAGAGTTGACCGCACTGCTCAACGAGTATTTCACCGAGATGTCGACGATCGCGTTCGCTCACGGCGGCACGGTCGATAAGTTCGTCGGCGACGCCGTCATCGTGTTCTTCGGCGATCCCCAGACGCTGGGCGTGGCCGAAGATGCCAAAGCCTGCTTACGGATGGCCGTCGCCATGCAGGCTCGGCTGGCACAGCTCAACGTCATGTGGCATAGCCGCGGCGTCGCCAATCCGTTTCGCGTGCGGATGGGCATCAACACCGGGTTTTGCGACGTTGGAAATTTCGGCAGCGAGCAGCGGATGGATTACACGATCATCGGTGCAGCGATGAATCTCTCCGCGCGCCTCCAAACGCTGGCCGAACCCGGAACGATCGTGGTCAGCGCCGAGACCTTCACGCTCGTGCGCGACATCGTCGCCGGGCATCCGCTGCCGCCCTTGATCGTGCGCGGTTTTCGCGACGAGATCGTGCCCTACGTGATCGACGCGCTGCTCGATGCGCCGGGTCAGCAAAAGCACGTCTTCGCCGAACACGCCGCGGGCCTGGATCTGTATCTCGATCTCGATCGCGTCGACGACCGTGAGAGCGAGCGCCTGCGCGGCGTTCTCAGCGACGCGCTCGATGCTCTCGACGCGACGCGCGAAGGCCGCCGGACGCCGACACCCGAGCGGTAGCGCGCTCGAACAACCGCGAATCCCGCAGCGACACGAACGCTATACGCAGATTGGCGCCGCCGGCGCTCAGATATTGCCGGCGCAGGCCGATGACGTCGAGTATACACCCGCGGGACGTTCCAGACGGATCGAAGACGGCCGGCAGACGCCCCGGCTGTAGATTGTCGATAACATCACGAGCCGAGGGCACACACAATGGCAGGCATCACGGTATTCCGGTCCGTCGAAGAAGCGATCCGCGCTGGTTTCGAGGTCTACGACCGCACGAGCGACGGCTATCTGGTCCGCACGCGCACGGCGCGCGGCTGGGCTCTGGCCATCGTCCGCAACAGCAACCTCCGCTAGACCCGCCAAGCGAGCGAGTCGGCTGCCTGCGGCGCTCGCCGTTCGCGGCTCCCCCGCGTTTCAAATCCTCGTTCCGTGTCCTCGTTCCGCGCCGGCGCCGTTTTGCGCCCGCCGCCCTGAGAAGCGCGAATTCGGGCCGCCGTGCCGGCTTGCAACAAAGCGGTTATCTGCTTAGCTGCTGAGCAGAACAGCGTCTACTGAGCTCGCCGGAACCGTTCGTCCAACCGGGTCACCGGCGATTTTTGGGCAACATACGGGCGATGACGATTCAAGCGCCGCCCGTTTCGGATGCCGCGCCGCCGCCGCGCGCGCCGGCTGCATCGTTATGGTACAAGGACGCCGTCATCTACCAGCTGCACGTCAAAGCGTTCGCCGACTCGAACGGCGACGGCATCGGCGATTTTCGCGGTTTGCTGGAACGGCTGCCGTACATCAAGGACCTGGGCGCCTCCGCTGTCTGGCTGCTGCCCTTCTATCCCTCGCCGCTGCGCGATGACGGTTACGACATCGCCGACTACAAAGGCGTCCACCCCAGTTACGGGACGATGCGCGATTTCCGGCTGTTCGTCCGCGCGGCGCACCGGCTGGGCCTGCGCGTCATCACCGAACTGATCATCAATCACACCAGCGACCAGCACCCGTGGTTCGAGCGGGCGCGCCGCGCGCCGCGCGGTTCGGTGCACCGCGACTGGTACGTCTGGAGCGACACCGCCGAGAAATACGCCGAGACGCGCATCATCTTCGTCGATACCGAAACCTCGAACTGGACCTGGGATCCGGTCGCCAAGCAATACTATTGGCATCGCTTCTTCAGCCATCAGCCCGATCTCAACTACGACAACCCGCGGGTCTTCGAGGCCGTGGTGGACATCATGCGGTTTTGGTTCGACGCCGGCGTCGACGGCATGCGGCTGGACGCGGTGCCGTATCTGGTCGAGCGCGAAGGGACGAACAACGAAAATCTGCCCGAAACGCACGCCGTGCTCAAGCGGTTGCGCGCCGTCATCGATACCGAATACCCGGATCGCTTCCTGTTAGCCGAAGCCAATCAATGGCCCGAAGACGTCGCGCAATACTTTGGCGCCGGCGACGAGTGCCATATGGCATTTCACTTCCCGCTCATGCCGCGCATGTTCATGTCGATCGCCGAAGAGGACCGCTATCCGATCGTCGACATCATGCGCCAGACGCCGCCGATCCCCGACACCTGTCAGTGGGCGATGTTCCTGCGCAATCACGACGAGCTCACGCTCGAGATGGTGACCGACCGCGAACGCGCCTTTCTGTACAAGGTGTACGCGCCGGATTCGCGCGCTCGCGTCAACGTCGGCATCCGGCGCCGGCTCGCTCCGCTCATGGACAACGACCGCCGGCGCATCGAGCTCATGACCAGCTTGCTGCTGTCGATGCCGGGGACCCCGGTCGTGTACTACGGCGATGAGATCGGGATGGGCGACAACATCTATCTGGGCGACCGCGACGGCGTGCGCACCCCCATGCAATGGTCGGGCGATCGCAACGGCGGTTTCTCGCGCGCCGACGCACAGCGGCTGTACTTGCCGGCGATCATGGATGTGGTCTACGGCTATCCCAGCGTCAACGTCGAAGCTCAGGAGCGTTCGCCGTCATCGCTCTTGCACTGGGTGAAGCGGCTCATCGGCGTGCGCCAGACGCAGGCCGTGTTCGGCCGCGGCAGTCTGGCGTTCTTGTATCCCGAAAACCGGCGGGTGGTCGCCTACGTGCGCGAGTACGAAGGCACCGTCGTGCTGTGCGTGGCCAACTTGGCGCGCACGCCGCAAGCGGTCAGCCTCGACCTCTCGCGCTTCGCCGGACGCGTCCCCATCGAGATGATCGGCTGGAGCCCGTTTCCGCCGATCGTCGACGACCGCTATTTGTTGACGCTGCCCGGACATACGTTCTTTTGGTTCTTGCTCGCGACGAGCGCTCCGGAATCGCGCGAAACGGCGCTGCGCTTGCCGACGCAGATGCCGGAGTTCGCAACCCTCGTGCTGCCCGCCGGCTGGCGCAGCTTGACGCGCGAACCGAGCCGGACGCTGCTCGAAACCGAGGTCGTGCCGCCGTATCTCGCGGCAACGCACGCCGTGCCCCAGATCAGCCTGGCGCGTCCCCGGACGCGCATGGTCGACGCGATCCCGCTCTCGACCGGCGCCGCGGGCCCGCTGCTGGCGCTGTTTGCGTCGACGCTGGACAACGACGACGTGCTGTTCAGTGCGATCCCGCTCGGACTGGCCTTCGACGACGGCAAAGAACGCTCGCCGGCGGTTCTCCGCGCCGCGCTGGCGCGCACGCGCACCGGTCCGCGCGAAGCGCTGCTCGTCGACGCGACCAGCGACGACGGACTGTGGATCGCGCTCGCGCGCGCCTTGCGCGACGGCACGCGCTTTAGCGGTGAGGCCGGAACACTGTACGCCGAACCGACGTGGAGCCTGGGGGATCTGGAGCTGGCCGCGGGCGAGACCGTCCGGCGGCCGGTCACCCAGGGCCGGCACGCGATGGGGATCGTCGGTGAAACGCTGCTGATCACGCTGTATCGGCGCACGCAAGCGGGCTTGAACCCCGAAATCGAACTGGCGCGCTATCTGCACGATTGCGGGTTCGCACACTCGCCGCCGCTGCTGGGCACGATCCTCTACGACGGCCGCGACGGCAATTCGGTCGGGACGGGCGTCATCCATCGCTACGTGCTCAATCGCGGCAGCGGCTGGGACGTGACGCAGACGTTCTTAGGGCGCTATCTCGAATTGCGGCGCAACCGGCCGGTCCCGGAAACGGAGCCGACGGCCGACAACGACGTCGACTATTTCGCTCCCGAAGCCCGGCGCGCGGGCCAGCGGCTGGCGGCGCTCCACCTCACTTTGGCCGGCTCCGACGATCCTGCGTTCGCACCCGAACCGATCGCGACCGGCGATCGCGAAGGCTGGATTGCGACGACCCAACGCCGCGCCGCCTTCGTCTTCGAGCGCTTGCCCAGCCGGATCAAGACCGCATCGGCGGCGTTGCGCGCCGACATCGCCACGCTCATGGGCGCGCAAGCGCGGTTGAATCTCGCGGTCGCCGGCAGCGCGGCGTTCGATTCGGGCACCAAGATCCGCATCCACGGCGATCTCCACCTCGCGCGCTTTCTGGTGACCGAAGCCGATTTGCTGATCGTCGACCCCGGTTCGGGCGATGAATTTCTGCCGCCCGTCGAACGCCGCCGCAAAGCCAGTCCGCTGCGCGACCTCGCCCGCATGCTGCGTTCGCTGGAAGCCGCCGCGACGTTCGCGCTGCGCGATATCGCGAGCGACCGCACGGAAACCGTGGATCGCTTCGAGCGCGAGCTCACGATCTGGAACGAACGAGCGGCGCAAGCGTTTTTGACTGGGTACGAGTACGGGGTGCAGCAAACGATCCTCGACGTGGGCGAAGCCCCGCACTTCCAAGCCCGCGTCGAAGCACTCGCGCTTCACGACGCGGTCGACGCGCTCGCCATCGCTCTCGCCGAGAACTCGACCTCGCTGAGTTTTTACGTGCGCTATCTCATTCGGCGGATTCCGGCATGATCGGGACCGCCGGTTATCGGTTCGGCGCAGTCTGCGATTCGGCCGGCGCCGTCTTTCGGCTGTTCGCGCCCGCCGCGCGTCAAGTCGAATTGATCGTCCGCGACGGTCAAACCCAGCGCGCGCACGAACTCGAAGCGCGCGGCGACGGCTGGTTTGAAGGGTTCGATCGGACGGCGAGCCCCGGGATGCGCTACGGGTTTCGCATCGACGGCGCTGCGGCGATCGTCCCCGACCCGGCTTCGCGCTTTCAGCCCGAGGGCGTGCACGGGTTGAGCGAACTGCTCGATCCCGCCCAGCTGACCGCGCCCCGCACCGGCTGGCGCGGGCGGCCCTGGAACGAGCTGGTGTTCTACGAACTGCACGTCGGCACGTTTACGTCCGGCGGCACTTATGCGAGCGCGATCGAGCGCCTCGACGCGCTCGTCGACCTGGGCATCACGGCCGTCGAGTTGATGCCGCTCGCCCAGTGGCCCGGCCGGCGGAATTGGGGCTACGACGGCGTGCTGCCGTATGCGCCGGCCGAACGCTACGGGCGGCCCGCGGACCTCGTGCGGTTCATCGCCGAAGCGCACCGCCGCCGGCTGGCCGTGTTCCTCGACGTCGTGTACAACCACTTCGGCCCCGAAGGCAACTACCTGCACGCCTACGCGCCGGTCTTCTTCACCGAGCGGTATCAAACGCCGTGGGGCGCGGCGATCGACTACGCTTCCGACGACGTGCGCGCATTCTTCATCGAAAACGCGCGCTGGTGGCTGGACGCGTACGGCTTCGACGGCCTGCGGCTCGACGCCACCCAAATGATCTTCGACGAGCGCTCCCCCAGCGTGCTCGAGGAATTGCGCGCGTCGATTGCCGCCTGGAACCCGCCCGAACGCCGCGTCCATCTCGTGGTCGAAAACGACCACAACGACAATCGCCTCCTGCATGCCGGATACGACGCGCAGTGGAACGACGATTTTCACCACGCCCTGCACGTGTTGACGACCGGCGAAGACGGCGGCTACTACGCCGACTACGCCGCGGATCCGGCGCGGCTGCTGGGCCGCACGCTGACCGCCGGATACGGCTATCAGGGCGAACCCTCGCGCTTCCGCGGCGGTGCGCCGCGCGGCTCGCGCAGCGACGACCAACCGCTGGCCAAATTCATCGACTTCCTGCAGAATCACGATCAGATCGGCAACCGCGCACGCGGTGAACGGCTCTCGATGCTGACCGGACCCGACGCGCTGCGCGCCGCGGCAGCGGTCTTGCTGCTCGCGCCGTCGCCGCCGCTTTTGTTCATGGGCGAAGAGTGGGCTGCGTCGACCCCGTTTCTGTTCTTCTGCGATTTCGAGCCCGAGCTCGCGCACCTCGTCACCGAGGGCCGGCGGCGCGAATTCGCGGGCTTTCCGGAGTTCGCCGATCCACGGGCGCGCGAGACCATCCCCGATCCGTCGGCGCCGGAAACGTTCACGCGCTGCATCCTGCGCTGGGACGAGCGCGAGGCTGAACCGCATCGCTCGCTGCTCGCGCATTACCGAACGTTGCTCGCCGTGCGCCTGGCGGAGATCGTGCCGCGCATCGACGGTCTCAACGCGCGCGACGCAAGCTTCGTCGAGCATGGACCGGGGGCGCTCGAAGCGCGCTGGAACATCGCGGGCGGCACGCTCGTCCTCGAAGCGAACCTCACCGCGGCCCCCGGCGCGGGATTTCTGGAAACCCCGCCGGGCCGATGCATTTTCGGCACCTCGGAGTTCCCGCGCGGCGAGGCACCGCCGTGGTCGGTGCGGTGGTCGATCGTTTGACGCAGCGCCCGCCGACCGTTCCCACCGCGACGTATCGCTTGCAATTCACGCCCGTGTTCGGCTTCCGCGACGCAACCGCGATCGTGCCGTATCTCAACGATCTGGGCGTCGGCCACTTGTATGCCTCGCCGTATTTGAAGGCCCGGCCCGGGAGCCTGCACGGCTACGACGTGGTCGATCCCAACGCGCTCAACCCGGAGATCGGGACGCCGGCCGAACATGCAGCGATGGTGTCCGCGGCGCAGGCCAAAGGCATGGGCCAGATCCTCGACTTCGTTCCCAACCACATGGGGATCGGGCCCGACAATCCGTGGTGGAACGACGTCCTCGAATGGGGCGAACGGTCGACGTACGCCGCATTTTTCGACATCGATTGGCGCCCGCTCAAGCCCGAATTACAAGGCAAAGTCCTCGTTCCAACGTTAGGCGACCATTACGGGCGCGTGCTCGAAAGCGGCGAGATCAAACTGTCGTTCGAGCTCGCCGCCGGGACGTTCGTGGTCGACTATTTTGACAACCGCTTTCCCGTGGCGGTCAAATCGTATGCCGACGTGCTGCAGCGCGCCGCGCACCACGGCGCACCGCAGCTCGAAGCGCTGGCCGCCGAGTTCGCCTCGTTCGCGCCCGGCGCGTTGCCGGCGACGGCGGCGGAAATGCAGCCGGTCTACCGGCGTGCCGCCGAGGTGAAGAAGCAGTTGGCCGATGCGGCACGCGACGCCGCCGCCGCGGTCGCCATCGCGCGTGCGCTCGAGGATTTCACCATCGTCCCCGGCGATCCGCGCAGCGCCGATGCCCTCGATCTGCTCTTGAGCGATCAGTTCTATCGGCTGGCCTATTGGCGCGTAGCCGTGGACGACGTCAACTACCGGCGCTTCTTCGACATCAACGATCTGGCGGGGTTGCGCGTCGAGGACGCCGCGGTGCTCGGCCAAACGCATCGCTTGGCGTTCGCATGGATCGCGGCGGGGACGCTGCAGGGCTTGCGCATCGATCACATCGACGGCTTGTACAACCCCGGCGGCTACTGCAACTTGATCAAGGAGCGGTCCGACGCGCTGGGTCAACCGCTGTACGTCGTCGTCGAAAAAATTCTCGCCCCCTTCGAGCGGCTGCGCGCGAGCTGGCTCATCTCGGGCACGACGGGCTACGAGTTCGCCAACCTGGTCAACGGTTTGTTCGTCGATGCCGGCGCCGAAGCGGGGTTTGACCGCATTTATGCCCGCGCCATCGGCCATGAGCCCGACTACGATCTGATCGCCTACGAAGCCAAGCGGCGCATCATGTCGATCAATCTGGCCAGCGAACTTACCGTTCTGGCGACGAATCTCTCGCGGATCGCCGCCAGCGACCGCCGTTCGAGCGACTTCACCTTCAACGGGCTGCGCGATGCGCTCATCGAAGTGGTCGCCGCCTTTCCGGTCTACCGCACCTATGTCGTCAGCGAAGAGATCGAGGCCGAAGACCGCGAATTCATCGAGGCCGCCGTCGCCGTCGCGCAGCTGCGCAGCACGCTCGCCGACGAAAGTGTTTTCGCCTTCATCGCCGACGTGCTGACCGTGCGCGCCGCAGAGCCCAACACGGGTTACGATCGCAACGAGGTCTTGCGGTTCGCGATGCGCTTCCAGCAATACACGAGTCCGGTGATGGCCAAGTCGATCGAGGACACCGTGTTCTACCGCTACGTGCGGTTGATCTCGCTCAACGAAGTCGGCGGCGATCCGACGCGCTTCGGCACATCGGTCGGTGAGTTTCACGCCGCGAATGCCGAACGTGCCGCGACGAGGCCGCACACGATGCTCGCGACCTCGACCCACGATCACAAACGCGGCGAAGACGTGCGCACGCGCATCGACGTGCTCACCGAGATGCCGGGCGGCTGGAGCCGCGCGCTGCGGCGCTGGTCACGAATCAATCGCACCCGGCGCGAAACGGTGCGCGGTCACCTCGTGCCGGATCCCAATGATGAGTATTTTCTGTATCAAACCCTGGTCGGCACGTGGCCGGCGGCGTGGCACACGCCGGCCGAAGCCGACGCCGGCGAGTACGCAGCGTACGTCGAGCGCATCGTGGCCTACTTCGAGAAAGCGCAGCGCGAAGCCAAGACCCGCACGTCGTGGGCCAACCCCGATCTGGCGTACGAAGAGGGCACGGCGCGCTTCATCCGCACGATCCTGGAGCGCGGCGACGAGGCCCGCTTTCCCAACGAGATCGGGGCACTCGTAGCGGAGATCGCACCGGCCGCGATGGTGTCGAGCTTGTCGCAACTGGTGTTCAAATGCACTGCGCCCGGCGTGCCCGACATTTATCAGGGCTGCGAACTCTGGGACCACTCGCTGGTCGATCCGGACAACCGCCGGCCCGTCGATTACGTTCTGCGCGCCGCCATGCTGGCCGAAGCCAAGATCGACCCGGCCGCGGCGCGCGCATCGTGGCTCGACGGACGCGTGAAGCTGTACGTCACGTCCAAGTTGCTCGAGCTGCGAGCGCAGCGGCGCGCGACCTTTTTGGACGGGCCCTACATGCCGCTCGATGTCGTCGGCGTGCACAGCGAGCACGTTATCGCGTTTGCCCGAACCGACGTCATCGTGATCGCACCGCGGTTGGTACGCACGCTCGTTCGTTCCGACGAACCGATTCCGCGCCTCGCATTCGGCGATGAAACCGTCAGCTTGCCGCCCGACACACCGACGCGCTTGCGCGATATCTTTACCGAGGCGCGAATCGAGGCGACAGACGGTCGAATTGCCGTAAGCACGGCGCTGGAAGCCTTTCCGGTCAGCGTTCTCGTTCCGGACTGATCCGAATTGCACGCACGGCGCGTGCGTCCGCGTTACGGTATCGATAAAATGTTGCGAACGGACCCTTGCACGGTAAAGCTTTACAGGACGTGACCTTGGTTGCGTTTGCAAACAATGTGTCGCATTCGTAAAGGTTTCGCGATAGCGTTGGAACTATTGTAACCTGACGACATCCCGTGCCCCGGAGGTCGCCTTTGCGCAAGACCCGTTATACCGACGATCAAATTGAAGCCGCCGTCCGACAAGCCGAAAGCGGCGTCTCGATGGCAGACATCGCCCGGAACCTCGGCGTATCCGAAGCGACGTTTTTGGTTTGGAAAAAACGATTTAATTCGGTGATGCCCGACTCGAGCGAACTCACCCGATTGCGTTATGAGAATGCCGAGCTCAAACGGCTCGTGATCGATCTCATCTGCGATCGCGAGTTGTGCAAAGCCACGCACACCAAGGACGACGTCCTCTCAGCTGGTTTGGCCGCAAAGAAGGCCAAGGCGGCGAAGCTGGTAGTTAGCGCCTAAATTCGGCGCGCAGCGAGCGCAGAAGATCGGCCTGTCCGGACTCTTGCCTTGCGGCAAGAGCGGGCGGTGGAATCGAAGCCCGTAGCCGCTCCAAGCGTTGGGACAGGACGCCCGCGAGGTACGCCAGCGCGGCGGAAGCGGACGGCTCGCCATCGTCGAGTTGCCAGCCGGTGTCGATCGACGTTCGCAGATAGTACCACGCTTCGTCGAGCAGGTGTCCGACCGGTTCCCCCGGTTGGGCTGCGTTTGCACGCGCGATGAGTTCGAGCAGCAGCGCGGCTTCGTTCTCCCCTTCGGAGAGCAAGCCAAGCAGGAACACCAGTTCGCGCGGACACGGGGCTTGCGCGATAATCCGTTCGCGTTCGAATTGGGGGTTCGCCGGGACGGCGGCGCGGATGAGTTCGCGATACAGCGCATCGAGTTCGGGCAAGCCCCACTGCAGCCGGGCGGACGGGGACGGCAGCGCCGCGAGCTGCGCAGCGAACGTCCGCGCGCCTTCGTTCACGCAGCGATGCTCAGCGACAACATGCTGCCGGCGCGAAAATCGAAGCCCTCGACGATCGTCGCGACCCGTTCGCCGGCGCGTTGCAGCGCCGCAGTGTAGAGCAACGGCAGATAGTGCTCCGGGGTCGGAACCGACAAACGGGCATCGGCCCCCAGCCGCTGATAATTGATGAGCGCCTCGTGTTCGCGCCCGTCCAGCAGCCGGCGAACGTCGGCGTCGAAACGCCGCGCCCACTCATAGGGCTCGCGATCGGCAGTCCGATCGGCGAGCTCTAAATTATGGACGACGTTGCCGCTGCTCATGATGAACACGCCCTCGTCCCGCAGCGGAGCGAGCCGGGCCGCCAGCTCGTAGTGAAAACCTGCGGGTTTGGTCCGGTCGATGCTCAGCTCGACGAGCGGAATCTCGGCCTGCGGAAAGAGATGCGCCAAGATGCAATACGCGCCGTGGTCGAAACCCCAGCTGGTGGCATCGCGTTGGACGCGCGTCGGCTGCAGCAGTTCGACAACCCGTTCGACGAGATCGGCATCGCCGGGCGCCGGGTAGGCGAAGTCGAAGAGCGCCGGCGGAAAATTCGTATTGAAATCGTGAATCGTCGGCGGCCGCGGCGCGGCGCTGACGCGCGTTCCTGGAACGTACCAGTGGGCCGAGATGGCCAGGATCGCGCGCGGCGCGGGCAGCGTGGCGGCATAGGCGCGCCAAGCCGTGCTGTAGCGGTTCTTCGTCAGCGTGTTGAGCGGCGAGCCATGGCCGAAAAATGCGGTCGGGAGGGTCATCGCGTTTGCCGGCGGGGGCCGACGCCCGGGGCCCGCCAAATCGAGCCGTCCTTGAATCGCACCACGCGCACGCTGCACGCGTTGGGCCTCGGACCCAGGTACGCGTAGCCGCTGAAGACGTCGGCGAAGGTGTGGTCGATTCGAGCGTTCGGCGAGAACGTCCCCGCGTCGATCACGCGCTCGAAATCACCGCGGTAGTTGACGCCGAAGACGACCCGGTCGGCAACCATCGCCGACGTGTTGGTAAAGCTGATCCGGATTCCATCGGTGAACGGCGAACCGTTGGGCACGAGCGGACCGGCAAAGCCGTAGTCGTACCAGTACAAGCTGCGATAGGCGGGCCGCGCGGGCTGATATTGCAAGACGGCACAAGTCCCGATTTGAACCGGGACGGGACCTTGGGCGCCCGCGACCAGCGGCTGGGCACCGCAGGCCAGGCTTAACGAAGCAGCGAGAACGATTCCGACGCGACGTGAATTCATGCGTTTCTCCTCACAGCGTACGGCCGTCGCAGCGGCAGCCGGTCAGGCCGCGATGTCGTTCTGCGGATCTCGCGCTTTGACGATCCGCCACCAGGCGAAGCCGCCGACGGCCAGAACCGCGACGACGCCGACGATGATCAGCGCGAAATCATGCACGTAGGACACGATGCCATCGATATTCTTTCCCGCCACTTCCCCGACGTACGCCAGGACGAAGCAGAAAATCGCCGAGCCGATCGCGGTGTAGGTGACGAAAAAGCGCTTCTGCATCCGCGACAAACCGGCCGGGAAGGCGGCGACCCCGCGGACGAACGGGATGAACCGGCACCAGAAGACCGTGAGTTTTCCGTGGCGCTCGTAAAAGGCATGGACGCGTTCGAGCTCGTGCTCGCGAAACATCACGTACTTGCCGTAGCGGCGCACGAAGGGCAACCCGCCGTAGTAGCCGACCGCATAGAGGATCGATCCGCCGGCAATCTCACCCAGCGTCGCGACGACGGCGACGACGATCCAGGCCGGGACGACCCCGGCAGAGCCAAAATGGTGCTGCGCGGCAAGTGCCCCGGCAGTCGGAACGATCACCTCGGTGCCGGCCGGCATCCCCATGTTGCCCATCGCCATCACGACGAACAGGCCCGGGTAACCAAAGTGAACGACAAGCTGGTGCAGGAAAGCCGTAAGATGATGCAGGGTGGGGCTCCTCTCGTCCGTCCGCTACCCGGGGCTGCTCACGGAGTTTCGGGCGGCCCGGCGCAGGATATCGGCCGCGAGGCCGGCGCCTTCATCGCAAATCGCGTCGAACAAATCGACGGGTTCGATCTCGCGACCACCGGCCCGCTTTTCCGCCAGTTTGACGATCTTGCGGACCCGAGGGGTGACGAGGATTCCTTCCCACGTGCGGTCGTCGCCCATGCCGAGCGCGCGCTTGATCTCCGCATGAACGTCCGAGCCGTTGACGTGCCGTTCCCGCAGCCGCTGATCGATGCCGGGATCGTGCTCCTCGAGAAGAGCGTACAGCATGTGTTCCGCTCCCACGTAGTAATGGTTGTGGTTGCGGCATTCTTGCTCGGCGGCACGCAACACGCGTCGCGACGCCGGGCTGAAATGTGAGAACAACGTACGAGCCTGCGGAAAGAGAGTGGTCGGGGCGGCAGGATTTGAACCTGTGACCTCTGCGTCCCGAACGCAGCGCTCTACCAAGCTGAGCTACGCCCCGACTGTTGTGCGTGGGACTTCGTCCAAAAGGTGCGCCGGGCACAGCCGAAAACATCGCCCTCCGGACAAAGTCAGGTCAATTCGTACCGATGCCGGGCCCTCCTGCCGGGAAGTCCGGGCGGCTTGTCTAAGACTCGGGACGCTTCACCATGAGATACGTCATCGTCGGCTGCGGCCGTGTAGGTTCGACCCTGGCCAAGCTGCTCGTCGCCGATAAACACGAGGTGATCGTCGTCGACGAAAATCCGGCGGCGTTCAAGCGGCTGGGTAATCGGTTCGGCGGTCAAGTCGAAGTCGGCACCGGGATCGACTACGACGTCCTCAAACGGGCCGGCGCCGATCGCGCCGACGGTTTTGTGGCAGTGACCGACGGCGACAACCGCAACGTGATGGCCTCGCTGATCGCGCAGCGCATGTTCCGCATTCCCAAGATCGTGGCGCGGATCTACGACCCGCCGCGCGGACAGATGTACCGCGATTTGGGAATCGAGACGTTCTCGCCGACCACGCTGGGCGCGCAACTCATCCGCGACCGGCTGGCCGACACGCCCTACCAGAGTTTACCTTCATTTGATTTCGGCAATCTCACCTCACTGGTCGCCACGATTGGGCACGCGCATGCCGGCCGGACCGTTGGGGAGATTGAGGCGCCGGGCAAAGTTCGCATCGCGGCGATTCGCCGCGGCGGTGCGGTCATGGTCGCTACCATCAACGAAACGCTGCAGAACGGCGACGAAGTCAACGTCATCGTGGCACCCGACGCGCTGGTCGATTTCGCGACCGAGTTTCTCGCCGTCGTCCCGGTCGACAAGCTCGCGGTTTGAGCCGCGTCCCTACGCGCCGTTAGCACGGCGCAGAAATACGAAAATATGTTCATCATCATTGTCGGCGGCGGGAAAGTCGGAACCTACCTCGCGCGCGGACTCATCAAGCAGCAGCACGAAGTCGTCGTCGTCGAGAAAGACGCCAAAAAGGCGCAGCTCATGACGAACACGCTGGAGACCGATGTCGCGATCGTTGGCGACGGCTGCGATCCCAACATTCTGCTCCAGGCCGGCATCGTGCGCGCCGACGTCGTGGTGGCCGACACCGGCGACGACGAAGATAATCTCGTGGTCGTGCTCATCGCTAAAAAACACTCGAAGGCGCGTTGCATCGCGCGGGTTAACAATCCCAAGAACAAGCTGATCTTCGAATCGCTCGATACCAGCCAGCCCGTAACGGTCATCTCGTCGACCGAGATCATCCTGGCCCACATCGACGACCGCCTCAACAATCTCAATCTCGAACCGTTAGCGCGGGTGGGAAGCGGCGATCTGGAACTCGTGCAGCTCTCGATCCCCGCCGACTCGCCCGCACGCGGGAAACGCGTGGCCGACTTGGCCTTGCCGCGCGGTTGCGTCGTCGTCGCCGTCGACCGCGGTTCGGGCGACGTCGTCATCCCCAACGGCGACACCACCATCGATTCCGGCGACGACGTCATCGCGATGATCAAACGCGAAGCGCGCGGCGACGTCTGCTCGGCGCTCGTGGGCTAACAGAATTCGCAGCGCTGAACGCGCTGCGAATTCATGGCGTTTGCGGCTGCGCCGCAAGCCGCGGTCGCGGTCGGTACTTCGCACCAAGCCGCGGTTGCGGTCGGTTCTTCGGAGCGAGCCGGCGTTTGGCGCTGCGGGCCAAGGTGCGTCGCGTTCGGTTCTTCGAAGCGCCGGCATGGCGTTTGGCCCCGGGTGCCAAGCTGCGTCGCGGTTGGGCTGAGCCTTGCCCAAATGTGATTGCGCGTGACCGGAGATCGTCTCAACGATCTTCGACGGAGTGCGTGCCGATGAATCCGATCCCTAGTCAACCGATCTTGAACTCTTCGCTATCCGGTGCGGGAATGAATCCGGCCAATACTGCCGGCCCCGGTCCGCTTACCAATGAATTGCAGCCGAACGATCTTACACGCTGGGCGCCGGACGGGGTGGGACAGCCCGGTTCGTTTGCGGCATCTTCCATGGCCGATTCGCCCAGCGAAAGCAGCTCCTCGCAAGGTGGCTTCTTCGGCATAATTCAGACGTTGATCGACCAGCTAGGGGCGATGATGGGTCAGAGCGTGAGCGGCATCGGGCTACCGAGCATTCCCGACCCCACCGCACCGGGCACGCCGGTTTCCGGGGGTGAGCGACAAATCCTGACCTGATCTCATGGCGCGCATCGAAGAACGCCGCTAGTGGGTGTGGGTGAAGTTGCCCAGGGCCACGCCGAGCTGTCGGAGGCGTTCGAGCGCCGTTCGCATTCCGAGCGGTTCGGCCGGCCGCCCGACCCGTGCGAAATACACGTCGGGGTCGATGTTGAGGGTGCGGGTTTGGATCATCGCCACCGGATGCGCACGCAGAAACGTTTGCGCCGCTTCCACCTCGGCGCGCTCGTCGGTGACGCCCGGATGCGTGAGGTAATTGAGCGAGACGCGCAAACCGGCGCGCACGGCGAGGGCGATGCTTTCGAGCACGTCGTCCAATTCGTAGCCGGCGGGCCGATAATACGCCGCGTAGACGGACGGCCGAAACGAATTGAGACTGATGCGCACCGCCTGCAGCCCCGCGTCGATGAGCCGCTGCAGCGAGCGCGGCAGCGAACCGTTCGTGTTGAGATTGATCGTGCCGTTCGGGCATGCGGCGCGAATCGCATCGATCGCCGCGGCAACGATCGGAGCGCGTAAGAGCGGCTCGCCTTCGCAGCCTTGACCGAACGAGACGATGCCGTCGGGGACGCGCTGGAGATGGTGGATTCCGATGCGCGCCAGTTCCGCGCTCTGCGGTTCGTAGGCGATCCGCGTCTGCGGCGAGGGAATCGCGCTGTCGGCCGCGAGTTCGGAGATGCAGCCCACGCAGGCGGCGTTGCATTTCGGCGACACGGGCATCGCGGCTTCGCCCCGTTCGAGGAAAACGTTCTGCGCGGTAAAGCAGCCGTAGTCGCGCGAACACAGCGCGACCTGCGCCAAGGTGCGATTGTCCGGATCGTGCGCTTGACGTCGGGCGATGAGCGCATCGAGTTCTCCGTCGGCAAAATAGCGCGGTTTCCACTCCGCGCTTTCGTCGGTGCGCATCGCGGCAACATGCAGCGCGTCGTCGATCACGCAAGCGAACGTGTAGCCGAAGAGCGGTAGTTGCGGAGCTTCATCGCGCGCGATAAATGCCGGCAGCAGCAGCCGCGTATAGCCGGCCGGCAAGAGCGCGCTCAGGGCCGTCTCGCGCGCCGGCGCGCGACCGGCCACGAGCAGCGGCGTACGCCCCGGCAACAGCGCGCTTACCGTTCCGGGCGGCGCCGCGATCAACTCGTCGGGCCGAACGCGGCGCACGATGCCCCCGTCCGCGAGCGGCTCGCGCGCAGGATCGAAAAAGATGTTTCCCGCTACGTCGGTATAGGCGAGCCCGGCAGGGGGATGGTGGTCTCGAATTCCTTGACGGCGTTGCCGGTCATGACCGCGCGCTTTGGGGCTTCCCACGCGACGCTCAACACCCCGCCGGGAACGGTAAGTTCCACTGGCGAGCGCAGGCCGCGCGTGGCGATCGCCGCGGCGGCGCAAGCGACCGCCCCAGTCCCGCACGCTTGGGTGGCGCCGGCCCCGCGTTCCCAGTGCACGACGGCCAGTGAAGCCGGCCCGGTGACCTGGGCAAAATGGACGTTGGTGCCGTTCGGATAGTGCGCGTCGCGTTCGATCCGCGGGCCGAGCGTCGCGATGTCGATGGCCGCAAGGTCATCGACGAAGATCACGACGTGCGGATTGCCGACGTCGACGGGGATCGCGCGGAAGCCGGCAACGGCATGCTCGGCGTCCAACTTGGGCGCGTTGAGCTCGACGCTGACCCGATATTCGGGTTCGCGGGTTAGCACTTGGGTTTGAATCGGGCCGGCGACCGTCTCGATCACGGCCGACGGCCGCCCATCGTGCTCATCCAAATACCGGGCAAAGCAACGAACGCCGTTGCCGCACATCTCGGGCTCGCTGCCGTCGGCGTTGATGACGCGCATGCGCGCGTCGGCCCAATCGGAGTTGAGCACCAGCAGCAACCCGTCGGCGCCCAGGCCGGCGACCGGATCGCACATCCGGCGAGCGAACGCTTTGGGGTCAGCCAGCGGTGTGACGCGCTCGTCGACGAGCACGAATTCGTTGTGCGCGCCGTTCAGCTTCACGACCGCGACGCTGCCGCTCATGCGGGTGCGGCCTCGACTTCGGGCAGCAGCGGCGCGACGAGCGGACCCTGCGGTGAAATCGTCGACACCGCATGCTTGTAGATGAGGTGCGAACGGTGTTCGTACTCGAGGACGATCGTGAACGGATCGAAGCCCTTGACGATGCCGCGCAACTGAAAGCCGTTGACCAGATAGACGATCACTTGCACCGCTTGGCGCTTGGCTTCGGCGAGATACGCGTCTTGCAGCGAGGGTGGACGCAACGTGGGCATGATCGGACTCTTATGCCCGCATTCGGGCATCTCTTCTCCGGCCGCTCCGGCCTCGCCGAGGCGATCCAGCTTTTTTGTAGTCGTGGTACCCTGGCAAAGGGCTGCAAGACGGCCGACCAGGTGGCCGGCGTGAGCGCAAGCCTTCCCATCAGCCGCCGGCTGCGGAATTGGCGCGTCACGATCGAACCGATGTCCACCCGATGGCCGAGACCGCGCTATCTGCGGCGGAGGCGGCGGCCTCGAGCCACACCAAGCCCGGCTCGGACCGAAACCACGTCAACTGGCGCTTGGCATAGCGCCGCGTCGCCCGAACGAGGATGGTGCGCAGTTCCTCGCGGGTTAGCTGGCCGTCGAGATACGCGAGCGCTTCGCGGTATCCCACCGCGTCGGCCGCGATCGCCGACGCGCCGACGCGCTCGGCTTCGGCGAGCAAACCGCCAGCGAGCATCGCATCGGTGCGGCGGCCGATCCGCGCAATGAGTTCCGCCAAGTCGACCCGCAAAGCGACCTTCACGTACGGAATGCCGGCCGCGCGCAAACTCGGCCCGACGCGTGGCGCGCCGGCAGCGGGTGCGCGCCGTTCGCGCGCGAGCTCGATTTCGAGCGCGCGGACGATCCGGTAGGGGTCGCGCTCGGAGATGAGCGCGGCTCGCGCCGGATTGCGCGCCTGCAGCCAACCGTGAAGGATTTCGGGCGGGTGGACATGAGCTTCGAGCCGTACGCGCTCGCGAAGCGCGGGATCGGGCTCGGCGGCAAGCTCGACTTCGCCGCAGAGCGCCCGCAGATAGAACCCCGTCCCGCCCGCGACGATCGCCCGCTTTCCGCGCGCGTGAATATCGGCGATCGTTGCCAGCGCGTCGGCGGCGAAGCGGGCCGCCGAATACCGTTCGTACGGATCGAGAAAGCCGATGAGATGGTGCGGGACGCGAGCCCGCTGCTCCGGGGTCGGCGCCGCGGTTCCAATCGGCATATCGCGGTAAATTTGCCGCGAGTCCGCGCCGACGATCTCGGCCCCAAACCGCTCGGCGAGAGCAACCGCGAACGATGACTTCCCGCTCGCGGTCGAACCTCCAAGGATGAGGACGCCGCGCTGGACAGCAGCAGTCATGCCGAGCAACGAACGGAAGTTAGCGTTGCGGCGGCCGGTGATCGCGTAGCCACGCCTGCCACAGACGCGCAATGTCCGACTGCCCTTTCGTCGTGCGCAGCTCGAGGAATCGAGCGAGTTCGGCGATGGGCAGCGCGCCGAGTTGTTCGCTCTCCGCGACTTCCACGTACCTTCCGTCGCGCCGCGCGTAGGCACGCAATTGCCGGCCGTCGTAGCGCCAAAACTCGGAAACGCGAAAGTCGGCGTAGTTCGCTTGCTTATCGATGCGTTCTCGCGAAAGATCGATTTCGACGGCGATATCGGGGGGCGGGTCGGCCGCAAGGTCGAGCTGTTTTTTTCCCGCGATCGCAGCCGCGTTCTGAACATAAAACGACGAATCCGGCTCAGCGCCGAACGGTGCGCGTTTGAGCGTCGCCGAACCGGTGCTCTCGATAGCGATTTCCCACTCCAGCGAAAGCAATTGCACGAGCCCCTCGAGAAGCCGGTTGTACCGCTCGTGATCCGCCGACGGCGACATGAGTTCGAGGGCCTTTCCATCGAACGTCATGCGGGCACCGGCGTTGTCGCCCAGTTCCGTGACGAGTGCCTCGTATGCCGCAAAGCGCATGCGCAGGCAAATCACGCGTTCTCCGAGCTCGGGTACCTCAACCACTTCGCTCTCTTCGACCGCGGCCCGCGGCCATACTGTTAAGGAGAAAACGTTGGACACCTAGGGCAAGGACGAGCTGATCCGGCACGTGGTCTCGCCAACACGAGGCTCATCTAAGAGGTCTTATTGACCTTGATCGTGCCGCTCTCGTGAAGTACGAACTTAGCCACCGCTGGGTATTCAAATATGCTGTTAACTGTTCGCAGCCAGAATACAGCTCGAGCAGCGCAATGCCACTCAGATAGGGCCCTTTGGGACTATAGCCATGGACCTTTGGTGGAAGTCTCAGCGAACGACGGCAGTTCATGCTTGGGGGCGTTGAACACTCTGTCGGGAGACACATTTTCGTGAAACGCTTCTTCATGTTGGCGGTTCTATTACTTCCAGTTC
>JBEKHC010000031.1:0-49636 GCA_050012475.1 Candidatus Velthaea sp.
GCAAATACGCCGCCGCGCGCGCAACGATCGTGCGCAGCGAGATGAACGACGCATCGATCACGATGAGATCGAAGCCGGCGGGGAACGCGTCGTCGGCCAGAGTGCGAAAGTTCGTTCGCTCGATCACGGTGACGCGCGGATCGGTGCGAAGTTTCCAGGCGATCTGCCCGTAACCGACGTCGACCGCCGTCACGTGGCGCGCACCTCGCGCCAGCACGGCATCGGTGAAGCCGCCCGTCGACGCGCCGACGTCGAGCACGTCGCAACCCGCGAGCGCAAGGTCGAATTGCGTCAACGCTGCGGCGAGTTTGTCCCCGCCGCGACTGACGAACGCGGGCGCCGCTTCCACTTCGAGCGTCGCCCCGGTACGCAGCAGGGCACCGGCCTTTGCCGCAGGATGTCCGTCGACGCGCACTTTCCCGGCCAGGATTAGGCCGCGCGCCTGCGAGCGCGTCAAACCCATCCGCGCCGCGACGGCCGAATCGAGGCGTTCGCGTTCAACCATTCGCTCGAACGGCTCAGAACGGGGCGTCGTCGTCGAGCGGTTGGGCGTCCGCAGGCCCCTTCGGTACGGCGGGCACGGCGGTTCCGGCGACCGCGGCGTCGATCGTGTCCTGAGCAGACTTGAGCATCGACTCGCAGCGCCGGGCCAATTCGCGGCCTTCCTGGAAAAGCTCGACCGACCGGTCGAGCGACACGGTATCGCCTTCGAGCTGGTGGACGATCTCTTCGAGCCGCTTGAGCGACGTCTCGAAGGTCGCCGCCTTATTCTCCGCCATCTTCGGTCGTGGCTTCGACGCGTGCGGTGAGCCTTCCGCGGGCGAGCTGCGCGCTGATGAGCGAACCAAGCCCCACCGCGGCCGCATCGCGGACCGCTACACCGTTGACGCTGACGATGGCATAACCGCGCTGCAGGATTCGGGTCGGGTCGCGGCCGTCCAACTTGGCCCCGGTCAACTCGAGTTTGGCCCGCCGCCGTACCAGGCCGGCCTTCGCTGCCGGCGCAACGCGCGCCGCCACGTCGACCAGCCGGCGCCGTTCGCGCGCCACCGCCGCGCCGACCGCGCTGCGCAACCGGTACGTCGCAAGGGTCAAACGTTCGCGCCGCCGGCCCAACCGCACGCTGGGATTGCACTTCTCCAAACGCGCGGTCAGGACCGCAAGCCGCGCGACGCGGGCCCGCATGCGCCGGTCGAATGCACTCTGCAATTCGTTGGCGGCTACATCGATCGTCTGCCGGCGGCCGTCGAACAGCCGCCGCGGCGCGCGCAGCACCGAGCGCACTTCGATCTTCTGCAGCTCGCGGCGATTTCGCTCGACGCTCCGCTCGACGCAGCGGTCGAGCGCGCGCGTCCGCTCGACGAGTTGCCGGAGCAGATCCTCGCGCCGCGGTAAAAACGTTTGCGCCGCCGCCGAGGGTGTCGCAGCGCGGCCGTCGGCAACGAAGTCGGTCAACGGAGCGTCGGCTTCATGTCCGATTGCCGAAATGGTCGGATGAGCGCAGCGCGCCAATGCGCGCACGACGCGTTCGTCATTGAAGACGAACAAATCTTCATACGAGCCGCCGCCCCGCGCGAGCACGATGAGGTCGACGGCGGCGGCCGATGCACGCGCGAGGGCGCGCACGATGTCGGGCGCCGCCGCATCGCCCTGCACGAGGGTCTCGAAGAATTCGATCGCAACGTGCGGTGCGCGCGCTTTCGCCTGCATGAGAAAATCGCCGGCGCCGTTGGCATTGCGCGATGACACGAGCGCAACCCGAAACGGGAAACGCGGTACGGGCCGCTTGCGCTCGCTGGCGAAAAGTCCCTCCGCCTGCAGCCGGCGCTTGAGCGCTTCGTACATGGCGTGCAGGCGGCCGAGTCCGCCGTCTTCGACCGACGTGACCACGAGCTGATAGTTACTGCGCTTGGCGAACGTGCCCACGCCGCCGACGGCGACGATTTCCTGACCGTTGGCGAGCGGCGGCAGATTTACCGCGGCATCGCTCCAGACGATGCACTTCACGAGCGCGTCACGATCTTTCAGATCGAAATACACGTTCCCGTTCGCATTTTCCGTCAGGCCGGAAATTTCGCCGCGCACGCCGATGCGGCGCAGCTTCGGATCGGCGTCGAGCTTTTTGGCGATGTAGCGCGCCAGACGCCAAACCGGAACGACCGGATACGGCGGAGCGGGTTCGACCGCCCGCATCAGGGCGTCGCTGCCGGCGCGGGCTGTTCTTCGGCGGCGGCTCGCGGTGAGCGACGGCGCGGCGGAGGCGTTTCACCATTACCGCAGACGTGCGCCGGTTCGGTTCCGTCCAAGAACACCTCGCTTTGCCCGCTGCCGCACAGCGTCACGCGGCGCACTTCCCCGGCCGGCAAGACGAAATCGTGTTTGGGTGTCTTGGCCAACGCCGCTTTCATGAAGCGCGCCCAAATGCGCGCCGGGATGTTCCCGCCGTAGCTCTCGGTCATACGGCGATAATCGTCGTTGCCCACCCAGACGGCCGTCACCAAGTCGGGTGTGAACCCGACGAACCAGGCGTCGCGAAAGTCGGACGTCGTGCCGGTTTTTCCCGCCGCCGGGCGGCCGAGATCGGCGTTCGGGTAGCCGGTCCCGTGCTGGATCACCGACTCGAGCAGCGACGTCATGACATATGCGGTACCGGCGCTGATGACTTCGGTTTGGGCGGGATACGTGTTGTCGATGATGGGCGTACCGAGCGAGTCACGCACGATCCGCAGCGGCGACGGATCGATGTGGATGCCGGCGTTGGCAATCGTTGCGTAGCCCGCCGCCATGTCGAGCGGCGAAACGACGCTCGAACCCAACGCGAGCGACAGATTCGCTTCCAGCGGCGACTTCACGCCCATGCGCTTGGCGTACTCAATGACTTTGTCGATGCCGACTTGGTCGGCCAGTTTGACCGCGACCACGTTGCGCGATTGCGCCAGCGCGTAGCGCATCGTGATCGCACCGAAAAAGCGGTTATCGTCATCCATCGGCGCCCAGCGCGTGCCGTCGCCCATCGGATAGCTGACCGGCGTGTCTTCGAGAATCGTCGTCGGCGGCATCCCGCTGTCCACGGCTGCCGTGTACACGAAGACTTTGAACGACGATCCCGGCTGCCGCCGTGCTTGCCAGGCGCGATTGAACTGGTTGTTGAGCGAAAAGCCGCCTGCCCCGCCGACGAGAGCCAAGATCTCGCCCGTCGACGGCCGCAGCGCGACGAGCGCCGCTTGCCCGGCGCCGATGCCTTCGACCTTTGCGCGCCGGATGCCCCAATCGACGGCCTCTTGGCCGAGGGTTTGCAGCTTGGGATCGAGCGTGGTGTACACCTGCAAGCCACCTTCGTACGTCGCCTTGTTGCCGAATTGCGTTTCGAGCTCGTGCGTGACGTAGGTGGTGAAATACGGATAAGCGTACGACTGCAAACCCGTCGGCCGGTCGCCGATGAGCTGGAGCGGACGCGCGGCTTCGACGCGCTCCTGCTCGGCGGTAATGAATCCGCTGGCGACCATGCGCCCCAGCACGTGACGTTGGCGTTCTTTGGCTCGTTTGAGGTTGACGTACGGCGAATATGCCGACGGCGCGGCCGGCATCCCGGCCAGTAATGCGGCTTGCCCGATGGTCAGCCGGCCGACGCTGGTTCCGAAGTACGTATGCGCCGCCGCTTCGATGCCGTACGCGCCCGACCCAAAATAAATGATGTTGAGGTAACGCTCGAGGATTTCGTCTTTGGTGTAAAAACGCTCGATCTCGATCGCCAGCAACGCCTCTTCGACTTTGCGCGAAAGCGAAACCTCGTCGTTGAGAAACAGCTTGCGCGCCAATTGCTGAGTGATCGTCGACGCGCCTTGGAACTGCTCGTGCCGGTAATCGGCGTACGCGGCGCGCGCGATACCGCCCAGGTCGACGCCATGATGGTTGTAAAAATTCCGGTCTTCGGTCGCAATGAACGCATTGCGCACGATCACCGGGATCTTGTCGATCGTCACCCAGGTTCGGTTTTGCGCAAACAGATTTGCCAGCGGCGTGCCGTCGCGGGCGAAGACCCGCGTGGTCCGCGACGGCTGGTAGTCGGCCATGCGATTGATGTCGGGCAGGCCTTTGGAGTACGACGTCACGATGCCGGCAATGACGCCGATCGCGAGCAACACGGCAAAGATGCACACCACGAACGCGCAGCGGACGAACAGCCAGATGAGCCCCAGCACCCCGCGAACGGGCCCGCGCCGCTTGCGCGCCGCGGGACGTACGCCGATCACGGTTTGGCCTTCGCCAGCACGCCGTTCACGAAGCGGCCCGAATCTTCGGTCGAGAACTTCTTCGCCAGTTCGACGGCTTCGTTGATGATGACGGGCCCCGGAGTCGAGCGATGATTGAGTTCGAAAACGCTCATGCGCAGCACGATCCGGTCGATCGTCGGCAGCCGGTCGAGGGTCCAGCCTTCGAGCAGCGGCGCGAGGATCGCATCGCTTTCGGCGGCGTTTTCCAGCGTGCCGAGCACCAGATCGCGCACGAACAACCGCGTTTCGGCGCCCGCGGTGGCCCCGACGGTTTCGTCGATCATCTCACTGGGCGCCCGATGTCCGATCTCGGCGCCGTACAATGCCTGCAGCGCCAGTTCGCGCGCGTGTCGTCGAGAAGGCATGCAGTACTACGCCGCACCCGCACCGGCGAGCTCTGCGCGCCGCGTCATGAAGTCGTTTTTGAGCCATTCAACGCGCACACCGCCGCGCCGGAACTCTTCGGACCGCATCACGTCGGCGCAAAAGCCGACCGTCGTTTTGACGCCTTCGATGCGCGTTTCCGCCAGCGCGCGCTCCATGCGCGCGATCGCCGCCGGCCGCGTGCGGGCGTGAGCCACGATCTTGGCAATCATCGAGTCGTAATACGGCGGAATGGTCGCGCCCGAGAACATGTGCGTGTCGACGCGGACGCCCGGCCCGCCGGGAAACTCGAGCCGGGTGAGCGTCCCGGCAGCGGGCGCAAAGCCGGCGTCGGGGTCTTCGGCGTTGACCCGGACTTCGATCGCGTGTCCGACCGGATGGAGTTCTTTCTGGCGGAATGCCAGCGGTTCGCCGGCGGCGACCCGAATTTGTTCCTGCACGATGTCGACTCCGTACACCATCTCGGTGACCGGATGCTCGACTTGGACGCGGGTGTTCATCTCCATGAAATAGACGTCGGTTCCGCTGACGAGGAACTCCAGCGTCCCGGCACTGGTGTACTTGACGGCGCGCCCGGCGGCGAGCGCCGTCGCGTGTAATTTTTTGATGACGCCCGCATCGAGCGCCGGGGCCGGCGACTCCTCGATGAGTTTCTGATGCGACGGCTTCTGAATCGAACAGTCGCGCTCGCCCAGATGGACGATGGAACCGAAGATGTCGCCGATGATCTGAACTTCGACGTGGCGCGGCGCGATCAGCAGCTTCTCGACGTACAGCCGGCCGTCTTTGAAGGAGGCTTCGGCTTCGGCTTGCGCGGTCGCAAACGCGGTCGCGAAATCCTGTGGATCGTGCACCTCGCGCATGCCCTTGCCGCCGCCGCCGGCAGTTGCTTTGAGCAGCACCGGAAAGCCCATTTTTTCTGCGATGCGCTGCGCTTCGTCCACCGACTCGACGATATCGCTGCCCGGCGTGATGGAAACCCCGGCTTGTTTCATGATCCGTTTCGCCGTCGCCTTATCGCCCATCGACGCGATGACTGCCGGTGACGGACCGATGAAGGTCAACCCGTGATCCTGCGAGATCTCGGCGAAGCGTGCGTTTTCGGCCAGAAAGCCGTATCCCGGATGGACCGCGTCGGCGCCGCAAATGAGCGCGGTCGAAATGATGTTGGGAATGTTGAGATAGGAGCGTCCGACCGGTCCTGGCCCGACGCAAAATGCCTCATCCGCCAAGCGCACGTGCAGCGAGGTGCGATCGGCTTCGGAAAAGATCGCGACGGTTTGCACGCCCAGTTCGCGGCAAGCGCGAATGATGCGCACGGCGATCTCGCCGCGGTTCGCGATCAGAACTTTCTTAAACATTGAAGCGCCTGCCGAACCGTGGCGAGCTGTTGAAAAGGCGCCGCGCGGGTCGCCGGGAGCCGCCATGGGCTGAGGCGCAACGTTCTTGCGTGCCGCTGGAGGACGGCGGCGTGAGGCGCATTTGGTTTGACATGATCAGCGTTCGATAGCGAAGAGTGGTTGGCCGTATTCGACGGGCTGGCCGTCGGTGACGAAAACGGCGGCGATCCGCCCGGGGCCGCGCGAACGAACCGGGTTGCGAATGCCGAGCGCTTCGACGAACGCGAGTTCGCGATCGCTGTCGAGCCGATGACCTTCGTTGACCTGCGGGCGCGAGAAACGCACAACACCGACCAGGTCGCTCGAGACGATATCGGGTTTGGCCGCCAGTGTTTCTTCGACTGCAACCGGCGCGACGGCGGGCGAATCGGGCGAAGCGGGCGGAATGTAGGGGCGCGATCGGCGCAGTTCCAACTCGAAATCGGCATCCTTGATCGTCGCCCGGGCTAACCCGGTGACCGTGAACGCTTCGGCCAAAGCGCGGACGCGTGCCACGATCGTATCATCGGTCATCGAAGAACCTCGCTTCGCTCCCTCCGGCGGCGGTCCCGCCACAGGGCCAGAGCCGGGCGTTCTTGGTCCCTCCGAAGCACGGGGCTTCCCAACGCTCCCGACTAAGTTTCGGCCATGAGCGATATGAATGGCGACCCAGGTTTGGCCGTCGATGACCCCTCGGTCGTGAAGAACCTCTCCGCCGAATTGCGCGATGCGCTGCGCGCGCTCGAGACCGACGAGGCGCCCGAGTTGGACCCGCGTCTGCTCGTTGAAGCGGCGGCGATCGTCAACGCGTTCGCCGCCGCCGGACTGTTGGAATTCGCCTACATCCCGCCCGAGGAGACCGGTGCCGAGGACGACGTGGCCGTGTTCGGCGTGAGCGAGGCGGCGGTGATCGAGGACGCCCCCGACGTGATCTCGCTTTTCGGCTATCTCGATCGGGCCACCGATCCGGTGCCGGTCCTGGCCTACGAAAAGCACGAGGACGACGCCGAGGAGGATGCCGACAACTAAGCTCGACCCCGCCGAACGGGTGAAGCGCGCCGGATGCGCCGCGTGTCATCCTACGCGCATGGATACGTTACCGGGCGGCGCGCTCGCCGCACTCTCCAACGACATCGCCGCGACGGTCGAAGCGGTCGCCGCGCATGTCGTCGCCGTCGAGGGCCGCGACCGGGTCGGCTCGAGCGGATTCTTCCTGCGCCCGAACACCGTCGTGACCGCCGATCACGCGCTGGAGTCGGACGACATCACGGTCGTCTTCGCCGGCGGCCGGATCGAAAAGGCGCGCATCGCCGGCCGCGATGCCGCGACCGACATCGCACTGCTCAGCGTTCCGACCCCCGGGTCGTCCGCGCTCGCAACGACCGCGGACGACGCTCCCCGCGTGGGGGCGATCGCACTGGCCGTCGCCCGCGACGACGACGGCGACTTGTCGGCGACGATGGGTGTCGTCGGTTCGGTCGGCGCCGCTTGGCGGACTTGGCGCGGCGGCGAGATCGACCGGTTCGTGCGCGCCGACCTTGCCCTGTACCCGCGCTTTTCGGGCAGCCCGCTCGTCGACGCGACGGGCCGGCTCATCGGCATGAATACCTGGGGATTATCCCGCCGTCAGGCCGTCGTCGTTCCGGCGGCCACGATCGCTCGCGTCGTCGAAGCGTTGGGAACGCGTGGGCACATCCCGCGCGGCTACCTCGGACTGGCGATGCAGCGCATCGGTCTGCCCCCGGCGTTGGGCGGCGGCAGCGGGGTCATCACACTGAGCGTCGCCCCCGGCGGTCCGGCCGAAGCCGGCGGGTTCATCGTGGGCGACATCGTTCTCCGCCTAGGCGAAACGCGAATCGCCGACAGCGACGATGTCCAGGCTTGGCTCGACACGGCCGGAGTCGGATCGTCGGCGGTCGCCGGCATCTTGCGGGGCGGCAAGCCGCTTGAGCTGCAGGTCACGATCGGCGAAAGGCCGGCCGCCGATGACGACTGAACTCGAGCGCGACCTCGCAGCGCTGGCCGCCAAACTGCGCGCCTCGTCCGTCGCCGTTCATAGCGAACGCGGTCAAGGATCGGGCAGCGGCGTCATTTGGTCCGCGGACGGCACGATCGTCACCAATGCCCACGTTGCCCGGACTACCGGCGTCACGATCGATTTCGGCAACGGCCGCCGGCTGCGCGGCACCGTCGACCGGCGCGACGAGCGGCGCGATCTCGCGCGCGTGCGGATCGCCGCGGGCGACGTCGCCGCCTGCGAACGCCGCGACCCGGCCGAGTTGCAGGTCGGCGAGTTCGTGGCGGCGTTCGGCCATCCGCTGGGCGTGCGCGATGTGCTCAGCACGGGAATCGTTCACGCCCGGCATCGCTCCGGCGGCGGCGGCTTCGTGCAGGCCGACGTCAAGCTCGCCCCCGGCAATTCGGGCGGAGCGCTTGCGGACGCGCGCGGACGCGTGGTTGGAATCAACAGCATGGTCGCCGGCGGATTGGCATTGGCCATCCCGGCCGACGAGGTCGAACGCTTCATGAACGACGCCGCCGCGCCGCGCTTGGGCGTCCGCGTTGCTCCGGTGCGCATCGCCGGGCGCACCGGGCTCGTCGTGTTGGCGATCGATCCGCATGGTCCGGCCGAACGTTCGGGCGTCATTCCCGGCGATATCATCCTTGCGCCGGGGCTCGCGGAACTGAGCGCAGCCCGCAGCATCGACCTGCTGCGCGGAGGGTCGCCGCTGCGCGTCGCGATCGCCGGCGCGAACGAGGGTCCCGCCGCTGCCGCGTGATCCCGCCCTCGACGTCGTCGTGCGCGATCTCGCCGACGACCGCGCGGTCGCGGCGGCCCTCGGCGAACGGTTCGACGATCGGCCGACCATCGTCAAGGTCGAGGATCCGCGGGCCCAGACCAGCCGGGCCCTGCTGCGCGCCGGGGCCCGGGGCGTCATTGGCCGCGACGCCGGACCCGAGGATATCGCCGCCGCGGTCGCGGCCGTCGCGCGCGGCTACCTCGTGTTGGCTGACGGACCGCTTTCCGCCGGCGACGACGCGGCGCTCACGCCGCGCGAACGGGACGTGCTCGACATGCTCGCCGCGGGCTTGTCGAACAAGCAGATCGGAGCGCGTTTATCGCTGGCTGAAAACACCGTGAAGTTTCACGTCGCTTCGATTTTGGCCAAACTCGACGCCACGACGCGCACCGGTGCCGTAGCGATCGGCGTGCGCCGCGGCTGGGTCATGTTGTGATCACGAAACCACGCGAACCGCTTGGGCGCGGGCGGCCGGATCGAGCGCTGCATAGTCCGGGCCGAACGCCGCGTCGATCTCGCTCAGCGGCGCGAGTGCGAACGCGCGCTCGCGCAGCCGGGCGTGCGGAATCGTGAGCTGCTCGTCGTCGAGCACCAGATCGCCGTAGGCCAAGATGTCGAGGTCGATGACGCGCGGCCCCCAGCGAAACGTCGCAACCCGCCCCATCTCCGCCTCGATCCGTTTGAGGCCGCGGAGCAGGTCGTGCGGCTCCAGTGCGGTCTCCAGCAGCGCTGCGGCGTTGAAGAAGTCGGGCTGATCGCGAACGCCCCAAGCCTGGGTGCGATACAGCGACGACCGCGCCGTTACCGTCCCCAGTTCGCCCAGCCGCGCGAACGCGGTGCGGACGTTCGCCGCCGCGTCGCCGACATTCGAGCCGATCCCGATGCGCGCGAGCGCCACGGTTTTACGGACGCGCTTGGCGCAGCGTCACCACCGGCGTCGCGCCGGCAAGTAGGCGCGGTTTGCCGATGCTGACCTCGGCCCGGGTGACGCGCGGGTCGCGAAAGATTCGATCGAGGACGTCTTGCCCGATGCGTTCGAGCAGATCGTACGACGTGGTCGCGACGATCTCGACGACGGCGGCGTGCAGTGCCGCGTAGTCGAGCGTTTCGGCAAGCACGTCGCTGCGCCGCGCCGGCGTCAAATCGATATCGAGCGCAACGTCGACCTCGAACGGCTGCGGCACGTTTTTCTCACCGGGATTCGCGCCATGGCGCCCGAACGCGCGGATGCCGCGCAGCGCGATGGTGTCGCTCAACCGACCGCGTTCCAGCCCGGCGGGCGCCAGCCGCGCGCGACCGCATCGCTGACGCGCACGACGTCGGCTTGTTCGCGCACGTCGTGCACGCGCACGATATCGATCCCCGCATTGGCCGCGAGCGCGACCGTCGCAGCGGTCCCGAATTCGCGTTCGTCGACGCGCCGGCCGGTGAGTTTTCCCAGCGTCGACTTGCGCGACGTTCCCAGCAGCGTCGGGAAACCCAAACCGACGAGCCGGTCGAGCCGGCTCAAGATGCGCAAGTTGTGTTCCGCCGTTTTGCCGAACCCGATGCCCGGATCGACGATGACGTGTTCGGCAGGGATGCCCGCGGAGACCGCTCGCGTCGCGGCGTCGAGCAGAAACCGCAAGACTTCGTCGACGACGTCGCCGTCATAGACCGGAACCGGGGCATTGTGCATCGCAACGATCGGCGAACCGGTTTGCACCGCCACGTCGATGAGCGCCGGCCCGGCGCCCCATACCGAGTTGAGGATGTCACCGCCGACAGCGTGCGCGCGCCGGTAGACCTCCGGCTTGTAGGTGTCCACCGAGACGATGACGTCCGAGTCGAGCACCCGCAGCTGCGCGATTGCCGGGACGAGCCGCGCGATCTCGGCTTCGATCGAGATCGGCCGATGACCCGGACGCGTCGATTCGGCACCGAAGTCCAGGATATCGGCTCCGGCTTCACGCTGCTCGACGGCATGAGCGGCCGCGCTTCCGGCCTCACAAACACCGTCGCCGGAGAACGAGTCCGGCGACGCATTGACGATGCCCATGATGTACGTTTGCGCGCCCCAGGGGAGCGCGTGACCGCGGACCCGTAAGGCCCCGCGGCCGCTAGACGCGATTTGCAACGTGCGTCAACCACCAGTCGCGCAACGTCGCGACAACGAAAGTCGAGCCGGTCACGACCACGATATCCTCGGCGTCGGCGTTGCGACGGGCGATCGAGAAGGCCTCGACGGGATCGATGATGGCGCGGCCCCACACGCCCAGTTCGCTCGCGATGCTCGCCAGGCGCTGCGGACGAATCGACGACCGGCCGCTGGTGTCGAACGAGGTGAACGTGAAGGTGCCGGGCACGTCGATGAACGGGGCGATGACATTGGCTGCATCCTTGGACTGCCCGATCGCCATGACCAGCGCGAAGCGCCGGCCCGGAAAGCTCTCGCGCAAAGCCGCCGCGAGATGTGCGGCCTTGTCGGGATTGTGCGCGATATCGAAGACCACTGCCGGGTGGGAGGGGAAGAATTCCATCCGGCCGGGGATCACCAGCCGCGACAAGCCGCTCTCGACGCTGGCGCGATCGGGCCGCAACTCTCCTGGTAGGAGCTCGAGGGCGCGGATCGCGGTTGCGGCGTTACGCTGCTGAAACGCACCCAGCACCGGCAGCGCCAGATCGTATGTCGCGTCGGGCGTGGTGACGGTGAACGACTGCCCGTAGCGCTCGCCCGACCGCGGCTCGACGGTCACCGTATCGCGCACCGAAACGAACGGCGCGCCCGCGGCGGCGCAGCCGGCCTCGATGACCATCCGCGCTTCGGGGTCGGTGACGTCGCTGACGAGCGGAACCCCGGCCTTGGCGATGCCGACTTTGTCGGCGGCGATTTCTACCGTCGTCTCACCGAGGATGTCGGTGTGGTCGAGCGCGACGTTGGTGATGACCGAAACGAGCGGGTGCAGGACGTTGGTGCCGTCGAGCTTGCCGCCAACCCCGACCTCGATCACCGCAATCTCGACCTCTTCCTGAGCGAAGTAGACGAACGCCAGCGCGAGCAAGGTTTCATAGTAGGACGCGCGTCCGTGCACGGCGGCGACGCGCTCGATCGCCGGCATCATCTCGCCCAGGATATCGGCGAACCGGTCCTCGGAGATCGCGACGCCGTCGATCCGGGCGCGCTCGGTCACCGATGACAGGTGCGGTTTGACGTGTAAACCGGTCTTCCGCCCGGCGGCCTGGAGGGCGGCCGCAGCCATCGTCGCGGTCGAGCCCTTGCCGCTCGTTCCGCCGATGTGCAGCGTCGGATAGCGGGTGTGGGGGTTGTCGAGGGCATCGAGCAGCGCGGCCATCCGGTCGAGCCGGTTGGGGAGCCGCCGCGACGCCGTTTCGTTGATCGTCCCTAAGAGATACGCCTGAGCTTGCGCGAAAAGCATTGTTCTATATCAACGTACGAAAACGTCTACCCGTCAACGGTCATATCGGTAAGCAAGTCAAGCGCATGTGGCAGGGCCGGCAGGATGACGGCAAGCGATTCCCTGACCGCTTTGGGGCTCCCGGGGAGGTTGACGATAAGGGTCCGGTCACGAACCCCGGCGATGGCCCGCGACAGCATCGCCGTTGGGACGATCTTGTTCGATTCCGCGCGCATCGCTTCGGCGAGCCCCGGGACCTCGTAGTCGAGGACGGCTGCGGTGGCTTGCGGCGTGCGGTCGCGCGAACTCAGCCCGGTTCCGCCACTGGTGAGCACGAGCGGCGTGCGGGCGTCGGCCAGCTCGATGAGCGCCGCTTGGAGCGCGGCCGGATCGTCGGGCAGAATCCGCTCGTCGCGAATGTCGAAGGTCGCGCCCAGCACGTCGCGCATCACCGGGATGCACGCGTCGGGGCGTTCGCCCGACGCCGCCCGATCGGAGAGAATGATCACGGCGGTGCGGTACCTCATGGAGCCGGCTCGCCGGCCGCCGCGGCCCAGTCGCCGCTCTTGCCGCCAGTTTTGCTCAGCAGCCGCAGCCCCTCGATCACGATGCCCTTTTCGAGCGCCTTGCACATGTCGTAGATGGTCAGCGCCGCGATCGCGGCCGCGACTAGGGCTTCCATCTCGACTCCGGTCGGGCCGATCGTGGCTGCTTGGGTCGAAACCTCCAGCGTCGCGGCGTCGATCCAGCGGAAGCTCACCTCGACCGACGTGAGCGGCAAAGGGTGCGCCAGCGGGATCAGGCTGCCCGTCGCCTTGGCGGCCTGGATTCCCGCGATCTGGGCGGCGACGAAGGCGTCGCCCTTGGGCAGCGTTGCGTTGCGGAGCGCGGTTGCGGTCGCGGGCAGCATGCGCACGCGCGCCTCGGCTCGTGCCGTCCGCTGCGTCGGCGTTTTGTGGCCGACGTCGACCATTCTTAACCGACCGTCGTCGTCAAGGTGTGAGGGTTTTGTCACGCGCGTCGAAGCTTCTTCATTGGAGCAGGATGACTTTGTTCGCAACGATCGGTTCCCAAACCCGAGATGCGGTCCGTGTGCTCAGCGCCGTCGGCGACACGTTCAGCGGGCACGGCATCGGCTTCGGTATGCGCGTCGCCAACGTCGCGGGCCGGTTCGCGGAGTATCGCGAACTCGATGCGGAGTCGATCGCCGCCGCCTTCTATGCCGGCGCGCTCCACGGTATCGGCGCGGTTCGCGTCGTCGTGCCGCGCGACGCATCGCCGCGCGCGACCGAGATCGCCGGCTGGGACGACCCGCCGGCCGGGGCGGCGATCGTCGCGGCAGCCCAACTCTTTCCCGCCGGGACGGCGGACGCGATCCGCTGGCATCGCGAAGCCTTCGACGGAACGGGCTTTCCGGATCAGCTGCGCTGGAACGGCATTCCGCCCATCGCGATGGCGATCAACATCGCGCGCGCCTTCGTGGCCGCTCTCCAGACGTATGGCGAAAACGGCTCGCCGCGCGAAGCGCTGTTCGCGCTCGCCGCGGATACGGGGTGCATCTATTCGCTGTCGGCGATGCGCGAATTTCGCGCGTTTCTCGACGTCGAAACCGAGGCGTGCATCGCGCCGTACGAACCGCGCTGGGCGTTGCCCGACACCGGCGCCCGCACGCTGCTGACGCACGTCTGCAGCGAGATCGACGCGCGTCAGGCGCGCACCGCCGGCCGCGGCGATCGGCTCGAGCTTATCGTGCGGGAAATTCTGGCTCGGCTGCGCGATCCCCAATTCGATCCCGAGCAGGTAGCGTTTGCGGGCCGGCTGACGGCGCTCGCGCGAACCGGCCGGGACGGCAGCGCCGACGACGCGTTTACGCTGACGCGCCTCGGCTTGGAGTCGCGCGCGGCGCGCGCGCTTGCCAACGCGCACATCGTGTCGACCGGGCCGGCCTTCGCGCCGTTCGCGCCGATTTTGGCTGCGCTCGACGAGTGGTACGACGGCAGCGGATTGCCCGGCCATCAGGCCGGCGCGGCGATCGATCCGGTCGCGCGCGTCCTGGCGGTGGCCGTCGCTGCTGATGCGTTAGCGGCCGATAATCTGACGGCCCCGGACGCTCGCCGCCGGATCGCCGCCGCCGCCGGAGCGCGGCTGGATCCCGCGATCGTCGAAGCGTACCTCGCCGGGAGCGCGAAACCGTGACCGAACTCAAAGAGAAGACGCGCCGGGTGGCCGGTTCGCGGATGCTCGACCTCTTCACGGAACGCTCGATCGAGAGCGTCGTCGATCCGTTCATGGGGCTGCCGACGCATCTCAACTATCTCAAACGGCACGGCATTCGCGTCGACGGCGGCGACTTGCTCGAGTGGTTCGTGCGCGCCGGCGAGGGACTCGTCGTCAACGATTTCACCATCTTGCGCGAAGACGAGGTTGCCGCCATCGTCGAAGGCTCACCCGGCAGCGTCTATCCCGTCGACATGTTCCGCGCCTGGGACGGCGTATTCTTCTCGCACGAACAGTGCCAGTATCTGGGCATCTGGCACGCCAACATCCGCAACCTGCGCAGCGACGGACAAACGGGACTAGCCATCGCGGGTCTGTGGCACGTGCTTTGTTACTGGCTGCAAAAAGCGCAGTTTCCCGACGACATGCCCGATATTCCACCCAGCGAACTGGCGTGGCGCTACATCCGCGAAACCGAACGGCTGGTGTGCGGGAACAACGCGCGCAACACGGTTCGTCAGGCCGATTTCGCGACCACCCTGCAGCATTCGAGCGCGCAGTGCGTGTACGTCGCGCCTCCCGGCCGCAACAGCGCGAGCGACGTCGATGCGCGGGTCTGGATGTGGGAAGCGTGGTGGCAAGGCGATCCGTACTTGAGCGTCGAGCGCTATTTCCGCGACACGGTGTTCGGCCGGCGCCAGGCCGATCGCGCGACGTACGACGACGCGATCGGCGCCGTGCTGACTGCCGCCGAGAGTTTTCCGTTCGTCGTGCTGCAAACGCGACCGCGCGACACCGGACGGTTCGAGCGAATCGTCAAACAATTCCGCAAGCAGATCGAGATCGTAGCACCCGGCCCCGAAGAAACCTACATCATCGCCCGCAAATAACGGGCCTCGTCAGGGATGGGCGCCCTCGGCTTCGCTGGGATGGGCGCACTCGGCTTCGCTCGGACCGGCGCCCTCGGCTGCGCTCGGATGGGCGCCCTCGGCTTCGCTCGGTACGCCCCCGCCCGACGCCCGACCCCTCCGGCTTGGGGGGTTCGTCAGCAAAGCCGAGACGAATCCCTAAGCCCAAACGCGAAGAATTGCGCGCAGCGCAATCCGCTAGGCTTTTGCGGCGTTGCTCTGAAAGCGGATCCAGACCAGCGACAGCAGCGCCAGGACGAAATAGGCGATGGCGTGTTTGGTGTGCGGCTTGTCGTTGGCGAAGCCCAGCGCTTTGGTGACCGAGCTCGGTTCGAGCGGATGCGCGACCGCGAGCGCGGCGAGGATGACGAAGACGACGACGAGGATGCCCGCAAGCGCTTTCATGTGATGACCTTCGTGGCGAAGAGGATAAAGGCCGCTGCGCCCGCGAGCAGACAATACCAGCCGAACGGACGCAGATCGTTGTGTTGGAAGTAGCGCGTCAAGAACGCGACCGAAGCATATGCGGTAATGCCCGCCAGAATCCCGCCCACGATGGCCTGCACGGCAACAACGTGTGCTTCGGGTTCGAAGAGTTTCGGTATTTCCAGCACGCTGGCGGCCAAGATGACGGGCGTCGCCAACAAGAAAGAATAGTTTGCCGCCGCTTCGTGATCGAGATCGACGAGAAGTCCGGCGACGATCGAAGCGCCCGAGCGCGAAATGCCGGGCAAGAGCGCAAGTCCTTGGGCTAAGCCGACTTTCACGCCGTCGGCATAACTGATCGTTTCGATTGGCTTCGAAGCACGACTGTGGTCGGCGAATTGGCGTTTGCGCAGCCACTCGCCGAAGAACATGATGAACGCGTTGAGCATCAAGAACGCCGCTGCCGGCAAGGGCGATCCGAACAGTCCGCGGACCGCCGATTGGAAAAAAACGCCCAGCAAACCGACGGGAATCGTGCCGGCGACCAACAGCCAGCCGATCTTTTCGTCGCGGTCGTTCGACAGCCGTCCGCGAACGACGCTCGCGGTGAGCGCGCGCGCAATGGCAACCCATTCGCGCCAGTAGAATACCACCAAGGCAAGCGCTGTACCCAGGTGCAGCACGACGACGAAGGCGAGAAATGCTTCGCCCGAACGATCGACTGACCAGCGCAGCAGCGCCGGAATGAGAATGGTGTGACCCAAGCTGCTGATGGGAAAAAGTTCGCTCACGCCTTGGAGAACGGCCAGAAACATCGCTTGAGCAAACGTCACGTTAACGTGCGTACGCGCGGAGCGACAGGGTTTCCTAGCGCCGGTCGATGAAGCGCGCCTGGCACATGGAAAAGCCGCCGTTTTCGCCGTTGGACGAGAAACGCGCGAGTGAACGCTCGCACGACAAGCTCTTGGTGTCGTACACCATCTCGGCCGAACTCCCAGCGGAGTACACCGAAACGTACGACATCGCCACCGGCGGTCTTGCTATGCTCACCAACGCCGAGCTGACGCTCGATCTCGAACTCCACGTCGACTTGGAACTACGCGGCGATCCCGGGCCGAAACTCCGCTTGAAGGGCAACGTGCGCTGGTCGACCTACGATCCGCTGTTGCAAAAGTACCGCACCGGAATCGCGTTTTCCGAACCCAGCAAAGCGGTCGAACGTGAACTGCTGCGCTACATCGATACGCTGCACGACTTGCGCACGCGCTAACTGCCGCACGGCGCAAGCCGCTCCCGCGCCGCCAAACGCCTAGGGTTTCGACGAACTCAAACTCTGCACCGCGGCTCGCCCCACATCGCGGCCGAACTACCAGGGGTTCAGCGAAGCTGAATCGCGGCTTGCGCGAAGCGCAAACTCCACGGATTGCGCGAAGCGCAATCCCGTCAGTTATTGTTGAATTCGACCGCGAAGATGTAGGTCGCCGCGATCGGCTGGCAATTCTTGATCTCCGTGCGGAACGTGCTCTCTTCGGCGGCCTTGATCGCGGCTTCATTGAGCAGCTGACTCGGTGAACTCTGCACGGTCGGCGTGCCGACGATTTTGCTGTTGACGTCGAGCTGGATGACCACGTTGACGACGCCGGTGATCCCTTGCTGTTGGGCGATCGGCGGCGTATCCGGAGCAACCGCATTGGTAGTCGTCGCCTCGACGTTCGGATTCGCGCAGGCCGGCGGTTTCGTGGCAGCGGGAGTCGCCGGCGGGGCCGCTGGAGCGGCCTGGACCGGCGTCGCGGCAGCGGCCGTGGTCGTGCCCGTCGGCACGCCGTTCGTCGACCCGACGGTGTGCGTGTTTGCCGCCTCGGTCTTGCCGCCTTTGACCGCCGTAGTGTGCAACGTGTTGATCTTGATCTTCGGCTGCGGCGGCGCGGTGTGCACCACCGGCGGCGGGGTCTTGGGCTGCGGGGTCGGGGGCGGCGGTGTGGGCGTTGGCTTGGGCGTAGGCGGCGGCGTCGGCACGGGCGTCGGCGGCGGGGTGGGCGGCGGCGTCGGCACGCGGTCGCGGGTGATTTTGGAGATCTTCTCTTCTTCGGGCTGGGTTCGCTCGAACTTCACCAGCGGCCCGACCAGCAGATGCAGCGCGATCGAGAGAATGAAACCGTAGAGGAGAAAATTCTGAACCCGCTCGCGCGTGTTGGCCGGCGGGCGGTCCGTCGAATTCTGCGCCACTAGTCCTTTGAACCCTCGACTTTATTTGCCAATCCGAACCCGGTCAGATCGGCATTTTTCGCCGAGTCCATCACGCGCAGAATCGTCCCGAAATTTGCTTTGGGGTCGGCTTTGATGATCACCGATTTGAGCCGATGTCCGGTTTGCGCCGCGAGCTTTTCGAACTCTGCCGTTGCGCCGGACTCATCGACGGTGTCGGATCCGACCTGGATCTTATTGTGCTCGTCGATCAGGACCACGATCTGCGAGGGCGTGACCTTCTCGGAGTTTTTGGCAATCGGCAGCGGCGGCTCTTTCGTCACCGACGCGAGGATGATGAAGATGATGAGGAGGACCAGCAAAACGTCCGTGAAGGGCGTAATGTTGATCGTCGACATGACCTCTTCTTCGGCTTGACCCGTAGAGACCGCCACGCTAGTTCAGATGCCCCTTTTCTGCAAAAAGCTCGCCTGCTGACGGCCCATACGCCGGTACACCAACTCCAAAGTGCATCATGACGTGACGAAGCCAACGTCGTTGAGGCCGGCGATCTTGGCGGCATCGAGAATCTTGATGATGATCCCGTATGGCGCTTTGACGTCGGCGGCCAACGAGACGTGGATGTGGCCGCGCCGCTTCGCCACTTCGCCCATGTCGGCGTAAATGTGGGTGACGTCGCTTTCCTTGTTGTCGACGAAGATTCGGCCTTTGTCGTTGACCAGCACTTCGATCGATCGGTTCTTCTGCACCACCGTCGGCGGCGAAGTGTCGCTTTTATCGGGGAGTTGTTTCTGAAAACCCGGCGGGGTGATGAGCGCGGCGAGAATCATGAAAATGATGAGGAGCACGAGCAGCACGTCGGTGAACGGCGTGATGTTGATCTCGGCCATGACTTCGTCGTCCCCGGCGGACGAGACCATCGACAAAGGGAAATCCTCCCGCTACGAACGGGCCGGGCAATCGCCCGACGTGCGCTGCAGCTGCCGGTGCACCATCGCGTTCACTTGGATGCCGGCTGGTAGAGATCGGTCGGGATCGGGGCGCCCGTATTGTGGAAGTGGAGCATCTCGGCGAGCTGATTCGCGGCCACGATCATGTCTTGGTTGTACGCCTTGATCCGGGTCTTGAAGTAGTTGAAGAAAATGACCGAAACGACGGCCACGAACAGGCCCGCCGCGGTCGTGATCAGCGCTTCCGAAACGCCGGCCGCGACGACGGCCGGCGTCGAGTTGCCTTTGAGCGCGATGTCTTGGAAGGCCCGAATGATGCCCAAGACCGTGCCGAAGAGTCCGACGAAGGGGGCGATGACGGCGATCGTCCCGATGATCCCCAAATTGCGCTCGAGCGCGTTGAGATTCTCCATGAGCGCGATCGACAGCGCGTCGGTGATGTCGGCGCGGTTCTTCTCTCCGCGCGCCAGCCCGAACTCGAGAATGCGCGGTAACATCCCCTTGTTTGCCTGACAGGTCTGCATCGCTCCGCTCAGATCGTTGGCCGCGATCTTCTGCCCCAGCTGGCGCAGCAGCGCTTTGGAATCAGAATGCTGGGTCGCGAAGAAGAACAAACGTTCGATGACGATCGCGACGGCGACGATCGAAAGGAGCAGCAGAGCCCACATCGCCGGACCGCCGGAGATGATCGTTTGGAAGAAATTACCGAAATCCACTTAGTGCTAGCGCCTCCGAAGACACGTTGGTTTAGTCGAATGAGCGAAAAGAGGGGCCTTGCTCTGCTCCCGAGCGAGGCGTGGGTCTTGGCAATAACAGCCCCGATTCCTCGTGGCCGAGCAGGTGCCGATCGTTATTTACCGGCGGTCCCGCCAAGCTGCTTGAGCGCTGCGTCGATCTGCTTGCTCAGGTCGGCGTCGTTACCGGTCTTGGCCGACGCCTGGGCCTTGTTAAGATACGTCAGCGCGTCCTTTGTGTTTTTGTCGTTTGCGAGGGCGACGCCGGCGACGTAGTTCGAGCGCGCGTCGTTGGGGTCGATGGCCAAAGCCTTGTCGGCCTCCGCTTTGACGACCTTCCAATCGGGCTTGCTGTCGCTGGCGAGGATCGTCGCTGCGTTGCCGTAGAGCTGAACCGCATACTTCGGCACGGCGACGGCGCCGGCATCGAGCTGATCGGCGGCGCCTTTGCGATCGCCCGACTTCACCAGCGCCGTGGCCTTATCGTTATAGTACTGCGCGATCAGATCGCCGGTTTGGGTGATGCTGGGGTCCAAGCGCGCCACCTCTTTGGCAGACGCCAGACCCTTGTCGCTTTGACCCGCGCCCATGTACGCGGCGGTCAGATTCGTCTCGATCACCGCGAGCTGGTGGTTGTCGGCTTTCTCGGCGATCGCGAGATCGCGCGCCTTCTCGAGATCCGTCACCGCCACGTCGTATTTCTTCTGAGCATATTCCGCGCTGCCGCGAATGTTGTACGGCTCGGCGGATGGGGTGAGATCGATGGCTTTTCCGGCATACGCGATCGTGCCGTCATTGTCGTTCACCTTGAGCGCGGCGACAGCGGCGTTGGCGTACGTCTTGCCGGCCAGCGTACGATACTTGGGCGGGATCGTTCCGGCTTTATCGAACGCGGCGGCCGCTGCCGGAAAGTCGTCGGTAAACGCGTCGGCGACGCCTTTGAGCAGGTTCGCTTCGCGGTTGTCGGGCTTGGCTTGGAGATACGTCGCCAGCTGCGCCTTCGCGCCGGCATAGTTGCCGTTGCGCTCGAGCACGGCGACTTGCTGCAAGGCGGCGTCCGAGGTTTCGGGCGTATCGCCGATCACGCCCGCGCCGGTGAAGTTGAGCACAAAGGTATAGAACGCTTCGGTCGGTTTCCCGTCCTTGGACGCCGGCTTATAGGTCGACGTGCGCGCGATCTCGAGCGCCGCCGCATCGTCCGCGTGATTGGTCGACTTGGCGACCACGGAGGGAACGTCGGCCTTGCCGTTCGCGTGCACGAAAACCTTGATGGTGACCGTGCCCTTCCCGCTCACCGCCGTTGTGTTGGAGCCCCGGGACGCCAGTTTCGGCGGGATGTAGAACACCGCCGTTTGCGCCGCTGCGCAGACCGGCGCGCCCCCAACGGCGAGCGCGACAATCGTGGTGAAAAGCGGCATTGGGCGGACTGACATAATACCTCGCGGGCAAGGAAAAGTGTGATGATGAATACGTTTAGGAACGCGGGCTCGGTACGATTCGTTCCTCGAGATCCTCGACCGCTTCTCGCGCGAGAGCGAATTGCGCCATCAACGGCGCACTCTCGTCCGCCTCGAGAGCGGCCGCCGCAGCGTCGATTGCTCGGGCAATCGAGCGCAGCCGTTTGGCGATCGGCTGGGCGTTGGCCGTGACGATCGGTGCCCAGATGTTTTGGGGCGAACGCGCCAGACGCAGCATCGTCATCATGCCCGGGCCGCAAAGTTCCATAACACGCCGGTCGTCACGCGCGGCGGCTGCCAGCTCCGATCCCAGAAGCACCGCCAGCGCCTGCGGCAGATGCGAGGTCAAGGCCACGATGGCGTCGTGGCGTTCGGGATCGATTTCGAGCGGCAGGGCCCCCATCGAGGCGATGAAGGCGCGTGTCTTTGCAACCAGTTCGGCGTCCGGGTGCGGCATATGGGCCCACGTCGCGTTGTCGAACAGAGCGGGGTTTGCAAAGCCCAGGCCGCCCTGCTCGCGTCCGGCCATCGGGTGCGTGCCGAGGTAGTTGGCCACTTCGGAACCGGCCGCGGCCAACGGCGCCTTCACCGATGCCACGTCCATGACGAGCGCCGGGCCGCGCGTGCCGGCCAGCCGCAGAAGTGCAGCGCGCGTCGCATCGACCGGCAGCGCGATCACCAACGTTTGCGAATCGCGGGCCAGCCGTTCGAGGTCGGGCGCCGCCGCGTCGATCGCTCCGCTCGCCAGCGCGCGGGACAGCACGGCCGCGTCGCGGTCGTAGCCGATCACGGGCAGGCCGGCTTGCCGGGCCCGCAGCGCGATCGATCCGCCGATTAGCCCAACCCCGGCAATCCCGATTCGCTCGACGTTCAAGGGTTGAGATCGGGCCGGAGAACGCGCGCGCCGTCCAAGTAAACGTGCTTGATGTCATGCGCCGACTTCTCGGTGTTGACGTGGACCAGCACGCGAATGCAGCGTTCCAACCCGCCCGGCACGCCGATTTCCGTGAAATTGAGCAACGGCACAAGGGTCCACCCCATGCGGCGCGCCGCGGCCGCCGGGAACTGCGAACGCAGGTCGGGTGTGAGCGTGAACAGCGCCGACGCGATATCATCCGGGACGACGTCGTTTTGCGCGACGATCGCGCGCAGCAGCCGCTCCGTGGCGTCGAGCAAAAGCGCCGCCTCGTCGCGTTCGACCGTGATCGCGCCGCGAATTCCGCGAACGACGCTCACGAGGCGGCGGCGAGGATCGCTCGCAATTCCCGCACCTCGCGTTCGCTGGCCGGGCGGAGTTCGCCCGGTGCAAGTGCGCCCAGCGCCAGCGGACCAAAACGCAGGCGCACCAGCTCGAGAACGGGGTGATCGAGGCGCTCGAACATGCGTCGCACCTGACGGTTGCGCCCCTCGTGAATCGTCACGTCGACCGTCGAGCGCATGCGCCGGACCGCCACGACGTGCAGGACCGCCGGTGCGGCGCGACCGTCATCGAGTTTCATTCCGGCCGTCAGCGCCGCGATCGCTTCGGGCTCCAAGCGGCCCCGAACGGTCGCCCGGTACGTTTTCTCCACCCCGAAGCGCGGATGCGTAAGGACATGCGCGAGATCGCCGTCGTCGGTCAACAGCAAGACGCCGGCGGTATCATAATCCAGGCGCCCGACGGGGACGACGCGCTGCGTCACGCCGTGGGAAAGCAGCACATCGGCGACGGTCCGGCGACCTTGCGGATCGGCCATCGTCGTGACCACCCCGAACGGTTTGTGCAAGACGTAATAGGTGTGGTCGGCCGCCGCAACGATCACGTGTCCGCCGTACTCGACCCGGTCGACCAAAGGATCGACGACGGTTCCCAACGTGCGCACCGTCGTGCCGTTGACGCGGACGCTGCCCGCCGCGATCAGTTCTTCGGCTTTCCGGCGCGATGCAACACCGGCCTGCGCAAGATAACGTTGGAGGCGCATCATGACCCGTACTGCCGTTTACGACTTGAGTGCCGCGACCGCTTTTTCGGTAATTGCGGTGACGAATTCCGCGTTCGTTTTCGTCTTGCCTAATCGCTCGAGCACGACTTCGGTAAATTCCGTCGCCCCCAGTGCGACCGTTGCGCGGCGCAGCAGCCAGATCTTGCGCAGCTCGATCTCGGTGAGCAGCAGCTCTTCGTGCCGCGTCCCGGATTGCTTGACATCGATCGCCGGATAGATCCGGCCGTCGGCCAGCTGCCGCGAAAGATCGATCTCGGCGTTTGCGCCGCGGCGAAACTCTTCGTAGATTTGATCGTCGATCTTGGCGCCCGTTTCGACGAACACCGTCGCCACGATCGTCAGCGAACCGCCGCCTTCGACCTTGCGTGCCGAACCGAAATACCGCTTCGCCCGAAACAGTGCCGCGGCTTCCAAACCACCCGGAACCGCGCGCCCTGACGCGGGCTGCGCGCCGTTGTATGCGCGCGTGAGACGCGTGATCGAATCGAGCACGATGACGGCATCGCGTCCAAGTTCGACGATGCGCTTCGCCCGTTCGAGCACGAGTTCGGCGACGTTCAAGTGCAGATCGGGATGCTCGTCGAACGTCGTCGCGACGACTTCGCCGGCGATCGAGCGCGAGAGATCCGTAACGTCTTCGGGCCGCTCGTCGACGAGCACCGCGATGACTTGGGCGTCGGGATGTTTGGCCCCGATCGCATTGGCGATTTCCTTGATGAGCGTGGTCTTGCCGGTTTTGGGCGGCGCCGCAACGAGGACGCGCTGGCCTTTGCCGATCGGCGCGAAAAGGTCGATGACGCGCGTCGAAACGACGCCGCGCTGTTCGAGCGTGAAGCGTTCGCTGGGATGCACCGCGGTCAGCGCGTCGAACTGCGGGCGCTCGCGAATCGCTTCGGGATCGAGACCGTTGACGGTTTCGACCTTGACGATGCCGTAGTACTTCTCGTTGTCTTTCGGTTTGCGGACTTGTCCCGCAACGAGGTCGCCGCGCCGCAATTCGAAGCGCCGGATCTGCGACTGCGAGATATAAATGTCATCGGCACCGGCCAAATAACCGGAGCGGCGTAAAAAGCCGTATCCTTCGGGCAAGATGTCGAGCACGCCGTTGGCCATCTCGAGCCCCGATCGGGCCGCGGCGATTTCCAGAATCTGCGCCACCAAATCGTCTTTTTTAATTTTGACCGGGGTCGCGATGTCGAAGGTCTTGGCCAGCTCGTTGAGCTCGGTTTTGCTCATCTCCGCCAGTTGCGCGGCCGACAACAGCGGGGGCCCGACCGGCTGCGGAAACTCCGGCTGCGCAAAGATGTCGGGAGCCGGTGCGGCACCCTCAAAACGCTGGCGACCGCGGCGCGAGCGGCGGCGGCGGCTAACACCGGCTTCAGGCGGACGTCCGTTTTGCGGTGGTCGGTTGTCGAAGTGCAGCGGAGCTCTCTCTTCTGCTGGATGACGCGCCAGCGTTCGGCAGAGCGTCGACCGGCGAGGCTGCCGGAACACGCTGCGACGCGGAAGCGCCGGGGGAAATGAATCGAGCGCCTCGATGAAGCCACCGGCCAGCGCCGGTCGGACTATATCACATCCGGGCGGCGGGAATCAATTGCATTTATCGGGGGGAGAGCGACCGCCGTCCGCTCAGATACCGGCTGCCGCGGGCATAGAATCGCTGGTGCACGTCGGCTGCCCGGCTCAGTCCGATCCGGGCCGACATGCCGACAGCGGGCGGGATGGTTCCGTCCTCGGCCAGCCACAAGCGAGGATCCGTCTCCAAATCGGCGCCGTCCAGCCGCCGGTCGATATCCAACGCCGAACACACCCGGCCCGGCCCGCGCATCAGATCGCGGTCCGCGACGCCGGCACCGCGCCGTTCGCGGATCAAGGCGATGCCCTCGACTGGTTCGAGCGCGCGAATCAACACCGCAGCCCCAATGCCGTCAGCCTCGCTGCTGACGTTCAGACAGTACGCCGAACCATAAATGAAGTAGACGTACGCGTGAAGGTAGTTGCCGAACATCGCTCGGTTACGTTGGGTTCGCCCCCGGAATGAATGCGAGGCGGGATCGTCCGGAAGGTAGGCCTCCGTTTCGACGATCCGGCCCGAAAGAAGCACGCCGTCAAGCCGCCGCACGACCAGCCTTCCGATCAAGAACGCCGCCAGTGCGCCCGTCGCCGGCGGCACGTCGGCGCGCAAAAGCCGCCGCAATCCTCGTCTTTACGCTTTACGCTGCCGCGTGTAGGCCGACTTCAGCCTGCGCACGCGCGGTAAGGTCGCGAATCTCGATCGATTCGGCGGCTTCCAACCGAACCGGCCCCAGGGCGTGCAGCGTGCAGCTGGTTTTGACGTATGACATCGTCAGCGCTTTGGGCGGCGCGCCGGTGCCGGTGAGATCGGCCACGACCCGCGGGTCCGCGACCCGGATGCGGACGCGGCCGAATCCGCGCGACTTGAGGTGCGCACCCACCGCCCCCATCGCCGCATAGCCGTTCTCCAACCCCTCGAGCGCGGGAAGCGGTGCGGCCTCGAACGCCAGCCGGACGATCCGCACCGCGGTCCCGGTGTTGATTGCCGCAAACGCGACCCCGCGTCCGCGCTCGTCGGTCGCGTAGCCGACGGTGACATCCGCTGCTGGTCGTGTGCGCCGCGAATTCGTCATGATGTTCCTCAAGCTTACATCGAACACACGTTCGAGTCAAGCAACTTCGGCGGACAGCAGGCCCCGATAGACATCGAGCACGCGCTGCGTTTGTAATCCCACCGTATACCTCGAGTGTGCCAAACGTACGGCACTCTCGTCGCGCCCGGCAGCGAATGCGTCATCGAGCGCCTGCGCGAAGGTTCGCGGATGCGGCGGGACCAGCCGTCCTTGACCGGCCAGCACATCACGCGAGGCGGGCGTGTCGATCGCAACCACGCGCAGCCCGGCGGCCAGCGCCTCGGCCAACACCAGCCCCTGGGTCTCGGTGGTGCTCGGGAAAACGAACGCATCGCCCGACGCGTAGACGTCGGGCAGCGCCGCCGACGGCAGTGCGCCGACGAATCGCACCCGCGCGGCCACACCCGCCTCGCGCGCCCGCTCCTCGAGGGCCGGACGGTACGGCCCCTCGCCCACGATCGCCAACCGCGTCCGGGTTTCGCGCGTGTAGGCCAGCGCATCGATGGCGAGTTCGAGGTTCTTTTCGCGCGCCAACCGGGAAACGACCAGCGCCAGGGGGTCGTCGTCGCGGGCGCCGAGCAACGCCCGCACGGCCGGCGAGCGGCGGCCGCCGGCGAAACGTTCGACGTCGATCGAACTCGGCACGACGGCGATCGTCGAGTGGACCCCCAGTTCGCGCAGCCGCGACTCCATGGCCAGCGTGGGGACGATCACCACGTCGGCGGCATTCGCGTAGGACCGCGTCAGGGTCACGGCGGCCGCCTGCATCGTGCGCTGCTCGAACGGCACGTAGTGGGCATACGCTTCGATCCGCGTGTGGTAGGTGAAGACGAGCGGAATACCGCGGCGGCGGGCGTGGTTGGCGCCCATCCAGCCGGTGACGAACGGCGAGTGCGTGTGAACGATGGCCAAATCGCGAACGCGCGACCGGTCGACCGTGCGCACGTAGGGGACACACAAACGATACGCAGTCGCCGTCGGCAGCGGCAGCGACGGGATGCGCACGATGTCGCCGCCTTCATCGTCGAAGTGCGGGAAACGCGGGGCGACGGTGGTCACCGCAACTCCGGCCGTCTCGAGCCCGGAGCGCAAGGCGTCGATGCTGGCCACGATGCCGTTGACGATCGGGCGGTAGCACTCGGTAAAGAATCCGATGTGGAGCTGTGACACGCAATCGGCAGCCTTGGCGGTGAGGGTGACAGGACCCTGGGCCGGCGCCGGGATGCGACGTCCGGGTTTGACGGGGCTCACGGGCCTATGCTATGGTACCCCGAGTCATCGGTCCGCGGGGCCCGGTGAGCAAGCGAACGAGTGCAACGTCGCTCGTAACCAGCGCGCACGAAATCGGCGCGCGGATGCGGACAGGTCCGCCTCCAAACTGCCCCGGCCGGGATTTTCGCTAAGCGACGCTCGACGCGCCGCCGGGCGTGAGCATCGGCCGACGAACAGAAAGGAGCAGGTTATAAGACGCGAACGAAATTCGCCCGTCGCGGTGAGTGTGCTCTCCCTGGGATTACTGCTTCCTTTCGGAGCCGGAGCCTTCCCCGACCGCGCCATCGCGGTCCTCACGGATGCCGCCGCGCCGACCCCGGCCAAGCACGTCGTCTTCCTCAACGGATCCGTTCGCGAGACCGTCGAGACGCGGACGGCCACCGTTGAGGGCTTCCTGCACGAGCGCGGCATTTCGCCCGCTCCAGACGACAGCGTATCGTACGATCTGAGCGCTGCGATGCACGACGGTGTGACCATCGCCTATCGCCCGGCCCTTCCGGTCGACGTCGTCGTCGACGGCGTCACCCATTCGTTCCGCAGTTCGGCCCCGACCGTCGGCGCCGCGCTGAGCGCCCAGCACCTGGACGCCGGTCCGCACGACACGGTCGTTCCGGCTCAGCAGACCGCGCTCGAAGCGGATTCCACGATCCGCATTACCCGCGCGACGTCCTGGCTCGAGCGGATCCGGACCGCCATCGAACCGCCGGTGCGCCGCAAATACGATATCGGACTGGTCACCGGCTCCCAGCGAGTCGTCGATCCGGGCAAAGCCGGCACCAAGGAAACCACGGTTGAAATGCTCCGGCCCGACGCCTCGGCCGCCCCGCATCGAGTTTGGCTCGCCGCCCGCGTCCTGCGTTTTCCGCGTGCGAAAGTCGTCGCCGAAGGCGTCGGCGACTATTCGTCCTTGGCCGGAGTCGCTCGGCGCGGCATGTCCGGCACGGTGCGCCTGGCCGACGCCGCCCTGCGGATGGTCGCGACCGCGTACACGGCGGGCTGCGACGGCTGCTCGGGGATCACCGCCTCCGGCCGGCCGGCCGGCCACGGGATCGTCGCAGTCGATCCCCGTTACATCCCCTTGGGCACGCACCTCTACATCCCCGGGTACGGTCAGGCGACGGCCGGCGACACCGGCGGCGCGATCCGCGGCAACCGCATCGATTTGGGCTTCGAATCGCATCGGGACGCGATGAAGTTCGGCCGCCGCCCGATCGTCGTCTACGTTTTCGACAAGTAGACACCGCCGACGGGCCCGAGCGCCAACTCCATCCGCGCGCGCTGCTCGGGCAGTACGGCATTCGGCCGAAAAAACGGCTGGGACAGCATTTTCTCATGGATCGCGGAGCGGCGGCGCGCATCGCCCGGCTCGCGGTCGGCGCCCCGGGCGAACGCGTCGTCGAAATCGGTGCCGGCACGGGTGCCCTCACCCACGCGCTGCTGAGAGCCGGAGCCGACGTCACCGCGTTCGATGTCGACCCCGAGATGGTCGCAATTTTGCGCGGCCAGACCGACCTTGCGGCTGCGACCATCCTGTGTGCCGATGCGCTGGCGTTCGATTATCGCGGCTGGGCCGGTCAGACGGCGTGGGTCGCCGCCGGCAACCTGCCCTATAACATCGCGACCCCGCTGCTGCTGCAGTTGGCCGGGGCGCCCCGGCCGCCCGAACGCATCGTCGTCATGATCCAGCGCGACGTCGCAGACCGGTTGACCGCCGAGCCCAGTACCCCCAGCTACGGCAGCCTGACCGTGGCGATCCGGCTGCGCCTGCAAGTGGAGCGCGCGTTCGTGGTCGGCCCGGCGCAGTTTTATCCGCGGCCGAACGTGAATTCCGCCGTCATCGTCCTGCGCCCGTATGCGGTCCCGCCCGTCACGGTGAGCGATGAAGCCAACTTCGAGCGGGTAGTGCGGGGAGCGTTCGCGTACCGCCGAAAGACGGTCGCCAACGCGCTTTCGCTATCGCTCGCCGTACCGCGGGAACGGATCACGGACGCCTTACGCACGCTCCATCTAAGTCCGGAGATACGTGGAGAAGCTCTCGACCTCGCAACTTTCGCCGCTCTCGCCGACGCGCTGGCCGGCTGACGCCTTTTCAGCCCGCCGGTGTCTGGTCTTCGTCGCCGGCGTCGGCGTGGCGTTTGCCCTCGGGCTCGTATGCGCCTCCATCGCGGTCCTGCTGGGCGGCCCGGCGCCAATCCGGTCAGGGAAGAACCTTCAGCTGACCGGCGGCCTGCTCTTGGCGCAAATCGTGGCCTACGTTCCGCTGCTCGCGGCGGCGCTGCCGCTGCTGCCGTACACCGCCCGGCGCACGCTGCGCGAAATCGGCCTGCACGCCCCGACCTTTAGTGACGCCCGCGCCGGCGCGCTCGGGACGATCGCCATGTACGTCTTCGCCGAAGCCGCCGCGCTGTTGCAAAAATTCGCGCTGCACGTCGAGGGGACGCAGCAGGCGGTGCGGCTGTTCGGCACCACGCACGATCGCACGCTCATCTACGGCCTCATCATCCTGGCCGTCTTCATCGCGCCCGTCGTCGAAGAACTCATCTTTCGCGGCTTCGTGTTCAACGCGCTGCTGCGCTACGTCAATGTCGGGCTCGCGGCGGTCGTGAGCGGGATGATCTTCGGGCTCGCGCATTTCGATGCGACCGCGTTCTTTCCGCTGGCTTGCGGCGGCGTCGTTTTGGCCTTGGTCTACTATCGCACTGGCTCGCTCACCGCTTCGATGCTCACGCACGGAGGCTTCAACGCGGTCAACGTCGCGCTCGTTTTGATCACCGGTGGCAAAGGCTGACGACCCGGCTGGCCGTCGATGCCATCAATCTGCGTGCGGATCAACGCGGCATGGGACGCTACATCCGCCCGCTGCTGCGCGATCTCGGCGCGCGGCCGGACGTCGCGTTGACGCTCCTCGTGCGCGATCCGCGCGCCGCTCCGGCCTATCGCTCGATCGTCGGCGAAGGCGTCGACGTCGCGCCGCTCTCGGCCGCCCGCGACCGGCGTGCCTTCGATCGCGTTTGGTATCCGTGGAACGGCATGCGGTTCGCAGCGAGCGCGCCAGCCCTCGTCACGATCAATGACGACTTCGCGTTCGCCTATCCGGCGCGCGGGCTGATCGCACGACGCCGCGAACAAGCTCCGATTCGCCGCGCGGTGCGCTCGGCTGCGCATTTTTCGACGATCTCCGCGTGGTCGCGAACCGCGCTGATCGACCGTTTCGCGTTGTGTCCGGAACGGATCAGCGTCGTGCCGCTGGGACCCGACCCGTATTTCTCGCCGGGTGCCGAAACGTCGCCGTTCGCGGAGCCGTTCGTGCTCGCGGTCGGAACCGGCGAGACGCGCAAGAACGTCGCCTTTCTGATCGATGTCTTCGAGCGCGCGTTTCCCGGACGCGACGTGCTGCTGGCGATCGTCGGCAACCCGGAGACGACGCTGCGCGCTCGCCTGCGCGCGGCGCACGCGCCGATTGCGACGTTGACGCACGTCGACGACGAACAGTTGCGCCGGCTCTATCGAACGGCGGCGGCGGTGGCCGTTCCATCGCTGGCCGAAGGCTTCGGGCTGGTGGCCGCCGAGGCGCAAGCCTGCGGCGCCCCCGTCATCGCGGCCAATACCAGCGCACTGCCTGAAGCCGTGGGCGACGCCGGCATCTTGCTCGATCCCGCCGACGAGGCCGGCTGGGCGGCGGCGCTGCGCGAATTGATTGCCGATCCGGAGGCAAACGCCCGCTATCGCGCACTCGCCCTTGCGCGCTGGCCGCCGGCTTCAGCGCAGCGGACGTTGGACGGGCTGTTGGCGGCCCTCGAGCGCACCGTCGACGATCGCGTTTAGCCGTTCGACGAAGCGGGCCGGCGCGAAGGTTTCGGCGTGCGCGCGCAAGCGCGCGGGTGCGTACCGCGCCGGATCGAAGTCGCGCAGCGCTTGGGCCAGCGAGGCGGCGTTGGGCTCGCGGAAAAACGCGCCGGTTTCGCCCTCGACGATGGTTTCGAGCGCGCCGCCCGCGGCCAGCGCGATGGTCGGGCGCCCAGCGGCGGCGGCCTCGAGCGGCACCAGTCCGAAATCCTCGGTGCCCGGCAAGATCGCCGCCCGTGCGTTCCCGACGATCCGGTCGACGGCGCGATCATCGACATACCCGTGGAACGTCGTGCGGGTTCCCGCGGCCCGTTCGCGCAGCGTGGCCTGCGCCGGACCACTGCCGATGATCTGCAGCGGCACGCCGGCCTGGGCGCAGCCGGCGATCGCGAGGTCGATGTTCTTGTACGACAGCAAACGCGAGACCAGCACGAAGTAATCGCCGGCGCCCGGTCCAACGGTGAAGCGATCGACGTCGACCGGACATGGCAGCACCTTCGAGTCGCGACCGTAGTACTGCCGGATGCGCGCGGCGACGTTGTGCGAATTCGCGACGAACAGCGTCGGACGCTGCGCAGCGCGTTTGTCCCAGGCGATCAATCCTTGCACGAGCGGACGCGCCAACTGGGCCACGCCGAATCCACCCACATAACGCTCGTAGTCGAACGCGAACCGGCTCACGGTGTTGATGTAGCAGATGTGCACGGCGCCGGGCCGGGCGATGACGCCCTTCGCCCACGACGTCGTCGAGCTGATGACCAGGTCGTACGCCCGCAAATCCAGACTCTCGAACGCCAACGGATAGAGCGGCGCGAGCGCGCGAAAATAGCGGTCGTGCCCTGGCAAGTGCTGCAAAAACGTGGTCCGCACGCGCCGGGCCGGCACCAGATCGGCCAATTCACGTTCGCTGTAGATCGAGGTATAGATCGGAGCCTGCGGATACGCTGCGGCGATATGCGCGAAGACACGTTCGGCACCGCCGCGCTGGTTGAGATAGTCGTGAACGAGAGCAACCCGCAGCGTTGCATCGCCGCCGGACTGCCGGACGCGCGCGCCGATCAGTTGATTTGTGATTTGCCGCGCGGCACGATCAACGCGACGGTGAACTTGCGCAGATACGTCTGCGCAACCCGCAGCACGTCGGCCGAGGTGGTCGCATCGATCGCGGCCAGCGCGGTTTGCCCATAATCGGGATCGGCGCCTTGTTCGACGAAGTTGCTGATCGACCAGGCACGGTCGGCCAGCGAGACCGATTCCGTCTGCCATTCGCCGTGCGCGATCGACTTATAGCGCTTGAGTAACACCGGCGTGAGCGCCTTGTTCGCCACGTCCTTGAGCACTTCGTCGACGCTGCCAAGTCCGGCGGTCGGCTCGACTTGCTGCCCGTTGATATAGACGGCCAGCGACGCGGGCTTGGTGTCGTAGTTGTAGATCACGCCGACCGTGCGGGCGTACGCCGGCAACGTCGTCGCGCTCTGCCGATCGAAGACGTCGGCGAACAGCGAGCGCAGCACGAGCATCGGGCCAAAATCTTTATCGCCGATCGAGGGCGCGGCAAAGCCCAGCATCACGTACGGAACGCCGATGTCGCGCTGCGCAACGATGCGTTTGGGGGTCGGCGCGAAAGCGCGCGAGGTCGTCACGACGCTTTCGTCGGTGCCGTCCGGGAGCGCCGAAACCAGCGCGCGCCCCGCGGCTGCGACCGGTGCGGTGACATGACCGACTGCGGTGACGATCGCTCCACCGCGCCGGTAGTGCGCGCCGATGAAACTGCGCACGTCGGCGTCGACGAAGTTCGCCAGCGTCGCCGTCGTGCCGTTGGTCGGCAGTCCGGCTCCGCCGTCGTAGTACGACTGGCGCAGCATCGCGATGCCGACGGCGACCGGATTGTTCTCATCGTCGGTGATGCGCTTGGTGACCGCGCTGCGCGCGGCAGCCAGGGCGGCCGGCGTAATCGTCGGCGCCGCCAATGCGCGGCCCAGCAGCGCCGCCAGCGGCGCGATCGAAGCCGGTGACGCTTCTAAATAGAAACGCGCGTATTGCGGACCGATCGCGTACGTCAACGAACCGCCGCGCGCGGCGATCGCATCGCTCAGCGACATCCCGTTGACCGGCGTTTGCAAGATCGTCTGCGCGGCGAGCGCAGCGAGGCCGTTCTGCTGCGCGCTCTCGCGGTCCAATCCCGCACCGACGAACAATTCCAAGCCGGCTAAGAGCGCCGTGTCGTCGCTTTGCAGATATAGTTTTCCGGCGCCCACTTCGAGTTCGGTCGTCTTCGCCGGCGTGGCATACGCGCCGGCGGCGAGCGCAACGACGAGTGCCGCGGTAAGAGCCGTCCGCACCATCACTTTGACGTGTTCTCCGCCTTCTTGGCCGCATCGACCGCGACGATCGCACCGGGCCGGCTCAGATACTTGTTGACCGTGGCGGCGACGAACGCCGGCGTCAGCGACGACGCGATCTCGAAATAGCGGCTGCTCATGCCACCCAACCCCGGCGCGTACGCTTGATTTCCTTCGACCGTATACCAGCCCAGCGTATCGGCCATGCCGCCGGGTGTTTCGATGTCGCTGAGCATGTGATAGAGAAAGGCATCGCGCGCGGCCGCGAACGTGGCCCGCTCGAGCGGCTTGCGCACGGCAGCCAGCGCGTCGTCGACGACCATCCGCGCCGCTGCGACATCGCCTCCGGAGATCGTCACCAGCAGCACGCCCGGATCGTGGTAGGTCACGAACTTCCCGCTCACCGTCGCCTTCGTCGTCCCCAGGTCCCGCTGAACGACTCCGGTGTCCGGGCGAAACAGATAGTCCGAAATGAAATCCAATGCGGTCGCTTCACGTTCGGAAGTGATCGCCGGCCCGACCCAGCCCAAGCCCTGGCCGGGCTCGACGCCCGTCGTCGCGACCGGCTGCGGCTCGGGGACGAGGTGCGCGGCGGCCGGCGGTTCCGGATGCGGCGACGAATCGGTGCGCCCGGGAACGGCCGTCGCGATGACCGACGCGTCGACGGCGCCGGTGACCACCAAAACCGCGTTCGAGGAGCGGAACGCTCGCTGCGCATACGCCTTGACTTGATCGAGGGTGATCTTCGAGACGTCGGCCGACGGACCCAACGACGGAAAATGCTCCGGGCCGTCGCTGAAGAGCGATCCGACGAGCGCGTCGTCGATCGTCTGCTCGGAATTGAATTGGCGAAAGAAGGCTTCCTCGCCGACGTCGCGTTGGGCGAGCTTGAGGCCGTCGGCCGTCACCACCGGGGCGAAGAACGACACGGTCATGGCGTGCACGATACTTGCCGCGTCTTCGGCGGGAACGAGAACCGAGATCGCGATGCTGTCGGGATAGGTGCTGATCGCGATGCGGCCGCCCAGGTCGCTGACGTAGCGGCCCAGCGGCGTCCCGGTGATCGGCGCCGACCCGGCCACGGTCGCGGCGGCCAGCCGGCCCAGGCCAGGGACGCCCGCAGCGTCGAAACCGCTGGACGGCGCGCGGTACCAGAGAGCGATGGCGGCAACCGGAGCGATCTCGGTGTGGCTGATCACGTACTGACCGCCGCCGGCGAGGGCGCCGCTGGTGAGGTTCGCCGGGGCTTGCGGCGCGGCCGCGAACGCCGGCAAAAGAGCAGACACGGTGAAGGCCGCGGCGAGCGCGGCCTTCCAGACGGTCTGCCGCGTCACGCGGGTTCCGGAGAAATGTTCGGCGGCAGACGCCGCGGCTTCTCGCGTTCGGGTTCGATCGGCGCCGCTGCGGCTTTGGGAATCTCGGGGAGGTCCTCGGCGGGCAACTTCGGCTCGGGATAGGGCCGGCCGTTGATGATGCACGCCACCTCTTCGCGATCGACGGTCTCGTGCTCGAGCAGCGAGGCCACCATGCGCTCGACCTTGTCCCAATTCGCCTTGAGGATTTTGGTTGCGTTGTCGTAGCACTCGTCGATGATGCGCCGGACTTCCGTATCGATCTTCGACGCGACTTCCTCGGAGTAGTTGCGCTCGTCGCCGAAGTCGCGGCCCAGGAACACTTGGTGCGAGCCGCGTCCGTACTGGATGGGACCGAGCGACTCGCTCATCCCGTACTGCGTCACCATCCGGCGCGCGAGTTCGGTGGCCTTCTCGAAATCGTTGGACGCCCCGGTGGTCACGTCGCCGAACTGGATCTCCTCGGAGATGCGCCCCGAGAGCGCCATCGTGATCTGGGCAAGCAGCTCGGCTTTGGTGCGCGAGTGACGGTCTTCGTCGGGCAGCGACCAGGTGATCCCCAGCGCCATGCCGCGCGGGATGATCGTGACCTTGTGAACCGGATCGGCGTTGGGCAACATCGCGCCCACGATCGCGTGCCCCGATTCGTGGTACGCCGTGTTCTCTTTCTCTTTTTGCGACATCACCAGCGACTTGCGCTCCGGACCGGCCACCACACGGTCGATGGCTTCGTCGCAATCGCTCATGTCGATGACCGACTTGTTGCGGCGCGCGGCGAGCAGCGCGGCCTCGTTGAGCAAGTTCTCCAAATCGGCGCCGGAGAAACCGGGCGTGCGTTTGGCCAGCGTGTCGAGCGAGATCTCTTTCGAGAGCGGTTTGTTCTTGGCGTGCACCGCCAGAATCGCAGCCCGGCCTTTGACGTCGGCGCGGTCGACGACCACTTGGCGGTCGAAGCGGCCCGGTCGCAGCAGCGCCGGGTCCAAGACGTCGGGCCGGTTCGTCGCGGCGATCAAGATGACGCCGGTGTTTTGATCGAAGCCGTCCATCTCGACCAGCAACTGGTTGAGGGTTTGCTCGCGCTCGTCGTGGCCGCCGCCCAGACCCGCGCCGCGCTGGCGCCCGACCGCGTCGATTTCATCGATGAACACGATGCACGGCGCGCTCTTCTTCGCCTGTTCGAACAAGTCGCGCACCCGGCTGGCGCCGACGCCGACGAACATCTCGACGAAATCCGAACCGGAGATCGAGAAGAACGGCACGCCCGCTTCGCCTGCGATCGCGCGAGCCAAGAGCGTCTTACCGGAGCCGGGCGGCCCCAGCAGCAGGACGCCTTTGGGAATGCGCGCGCCGAGCGCTTGAAATTTCTTGGGATATTTCAAGAACTCGACGACCTCGCCCAGCTCTTCTTTCGCTTCCTCGACCCCCGCGACGTCGTTGAACGTTACTTTGGGGCGGTTCTCGCTCTGCAGCTTGGCCCGTGAACGCCCGAACGAGAGCGCCTGCGATCCCCCGCTCTGCGCCTGACGCAGAATGAAGATCAGCAGCAGCGCCATCAAGATGAAGGGCACGAACTGGAAGATCCAGCCGATGATTGGCGTCGAGTTCGCGTTTTCGACGTTGACGTCCACGTGATGCGTGCGCATCGCCGTGTAGACATCGCTTACATCGGGCGGAAGCGTGGTGGTGAACTTGCTGCCGTCACGCAATTCGCCGGCGACATCGTGTCCCGATACGGTTACCTTCGAGACGTCACTCGATTCGACTTTCGAATAGAACTGCGAATAGTCGATCCGCGTGCTCGTCGTCTGGTTGAGGACCAGCTTGTCGACGATGAAGATCACGAAGATGAAAATGCCGAGAACGATGAGGATCGATTTGAGGTGTTTACCCATGTACTGTAAGCGAGGCTCCCAGCGCCGGTTCAATCTGAGGAGAACGTCTTCCCCGGACCGTTACCGTCGACAGATTAGAACGTTTCTCCTCGGAACACGTTTCGCCGCTCGGGCGTTCCGGCTTAGGTCGCAACGGTCTCTCCCATGGTTGTAAAGATCTCCGAACGGAGTTTGGCGACGTAAGGGAGAGTCCGATACCGTTCCTGGTAGTCCAGACCGTACCCTACGACAAACTCGTCCGGACAGGTCATTCCGACATAATCGACGTGAACGTCGACCCTTCGGTTGTACGGTTTGTCCAGCAGCACCGCCACGCGCAGGGACGCCGGCGCCCGGCCACCCAGCAGCGTCATGAGGTACTTGAGGGTCAGGCCGTTGTCGATGATGTCCTCGACGATGAGCACGTGCTTGCCCTCGATACTATGGCTGGTATCCTGGATCAGCCGGACTTCGCCCGAACTGCGGTGAGCGTTGCCGTAACTGGAAACGGCCAGGAAGTCGAGCCGGACTTCGATTCCGCCCGCCGCGACCGCGTCGAGCGTCCGGGCCAAGTCGGCGGTGACGAAGAGCGCGCCCTTGAGCACGCCCAGCAGCACGACGGTCTGCCCCAGATAGTCGCGCGCGATCGATTCGGCCATCCGCCGGATCGCCGCCGCGATCTCGGCTGGGGTGAAGACGATCGATTCAATCTCCGTCATGCGGTCCTCCGGCTTGGTGCTCGACACCGGGTTTAAGGAAGACCCGGCGCCCCGGCCGCGCATCGAGCGCGGCCTCGATGCGCTCGAACGGAATGTCCCGCAACTCCCCTTGCTCGGCCAGCTGGGCCCGCAGCCGGCGCCGCGCGGCGACGCGCTGACCCCCCGCAAGCTCGTCGCGCACGATCTCCGCGCAGCGGGCGACCGACCGATCGAGCTGCGGAAAGTCAGCTCGCAACTCCACCAGCGCAGCGCGGACGGCATTGCGCCGGTAGCGCCGCTCGCGATTCGTCGGATCCAGCGCGTAAGGCAGGCCGCTGCGGTAGAGTTCGTCCAGCAGGTCGGCGTGCGTGACGCGCAGCAGCGGCCGCAGCAATTGCAACCCGCCGGGCAGCTCGCTGACCGGCGCCATCCCCGCCAACCCCGCCAGACCCGTGCCGCGGAAGAGGGCCAGCAGGACGGTCTCGGTTTGATCGGCGGCGGTATGCGCCGTGGCGATGGCCCAGGCGCCGTGTTCGGCCGCGATCTTCGCCAGGGCCGCGTAACGCTCGGTGCGCAGGGTCGCTTCGTCGTCGCGCCCGGGCGCCGGCGCCGCGACCCGTACAACGCGACCGAGCCGCGATGCGACGGACAGCACCACGCCTTCGTCCTGCCACGCGGAGTCGCGCAGTCCGGCGTTCACGTGGGCGAAGACCAGGTCGAAGCACTCCCGGCGCGCCACCCGATCCAGCGAAGCCGCCATACCGACCGAGTCGGGACCGCCGCTGCACGCCACCACGACGGTGCTGCCGCGCCGCCACGGCACGGCTGCGCGAACGAGCGAATCGAGCGCGCGCTCGGGCTTAGCGCCGCGCAACGCGCTCGAGTTCGCGCTTCACGTCGCGCTCCGCTTCGGTCCGGCGCTTGTCCCAGGTCTTCTTCCCGCGCGCCAAGCCGATGAGGATCTTGACCATGCCGGTCTTGTGTCCGTCGGTGCCGGGCTCGGTGAAAAACAGCCGCAAAGGAATCAGCGTCAGACCTTTCTCGGAAAGGCGCGATGCAAAGCGCTCGATTTGCTCGCGATGCATGAGCAGCTTGCGCGGCCGGCCAGGCTCGTGATTGGAGAAGCTCCCCTCTTTGTAGGTTGGGATCGTCATCGAGACGAGCCAGGCCTCGCCCTCGCGGATGCGCACGTACGCTTCGCTGATCGAAGCGCCCGCGCCGGTCCGCAATGCTTTGATCTCGGTTCCGACGAGCGCGATGCCCGCAACGACGGTCTCGGTGATCTCGTACTCGTAGCGCGCGCGGCGATTTTCCAAGGTTGGCGATTTGACCGGAGCTTCGCGCGCGGCCACGCGCGCCGCCTTCATCTTGGCCATCGAGAATTATACCGTTCCGGGGGCTGCGAGGTTGCCGAACCGCCCCGGCTCAACCGGTCCCAAACTCGCAAACGATCCTTCGGCGCTGGCCAAGAGCGCTCCGGCGGCATCGCGGACAAAGCCTTCGACTTTGAGGATCTTGCCGCGCTTGGAGCACACCCGGCCTTCGAGCGTGAGCGGTTCGCCCAAGGGTACGGGACCGCGAAAGCGCACGGCAACGGCTGCCGTCACGACCTTCTCGCCGGCGTTGCCGCTGGCGTGGGCCATGACCTCGTCGAGCAGCAACATCACGATTCCGCCGTGCGCGATGCCGCGGTAGCCTTGCAGGTGCGACGCCAGCGTCACCGTTGCGCGCGCGCCGTCGCTGCCCACCGGCTCGAAACGCAGCTGCAGACCATCGGGATTGTGCGGGCCGCACGCGTAGCAGGCGCCGTCGTCGACGGGCTGCTCGGCGGCCGGAGAACGCGCCGTCATTCCGCGCGCGGGGGCGGCGTCGACTTACGCGGATCGTAGTCGCCGTTGTCGATTTTCCGCAGCAGCGTCGCAGCGACCACGGCATCGACGTTGGCGGCGATCGACGCCCGCAAGACCCGCCGCGCGTCGTCGGTCTTCCGCTCGTTCAGATAGATCCGGGCCAGCAGCGTGTAGCCGTGCTGGCCCGCTTCTCCGACGTGGCCGATGTCCTTCTCGAGTCCGACGGTGGCGTACTTGATCGCTGCGGCGGGTTGAGCCAAATCATCGAACAGCGACGCGATGTGATAATAGATGTCGGCGTACTCCGGGGCGAGGTTCGGAATGTCGATCGCGTACGCCAATCCGCGTTGCGGATCGCGCAGATCGGTTTGGTAGATCGAGGCCAAGTACTCGCGCGCGAGCACGTTGCCGTCGTCTGCCTGCAGCGCGGCGAGAAACTCGACCTTGGCGCGATTCGTGCTGCGCTCGGTCGCGCGCAGAATGCCCAACCCCACGTGCGCTGCCGGCGCACGCGGATCGAGCGCCAGCGCGGCAGTGAGTTCCTCGCGTGCGTCGGCGTCGCGGTCGCGTCCCGACTGCGACGCAAACAGATACGAAAAGGCCAGCCGCACGTGGGTGAGATAATCGGCCGGGCGTTTCCCCAACGCGTCCTCTTCGCGGTCGATGAGCGCGTCGAGATCGCCCGGCGTTTGCATCGCGGTCGCGTTCAAAAATGCGATCGCCAGCGTGTTGTCGGGGATCACGCCCAATGCCCGCTCGAACGAGCGGCGCGCGGCCGTGAAGTCACGCTGATAAAAGGCGCGCAAGCCGGCGGCGAGCGGCGTGCCGAAGGCTCGATCGGCGTAGTCGTTGCGCGGGTTCGCCGCCGGCTCCGCGGCCGCGGCGTCAACCGCCGGCGCGCCCGTCCACATCGCGATCGTGAGCGCGGCGCCGGCGGCAATTCGTTGCAGCAACCGCTTAACGGCCGACCACGAGACGGCGCGCGAGCACGTCGGGCAAATGGACCGAGGCAATCTTTTCTTGCACGAGCGCGATCGCATAGTCGAAGCGCGTCATCGTGATCGTCCCGCTCGCCGGTTCGTAAAACGCGAACGACGGACGAGGGTTGAGATCGCGCGGTTGTCCGATACTGCCCACGTTGACGATGTAGCGCAAACCGGGTTCGAGCGTGAACGTGCCGCCTTGCTGCCAATGCTTGTGATCGATCGAGCCGTCCGGCCGCAGCGCATACGACTCGGCGATGTGCGTGTGTCCGTTGAAGATCAGCGGTGCATCCGTGGCCTCGAACGCGCGCGCCGCGGCGGGCTTGTCCAAAATGTACTCGAAGTAGTTGACCGGTGCGCCGTGGACGAGCAGAAACTCGGGAACGCGAAACTCGTAACCCAAACTGTTGAGCCAGTCGACGTTTTCGGGGCGAAGCACCGTTTGCGTCCAGCGCATCGCTTCGCGCGCCGTCGGATTGAAATACGACAACCCGAAGTTGTCGATCGCCGCCACGTCGTGATTGCCCAGCACCGTCGCGGTCGCGCGGGCGCGTATGAGTTCGACGCACTCGTTGGGATTGGGGCCGTACCCGACGATGTCGCCGAGGCAGAGCACGCCGTCCGTCGCAACGGTCAAGTCGAAGGCAGCTTGCAAGGCCTCGAGATTGCCGTGAATGTCCGAGACGATCGCGTACCTCACACGGCCGCTTTCTCCCGCGCGCAGGCGAGTGCCTCGGAGAAAATCTGCGCGAATGCTGTGCGTTCGGGCGGGGTTCCGACCGTGACCCGAATGAAACCGTCGATCGGCGGTGCCGACGGTTTGCGCACGAAAACGCCGCACTCGAGCAAGTCGTCCACCATCGCTTCCGCCATGCTGCGCGTGCCGACCTCGAAGCAAACGAAATTGGTCACCGAGGGCAACGTTCGGCACCCGAGCTGCCGCCCAAGCGCGGCGTACTCGTCGCGGCCGCGCGCAACTTCGGCGATGATTCGGCCGACGTAGGCGGGGTCGCCCAGCGCCGCGAGCGCGCCGATTTGCGCGGTCCGGTTCACGCCGAAGTGCTGACGAATTTTCTTGAACGTCGCGATCACGGCTTGTGCAGCGATCGCATAGCCGACCCGCGCTCCGGCCAAACCGTAGGCCTTCGAGAACGTGCGCAACCGAATCGTGCGCGGATCGAGTACGGCGGGCGGCAAGAGATCGGCAGCGACGAAATCCGCATACGCTTCGTCGATCACCAGCAAGACGTCATCGGCCAGCCCGGCGCGCAAGCGCGCCAACTCGCTCGCGCTCACGAACGCACCGCTGGGATTGTCGGGGTTTGCCACGTACACGACTTTGGGCGCCGCCGCGGCCGCGCTGGCGATCAACGCGTCGACGTCGATCGCCGCGCCGGGCGCCGGCTCGGCGGTTACCAGGCGGGCGCCGTGTCCGGCGACGTGATAGCCCCAGGTAGGATACGTTCCCCGCGTCGCCACTGCGATGTCGCCGGGCGCGCAAAAGGTGCGCACGAGCAGCGACATCAGATCGTCGATCCCCGAGCCGACGACGAGGTTGTCTTCCGAACAGCCGTGCCGCACGGCGAGCGCCGCGCGCAGATCGAGCGATTCGGGATCACCGTACCACGAAGTGCGTTCGGCGGCCGCCTGCATCGCTGCGATCGCTTGCGGCGATGGGCCCCACGCGCTTTCGTTCGCCCCCAACCGCAGCAGCGATGCTCGGCCGACCCGCCGCGCGAGTTCTTCGGGCGCCACGAACGGGGTCACGGCGGGGACGGCGGTAATTTGGGCCGTCGGTTGCGGAAGTTTGCGCATCAACGCTACTTCACCGCGATCCGGTCGACGACGTCGTGCACCCCGGGCGTCTGGCGGGCAGCTTCGAGCAGCGTCGATTTGACGGCCGCGGTCGAGGCGTGGCCGCTCAGCGTCACCGTGCCGGCGTTCACGTCGACCTTGACCCCCGCGACGTTGACGCCGCCCTGCGCCGTCAGTTCGGCTTCGACCGCGGCGTCGAGCGCGGCGTCGCCGACGGTCTGGGCGGCCGACGGCCCCACCTGCCCGACGCGCACCTCATCGTTGACCGCTTTGACGGCGTGCATCCGGCGCACCAGATTGACCTCGCGATCTCGCGTCGCGGCGTCCTTCACCGTCCCGCTCAACGTCACCACACCGTCGTGCACGACCACGCTGATCCGCGTGGTCGAGTCGATGTCCGTTCCAGCGAGCCGCGCTTTGACCGCGGCGTACAGCAATCCGTCCTTGAACAGACCGGCCGGCGGCAGGGTCGGTCCGTTGTCGGGCTGCCGCGAATCGCTGCTGCCACCGCAAGCCGTAAGCACGAGGATGGCCGCCAAGGCTGCCGGACGCTTCACCGTGCTCCCCCGCTGAACCGGACGAGGTCGAGCGCCTCGCCCACCGCGATCTCCCAGCGCTCCTCGGTCAACACCACGTAGCCCGAAGCCCGGGCGAGCAGACTGGTGTGCGCCGAACGCAGCGCCAGCGGAAACGCGCGCTCGCCCGCGGCGTCGCGGCGCAGCTCGGCCGGCGCGTAGGTCGTCCAACCAGCCCGGCCGGAAAACGGAGCACCGGCCACGGTCGCCACGACGGCGGCGCGGGCGGCGCGTTCGCCGGTCATCGCCCGCACCAGCGGCGCGCACACCGCCTCGAGGATCGTCAACGCCGATACCGGATTGCCCGGCAGCCCGATGACCGGCTTGATGCCGACGGCGGCGAGCACCGTCGGCTTGCCGGGTTTGACCCGCATGCCGTGGACGATGACTCCCGGGCCCGGGAAGGTCGCGATCGCGTCGGGCGTGAGGTCGCGTTCGCCCACCGACGACCCGCCGGACAAGATCACCGCATCGGCCCGGGCCAATCCCGCGGCGAGCGCGACCCGCAGCGCATCGACGTCGTCGCGCGCCTTGGGCAGGTGCAGTACGTCGGCGCCGAGCGCGGCCAGCGTCCCGGCGATCGCCCAGCGGTTGGAGTCGCGCACTTGCCCGATCCCGGGAACGAGCGCAGCATCGACCAGCTCGTCACCGGTCGAGATGATGGCGAAGCGCGGCCGCCGGAAGACCGGAACGAGAATCTCGCCCAGCGTCGCGAGGACGCCCAGCTCCGGGCCGCCGATCCGGCTGCCCGCGCCGATCGCGACTTGGCCGGCGGTCATGTCCGAACCGGCCGGGGTGAAGTACTGTCCGGCCTCCGGGGCCGCCCGCACCTGCATCACCTCGCCCGCGGCATCGGCGTCTTCGATCGGAACGACGGCGTCGGCACCCCCGGGCAGCGTTCCCCCCGTCGGAATCCGGATCGCTTCGCCTTCGCCGACGGCGCTCGGGGGCGCCAGGCCCATGCGAACCTCGCCGACGATCCGCCGCGGCTGCGCGCCGTCGGCCGAGCGAACCGCGAAACCGTCCATGGTGGAGCGGGATTGCGCCGGGAACTCTTCGTGCGCGACCGCGTCGGCGGCCAGGATGCGGCCGAAAGCGGCGGCGAGCGGGACGCTTTCAATACCCACGGGTCCGAGCCCGACGGCGGCTTGATAGGCGCCCAGGGCTTGGAGCGGCGCCGGCAGTTGCGAGGGCTCGAATGTCGCTCCCGGTAGGAGCGCCTGCGTACTGCGCATAACGCGGCGCTTCGCTACCGATGCTTGACATTGCTTTGATCCGTCGCGATCCCGAACGCGTCCGCGACTCCGCGCGCCGGCGCGGACATGACCCGGCGTTCGTCGATCGCGTGCTGGAATTGGACGCCGCCTACCGGCGCGCCCTGACCGCCGTCGAGGCGCTCAAAGCGGACAAGAACGCGCTGACCGCCAGCGTCTCACGGGCGGCCGACCGCGCCGCCGCCGCGCGCGAGCTGCGGCCGCAAATCGCCGCGCTCGATGCACAGATCGGCGAAGCCGCCAGCGAGCCGCCCGTTATCGAGGCCCAGATCGCGGTGATCTTGAGCGAAGTGCCCAACATCCTCGACGCCGACGTCCCGCCCGGCGCCGGCAGCGAAGACAACGTGGTGGTGCGCACCTGGGGGGAACCGCGCGCATTTGATTTCACTCCCAAGCCGCATTGGGAATTGGGCGAAGCGCTCGGCATCATCGATTTCGAGCGAGCAGTGAAGTTGTCGGGAACCCGGTTTTCCATTCTCAAGGGCGCGGGCGCGCGGCTGCAGCGCGCGCTGGCACACTTTTTTCTCGATCGCGCCGCGCGCAACGGCTATACCGAGCTGGCGGTTCCGTATTTGGTTTCGCGCGCGACGATGTGGTCGACCGGGCAGCTCTCGAAATTCGCCGACGCAATGTTCGCCGATCCGAGCGTCGAGCTGTTCCTGATTCCGACCGCCGAAGTTCCGCTCACCGCCTATCACAAAGATGAGATCTTGGGCGCCGACGTGCTGCCGCTCCAGTACTGCTCGCACTCTGCGTGCTTTCGCAAAGAAGCGGGCGCGGCGGGGAAAGACACGCGCGGACTCATTCGCCAGCATCAATTCGAGAAAGTCGAACTCGTGTGGCTGACGACCGCCGAGCGTTCCTTCGCAGACCTCGACCGGCTGACCGGCCACGCCGAAGGGCTATTGCAAGAATTGGGCTTGCCGCATCGCACGATGCTGCTGTGCAGCGGCGACGTCGGCTTCAACGCGGCGAAAACGTTCGATCTCGAAGTTTGGCTGCCCAGCGACGGCGGCGGCTATCGCGAAATCAGCTCGTGTTCGAATTGTACCGACTTCCAAGCGCGCCGTTCGAGCATTCGCTTTCGCCGCGAAGCCAAGGCCAAGCCTGAACTCGTCCACACGCTCAACGGTTCGGGGCTCGCGGTCGGACGCACGCTGCTCGCGGTGCTCGAAAATTACCAGCGCGCCGACGGCGGCGTCGATCTCCCCGCAGCGCTCGTGCCGTTTGCCGGATTCGAACGGATCGCCGCCGACGGCAGCGCCGTCACGTCATGAGCGCGCGATTGCCGACGAGCAACGGATAACCTTCGCCGGTTAATTTCAACGTGCCGCGGCTGGCACCGAGCATTTCGGCGTCCGTCAGGCGCAACGCGACGATCGGAAACATCAGCTCGCCGTCGGGCGTGCGCATGTAGGCCGTCACGGTAAAGTCGAGCTGGTCATCCGGCAGCGCGTTCAGCCGCTCGCGCAGTTCGCGGTATTTCACCGGGCAATCGTAACGCGGATCCGCCCTTGGTTGCAATCGCGCGCGGCCGCTCACGCGAGGTTGAGCGGCTGCCGGCCGAAATCGCGATGACCGCTGGGTTCAACGCACGACGTGCCAATCGACGATTACGTATTGACGGGCGCTTGCGGTCACGGTCAGCGTGCCGTCACCATAGCCATTGACGGCGAAGGTTGCGATCGGCGTGCCGCCGCTCGCGACGCTTCCGGTGATGAACGTGTTCGATGACGCGAGGGTGCCCGGGGTGGTCGTCACGCTGAGCGTGTCGCCGTTGGCGAGCGTTGCATTGTTGATCGCCAGGCTTTCCACCATCCCGTGCAGATAGGTGACGGTGAGCGGAATCGTATAGTTGCCCAGCGTGGTTCCACCGGCCAGCGTGAACATCCGATTGGTGATCGGGCAGGCCGTATTTTGGGTGAAGGTGCCGACGGAGAGCGCACCGATCGTGCCGATGGCGGAGAAGCCCGTGTGGGTGCCGGTCCAGGTTACGGAATCATCGGCGTTCACGGTGCGCGAACCGCCGGAAAGTACGCCGCCCTGCCAGCCGAAGGTTGCGTCGAGTTTCGCGAAGCCCGTGGCATTGAAACCTGCGGAATCGGAACAAAAATCGCTCACCGCACCGGCCGTGGGAGCGACGACGAATTCAGCGCCGGACTCGATCGTTTTGCTGTTCGCAATCGACAGCGTGTCGACGCTCGACTCGCTGAACCCGGTGCTGAAAAGCGGAAATCCGTTGGCAGAAAAAACCGCGTTCTCGAACGTGCGTGTCGCCGTGTGAACGGCGATCGGGGTCGGGTTGAGCGGCGCGTAGAGTTGAACGGTGGCAGCGACGGTCTCGGCGCTGGTGCTCAGCGGCGTGAAGATGCGAACGGCATCGCGAGCCAGCAGCGTGCACGCGCTGTCGTAGAAATCTTTGGTTTCCGTCGAGTTCGTGGCGCCGCTGGTTGCGGGGACGAAAAACTCGACGCCGTCGGCGCACGCGCCCGACGTCGAGGCGGCACGGCGCCCAATGCTGCTCGATGCGATGCTTGCGCTGCCGACGGATTCGTCAAAGCGCGAAAAATCGGCGAGCGGCGCGCCGACGTCGTTCGTGGCGGCGATCGCGTGCTCCGATTGCCCTTGCGCACTCGTACCGCTTCCCGTCGCGACCGGCGCCGGCGCGGCCCCGCCGCCGCCACCGCCGCCGCAGGCAGCCAGAGCAAGTGACGCCAGTGCGGCGACAAGGGTGAATCCACGCATCGAGTAAGCCTCCGATCGTTTGACGATTCGTTGGCCTCAAGCGTAATGCTTGGACTAGCCTGAGTTCATTAACCGAGCCTAAGGCGCAGGTTAGGTTTTGATGAAGAAAGCGCTAAGACGCCGGAAAGCGAAGCTCGCTTGCGCCCGATGTCCGATTCGATCATCGACGAGGCGGTGCGCGTCCTGCGCGCCGGCGGCGTCGTCGCCTTACCGACCGAAACGGTGTATGGACTCGCCGCGGACAGCGCCAACGTCGAAGCGGTGCGCCGGATTTTTGCCGTCAAAGGCCGCCCGGCCGGTCATCCGTTGATCGTCCACCTGCCAAACGCCGCGGCGCTGCCGCTTTACGCCGCGGACAACCCGTGCGCGCTGCAGCGTTTGGCGGAGCGCTTTTGGCCCGGCCCGTTGACGGCGGTCGTCCGCAAGACCGAACGAATCCCGGATGTGGTGACCGGCGGTCAGCCGACGGTCGCGCTGCGGGTCGTCGACCATCCGCTGACCCAAGCGATTCTCGAACGCTTCGGGGGCGCCGTGGCCGCGCCGTCGGCCAATCGCTTCGGCCGCGTCAGCCCCACGACCGCCCAGCACGTTCGCGATGATTTGGGCAGCGACGTCGATCTGATCGTCGACGGCGGTCCGGCCCGCATCGGCGTCGAGTCGACCATCGTCGATCTGACCGGCGACGTTCCGGCGATTCTACGTGCCGGCGCGATCGGTCCGACGGTGTTGAGCGCGGCGTTGGGAACACCGGTCATCACGCGCGTCGGCGGAAGCGTGCGCGCCCCCGGAACGCTCGCTGCGCACTACGCGCCGCGCACCTCGCTCGTGCTCGTGACGCAAGCCAACGCGGCACACGAGTCCGCCCGGCGCGCGCAACGCGGCGAACGCGTCGGCGTTTTGACCTTGCCGTCCGATGCAGCCGCGGCCGCACGCGACCTGTACGCGACGCTGCGCGCGCTCGATGCCGCGGATTACGACGTCGTGCTGGCGGTGTTGCCGGCCGACATCGAAGCCAACGCCGCGGTGCGCGACCGCCTGGTGCGCGCCGCCGCGCACCGCGCCGCTACTTGATGCCGATCTTGGCGAGCAGCAGCAGGCCGGCCGCGAAAAGCATCGACCCCATAAAGACGCAGACCGGCAGCGTGAGCACCCAAGCCAAGAGGATGTCGCGCAGTGTCTTGCCCTGCAGCCCCGAATGATTGGCGGCCATCGTGCCGGCGACGCCCGACGAGAGGATATGCGTCGTGCTGACCGGCAGCCCGAGCAGATCCGCACCTTGAATCGTGGCATACGCAACGAGTTCGGCGGACGCGCCCTGGCCGTAGGTGAGATGCGCTTTGCCGATCTTCGAACCGACCGTCACGACGATCCGTTTCCAGCCGATCATCGTGCCTAGGCCGAGCGCGAACGCGATCGCGATCTTCACCCACAACGGGATGAATTTCGTGAGCTTGTCGAGCGTTTTGCGGTAGGTTTTGATCGCGTCCAGATCGGCGCCGCTGAAGACTTTGTTTTTCGTCATCTTGTCGAGCGCGCTCGAGACCAGATACGTATCGGTCCGCAGCGGCTTGCGTTCGGCTTTGGGCAACTCGCCCAGCGAATTCTTCCCGTCGAGAAACCGGAGAATCTCCTGGTTCTTGGCAGCCAATGCCGCGAACGTTTGGCTCGTGAGTTTGCCATCCGATTTGAGGTAGTCGGAGATGGCCGCTTCGTCTTTGTCGTCGGCCGGCGACGAGGCCGCGGCAGCCATAGCGGCGTTCGGCGGGATGGCGGCCACCATGCCGGCGACTAGTGAGGTCGAAGCGACTTGTACGCCGCCGGTCGAGGCTTGCTCGCGTTTGTCGATGATCGCCGCAACTGCCTTATTCGAGCTGAGAATGGCCTGGACGGGTTTTCCGGTCAGGCCGAGATCGACGGCGTAGACCCCGGGCAGCACCCCGACGAGAATGAGCATGATCAGGCCCATGCCCTTCTGGCCGTCATTGGAGCCATGGGCAAAACTGACGCCCGTGCAGGTCAGGAACAAGAGCGCGCGGACCGGCCACGGGGGCGGCTGATCGGCCGGCGGCTCCTTGAAGAGGGCGGGATACTTGATGAGGACTTTGGCCAGCAGCAGCAGCGCGCCGGCGACGAAGAACCCGATGAGCGGCGAGACCAGCAGCGCGACGACCGTGTCTTGGACTTTGCCCCAATTGACCCCGTCGCCGAAAACGTGACCGGGCGACATCAATGAGTTCATCAAACCGACGCCCATGATCGCGCCGATCAGGGTGTGCGAACTGGAGGCCGGCAGACCGCGCCACCACGTCCCGACGTTCCAGATGATCGCCGAGACCAGCATTGCGAACACCATCGCGTAGCCGGGGCCCGAACCAGCGTGGATGACCAATTCCACCGGCAGCAGCGCGACGATCCCGAACGCGACGGCGCCGCTCGAGACGAGCACGCCAAGCAGATTCATCATGCCCGACCAGACCACGGCTGGCGTCGGGGCCAGCGTCCGGGTGTAGATCACGGTGGCGACGGCGTTCGCGGTGTCGTGAAAACCGTTCACGAACTCAAACCCAAAGGCCAAGAGCAACGCAAGAGTGAGCCCGATGAAACTCAGGACGGTTAAGTCTTCCATACGACCAAGACTTTGACCGAGCGAGATTAAGCCTAGGTTAAGCGCCCGCCGCTGCCGCGCCGGGGCGGCGCCGTAAAGATTCCGCGAGTGCGGACGATGATCTTTAGGAGACGGAGCGCTGCTCGCGCTCGAATCGTAGGAGTTGGGTTCGATGTTGGTCGTCGCCGGCTGGATTGTCGTCCTCGGTGCAGTCATCGGCAGCTTCGTCCTCGCCGGCGGACACGTCGCGGCCCTCCTCCAGCCGTTCGAGCTGATGTGCATCTTCGGGGCGGCCATGGGTTCGTTCGTGGTGAGCAACCCGTTGGAGATTCTCAAGGCCGTCGCGAAGGCGCTGCCGACCTGTTTTCAGCCGAGCAGCTACAACAAGGCGAAATACCTCCAGCTCATCGCCCTGCTCTTCGAGCTGCTCCAGAAGACGCGCACGCAGGGGATGCTGGCAATGGAGGCCGACATCGTCGACCCCGATTCCAGCGCGATCTTCACGAAATATCCGGCCGTCCTCAAGGACCATCATCTGCGGGACTTCATCGTCGACTATTTCCGCATGATGGTCGAAGGCAACGTCACCGTTTCGGCCGTCGAGGACCTCATGAATGCCGAGTTGGAAACCCACCACGCCGAGATGAT
>JBEKHC010000032.1:0-49113 GCA_050012475.1 Candidatus Velthaea sp.
ACAAAAGAACTCGACGAACTCAAGACGCAGTTCTTTGCGAACATCAGTCACGAGCTGCGAACACCGCTGACGCTCATCATCGGTCCGACGCAGAAGATGCTTTCGGTTTCCACGCTCGACGATGCAGTTCGCTCGGGGCTTGATGTCGTGCTGAGCAATGCCCGACTCCTGCACCGACGCGTCGACGATCTCTTGGAGCTCTCCACGCTCGACGCCGGCAAGCTCAGGCTGGAGCGCTCGCCGGCGGATCTTGCCGCGTTGACGCGCGCGACCGCGGGGTATTTCGAGAGTCTCGCGCACGAACGGGCGCGTCTCCGACGCGGGCGTGGAGCAGCCCGGCGATGCGCGCCGACGCTGCCGGCGCCTTGGCCGAACTTCGCGTTGGAACCGCGGCGCCGGCGCGCGTTGCCGCCCCCGAGGAGGGGCCGCTGCTGCTTGTCGTCGAGGACAATCTGGAGTTGAATCGGTTCATCTGTGAAAGCGTCGCTCCGGAGCTTCGATCGGCGAGCGCCTATAACGGTGCCGAGGGTTTGCGCGCGGCCCGCGACCTGCATCCGGATCTCATTTTGACGGACGTCATGATGCCGGTCATGAGCGGCGACGCATTGATCGCGCTACTACGATCGGATCCCGACTTGCAAACCATCCCGATCGTCGTGTTGACCGCGAAGGCGGATGACGGCTTGCGCATTCGGTTACTGAACGCAGGCGCGCGCGACTGTCTGACCAAACCGTTTTCGGTCGAAGAATTGCGCGCTCGGCTGTTCAACATCGCGAACGCCAAACTCGGCGCCGATCGGCTGATGGCGGCGAACGCCGGGTTACAGCAAGCGAAGGCCAAGGCTGAAGCCTGGCTCGCTGCCTACGAACGTTCGGAGAAAGTGTGCGCGCGCTACCAAAGAGGCAGGGTTGCCGCAAATGCTGCCGGCGGTGAGCGGCTTCGTCTTCGACGCCTGTTATCGGTCCGGGCCGAGCGAGGGCGCGCTCGGCGGCGACTGGTACGATGCGTTGCGGTTGCCCGACGGCCGGATCGTGATTTCGATGGGCGACGTCGGCGGCAGCGGTCTGGGTGCGGCGATCATCATGGCGGCGCTCCGGCAAGTAATTCGCGGTGTGGCGTACGTTCAGCCGGACCCGGCGATGATCGTCGAGGCTGCCGACGGGGGCGTTGCGCGCCGAATATCCGGATACGTATGCGTCGGCGTTCGCCGGTGTCATCGATCCGGTCGAGATGACGATGCTGTACGTCGGTGCCGGCCATCCGCCGCCACTGCTGCGCCGGCCGGACGGTGTGGTTGAAGAACTCGAGTTCGACGGGCTGCTGCTGGGCATACCGGCGCCGCTCAGTCGGACGTCCAAGCGCATCAAACTCGTGCCGGGCTCGTTGCTCGTGCTCTACACCGACGGGTTGATCGAGGCGAAGCGCGACGTCCTGGCCGGCATGGAGCGGCTTCACGCGGCGGTGGCCGGCCTGCCGCGGGGAGCCGTCGCGCCGGCGACGGCAATTTACGATCGTGTCCTGCTCGAACCCGCCCATGACGACGTGGCGATTCTCACCGTTGAGGTGCAGCGATCGCCATTCGAATGCCTCGCCACGTCATCCGGGGACGGCGTCTCACGCTGGACGTTCGAGGCGGCGAACGCTGGCGAGGCCCAGCGTGCGCGAACCGAGTTCGTGGCTCAGCTGCGCGCAGCCGGCGCCGCCGATGAGGACTTGTTGGCGGCGGAGATCGTCTTCGGCGAACTCGTCGGAAACGTTGTGCGGCATGCAGCGGGCAGCGTGGACGCGATGGTCGACTGGCACGGCCTCTCGCCGGTGCTGCATGTCCGCGACACCGGCCGCGGGTTCGCCTTTGTGCCGCGCTTACCGCGCGACGTTTTCGCCGAAAGCGGGCGCGGCCTCTATATCATCGCGGTGCTGACCGACGATTTCAACGTCACCCGCGGCGACGACGGCGGAAGCCATGCGCGAGCCGTTATTGCGCAGACGCGTCATCGGCTGCCGTTTCGCGCCGCCGCGCAAACGAAACCGGATGGTGCGAATCTCGCCTGCATTTTTGGCGAAGTGTAGACCGGCGCAGGCCGTGAAGCGTACGTCAGGCACTCTTCTCGAGAGTCTGGTCGAGCTGCGCGGGTTTGGGCGGTGCGTCGACGACGGTGTTCTGCGGGATGCCGACGTCGGAATTTCGATACGAGAGGAAGAAGCGCACGAATTCCCAGGTCGCATCCGGTCCTTCTGGGTCGGTGTAACTTCCCGCGGCGCTGCCGCCCGACCAGGCGTGACCCTCGCCGTGGATCATCCACTGCTCGAGCACGGTGTGACCGGCCGCGTCGGCAAACGTCGTCTGGGTGTACGAATGGCCGCCGCGCACATCTCCCGGGTGCATCTGTTTCTTACTGCCGGCGGCCGCCGCTATTTGGGCGCTGAAGTGATCGAGATTCAGCGGGTTAACGGTCGTATCACGATCGCCCTGAAACACGATGGTCGGGACGAGTCGGTGGTGGGGCCCCTGCTCGGCGATGTGTGCCAACAGGCCGCCCGCGTGACCGGTCTTCATCGCCGCAAGAGCGGACAGTGCATCGTGCGCAACGCCGCAGGCAATGCCGGAATGGACTCCGACCGCGGCATAAACGTCCGGGTAGACTTCCCCCAGGATTGCGGCAACGCCGCCCCCGGCCGATACGCCGGCGACATAGACGCGCCGCGGGTCGACGGCGTAGTCTTTCGTGACTTGACGCGTGATGCCGGCGACGAGCGACGGCTCACCGCGATCGCGTTGCTGATCCCGTCGGTTATACCAAGTCCAGCATTTCAGCAAATTCGCTGTGATGGGCTGTTCGGGATACGCAACCAGAAAGGTGAGTTCGTCGGCCAGCGCGTTCATGCGTGTACCCGTGGCCAAGTCGTCCGGTGATTGCGTGCAGCCGTGAAGCATCACGACCAAGGGGCTTGGCCTGCCATGATAGCTGCTCGGAATATAGACCTTGTACGCACGCGTGCCGGCTTCGTTGTGGAACGACAGCGCGAGGACTTTCCCCTTCGCTTTCTCATCCGGCGGCGATTTTGCCGATTTTGCCGAGCGGAGCGCGTGTTTTAAGATGCGGGCGGCACGAGCGAGATCCCCCGCACGTGCCAAATGGACGGCAGCGAGAATGTTGCGGTAGCGCAGAGAGTTCATGACCAACGCTTTCCGTGACGCTGAATACAGCGCACCGTGATCGAGCCTCTGACGCAACTCCGGCAAGTTCGTAAGGGAAAATGCGGGTTTGACGGCGGGACTCCCACTCGCCGTACCCAGAACGTTCGACTTTCAGCGCGGCTTCTTGGTTTCGGCACGGGCCGTTGAGCCCGCAACGAGCGGTGCCGTCTTTTGATCGCGAAGAGGAAGCCGCGAAATCGCGTCAGTCGAGAACCGACTCTATTTGTTTGACCAGCGTCCGCTAACGCCGGGCGATGTATCCGCCTTTTTCACGATGTTTGGAGCGGTGCACGAATGGTATGGTGTTGGGAAGTTCGACTTTGACTCTCGGTCGCACCGGGTACGCGACATATGGCGGTAGCGGTCAAGCCCTGAGGAACTGCCGGTGCGAGCGGTCAGCGTCGCGCTGCCCTTCATCCAGCGCGATCCGACGGGACTGATTTTTCGCTTGGCGGGCACTGTGCGGAGCATGTCGCTCAATCGCATCGTTGTCGCCGAAGACGAAGCGCCGATCCGCGAATTGCTCGTGCACCATCTCGTGCGTGAGGGCTTTACGTGCGTCGAAGCAGCCGACGGTCCAACCGCTCTGCGCGCCGCACGCGCTTCGGCCGACCTCATGATTCTCGACGTCGGGTTGCCGGTCATGGACGGCTTCGACGTGATCCGGACGCTGCGCCGCGAAGGACGCGCCCTGCCGGTGCTCGTTCTTACCGCGCGCGCCGAGGAAATCGATCGGGTCGTCGGCTTGGAGATCGGCGCCGACGACTATGTTACCAAGCCATTTTCCCCGCGCGAAATCATCGCCCGCGTTCGCGCCATCGCTCGACGTGCGGGTATGTCCGCGCAGGCCCAGCCGTCGCTGCTCTCGTTCGGCCGGCTGGAAATCGACGAGGCCGCGCGTGAGGTGCGCATCGACGGGGTTGATGCCGGGCTCAAGCCGCGCGAATTCGGGCTCTTGCTGGAACTCGCGTCGAACGCCGGCGTGGCGCTGTCACGCGCGACGCTCCTGCAGCGCGTTTGGGGCTATGATTTCGACGGCGACGAACGCACCGTCGACGTCCACGTGCGCCGCCTGCGGCTCAAAATCGAGGAGGTTCCAGGGCTTCCGCCGCTGCTGCAGACCATCCACGGATTCGGCTATAAGTTTGCGCGCGGCTGAGCGCTCCGCTCGGCCGATCGCGATAGCGGCGCTGCACCGGCGCTTGACGGTGCAGCGCGAGCCGGCGATTCCGCTGCTCGTCGTCCGGTTGCCGGCGCTGGAACGGACGGCTTGGCGCGAGGGTCTCCGCAAGGCGCGGACGCTCGAGCGCCGGGCCGGCTCGGCTTTCGCGTCCGCTGCGGGGCGCGTGCTGCGGGCCGAGGACAGCATCGCGCACGACATCGGCAGCGACGTGTTCATCGCCGCCCTCACCGCGCCGACCCGCGCCGATGGCGCGGCACCGATCGCCGTCGACGCGCGCTCGGCGTTGGCGCGCATCTCGGCCAGCGTCGAGTCGGCGACGCAACTCGAGGTCGAGACCGGCTGGACGGTGTTTTCTCCCGCCGACGGCGCGGATCTGGCCGACGCGGTCGCGCGCGGCCTTTCGCGCGGCGCTCAGGAACGCGAACGCTACGCGTTCTTCAGCGCGATCGGCCACGAATTGCGAACGCCGCTGGCCTCGATTCGCGGCTATCTCGAAACACTGCTCGACGACGAGATCGACGAGCGCACGCGCACGCGATTCTTGTCGATCGCACACCAGGAGTCGCTGCGACTCGCGCGTCTGGTCGAAGGGATGTTTGAGATCTCGCTGCTCGATCTGCACACGACGCAGGTCGTGCGTTCGAGCGGTTCGCTCGACGTCGCGCTCGATGCGGCCGCGCTGGCCTGCGCGGCTAATGCCGGCGCGCGTTCGATCGCGCTACGGCGAGCGCCGGCCGTGCGCGCAGTCGTTACGCTCGACGCCGACCGGTTAGCCTTGGTGTTCATCAATCTCATCGACAACGCGATTAAGCACGGCCGCTCCGGCGGCACGATTGCGATCGGCGCGGACGCGAGCGACCCGGACTTTGCTTGCGTGACGATCGACGACGACGGTCCGGGCGTGGCGCGGACCGATCGCGAACACATCTTCGGCCTGGGCACGCGCGGCAAAACCAAGGCCGCTGGCAGCGGCATCGGCTTAGCGCTGGTGCGCCTGATGCTCGAGCGCGCGGGTGGCCGGGTCGACGTGGGCGACTCGCCGCTCGGCGGCGCGCGCTTTCGCGTCTATCTGCGCCACGACCGGCTGCAGCAGGGAATCGCGCCGCCGGCTCGCTCCGGCGAGGCGCAGCGAGCGGTCTGACAATCTATCTCCGAGTCGCACAGCTGCCGGCGCTCCAACTTCCGGTCTCTTCGCGCCGGCGCTGTAAAACGGCCACGTGATGTATCGAGTGTACGGATCGGAGCGGCCGGAATATCGAACCGCTTCCGTGTCCATTCAACCGCGGGACCGCTCCATCGGCGGCGCCAGGCGGCGGAACGACCCAAAAATAGAGCGCTCACCGAGATAGGTTTGGCGCTCGACGTGAGCGCCGGCTGCTCGACGTGGTCGCTGATACTTTCGGGCTGCGGCCACGAGGCTACAGGATGTGCGGCGTGATATAAAAGACGACCTCGTCGTGCGTGTGCGAGCGTTGCCGGTTGCGGAAAACACTGCCCAGCACGGGGACGTCGCCCAGAAACGGCAGCTTCGTGACCGTTTCCGAATCGATATCAGAGAAGAGCCCGCCGAGCACGATGGTTTCGCCGTCGCGCACTCGCAGCGTCGAATCGACGCGCCGATTGGCCACGATCGGGAAGGCGTTATTGAAGCCTTCGATCTGCGAATATTCGGGGTGCAGCTCGGCGGTGATCGAACCGTCGTCGCCGATCGTCGGCGTGAGCCGCAGCTTCACGCCGATGTCGATATTGGTGACCGTCGGATAGCCGGTTTGCAGATTGGTCGTGACGACCGGATAGGTTTCGCCGACGAGCAGCGTGGCTTCTTTGTTGTTGAGCGTCGCGATGCGCGGCTGCGCCAAGATCGACGCGTGTCCGGTTTGAACGAGCGCGTTGAGCTGGGCGTTGATGACCAGCGAACTGCGCGTGAGCAAATACGGCACTTGACCGAGCGCCCCCGACCCATAGCCCGCGCCGCCGACTTGAACGCCGACGTTGCTCGAATCGATGTGCGGCGCGAGGTCGGCCACCCGAACCTCGAACATCACCTGTTTGCCGGGATTGTCCAAGCTGGCCAGCAGCGTTCCGGCCGACGCCTGGACTTCGCGATCGCCGGTCACGACGACGACGTTTTGGCGGTCGTCGGCGACGAGCGCGTTGTCGGGCACCGTTCCTTTGAGTGCCTTGACGGCCTCGCTCGCCTTGACGTTACGCAAATGAAAGGCTCGAAACGCGGTCGCGGCGCCGCCCCCGGCCGACGGCGCGTCGAGCGCCGTGATGAGCGTGCGGGCACGTTCGATCGTGGTGGCGCTGCCGCTCACGATGACCGACCCGGTTCGCTTGTCGCAAACGACGACCGTTCCGGCCGGCAGCGCTTCGGTGAGCGAGGCTTTGAGCTCATCGGGTTGTGCGTGCGCGAGAGCAAAGACCGCCGTCTTGCTTCCCGAGGGCTGTCCGTCGTCGGGATACCGGCGGTTCATGACTGCCGCGTCGCCCACGATGATGATGCGTCCATCGCGGTGAGCTTGCAGACCGTAGGCTTGGGAGATGGCCGCCAGCGCCTCGTCGAAGCTGACGTCACGCAAGCGCAGGGTGACGCGCAGCGGCTTGATCGAACCGTCAGGGACGAGGTTGGTCCCGGATTGCATCGCCAGCAGCCGGATGACATCGCCCAAATCGGTATCGCGGGCATCGATGGAGAGCCGCGCCGGCTGGGCGCCCGACGGCGCATCGAGCAGCAGTGCCAAGCCCAAAGCGAACGCGAGAGCGCGGCGCTTCATGGCCGCGCCGCGGGGTCGACGCCCAGCAGTTTGCCGTCGCGCAAGCGGACGCCGTCGAGGCCGATCGAAACGATCGTGACGCCGCCGACCCGGTCGCCCAGGCCTTTGATCTCGTGGATGCCCCCGGTGTCGAGCATGGCATACGGATGCGGACCCGTGACGAGCGCGGACACGCGCGGTGCGGCTGGGTCGGGATCCGGTGCGCTGTCCGGCAGCGCCGGTATCGTGTCGCTGGCCAGATTGTTGGGCAGCGGTTCGACGGTTTCACTCAGCTGCGGGCCGAATTGACGGTGCGGCAAACGAACCGGCAGCGTTGCAGCGAGCACGGCCGGCGGCGTGGGCTCGGCAAACGGATCGCGCACAACGAGCACCGGAGCGACCGGATCGGCAACGCTTTGAAGGACGCGCGGCAGCGGCGGCCCGGCCGTTGCGACGAGCAAACGCTGCGGCGGGCTTGGCGTAAGCCCGATCGCTGCCGCGGCCCCGAGCGCCGACAGCATCGCAATCGCACTGCGACTACTGAGATCGAACATTACTCGTACCGTCCTCCGGGAGTTGGTGCAGGGCTACGCCGGCCGGAACATCGTCGGCCAGCCGCTGCACCATGAGGTGGAGCCGCGCCGTCAGCGGTCCCGCGTTGTTGCCGGCTGCGGGGCCCTCGCGCTCGATCGCGGCGATCTCGATCTGCAGCGGGAGCGGCGTTCGAGCGAGATCGCGAATCGTCGCGAGCAGGGCAGCGTAGTTACCGCGCAGCGAGATCTCCAGCGGGATCGACTCGAACGAGAATCCGCCATTCGCATTTTGCCCCGGCGCGCTGGCCGGCGCGGAGGCCGCCGCGGTGCCGCGCGCGTCGACTTGATCGAGGCTGACGTGACGTTCGCCGGCGATGCGCACGGCTGACTGTACGAAGCGCGCGACGAGCGTGGCGCGATCGGCGCGCAAGTCGAAGCTGCGCACCAGCTCGTCGGCGGCGCGCTGCTCGAGCTCGAGTTGCGGACGCTGGGCGGCGATTTGCGCATTGAGCCGGACGGCGTCGGAGACGCGCGCCGTTTCTTCGTGTTGACGGTCGATCGCGGTTGCGAGCACGACGAACGACACGTAGTAGCCGGCGCACAGCACGACGATGCACGCCAGCCAGAAAAGACGGGCGTCAGCGCCCGTCGCGCGGCCGGTCGCCTTCACGGCCGCGTTTCGAGCCGCAAGACATAGCGCACCCGGGTTGCCGAAGAGCCGCCGTCGTCATGCAGCGATACGAGTTGCGGCAGCGTCGCGCGCGCGGTGTCCCGCAGTGTCAGCATCGCCGTGCCGACGGCGGCGGCGCGATCCGACGTGCCCTCGAGCGTATAATTACCGTTCTCGAAGCGCAAGGCGTGCAGCCACGTGTGCGCCGGGATCCGGTTGCCGATCCAAGCCAACTCGTTGGCCCGGTCCAGGCTCGCGCGCTGCAGCCCGGCGACATAGCCGATGAGCCGATTCTCGCGTAAAATGGCCGCCCGCAGCATCCCGCTTTGACGCACGGCGGATTCGTCGGCGGTCAGCCGGATAGCGGCGCGAGCGTAATGTTCCTGTGCAACGTGCAATCGGGTGAGCTGCACGAGCCCCGCCATCGCGACTAGCGTGGTGCTGAGGACCAACGCCGCAAGCGGCGTGCGAATGGCGTTGTCGATCGCGAAGCCGCTGGGTTGGGAATCGAAAACGTTGCGCCGCGAGCCGGCAAGATAGTTAAAGCGGTTCACGGCTGCGTCCACAGCGCCAACCCGTACGCCAGGCACCAGTCGGGCGCGGCCGCGCGCAGCACATCCGGCGGAAGCGTCGGGGCAACGTCGGGGGAAAGCGCCGCCGGGCGCACGCGGACGCCGGTCGCGCGTTCGATGGCCGCCGGCAGGTCGCTCAAGCGCGATCCGTTGCCGACCAGCGCGATCTCGCGCACGTCACCGAAGCCGCCCGAGCGGCATTCGGCGAGCGCGTTCGCGACGTCCGCCACGAGCAAGTCGCGCGCGGATTCGCCGCAGCCCGCGATGCCGTGGGTGAGCTTGCGGCGTTCGGCGGTCGCCGTATCGCAGCCCAGGGCGCGCGCGATCGCTTGGGTGAACGCCGCGCCGCCGACGGAAAACCGCCGTCCGATCGGAAAGCTCCCGGTAAAGACGTGCAGCCGCGAGTCGTCGAGGCCGATGTCGAGCACCGCATCGACGGCGGGCAGCGCGCGCCGCAAGCCGAAGGCGTTGTTGTCGACGGCGCAAACGCGCAGCTTGGCCGTGTGCGCAAGCGAGACGAGCGAACCGATGACGTCTTTGCGCACGACACCAATGACGGCATCACCTTCGGACCCGACCGGAATGACCCGGACGACCGCTTCGCGGATCGGGTAGTCGACGAACTGGGTGGCTTCAAAACGCGCAGCGCGCTCTTGTTCCCCCCGGCGCATCACAGGAAAGTGGGTGCTGCGCAATACGGCGCGCGGTTCGCCGAGTCCAAAAACGCAGCGCCGCTCGCGGGTGCGCAGTTCGGCGACTGCGTCGGCCAGCGCCGCCGCCGGATCGTCTTCGAGCGGCCGAGCCGCGACCGCGACGAGTTCGGGCCGGCCGCTGGGCGCGCGCTGCACGAGTGCGACGCGCACCCGCGCCGTGCCGAGATCGACCCCGAGCGGAAGCGTTCCCCCGCGTCGCCGCGGCCGCGATGCGTTCACCACAGCGGCCCCCACGCGCCGACGGTCAGCCCGACAGCGGCGCCGCCGGCGATGAACGGACCGAAGCGCAACGCATCGGTGCGTCGGGCGCGTCCGCAACCGATCATGGTGACGGCGTACAGCGCGCCCAAAACGAAGGCGCTTCCGATCGCTACAATCGCCGGCTGGAGGCCGTAGCCCAAAGCGACGGCCGCGCCCAGCTTCACGTCGCCCAAGCCGATGCCGCGGCGTCCGGTGAGCAGATACAAGCTGCCCAGGGCGGCACCGACGATGGCCGCCGCGAGGAAGCCGTCCGGCGCGTGAAAGTTCAAACCGGCGGTGATGCACGAAACGGCGGCCATGATCGCCGACAACGCGTCGAAGATGAACCCGGTGCGGGCATCGACCAGCCCGCACACTATCGCGCCCACCAGCGCAGCGCCGGCCGGCAGCGCGACGGACGAGGGATACAGAACCGCGGTCCCGCCGGCCGCGGCCGCGCCGAGCACGAGCAGCCAGACCGGCAGCGTTCCCAACGCCAGCGCCCGCCGGCGCGCTACGTGCCGGGCAACGAACCACAGACACGCCGCGTAGGCGCCGCCCGCGACACAAACGATGGTGAGCAATAGCGTCGTCATCGCAGCTCAGCCAGGGCCGCGCGTGCGGGAGCGAAGGCGGGATCGTGAACGAGTGCGACCGAGAAAAAGCGTCGCGCGTCGCGCACGTCGCCCAGCCGCCAGGCTACCCGTCCGGCAAGATGATCGTAGCGCGGGTCGCGGCCGGCCCTTCCGGCAGCGGCGAAGTCGTGTTCGGCCGCGCGCCAACGGCCTAGACGCTGTTCGGCAAGGCCGCGATCCGCGAGCAAGGCTGCATCATCGAGCGTGCGCGCGAGCGCGTTGGTCGCCACGCCGATCGCGGCTTGCGCGTCGCCCGGCTGACGGCGCATCGCCAAGTAGAACGCGAGCCGGTCGGCGGCGCGGGCCGATTGGGGATCGAGTGTCAGCGCTCGCGCATAGTAGCGCACCGCCGCGACGCGGTCGCCGGCGCGCAGCGCATCGTCGCCGCGCGTGATCAGCGCGCTCGCGAGTTGTCCGTGAAACAATCCGCCGGCTAGGCTCAGGGCCACCGCGGCAATCGCGAACCGGCGCCCGAGCGGAATGGCGCTCATGCCAGCACCGCGTAATACATGCCCAGCGCGAGCATCAAGACCGCGCTCACGATGGCCGGCCCTTGGCCCCGAAAAACATTCGGCGTCCAGCGGGTGACGAGCGCGCCGATTTGTCCGGTGAAGAGCAGCGGCAGCGCATGACCGGCTCCGAAAAGCGCCAGCAGCACCGCACCCAAGAGCGGCTCGCCGGATGCCGTCGACGTTGCGACGACCGCTGCCAGCAGCGGCGTGCAGCACGGTGATACGACGAGTGCGCTCGACGCGCCGAGCAGAAAAATAGCGCCGAGCGAACGGGGCTGCGAGCGCGTGGCAGCGGCGGTGCCGTGCGCTTCGCCGATGTGCCGGTGAGGTTCGGCGCGCACGAGCCCATAGGCCCCGCCAGCGATGAGCGCGCCGGCTAGGATTATGTCGATCGCGCTCGACGACGACCACAGCGTTCCGAGCAGCCCGCCGCCGAAACCCAGCGCGACGTACGCGCCGATCAAACCGGCCACGAACGCCAGCGTCGGGACCAGCGGCCGCCGGTCGTGCGCGGCGAGCGCGGCGATCGCCACGTAGCGCGGCGCAATGCACGGCCCGACGCTCGAGAGCACGCCGCCGAGAAACACCAATCCGAATGCCGTCGGCGTGTGCGCGGTCAAGGCCAGCAGGGAGGCGGCGATCGGATCGATCATTTGGCGAGCAAACCCGCTCCGGAGGCGTATTCGATCGATTTCGTGCAGCCTTGCGCCCCGCACAGGCCGGCGGAGGCTTTGCCCGTTCCGTCGTCTTTGTTCAATTTCGCGAGCGTCGAGGCCGCGTGCGTACCGGGGCAAACGATGAGATAACTCTGGCCGTCGCCGGTCGGCTGCGTGAACGTGTACTTCGCGGGCACGGCACCGGGATCGGCCGGATCGCGCGGCGTGTTGTTCAGATACGTTACCGTCGCGGTGTTGAGCGCATCGGGGACGGCGCCGGGATCGGGGTAGCGCTGGTTGTCCGCATAGTACAATTCCATCGCGGTGGCGATCGCGCGCAGGTTCGATTCGCAGGCGGACGTTTGCGCTTGAGCGCGCGCGTTCACGAAATTCGGAATGAGAATTCCGGCCAGAATCGCGATGATCGCCACGACGATCATGAGCTCGATCAGCGTAAAGCCGCGTTCGCCGGCATGCCGATCGGGTGCACGCTGCGCGGAGTGTGTTTCGATCGGCCACATAGCCGCAGCACTCCGAGTGCCCGTTGGCCCGCGCACTTATGCCACTTTCCGCTGGAGTTTTCCGAGCGCCCGTTTGATGACTTTCGACACCTGGCTTTGCGAAAGACCCAAGCGCCGGCCGAGTTGCGCCTGGGACAATCCGGCGCCGAACGATCCTAGCACCGCCAGGCGCTCGCGTTCGGCCAACTCGTCGATTGCCGTGCGCAGCGAGAGCTGCTCGTCGACGCCGATCGCCGTCGTGCCCGATGCGAGCTCGCCGGTCGGCGAGCCGGTATAGGCTTCGAGCGACACGACCGCCCCGCCCCGGCGCAGGACCCGCAGCTCGTCCACGAGGGCGGCGTCGACATGCAGTTCGGCGGCGATCTCGGCCGGCGTCGGCGTCCGTGCCAGCCGCGAAGCGAGGATCTCGCTGACGAGCGCATAGCGCTTCTCGAGCGCGCGCAATCCGCGCGGGATGCGTATGATGCGTTCGTGATCGCGGACGTAGTGCATGAGCTCACCGACTACCAGCAGCCACGCGTAGGCCTCGAACGGAGTTTGCAGTTCCGCATCGTAGCCGTGCACGGCTTTGAGCAGGCCGATCGCACCGACTTGCGCCAAGTCGGCGCGGTCGATTCCGGCGCGCCCGAATTTTTTCGCGCCGCGCAGACACAAGTACCAGTAGGCGGTGACCAGCCGGTCGCGATTGCCTTGCGAACGTTCGGCCAGATACGCCGCGAGGGCGGTTTCTTGCGGTGTCATTGTGCGACTTGTCCAATCAACGAATAGAGCGGAAGGAAGATCGAGAAGACGATGAAGGCGACCATGCTGCCGAGGATGACGATGAGCGCGGGTTCGATCGCGGCGGCAAGCGTCGCAATCGCAGCCTCGACGTCGCTCTCGAAATACTCGGCGAGCTTGAGCAGCATCTCGTCGAGCAGTCCGGTTTCTTCGCCCACCCTTGCGAAGGCGAAAAACATCGGGTCGAAAACATCGCATTGCGCGACGGCGTTGGCCAGCGGCTCGCCGGCGCGCAAGGCATGAGCGACGTCCCCGAACGCGCGCCCGAAGCGCGGACTTCCGGCGACGGGCACGACTGCGTCGAGGGCGGACACCAAGTCGATCCCCGAGCGCAGCAGCGTGGCCAGCATGCGGATGACCCGTGCCGCGATGGCCTTCTGTAAGAGCGGACCGATGACGGGCAGCCGCAGCCGCGCGCCGTCGATGAACAGCGCGCCAGCTGGGTGGCGGCCAACGCGCACGACCGCGAATGCCAGCAGCGGAAGTCCAAGCGCGGCAACGAGCCAAGGCAGCGGTGCGGCCAGCCATGCACCCAAGCGCAGCAGAACGTGTGTCGCCAGCGGCATCTCGACGTGGAAGCTGTCGAAGAGTTGAGCGAACATCGGCACGATTTTCACGATCAGAAAAACCATGAGCGACGTCGCGGCGAGCATGACGATCGCGGGATAGGCGAGCGCCGTCTGAACCTTTTTGCGCAGCGCCGATTCCCGTTCGAGTAAAACGGCGAGGCGCTCGATCACGTCATCGAGGATGCCGCCTGCTTCTCCGGCGGCAATCATCGCGACGTACAGCGGCGGGAAATCGGCGGGCCGGCGGCTCATCGCTTCGCTGAGCGGCGTCCCCTGTTCGACGTCGGCGAGAACCGAGCGCAGCGCTTCGGCCAGTCGCGCGTCGGCGGCCCGTTCGATCGTGACCGAGAGTGCCTGGCCGATCGAAACGCCGGCCCGCACGAGGGTTGCGAACGAGCGGAAAAATGCGCGCAAAGCGGTGTGTGAAACGCGGCCGATGCGCAGCTCGCGCGCGATCCGCTCGGCAAGCTGGTTCTCCGCGTCGACGGCGGTGACGAAGAGCGCGCGGCTGCGCAACAGATCGAGGACGTTGCGCGGTTGCGCGGCCTGCATCGAACCGCGCACGAGTTTTCCGTCGAGTGTTCGGGCTGTGTAGTGAAAGGTGCGGACTTGGGTCATGCCGCGCCTCGAACGGGTTCGCGCACGTCGTGCGGGCGGCTGGTGACGGCTTGTGCTTCGCGCAGTGCAATCTCGCGCCGGGCGACGAGTTCGCACAGGTGGTGTTCGAGCGTCTGCATCCCGGCGCCGCGTCCGGTGACGATCGCGTTGCGCAGCTGATGCGTCTTACCTTCGCGGATCATCGTGCGCACGCCGTCGGTTGCAATGAGAATCTCGGCCGCGCAGCGGCGGCCGCTGCCCGAGAGGCGCGGCACCAAGCGCAGCCCGACGGTGGCCAGCAAGACCGCCGCGAGCTGCGCGCGGATCTGGTTCTGCGCTTCGGGGGCAAAGGCGTCGACGATGCGATCGATCGTTTGCGCGGCGTCGTTGGTGTGCAGCGTCGCGAGCACCAAGTGACCGGTTTCCGCGGCGGTCAACGCCGCAGCCATGGTCTCTCGATCGCGCATCTCGCCGATCGAGATCACGTCCGGGTCGGCGCGCAGCACTCCGCGCAGCGCCTCAGCGAAGTTGACGACGTCGCGACCGACCTCGCAATGCGCGATCGCCGAACGGATGGGGTCGTGCACGTATTCGATCGGATCTTCGATCGTGATGATGTTGCGTTCGCTGGTCCGATTGATGGTATCGATCAGCGCGGCGAGCGCGGTGGTCTTCCCGCTGCCGGTCGGTCCGGTAAAGAGCAGCAGACCCAACGGCGCGCCCGCGAAGCCGCCGATCGCGGCGGGCAACTCGAGCTGTCCGAGCTGTGGCACGCTCTGCGCGAGCAGCCGCACCACGACCCGAACGCCGCCGAGCTGACGGTACGCATGGATTCTGGCTGGCCCGATGTCCGAGGCGAGGTACGCGGCGTCGGCGGTGCCGTGGTCCGCGAGGCGGTGCAGGGCGGCCGACCCCAGCGCGGCTTCGAGAAAGACCGCGATCGCCGCTTCGGGGAGCGGTTCGTCGTCGAGCACGATGAGCCGGCCGTCGATCCGCAGCGCCGCGCGGGCGCCCCCGCCGAAGTGGATGTCGGACGCCCGCCGAACGCGCGCGTTGCGCAATAGTTCGTCGATACGGATTGCGGCGAGCTGCACGTCCATCATGCGCCGTTCCAGGCGACGACGCGGACGAGTTCGGCGAAACTGGTATCGCCGGCCAAGACCTTGGCGAACCCGTCGTGGAACATCGGCCGATAGCCCGAAGCCGACGCGAGCTGCGCGATCGTCACGCTCGAGCCGCCGGCGCCGATCGCGTCGCGCAGCGCGTCGTCGACGACGAGCAGTTCGTACACGCCCACCCGCCCGCAGTATCCGGTTTGCGCGCAGGCCCGGCAGCTGCCGGGAATCCACCACTGCGCCTGTTTAGTTTCGAGGCGCGCTTTGAGGTCGGCGGGAATGTCCGCCGCGATCCGGCAGCTTTCGCACAGCCGGCGGACCAGCCGCTGCGCCAGGATCGCGGTCAGCCCCGCGGCCAGGGACTGGCGCGCCACACCCAGTTCGACGAGGCGTTCGACCGTTCGCGGAGCATCGTTGCTGTGCAGCGTGGTGAACACGAGCTGGCCGGCGAGTGAAGCCGAGATCGCAACGCCGGCGGTTTGGGCGTCACGCATCTCGCCGACCATGATGACGTCCGGATCTTGGCGCATGAATCCGCGCAACGCGCTCTCGAACGTGACGCCGGCGCGCGGGTTCACGCCGACTTGGGTGACCCCGGGCACGCGCATCTCGACCGGATCTTCGACCGAACAGACGTTGTTGAGCGCGGCGTCGAGGTCGCCGAGCGACGCGTACAGGGTCGTCGTTTTCCCGCTGCCCGTTGGACCGGTCACGACGATGAAGCCCCACGGCGAGCGCAACAGCCGCCGATAGGTCGCGAGCAGCCTGGGCGGCATGCCCAGCGCGGTGATGTCGCAGCTTTGCGCGTGACGATCGAGCAGCCGAATCACGAGCTTTTCGCCGTCGATGGTGGGCAGCGACGCAACGCGCGCGTCGATCGCGCGACCCTCGAAGGGAATCGTCAGCCGTCCGTCCTGCGGCTGGCGTTTGTCGGCGATATCCATTCCGGCCGACAATTTGATCCGCGAGACAAAGGCGTTGTAGCGGTCGGCGGCGATCGTTTCGAGCGGAACGAGAATACCGTCCACGCGCAAGCGAATCGCTCCGCCCGCTGGGTTCGGTTCGATGTGAATGTCGCTGGCATGCGCGCCGATCGCACGCACGAACATCGAATCGACGCTGCGCACGGTCGGGACGTCGGCAGCGCGCCGCTCGCTTAGCGTCGTGCCCGAAGCATCGCGGCCATATGCCGCAAAAAGGCGTTCGCGAATGTGTTCGCGCGGCATGCGGACCGGCTCGATGCGCAGCCGCGTGGCTTGGCGCAGCGCATCGAGCACGTTGCCGTCTTCGATATCGGGCAGCGCAACGGCGAGTTTTCCGTCGTGCAGCCAAAGCGGCAGGGCGTCGCAGCGAAACGCCAGCGTGCGTCCGACGCGCGCGAGCGCTTCCGAACTGCTTGCCGTCGCGGCGTTAGCAGCCATCGGCATCCGTATCCAAGCAACGTGTCGCGGCCTTTGCCGTGCGAACGACAAGCGGCGTCAAAGTGATACCACCAAGAAAAGAACCATGTGCTCGAGGATCGAGCGAGCGCGAAGAGTGTGCGAATATCATCGCTTGATTCGGCTGCGCTGCCAATCGTCGTCAGCCGCGTGCGGGCCGGGACATTGTGTCGCAGCGGGCCGAGGACTTCGGACGGTAGTGGATCGCCGGTTTGGTGGGAAGGCGGGGTTAATACCGGCGTGCAGCGTGATTCGGCGACGTACCGCGACCGGTTCAGCGGCGGGTGTCGAGCGCGCGAAAGGTGTGCGGTCCCGTCAGCGCCAGGTTATCGCGGGCGCTTCGGCGATTGCGCGGCCGTCGCCCAGCACGTGGTCGCAGTCGTAGAGCGGCGGGCTGAGCGTCTTGCCGCAGAAGATACAGGGACGATCGGGCTGCTTGGAGCGGCACAGATCGAGAGCGGCCATGAAAACGGCCGTGGCGATACAAAAAAGTCCGGCGCGTAAAATCATAATGATGCCACAGTGTACGCGCGGGACGCGGGCTGCGCGTCTCGCGCTCGGCTCACGATCGCGAGGTAAAAGACCTAACGGTTCGTCGTGTTCGAATCGTCTCCGTGGACGCGCGGGAGGCCGGCACGTTTTCGTCGAGCGGGCGCGCTACCGAAGCGCCGCTCGAGTCGTCGTCGCTCGCGAAACCGCTGCCGCGACGGTTTACCGTCCTCACGCGCGCGAGGGACGATGTCCGAACAGCGATTTGTCCGCTCGTTCGCCGGACCTCTCGCGCGGCGAACAGAAGAACCGCCGATGGACACCATCGCGCACACCGAATACCTGACGTTGCATACCAAAAAGAAGTACGAAATCATCGACATCACCGATAGCGTCGAGCGGGTCCGCGCGGCCGCGAATCTGCGCGATGGTTACGTGCTCGTCTCGACGATGCACATTACTTCGAGCATCTTCGTGAACGATCACGAACCCGGGCTGTGGTCGGATATCTTGGCCTGGGTCGAAAAACTCGCGCCAGCGGGACTCGATTACCGGCACCATCAAACTGGCGAAGACAATGGCGACGCCCACCTCAAGCGGATGCTGCTCGGGCATCAGGTGCTCGTACCGGTAACGAACGGCGCGCTCGATCTAGGCCCCTGGGAGCGCGTGCACTACGGCGAGTTCGACGGTCAGCGCCCCAAACGAATCCTGTTCAAGGCGCTGGGCATTCCCGCCGAGGCCCGCGTTACGGTTTGATTTGGACGGCCAGAATCTCGGGACTCGCTTGTTCGGCGAAGACCTTGAAATTGTCGAAAAAGAGTCCCGCGAGTTTCTTGGCCTGGACGTCGTAGGCGGCCGTGTCGGCCCAGGCTCCGCGCGGATCGAGCACGTCGCTGGGGACGTCCGGGACGCTGGTCGGGATCGAGAGCCCGAAGAACGGTTCGGTCACGAACCGGACGTCGTCCAGGCGGCCTTCGATGGCGGCGTTGAGCATCGCGCGGGTATAGGCGATCTTCATCCGGTTGCCGACTCCCGGGGGCCCGCCGAGCCAGCCGGTGTTGACCAGCCAGCAGCGGACGGCGTCCTTCTCGATGTGTTCGCCTAACAGTTTGGCGTAGACCGTCGGATGGTGCACCATGAACGGCGCCCCGAAGCACGTCGAGAACGTCGCAACCGTGCCGACGACGCCTTTCTCCGTGCCGGCCGTCTTGGCGGTGTAGCCGGAGAGGAAGTGGTACATCGCCTGCGGCACCGATAGCCGCGCAATCGGCGGCAGCACGCCGAACGCATCGGCGGTCAGCATCACGACCGTCGTCGGATGCCCGGCCCGGGACCCCGGCACGACGTTAGGGATGTAGCATAACGGATACGCGGAACGGGTGTTTTCGGTCAACGCGGCTGAATCCAGATCGAGTTGCCGCGTTGCCGGGTCGATCGCGACGTTTTCGAGGATCGTCCCGAACTGGTGCGAGGCCGCCCAGATCTCCGGCTCCTGCTCGGCATTCAGCTTGATCGCCTTGGCGTAGCACCCGCCCTCGAAGTTGAACACGCCGTCGTTGGACCAGCCGTGTTCGTCGTCGCCGATCAGCGGCCGGCTGGGATCGGCCGAGAGCGTCGTTTTCCCCGTCCCCGAGAGCCCGAAGATAACCGCCACGTCGTCGGCTTTCCCGACGTTGGCCGAGCAATGCATCGGCAGCACGTCACGCAGGGGCATCAAGTAATTCATGATCGTGAAGACCGATTTCTTGATTTCGCCGGCGTATTCGGTACCCCCGATGAGGACCAGTTTACGGGCAAAGTTGATCAAGATGAAGGTCGAGGAGTTCGTGCCGTCGCGCGCCGGGTCGGCTTCGAATAACGCCGCGTCGAGCACGGTGAACTCCGGCGTGAAGCCTTCGACGTGGTCGGCCGTATCGATCAGCAAGTCGCGCGCGAAGATATTCTGCCATGCCGATTGGGTGATCACCCGCACCGGCAACTGGAACTGCGGGTCGGCGCCGACGTAGCAGTCGAGCGCGTACAGCTCGCGGTCTTTGAGGTATGCGGTGACGCGCCCGAGCAGCGCGTCGAACTTCGCGGCCTCGAACGGTTTGTTGGTGGTTCCCCAATCGATGTGCTGCTCGCTGCTCGGTTCGCGAACGAAAAATTTATCGTGCGGGGAGCGGCCGGTGTGCTTGCCGGTCTCGACCACGAACTGCCCGTCAGCGCCGAGCAAGCCCTCGTTATTTCGGATCGCGTGCTCGTAGAGCTCCGAAACGCTCAGGTTGCGATGGATTTTCGTGGCGCTACTGAGACCGAGAGCGGTCATCTCAGCGTCGAAAGCAAGCGCGGAATTCGGCAAAGTGAGAATGGCACGGCTCCTTGGAGACGACAAGCCGATGCGGGGCAGGTGTTCGCGGGGCGAACGACATCCGCCTATACCGGCACGGGTACTCGAGTGCTGTCACGGTAGTATAGCGGCGGCTCGGGGTCAATGGCTTTCGTCGCTGACCGAGGCAGCGCTTGTGCTCCGGAGGGGAACGTACGGGGGGCCGCGAGATGCTGTAAGCATGACCCTCACGCTCCGCCTTGCCGCTGTCGCCCTGTGCGGAACGCTGCTGGCGGCGTCCCCGGTACGAGTCGGGTCGCTGCCGGCCGGTCGGGTGGATGGCATCACCGACGTGCCCGGCGTGCGCGTGGGGCAACTGACGAAGGTCGAAGGCAGCAACGTGCGGACCGGCGCTACCGGCGTAATCGGCAACGCCGATCCGTGGAACGACCGGGTCGCCGCGGCGACCTATGACCTCAACGGCAACGGCGAACTGACCGGCGCGCACTGGGTCGACCAATCCGGCTTCCTCGAAACGCCGATCGTCCTCACCGACACGCTCGACGTCGGCCGGGCCGACGACGGTGTGATCGACTGGATGGACGCGCACTATCCGGCGATCGGGGTGCGCGATGACGTGCCCCTGCCGGTGGTCGCCGAGTGCGACGATCAGGGGCTCAATGACATCCGCGGCCGGCATGTTACCGCGACCGACGTGGCTGCGATGCTCGATGCGGCACGCCCGGGAAATTTTACCCGCGGCAGCGTCGGCGCCGGGACCGGCATGCACGCTTTCGGTTTCAAAGGCGGGATCGGCTCGTCGTCGCGCGTGCTCCCCGCGTCGCTGGGCGATTATACCGTTGGCGTGCTCGTCAACGTCAATACGGGAGCGCGTGATGAATTGCTCGTCGACGGCGTCCACGTGGGCGAACTGCTGCGCAACGAGCTGCGGCCGGTGTACCCCGCCGCGTACGCGCCGCCCGTCCGCGGCCGGGCCGCCGACGGCAGCATCATCATCGTCGTTGCCACCAATGCGCCGCTGGACGCGCTGCGGCTGCGCGATCTCGCGAAACGCGCGGCGCTCGGTCTTGCGCGCACCGGAGCGACGTCGCATGTTTCGAGCGGCGATTTGCTGATCGCGTTCAGCACCACGCACACGTATCCACGGGCGGGGGGCGTCGCCGGACCGCCGCTCGAAACGGATGAGGATCGCATCGACGCGCTCTTCAGCGCGACCGTCGACGCCACGCAAGCCGCGATCTACGACGCGATCTTCAGCGCCACGACCGTTTCAGGGGCCTACGGGATCACTTTGTACGGCTTGCCGTATTCGCGCGTCCGTCCGCTTTTACCGCCGCACGCGCACTAACGTTCGTGCGGGGCGCCGCCCGAGCTCCAGCGGCGTTCCGAAATTTTACAAATTCTTTCGTATCTTTACAAATTCTTGTCGGCCCGTATTTGGGCGGCCGAATGACTCGCACTATCGGCAACGAAGCCCGCATTTCGGAACGGGAGCGACGTGACTTCGTCCTCGCGCGCAGCGCGAGCGCATAGGGGAAGCCTGCGACCACATGACGAGCTTGTGAGTGGATGCGGTAACGATACCGCAGAAATGGAACACCGCGTGCGGGCACAGAACGAATGCGAATCGCAGCGTCTGCTCAACCAACTCGTCGAGCAGCATGCGCTCGTGCCGGGTCTGTTTCGCGATCATCCTCAGCCGATGGTGCTCTACGATCTCGAAGGCCGGATCGTCATCGGCAACAAAGCCGCGATCAGCCTGCTCGGGCATCCGCCCGGAACGCTGGTCGGCTCGCATTTTTCTGCCCACCTCGCGCCGGGCTGCGTGGCCGACGCGCACGCGATGCGCGACATCGCCGTGACCGGCAACACGACGGAATTCGATGCGGTCTTCGTGCACGCCGACGGCCATCCCGTCAGCGTTTCGACCACTATCGCGCCGGCCCGGCTCGGCGAAGAAATCGTGGGCATCTACGGCATCGTGCGCGAAGTTCGTCACGAGCGCGAGGTCGCTGCCGCCGTCGAACAGGCCGACCGTTTTCGGGCGCTTTATCTCCTTGCCGCGTCGTCAGGTCGGACCGCGCAGCAGCGGATCGAAGACACGCTGACGCTGGGGAATGAGTTACTTGCCGTGGACTGCGGCATCGTCATGCGGCTCGACAACGGCGTGCTTTCACCGACCCATATCGTCGGCTCGGCGCCTTGCGAATCGCTACGCTCGCTGTCGATCGAAAGAGCGGCTTGCCGGCAACTGTTCAGCACGTTCGACCCCATCGCCGTCGACGACATCGACCGGCCGCCGTGGGATCGCGAACCCGTGCGATTGCTCTTTCCGTGGCGCTCGTTCATCGCTACGACCTTCGAGATCGGCGGAAACTTTGCCGGCGTGATCGGCTTCGGTTCAGCGCGTGAACGGGGTGAACTGTTTTCGACCGCCGACCGTGAGTTCGTCCGGTCGATCAGCACGGTCGTCAGTTCGACCCTCGAACGACAGGCCGAGCAGGAGCGGCTGGACGCGCTGGCCTTTACCGACACGCTCACCGGGTTGCCGAACCGCGCGCTGCTGCAGGACCGGTTGCAGCAGCTCATCGCTGAAAGCAGGCGGAACGGCGAATCGTTCGCCGTTCATTTTTTAGATCTCGACGGATTCAAGCAAGTGAACGACACGGCCGGGCACGCCGACGGCGATATCGTGCTGCGTCAGACTGCGACGCGGCTCAAGGACGCGTTGCGCGAAAGCGATTCGATCGCGCGGCTGGGCGGCGACGAGTTCATCGTGCTGCAGAAACATGTTCGCAGCGCGCGCGAGGCGGTGGCGTTGGCACGCACGCTGCTCGGACTCATGCGCCTGCCGTTCGTCATCGAAAAGCGCTCGCATCCGCTGAGCGCAAGCATCGGGATCAGCATTTTTCCCGCCGACGGAGACACCGCCAAAACGCTGCTGGGGCATGCCGACATCGCACTGTACCGGGCCAAATCATTCGGCCGCGACCGGGTGGCGCTGTACACGCCGCGGGCCCCGTCCGTGTCGGCGGAAACCCGCATCGGGGAGATCGTCCGCGGCTGAAGCGCCCGGGCGCGGTGCCTTTAGGGACAACCCGGCGTGCCCGAGTCGGGACCTTGCGGACCAAGCCCGAAACGCAGGCGCAGTCCGATACTGGGCGGCGGACCATAGCGGTCCGGGCTCGACAGATAGCGCGTTCCGCTGAGATTGCTGGCTTCGAGCGTCAAGGCCGCGCCTTGGCCGAGCGGGCGGGTGATGTGCGCGCCCAGGATGATCGCCGCGGGGAGAATCTGCGTGTTGCGGTCGTCGGCGAACGTGACGCCGGCGTAGCCGATGTCTGCGCCGTAACCAAACGCGCCGCTGCCCGAGTCGACGGCGACGTCGCCCGAGCGCGACGGCACGTACTGCAGCCGATTGCCCAGATCGTACACCGGTCCGTTGGTGATGCGCGCATACTGCGACGTGAGATACGCGCGCAGGCGCGTGCAGCGCGCGACGCGCGTCGCATACGTGAGCGTCGTGCTGTCGGTTTGCGTGCGTCCGACGTTGCTGCGGGTTTGCGTGGTCGGTGAAGTCGGGCTGGTCACGAATTCGATCGCGTTAGTGACCCGGGTGTTGGCGTAGTCGAGCGACAACCGCCCGGCGCCCAGCAGCGCGTCGGCGCCGACGCCGTAGTTCGCGCTGCGTTCGGGAATGAGATTGGGATTGGGATTGTACGAGATGTTGCCGATCCGATAGCCGCGCACGAGTTCGTTGAGGAACGGTTCGCGGAAGCCGCCGCCGGTCGAGGCGCGCAGGGCAATGCCTTTGGTGACGTCATATCGCGCGGCAAGCCGCGGTGAAAGCACGCGATCGGTGCGCGGCTGCGGTGCGGTGAGGCTCGTCAACGTGCGCAGCGCGGTATCCGAGGTCGCAACCAGATCGCCGCGCAGTCCGGCGATCACCTGCATCCGGCCGGCCTCGTACGTATCTTCGAGAGCTAGGCCGGCATACTGCTGTTTGCCGGAGCCCTGCGACTGCAGCGCACCGGTCGGACCGGTTTGGGTGCTGACGCCGGTCACGAATTTCTCATCGGCCCGCAGCGCGATCTCGTTGTTGCCTTGGGTGAAAAACCACGATCCGGCGACGCCGCTCTCGCGGGTCGGAATCTGTTGGATGTAGCGCAGCGCGCCCGGGGTCGTCGGCGCTAGATCGTCGGTGTTGGTGATGTTCGTGTCGCGGTTGTAGGCCACGACGCTCAGCGTCGCGGCCGGCGTCGACGTCAAAAAGTGGAGGTCGGCTTGGGTGAGATCGCGCGCGAACGTATAGCTTGGGCGGCCCTCGAACTGTTCGTCGTTGGCGAACAATCCGCCGGCGGTGAGCGCAGAATGGCCGAACGTGTAGCGCATCTGCGCGCGCGTTGCGCTGCTCGTCGACGTGGCTTCGCGATCGATCGGACTCGTGTAGCCGGGCGGAAAGTCGGAGTACGCCTGGTGACCAGTTTGGGTCGTCACGGCGGCGGTGAGATTCGGCGCGACCGTGAAGCGGTAGTTGAACGTCGCGTTCGTGCGATGCGGGGTCCCGTCTTGCAGTTCGATGCTCCCGGCGGGCATCGCTCGCCAATCCGCACCCGGACCGAAGCTGCGCAGCTGCAGCACGCCGCCGATCGCGTTGGCGCCGTACAACGCAGCCCCCGGACCGCGCAGCAGCTCGACGGAATCCAGCGATCCCGGCGGATAGGCCAGCCAATTTACTTGTCCGCCGAATCCGTCTTGGGCTGGAACGTCGTCGGCGAGCACCAGACCGCGATCTTCGCCCGAGCCCGAAAACGACACGCGCAGATTGCCGTAGGCGGTGAACGCGCTATTGCTGCGCACGAAATCGAAACCGGGCAATGCCCGCAACAGCGAATCGGTGGCAAACGCGGGCGACGTCGCAATTGCCGTGGTATCGAGGGTGGCCGCGGGAACGGCGAGCCGGTGCAGGTTGCGCGACGAGCCGGTTGCCACCGAAACTCTCCCGATGACGGTCGATTGCGCGTGCAGCACGATCGCGGCGCTGGTCGCCGGGAGGGTGATGGTGGCCGAATCGAAGCCGGCGGCGGTGACCGTCACCGATACGGCATCGAAATCGGCGGGCGCGGCGAGGTTGCCGGCCGCGTCGCTCGTTGCGCCGGCCGTCGCACCCGACGCCGAGCGGAAGACCGCAGTGGCGTGGGCGACGGGCGTTCCCCGCTCATCGACGACGTCGAGATGTGGACCAAGCACGGCGAGCAAAAGCGCCGCCAATAGAGGGGCAATCATGGGCCGCTCTTCGACACGGCCGGTGGAGTGCATGCGCCCCCGCCGAACGGATTGCGCGCGCACCGGCGCGAAAGGGCCAGCGGCCGCGGAGAGGTGGCAGAGTGGTCGAATGCACTCGCTTGGAAAGCGAGCATACCGCAAGGTATCGGGAGTTCGAATCTCCCCCTCTCCGAAGCGCCCGCTCTGGAGGCCAGGCGACCGTCGCCGACTCGCTTGGCGCACAAAGCGCTTCGGGGCCCCGTTCGCGCTCTTCAAGTCGCGATTTCGACGTTCTACGCAAACGTAGCAGCCCGGAACCTTTTTCCGGGACTACAATGAGACGACGGCACGACCAACCATCGCGCCTGCAGTCATCTAATCGGAGGGGTTCCAAACGGTGTCTAATCTTCTTCGCGACCGGCCTTACACTCAAGCCGATGTCGAAAAGCTTCGCGGCAGCGTGCACATCGAACACACGCTCGCCCGGCGCGGCGCCGAACGGCTGCGGTCGCTGCTTGCCGCGAATGAACCGGTGGCGGCGCTCGGCTGCCTAACGGGAAATCAAGCGGTCCAGGCGATCAAAGCCGGGCTCAAGGCCATCTATTTGAGCGGCTGGCAAGTCGCCGCCGACGCAAACTTGGCCGGTCAGATGTATCCCGACCAGAGCTTGTATCCGGCCAATTCGGTGCCCGATGTCGTCCGCCGCATCAACAACGCGCTCCAGCGCGCCGATCAGATCGACCACATGGAAGGGATCAAGGAGACGGAGTGGCTCGCGCCGATCGTTGCTGACATGGAAGCCGGATTCGGCGGGGCGCTCAACGTTTTCGAGCTGACCAAGGCGATGATCGAAGCCGGCGCCGCGGGCGTCCATCTCGAAGACCAACTGGCATCCGAGAAGAAGTGCGGACATCTGGGCGGCAAAGTGCTGATCCCGACCCAGCAGGCCGTGAAGAATCTCATCTCCGCGCGTCTGGCGATGGACGTGCTCGACGTTCCCACCGTCTTGATCGCGCGGACCGACGCCGATGCGGCAGCGCTGCTGACCAGCGATATCGATCCCGTCGATCGCAAGTTCTGCACCGGCGAACGCACGCCCGAAGGCTTCTATCGCGTGAACGCCGGCATCGATCAAGCGATCGCGCGCGGACTTTCGTACGCGCCGTATTGCGACTTGATCTGGTGCGAGACGTCGCATCCCAACCTTGCCGAAGCCAAGAAGTTCGCCGAATCGATTCGCGCGCAGTTCCCCAACAAATTGCTGGCCTACAACTGCTCGCCGTCGTTCAACTGGAAAGCCAAGCTCGACGACGCGACGATCTCGACGTTCCGCGACCAGCTCAACGCGATGGGGTATCGCTTCCAGTTCATCACGCTGGCCGGTTTCCACACCCTCAACCACAGCATGTTCACCCTGGCCAAGGACTTCAACCGGCGCGGAATGGCGGCGTACGCCGACTTCCAGGCGGGCGAGTTCGCCAGCGAATCGCTGGGCTACACCGCGACGCGCCACCAGCGCGAAGTCGGCACCGGCTACTTCGACGAAGTCGCGAAGATCGTGGGCGGCGGCGAATCGTCGACCACCGCGCTGACCGGTTCGACCGAAGAAGCGCAGTTCGCCGGACACGTGTAAGGGCGCTCGTCAGCCTTTCGCGCTCCGCAGCAACAGCAGTGCCCGCAACGCAAGTTGCGGGCACTGCTGTTTGCTGCACCTTCGCTCAAGCCCTCAGGTCAGCAATTTTTCGTAGCGGACCCCGTCGAACGAACCGACGCGGCGTTCATCGACGGCGCTGAAGCCCAGCCGCTCGTAGAGTGCGCGCAGCGGCGGGCGATCGCGAGCGGTGTCCAGCCGCACGACCCCGATCCCGCGCTCCCGGCTGCGGTCTTCGCACTCCCGGACGAGCGCCTCCCCTACCCCGCGTCCGGCCGCCGAGCGCGCCACCGCGACCTTGTGGATGTATGCCGCGCCATGGGCCGGACGGTCGGGCCACCACAACTGGTCACGCCACTGCAGCAGCGCCACGCCGCCCACGCCGCCGTCGACGCGCGCGCCGATGACCAGGCCGCGAGCGAGCGCATCATCGATGAAGCGTTCGTCGAAGATACGGGGAGACCACAACGCCAATCCGCGGTCGGTCAGCCATTGCGCTGCGTCGCGCCAGACGGGCAGCGCCGCCACCGCGGCCTCGCGGTCCAAGAGCGTGCAGGTGATGGCCGCAGTCGGTGGCATGGCCGGACGGCTTCGCTCCGGCGGCAAATGCATCATCGCGCTGCCGGGGGACAAACGTCCTGGGATATCAGGTGAAGCGGACTGGCTCGCGGCCCGCAGCACTGCTACGATTGCCGATACAGCCCAACACGTCCGGCAGGGTGGCTCGTTCTGTTTCCACGACGCTTTTCAGCGGTTCTCGGCGCTCTGGTCATCGTCAGCACGGCGTGCGGTTTCGCCGCCGCACGGTCCGGCGCTGAAAAGGTCGCCGCCGTGACCCGTCCGGGATCGGCGCCGGCGGGAATTCGCTGCCCGGACTCCCCGGTGCAAGCCGGAGCCACGTTGCCGACGGATCCTTCCCAGCCGCTCCAGGTCGCGACCGATATCTATAGCGTGTGGGGCGGACCCGAGAGCGCCGTCGAGATTGCTTGGCTGTACTTTGCCGGCGACGGCAAGACGATTTTTCTGCAATACAACTACGCGTCGATTGCGACATACGGCAAGCGTGCGCTGGGGATTTCCCTCGACTCCGTGGCGACGGCCGCCGGTTTCGGCGCAATCGTGCCCTGGAACCATCAGCCGATCGCCCGGCACTACCGGATCATCAAGTGCGCGGTGCCCGAGGCCACCGGCCCCGCGGCTCACCGCAACGAAAGCTGACACGCTCGCAAAGGGATTCATCGCTCATCGCTGCATGTTTGCAAGCCTATGGAAATCAGCGCACGCAACCAGCTTCCCGGTAAAGTCGTCTCCACGAAGCTCGGCTCGATCATGGCCGAAGTCTCGGTCGAAGTCGACGCGGCGACGATCGTCGCTGCGATTACGCGATCGTCGGTCGAGCATCTCAATCTCGCGCCCGGCGATTCCGTCCGCGTCATCATCAAATCGACGGAAGTCATCATCGGGAAATAAGCGCCGCTGAGCCTTCAGCGCGGTGCGGTCAGTCGTTGCAACCCGAGAAAGCCGATCGGGTGCCGGGTGGCCCCCTCGAGCGCTAAATCGGCGACGATCTCGCCGATGACGGGGCAGAATTTGTAGCCGTGTCCGGAAAAGCCGCCGGCGACGACGATGCGCGCGTCCGCGGGATGCCGGTCGACGACGAAGTGATCGTCCGGCGTGCGCGTATACATGCAGACTTTTCCGGCGGCGACCGAGTCCGCGGCGCCGGGTGCGAACGCATCAAGCGCAGCTCGCACGGCTGCGACGTCGGCGTCATGAACCGTGCGGTCGAGCCGCTCGGGCGAAGTGGTTTCGCCCCAACCGTGCAGGGCCGCTTTCACGCCGCGGCCGCCGTCGGGAAAACCATACAAAGCGGCGGGCGCATCCGCACGGTCGACGAAGAACGCCGGAAACCGGCCGTTGTCGTAGACGTTGGTGCGCGGCCGAAACCAGACTTGGACGTTGCGCTGCACGCGCAGCGGCAGTCCCAAGTCCGGGGCCACGGCGGACAGCCACGGACCCGCGCAGATCGCCAACCGGTGCGTCGCGATCGTGGTTCCGTCGGCCAGCTCGGCGACGACGGCGGTGTCGCGCGCGGCGTAGCGGCGGACGGGCGTCTGAAAACGGACTTCGGCGCCGGCTTCCAGCGCGACGCGCAAGTGCGCCTCGATGGCCGCCTCGGGAAACACGATGCCGGCGTCGGGTTCGAACAGCGCACGTTCGTCCGGCCGCAGACGCAGCTGCGGGTAGCGCCGCAGAATTTCGTTTTGGGAAAGTTCTTCGAGCGCAATGGCGTGCAGCTGGGCGCTGCGCGCGGCACCGGCGAGGACCGTGCTCTGCGAACCGCCCACCATCAAGACGCCGCAGCGATCGAGCAGCCGCGTCCGGCTTGCACGTTCGAGTTCGACCCACAACGCGTATGCCCGGCGCAGCAGCGGGACATAGGCCGGGTCTTCGTAGTACGCCATGCGGATGATGCGCGACTCGCCGGCCGATGAACCGCGGTCGTGCGCGCGCGCGAACTGTTCGAGTCCGAGGACGCGCCGTCCGCGCGACGCGAGGTGCGCGAGCGCCGCGCTGCCCATGCCGCCCAAACCCACGACGACGGCATCGTACATCAACGCGCAGTTTCGCCCATCGTGCAAGCGTTCGGAGGGCGCGGCGCTCGTTCCCCACCTCGCGGGGCGCGGCGTGACGGCGCGGTTCTTGGGTTTGGATCTCGCCTGGTCCGACCGCAATCCGTCAGGGTTGGCCGTTCTCAACGCGGACGGGCGTTTGCTCGACGTGCGGGCCGACGTGCGCGACGACGCGGCGATTCTGGCGTGGGTCCGCGCGCAGCTCGGCGACTGCGGCGTGATCGGCATCGACATGCCGACCATCGTGCGCAACGCTGACGGAATTCGGCCCTGTGAGCGTGCGTTGGGCGCGGTCTTCCGCAGCGCGCACGCCGCGCCGCACCCGGCAAACCTGCGCCGGTTTCCCGACGGGGGCCGCGCCCGGCGGCTCATCGACGCGTTGCGCCCGGACGGCGTGATCGAGACGCTCGGCGTGCGTCCGCGCGATCCGCGCATCGTCGCGCTCGAGGTGTTTCCGCATCCCGCGCACGTGCGTTTGTTCGCACTCGAGCGCGTCTTCGGATACAAAAAGAAAACGCGGCCCTGGTCCGCGGTGCTGGCCGAGTGGTCGCGCTATCGGGGCGCGCTGGCGATGCTCGCGTCAGCCGAACCGCCGCTGCTGCTCGACGCGTCGATTCCGCTTGGCGTTGGTGCTCGAGGATACAAGCGCTGGGACGATACGCTCGACGCAATTTCGTGCGCGTACGTTGCCGCGTTCGTTTGGCGCTGGGGGATCGAGCCGCCGCACGTCCGTGTTTTCGGCGATTTGCAGACCGGCTATATCGTCGTGCCGGACCGGGTTTGGGGGGCCAAGGAGCCGGGTACTCAACCGTCGTGAGTGCAACGAAAACCGATTCCAAAAATGCCCAGCCGTTTCTGACCGACGTGCAAGAGCTGCGCCGGCGCGCGCGTCAGCATTTGGAGAGCGGCAACATCACCGAGACGTACGGCGGCGACGTCAAGCAGGCGATCGCGATCCTGCAAAATGTGCTCGCGACCGAAATCGTTTGCGTGTTGCGTTATACGATGCACGCGATCTCCGCGACCGGCATCGCCAGCGAATCCGTCAAAGACGAGTTCGCGCAGCATGCCAAAGAAGAGCAAGAACACATGACCATCGTTGCCGAGCGGATCAATCAGCTCGGCGGCCGGCCGAATTTCAATCCGGAAGGGTTAGCGTCGCGTTCGGCGTCGCAGTATGCCGAGGGCGCGAACCTCGTCGATATGATCAAAGAGAATTATATTGCCGAGCGGATTGCCGTCGACCACTACCGCGAACTGATCCGCTACTTCGCCGACAACGATCCGACCACGCGCGTGATGCTCGAAAGCATCCTTGCCACCGAAGAAGAGCACGCCAACGACATGCACGATCTGCTCGTCGCGCACGAAGGCAAACCGATGCTTCCGTCGGATTAAGCAGACAAGCGGCGCCACTCCCGGGTGATGGTCGCGATGCGACGGTCGGCCCGCGGAGGAGTTGGTTCGAGTGGAGTTAGTCTGTGTCCGGCACGGCCGCACCGCGTGGAACGCCCAGCGGCGGTTTCAAGGGCGAACCGATGTTCCGCTCGACGACGAGGGCCGCGCGCAAGCGCAGGCCCTTGCCGCGCATCTGGCGGCGGAACGTTTCGATCTCGCGCTGGCTTCGGATTTGTCCCGCGCCGCAGCGACGGCGGCGGCCATCGCCGAAGCCTGCGGTGCGATCGTCGTGCCCGAGCCGCGGTTGCGCGAGATGCGATTCGGCAGTTGGGAAGGGCTGACGTGGAGCGAAATCGTCGCCCGCACGCCCGAACTTGCCGGACAGTCGCCGACCGCGCCGTCGATCTATCGGCCTGACGACGGCGAATCGTTCGACGACGTGAGCGAACGGATTCGACCGGTGTTGGCGGAAGTGACCGCCCGTCTGGGACCCGGCGGCCGCGCGCTGCTCGTTTCGCACGCCGGCGTGATGCACGCGCTGCTGCGCGTCGCGCTCGAGGAGCCCGACGAAGCATCGCTGGGCGTTACGTTTTTGCCCGCCAGCATCATGCGTCTCAGCGGCGACGGTTCGCTGCCGTGGCGTTTGGATCGGGTGAACGAAGTTGCGCCGCCGCTCGCGGGTTCGGCGGCCGTGATGCCGTAAAGGGGCGACATGAACCCGTGTGATTTCCGTTCGCAAATCGTCCCAGCCGATCGGGCCGCCGCGGTTGCCGCGCGCGAACGGATCGACGGGCTGATCAAGCCCGTCGGCAGCCTGGGCCGGATCGAGGAACTCGCCGTGCAGCTATGCGCCATCGGCGGGGGCTTGCCGCGGCATGCGTACGAACGCCGCACCATTCTCATCGGCGCGGGCGATCACGGCGTCGCAGCCGACGGCGTCAGCGCGTACCCGCCGGAAGTCACCGCGCAGATGGTGGGCGGGTTTCTGGCCGGCTTCGCGGCGATCAATGCCTTTGCGCGAACGGCGCGGGCCGAAGTCTTCGTCGCGAATTTCGGCGTGCGCGAAGCGCTGCCGGTTCATCCGCGCCTCTTCGACGTCAACGCCGGTTACGGAACGGCGAACTTGGCGCACGGTCCGGCGATCCGGCGCGATCACTTGCCGTATACGCTGGCAGCCGGAATCGCGGCGTATGACGCGGCGGCCGAGGCCGCCCCGTTCGACGTGATTGCCGTTGGCGAGATGGGCATCGGCAACACGACGAGCGCTGCGGCGATCGTCGCGGCGTTTACCGGCCGGCCGGCGCGCGAGGTCGTCGGCCGGGGCACCGGAGTCGACGACGAACGCTACGAACGTAAAGTGCGCAGCGTCGAGCGCGCGCTCGCGCGCTGCGAGGATTTCACCTGGGACGAAATCGCCAGCCAGATGGGCGGTTACGAGATCGTTGGTTTGGCAGGCGTGATCTTGTGCGCCGCGCGAGCCCGCGTTCCGGTCGTCCTCGACGGCTTCATCGTTGCAGCGGCGGCGCTGATCGCCGGCGCGATCGCGCCCGATGCGCTGGGCTATTGCATTGCGGCGCACCGCTCGCAGGAACCCGGCCACGTGCTGGCGCTCGAAGCGCTCGGGCTCAAACCACTCTTCGATCTCGAACTGCGGCTGGGTGAGGCCAGCGGCGCGGCATTAGCGCTGCCCGTGATCGAATCGGCGGCGCGCATGATCCGGGAGATGAAGACGTTCGCCGAGGCCGGCGTGGCAACTGCGCCTCACGCCGTCACCGCGCCGTAAGGGCAGCCCGGGGCGCGCGCGCCGCATTCGCGTATTTTTCGACGCTGCCCGTCGGCAGCGCAAACGCGCCGGACGCCGAAACGCTGGCCTTTCTGCCGTTGGTTGGGGCCGTCGTCGGCGGGCTCGCCGGCACCGGCGGCTGGGCGGTTTCGCTCGTTGCTCCGCACGCGCTAACGGTCGCCGTCGCGTTCGGCCTCTCGATCGCGTTTACCGGCGCGCTGCACGTCGATGGATTTCTCGATGTGTGCGACGGGGCGTTCGCCTCCGTGCCGGCGCAGCGTCGCCGCGAGATTCTCAAAGATCCGCATCACGGCACGTTTGCGATCGCATTTTTCGCCGTGTTGTGCGCCGTTTGGCTCGCAGCGCTGTGGAGTATCGATCCGCCCCGGCTGCCGCTGGCGCTCGCGTTTGCGGGCAGCGCGGCGCGCTGGATTGCCGTCGCCGTCGCGCGCGTCTTCCCGTACGGTAACGCGGGAATTCGGCCGCCGTTGGGCATCCACGCCGCGATGGGTGCCCTCGCCTTAGCGCTTGGATGGAGTTATTGGGGCCATGCGGTCGTGCTCATCGCGCTGGGCGGCGCAACGTTTGCGGCGGCGTTTTGGTTGAGATCGCGCCTCGGCCAGCTCAACGGCGATTGTTATGGTTTCTTGATCGCCTGCACCGAGGTCGCGATCCTTGCCGCGCTCCCCCTCACCTCACCGTGAGGCTCCCGTCAAACCGTCGGTTCGGGTGTTCCGACGATCGGGATGTCTCGCGCCGGATCCTCGGTCGCCAGCGCTCGGTAGGCGTATCCGCCGACGAGGGCGCCCAAAATCGGGGCGACCCAAAAGAGCCATAACTGCGCGAGCGCCCAGCCGCCGACGAAGAGTGCCGGGCCGGTCGAACGTGCGGGGTTGACCGACGTATTCGTGACTGGGATGCTCACGAGATGGATGAGCGTGAGCGCCAGTCCGATGGCGATCGGGGCGAAACCGCGCGGTGCGCGGTCATCGGTCGCGCCTAAGATGACGAACAGAAAGCCGAACGTCAGCACGAATTCGGTTATGAATCCGGCGCCGAGGCTAAAGCCCCCCGGTGAATGCTCGCCGTAGCCGTTCGCCGCTAATCCGCTTGCCTGCAGATCGAAGCCCGGGTGTCCGCTTGCAATCAGCAACAGCACCCCGGAAGCAATGATCGCGCCGACGACTTGCGCAATGATATACGGAGCGATCTCTTTGGCCGGAAAACGTCCGCCGCTCCACAAACCGATGGTCACCGCGGGATTCAGATGACAGCCCGAGATGTGGCCGATCGTATAGGCCATGGTCAATACCGTTAGGCCGAATGCAAGCGCGACGCCGGCAAATCCGATCCCAACCGGCACACCTTTCGCGGTAAGAAAGACCGCAGCGAGCACCGCGCTTCCGGTTCCACCGAAAACCAACCAGAACGTGCCGAGGCATTCCGCCGTCATGCGTTTACTTAATGCCATATTAAACTCACCCTCAAAGTTACCAGGCCTTGATTTAGGGTGATGCTAACACGATGACTTTGATTGTCAAATGCATTCCGGCAAATACATTACGCGTCGTCGTCGCATGCTACGATGCATGTTCCGATGCGTTGCGCGAGTTGATCGGCGTCGATACCGGCAACGTCGACATATTTGCGTCGGCCCGTCGCGCCGCGCACGATTGAAACCGAGCGCACGCTGATCCCCAGCCAAGCGGCGATCGCGCGTTCGATGGCAGCGTTTGCTCGGCCGTCGATCGCGCGTTCGCGAACGGCCACGATGAGAACGCCGTCCCGAACCGAGATCGACGCGACCTTCCTGCCGGGCTTTGCATCGACGGTCAGAAGCAAGGGCATCGCTCGACGGCGCGGAAGGCGGGCCGGGTGAGTTTGGACGTTCGTCGCAATCGCCTCCTACTGCCTCCCGGGGATCGCGCACCCGAGGAAATCAATGTCATCGTCGAGATTCCCAAGGGCTCGCGGAACAAGTACGAGTACGACAAGGCGCTCGATATCTTCACCCTCGATCGTGCGCTCCATTCGGCGATCTTCTATCCGGGTGACTACGGCTTCATGCCGCGTACGCTGGCGCTCGACGGCGACCCGCTCGACGTCCTCATCCTCGTATCGGAGCCGACGTTCAGCGGCTGTCTGGTGATCGCGCGACCGATCGGTCTGCTCAAGATGCTCGACGGGGGCGAAGAAGACGACAAAGTACTCGCGGTGCCCGTCGGCGAGCCGGACTACGCCGACATCCACAACTACACCCAGATTTTTTCGCACCAGCTGCGCAAGATCTCGCACTTCTTCGAGACCTACAAGGCGCTCGAAGGCAAGAATACCGTAACCGGGCCTTGGACCGACGCCGCCGACGCGCGGCGGATCATCTTGGACTCGATGCAGCGCTTCGACGAGACCCAAGCCAAGAAGGCCGAGACTGAGGTCAAGAAAAGCTGAGGGTTTCGATCGCCTGGGCCGGTGCCGGTATGCTGGCGAGCGCCGCGGCGATGATCTCCGCGGTATCGAGCAGGCGCGGACCGGGCCGATTGACGTAGGCGTTCCCGTCCATGACGAACGCATGGCCCGTGCGCACCGCCCGCAGCGCGGGCAAGCCGCCGCCGGCGGCGGCGTCGCCGGCCGCGGCGCGGGCTTGCGCGAGGTCGTAACCGCACGGCGCGATGATGATGACGTCGGGATCGGCGGCCGCGACGGTCTCCCATTCCAAGCGTTGCGAGTTTGCGCCGGGGTGGGCAAGGATCGGCTCACCGCCGGCGAGTTCAACGAGATCCGGGGTCCAATGCCCCCCGCTCATCGGCGGATCGGTCCACTCCAAGAGCAGGGTGCGCGGGGCGGGCTGCGGCGCCCGGCGCCCGCGCAGTGCGGCTTCGCGGCTGCGCAGCGCGTCAACGAGTGCCTGGGCCCCGGCGCTCGCGGCGGCCAGTTCGCCGACGGTGAGGATGTTGGCGTACACGTCTTCGAGCGATGCCGGTTCGAGTGAAATGACCGCCGGACCGACGCCGCGGATGCGCTTCGCCGCCCGCGCGACGATCTCGTAGGAGACCGCGCAGACCGCGCACAGCTCTTGGGTGACGATCACGTCGGGTGCGAGTCGGGCGAGCAGCGCGGCATCGAGCGCATAGAGGCTCGAACCCGCGTGAACGCTGGCGCGCACGTGGCGGTCGATGCGCCCGGCCCGGCCCGGCTGCGCCGGCAACCCCGGCGGCTGCAATTCGGGCGGCAGCAACGATGCGGTGAGCGCCGGCAGCGCGCGCGCAGCAGCGGGATAGTCGCATTCGTGGGTCACGCCGACGACCCGGTCTCCCGCGCCGATGGCAAAGAGTATCTCGGTCGCGCTGGGCAACAAGCTCACGATGCGCATCGCGGCCGCTTTGTGCAGGCTGCAGCGAACTCCCGGTCGACGGCAACGACCCGCCAAGCGGCAGCAGGCGTTTTACGACGATCTTCAAAGGCCCGCAGGTACTCTCTTGGCCGGTAAAGGACGAGAACGCGTGGCGAAAATCAAGGTGCTGAACCCGGTCGTGGAGCTTGACGGCGATGAGATGACCCGGATCATCTGGCAGTTCATCAAGGCCAAGCTGATCCTGCCGTATCTCGATGTCGATCTGCGCTACTACGACTTGGGCATTGAATACCGCGACGCCACCAACGACCAGGTCACGCTCGACGCAGCGCGCGCGATCAAGGAATTCGGCGTCGGCGTGAAGTGCGCGACGATCACGCCGGACGAAGCGCGCGTCGAAGAATTTCATCTCAAGCAAATGTGGCGCTCGCCCAACGGCACGATCCGTAACGAACTCGACGGAACCGTGTTCCGCGAGCCGATCGTGTGCCGGAACATTCCCAAGCTCGTGCCGGGGTGGAAGCATCCGATCGTGATCGGCCGGCACGCATTCGGCGACGTCTACCGGGCGACGGATTTCGTGGTTCCCGGCGCCGGCGCCCTGTCGATCACCTTCACGCCCACCGACGGCGGTGCGCCGGTGACCCGTGACGTGTTCACGTTCAAGGGCCCCGGCGTCGCGCTGGCGATGTACAACGTCGACGAGTCGATCCGCGGATTCGCCCGCGCCTGTATGAACTACGGCCTGATGCGCAAATGGCCGGTGTACCTGTCGACCAAGAACACGATCCTCAAAGCCTACGACGGCCGCTTCAAAGATATCTTCGAGCAAATTTACCAAACCGAGTTCGAAGCGCGATTCACCGCGGCGGGCATTACCTACGAGCACCGGCTCATCGACGACATGGTCGCGTCGTCGCTGAAGTGGCCGGGCAAATTCGTCTGGGCGTGCAAGAACTACGACGGCGACGTGCAGTCCGATTCGGTCGCGCAAGGGTTTGGTTCGCTGGGCTTGATGACGTCGGTGCTCATGACGCCCGACGGTGAGACGATCGAGGCCGAGGCCGCGCACGGCACGGTTACGCGGCATTATCGCGAGCATATGAAAGGCCGGCCGACGTCGACCAATCCGATCGCATCGATCTTCGCCTGGACGCGCGGCCTCGAACATCGCGGGAAAGTCGACGGAACGCCGGACGTCGTGACGTTCGCGCAGACACTCGAAGCGGTCTGCGTCGATTCGGTGGAAAACGGGATCATGACCAAAGATCTCGCGCTGCTCGTCGGTCCCGATCAGCCGTACCTCACCACGCAGGATTTTCTCGACGCGCTCGACACCGAACTCTCGCGGCGCATGGGGTCGCTCGTCGCGAGCGTGCACTGAGCGTGCCGTCGCCGGTTCGGCCGGTGCCGTTGCCGTTCGAGCCGTCCCCCGGCGTCAGGCGGATCACGGCGTCGTCGCTGCGCCCCAGCTTCGCGCCGGTTCCCGGACTGATCTCGCTGGCCATGGGCGAGCCCGATTTCGACACCCCGCCGGCAATCGTCGAGGCCGCCATCGATGCGCTGCACGCCGGTTATACGCGCTATACCGAACCGTCCGGCGACGCTGAATTACGCGACGCGCTTGCCGAGCAGGTGTCGCGAACGGCCGGTACGTCATACAGCCGCGATCAGGTGCTGGTGACGCACGGGTCGAGCGCCGCCCTTGCCGCAGCGGTGCTGGCCGTCGTTGGTCCCGGCGATCGGGTCGTCATTCCCGAACCATCCTATTCGTTGTATGCCGATTTGGTGAATCTCGCCGGCGGGGTGTGCGTCGGCGTTCCGCTGCGGCCCGATTTTCATCTCGATTTCGCCGCCCTCGCGCCGGCGCTCGTGGGTGCCCGGCTGCTCGTGCTGTGCACGCCGGGAAATCCAACCGGCGCCGTGTACCGCGCCGGCGAGTGGGCTCGGCTCGCCGCGCTCGTCGCCGAAACGCAGGCCTACGTGTTGACGGACGAGGCGTATTACGCGCTGGTGTACGACGGCGTCCCCTTCGTCTCGGGGTTGACGGTCGAGGCGCTGCGCGAGCGGCTGGTCTACGCTCAAACGTTCTCGAAAGCGTACGCGATGACGGGTTGGCGCATCGGCTATTTGGCCGGCCCGGCGGCGATCGTCAAGGCCGCCGGCGTGGTCCACCGGGCGTTCAACGCGACGAACAACGCGTTCGTCCAACGGGCGGCGCTGGCAGCGCTGTGCGACGACGGGAAGAGCGCGCGCGGCTGGCTCGAGGCGTTTCGTGCCCGGCGCGACTTTGCCTTGGACCGCTTGCGCGCCATCGACGGGCTGACGGTCGCTCCGCCCGAGGGCAGCTTCTACCTTTTCGTCCGGTATGCGGCGCCGGTTCCGTCGGCCGAATTGGCGGAACGGATGATCGCCGGCGGCGTCGCGATTCGCGCCGGCCGCGAATACGGGCCCAGCGGCGAGGGCCATTTCCGCATTTCGTTCGCGACGAGCATGGAAAAACTCGGCGCGGGCATCGACCGGATCGCGAACGTCCTCGCGACCCTGCCCGCCGCCGTTTAAACGCTGGCAAACCGACCAACACCTAGGGTGCCGGAACCTCAAGGATGGACATCCTTAGTCCCAAGCGCGCCGAAATGTTGCGTACATGTAGGGATACTCGCGCCGGTACCAATTGCGGAAGCTGCGCCGCACGAGATTGCGCGAGGTAACCGGCGAGGCGCCTTTCATCACGTAATGTTCGCCATCGAAAAAATCGGCCGAATATGGCGGATACGTCGCCATCGGCTGGAAGCCGGCGAACGGGGCAAACGGGGTCGACGTCCACTCCCAGCCGTTGCCGACGAGATCGTGGATGCCCCACGCGCTCACCCCGCGCGGGTACGAACCGACCGGTTCGGGGTCGAATCGTTTGAAATCGAAATTGCCGCGTGACGGGTCGGCCCCGTCGCCGCCCCAGGGCTGATGCCGCTCGTCGCCCGCGGGCGTACCGTAGGCGGCGCGGTGAAATTCGGCCTCGGTGAGTAACCGCGCGCCCGACCAGCGCGCAAACGCCGCGGCTTGCGCGTTCGTGCAATACACTGGCCAGGAATGCGGCAGCGCAATCGTGCCGGCGAACGCGCGCAGCCCCCATTCGCCGTCGCGTTCGACCCAAAACGGCGGAACCGGTCCGCCGGCGCGCACGAAGGCGAGATACTCGCCGTTGGTGACGTCGAACGCATCGCAGCCGAACGACGCCACGGCGACGGTGTGCTCAGGCAACTCGTTGTCCCAGGCGAAGCGGACCGCGTCGGCGCGAACGCCGAGCGTCGCGCTGCCCGCCGGGATGGCGATCGGATCGCGTTGCGCCGGGGGCATATCGCGATACTCGGCTGGAGCGAGCCGTTTGCGGTCGTCCGGGAGACGATGCACGATATAGAGCAGGGTCTCGTGGTGCATCTCTTCGTGTTCGAGGATCGTGAAAGCGGCTTGCGCGCGCTCGAGTTGCGGGTCCGCCGGATCGTCGAGGCGGGCACCGGCATAGGCCGCCAGGACGCGCGCATCGCACGCGCCGGCGAAGGCCTGGACCTCGGCTCGGGTTGGCCAGTCCGAGCGCTGATGGCTGCGGGCGCTCTCGAGTGAATCCGGGTCGATCCCGCGATTGAAGAGGTCTTCGAGCCGGCGGTCGATCGAGGGTTCGCCCAGCGCATTGCGGATCAGCGTAATGAACGAAAACGCCGGAAAATGCCCGTCGTAGAAGACGAACGGGTGGCGCAGCGGGATCGGAGCTTGGAAATAGACATCCGGATCGATGATCCGGAACAGCGCCGCTGACCGCGCCCGATTTGCTTGGTACCACGCCGACAGAGCGGCACGGTCGAGAGCGAGAGGTGAAAGAGTTTCCACGCCGCTCTCTTTCCCCGTCGAGTCCGCCGTCCTACCCTCGAGCGGGCCGGACGCTCACGAACGAGAGGGGCTTAGCTGACCCCGTCCCACATCGACGCCAGGCGCATCACGAGCGCCTCGTCGCGCGGTTGCAGTCCGTTGCCGTGGCAGATGCGGCACGATTGATCGCCGCACGCATCGCAGATGCCCGAACCGCCGCAGTGCCGGCACAGATCCTCAGGTGTTCTCCGGCGGCGGCGCTTGCGGGGCAGGGCCCAACGTGCGGCAGCCTGTCGCCGGCGTTCCACATAGGCAGCATCGGCGTCGCGCATCACAACGTAAAAGCCGAGGACTGAAATGCAGGCCAGCGCACCAACCATGAAGTCGGCGAACGAGCGATCTTTCATTGATGAAGTATCGGACCATTCTCTGGGAAGTTAAGCGCGAACGTAAACCTTCTATTGTTGGATTGTATTGGCGCGATATCTTTTAAAGCGCGTCAGTCGCAAGCGCGCCCGTCGCCGCGAGCGAGTTAGCGAGTTAGCGAGGGTGGCCGTTGTCGCGCACGATTCGCGCTTTTCGCTCGGCGGCCAACGCGGCTTCGACGATGGGGAGCGCCAGCGCCGCGATCCGCGCGTGGCCTTCGTCAGACGGATGGAAACGGTCCTGCGAGAGAAAGCCCGGCATATCGCGCGCGATCCGGGTGAGCGAAAACAGGTCGACGTAACGCCCACCAGCGGCGACGGCGGTTTCGCGTGCGGCGCGGTCGTCGGCTTGCGAGAGCCGCCGGACTTCGGCGGCATGGTCGGCGAACAGCGGACTGATCGAGACGTCGGGTACGCCGACGGCGACGAGCGCGGCGGTCGGCGCGGCTGCGCGCACGGCGGCCACGAGCCGGCGGTAATTGCGCGCGAACGCCGTGCTGGGAATTTCGCGCACGACGTCGTTACCGCCGACGCAGAGGATAACGACGTCGAACCGGTGACCCTTCAATCGCGCGACCTGCAGTCGCAGCACGTCGGCGGCGGTGCTGCCGCCGATCGCGACATTGGTGATTTCGCTGCCCGGCCGCGTCGCGTCGATTGCCCGGTACAGCCGGAACGCGAAACCGCCCGACGTGTCGCCGGCTCCCGAACCGAAGGCGAGACTATCGCCCAGCACGGCAAGCTGCACCGGCGGTGCCGAAGGCGTCGCTGCCCGCGCGTCCGGGTGTGAATCGGCGCAGCCCGTGACGCCGGGGCCGGCGAAGATCGCCGCTGCCGCCAGAGCCATTGCGGCGAGCCGGTTACGCAATGAGGACACCGTCGGCGATGCGCACGATGCGCTGCGCGCGCCCGTAGACCGCCTCACTGTGCGTGACGATCACGAGCGTGTGCCCGTCGGCGCGCGCGATGCGTTCGAGCAAGTCGAGGACGGTTTCACTGGTGCGCCGATCGAGTTCGCCGGTCGGCTCGTCGGCAAGCACGAGTGCCGGCTCGTTCACGAGGGCGCGGGCGATCGCAACGCGCTGTTGCTGGCCGCCCGAGAGCTGAGCCGGCTTGTGCCGCATGCGATCGGCCAAGCCGACGTCGGCGAGCAGGCGCTGGGCGCGTTCGCGCGCGCGGCCCGGGGCAACGCCGGCATAGCGTGCCGGGAGCATGACGTTCTCGAGCGCATCCAGCGACGCGATGAGGTTGAAGCCTTGAAAGACGAACCCGATGCGCCGCGCGCGCAACAGCTTGAGTTCGCGCCGGCTGGCGTTGCCGATATCGACGCCGTCGACCCGGACGCTGCCGCTCGTCGGCCGGTCCAGACCGCCCAAGAGATGCATGAGCGTCGTCTTGCCGCTGCCGCTCTCACCCACGATTGCAACGTGCGCGCCGTACTCGATGTCGAGTGAAATGCCCGCAATCGCCCGCACCTGGGTCGCGCTGCCGGCGGCGTGAACTTTGACCAAGTCGCGAATGGCGACGACGTTGTCGCTCAGCGCATCGTCGTCTGCGGAGTGATGCCGAGTTCGGCATAAAACGCTGTCGGGCTCATCGGGCGGCCGAGGAACGCGGCAACTTCGGCATCGGGTTCATACGTGCGCGCGGGGGCGAGGACCGCGTTGCGATAGCGCCGGCCGACCACCGCGCTTTCGAGTCCGCCGGCTTTGAACGCGCTAAAGAGATCTTGGGCGTAGACCTTGGACCACAAATACCCGTAATAGCCGGCATCGTAGCCGCCCATGAGGTGGCCGAAACTGGCTTGCGGATGCGTGCCGTCCACAAACGGGTTGGGTGTCAGCGTGTCGATCGCGTTTTTCCAAACCCGCGTCGTGTCGACGTGTGCTCCGGACGAATGGAACGTCATGTCGGCCGTCGCGTAGGCGATCTGCTGCGTGGTGAACAGCGAGTAGTCCAGATAGCGCGCTGCGATCATTTGCCGGATGAGCGGGTCCGGCAGCGGGGCGCCGGTCGTCACGTTCGAGGAGATCAGCTTGAGAATTCCCGGATCCCAGGCCCAATTCTCGAGCATCTGCGAGGGTGCCTCGACGAAATCGGAGCGAAAACCCGAGGTCAACGTGGCGTACGATCCGTCGGCCAGCATCGCCGCCATGTTGTGGCCGAATTCATGAAAGAAAATCTCGACCTCGTTGTGCGAAAGCAGCGCGGGGCGGCCCGGAGCCGGGCGCTGCCAGTTGCCGACGATGGCCGAGAACGGCGCGCGCACCGTACCGTCGGGCAGCACCCGGCGAGCGATGATCCCGAAGTGGGCGAAGTGATCGTACTTCCCGGGGCGCGGATACAGATCGAGATAGAACGTCCCCAGCAGACCGCCCGTCGCGGCGTCGTGCACGGCGTACGCCTTGACTTCCGGGTTGTAGACGGCGGCTTGCGCAAGCGGCGCGAACGAGACGCTGAAGAGTTTCGCGTAGATGCCGAAAATTGCGTCGACCGTATGTTGGGACGGGAAATACTGCTTGATGGCGTCTTCATCGACGTTGTAGTTCCGTTGGCGAAGTTTGGCTTCGTAGAACAGCGTGTCCCAGCTCTCGAACGGCAGCGTCCCCTTGAGTGCGGCGAGTTGCGCGCGCTCGACGCGCGCCTTGGGCAAAATCTGCGTGTCGAGGTTGGCCAGGAACGTTTGGACACGCTGCGGCGTGCCGGCCATCTTGTCGGCGAGCTGGTACGCTGCCCACGACGGGTAACCCAAAAGATGCGCGAGCCGGTCGCGGATCGCGACGGCTTGCTCGAGCAGCGCGACGTTCTTGCTCGCGGCGCGATTGACGAACGCGCGATAGAATATCTCGCGAGCGCGCTCGTCGCCGGCGTTCTGCAAGAACGTTTCGTAGCTGCTTTCGTTGACCGGGACGACGTAGCCGCCGGCGCTGCGCTTGAGCCCGGCAAGAAAATCCGCCGGCAAGCCTGCGGCTTGGGCCGTCGAGACCGTCATCGACGATGCGTCGTCGGCTAAATTGCTGCCGAATCGATTCTCGAGCTCGCTGAGCTGCGCGCTGAGCTTGACGAACTCCGTGCGCGCGGCATCGGGCAAGCCCGCTCCGGCACGGCTGCTGGCGCTCAGCCAGAGTTCGGTGAGTTTTTTCTGCGCGTCGCCGGTCGCCGTATTCGACGCTTGGGCCGCTTTGAGGGCCTCGAACACAGCCGGGCGCGCGGTTACTTCGCTTAAAAACGCGGCCTCCTGCGAGTTGCAGGCTTGTGAGGCGTCGCGAACCGATTTCTCGGTCGAAACGGAATCCAGGAATTGTTGGGCTGCCGTTGCGTCGTTGAGATCGGCCGTGATGGTGTCCAGCGGAGAAACGACGGTATCGAAGGTGCGCGCCGAACGCATGCGGGTCAGGGCGGTGATGCGCGCGTCGGCGCGGGCGATCTCCGCTTTACAACTGGCATCGATCTGCGCGGCGCTCAAATTCCAATCGATCGCCAGGGGAACGGCCGCCGGCTGCGGTTGGGCAACCGCCGTTCCGAGCGAAGTGACGAAGACGGCGGCGAGGAGCAGGCGCGAGGCTGGTCGGAGGCAAGCGACGGCGAGCGTGCGGGGCGGCAAAGCGTGGTGAAATTTCAAGCGTTTCGGCGTAAAGCCTCCGTTGGGTCGAGCCGTGCGGCCGATAGGGCCGGAACCAGTCCGGCAGCGATGCTGAGAACGATCGCAAAGGCCAACGCTCCGCCGATCAGCCGGGGCGAAAGCGCGAACAATTCGAGACTTCCGACGGCGGCGTTGCGGGCGTTGACGAAACTGACGATCAGCGCTGCGGCAATGATGCCGACAAAGGCGCCGAGCGCTCCGATGACCGCCGCTTCGACGACGAATTCGCGCAGGATGTCGCCGTCGCCGGCGCCGATGGCCTTACGGATTCCGATCTCGCGCGTGCGTTCGGTAACGGCGACGGTCATCGTATTCACGATCGAGAACGCGCCGACGACGAGCGCGATGAGTGCCGCGCCGAAGATGATCGAATCGAAGATCGCGGTCACGGTCGCAAAACTTGCCGCGGCTGCTTTCGGGTCGCGGGCGTGTAACTCGGTCAGCAGATTGATGCGACGTGCGAGCAAGCCGGTGTCGGCGTGCGGATCGACGACGACCATGAGGGCCGTGGCCGGAGCGCGCGGCAGCGCGGCTGCGCTAGGCGCGACGTCTTGCAGCATCAAGGCTTGGGCTTGCGCGAACGGCACGACGATTGCCGCATCGAAAAGCGTGAACGACTTCTCGATGATGCCGACGACGTGAAATGAGTTGCCGTAAATGGCGATCGTCGAACCGAGGCCGACCGCCGCGGCGGCGGCAAAATCGGCGCCGATCACGGCCGCACGAATGTCGGTCGCGCGCAAGTCGCGGCCGCTCCCAATTTGCGGCGCTGAACTGGCATATGCGTGGGCGGCGGGAGGAAAGCCGAAAACCAGCGCGGGCGGTCCGAACCGGGCCGGGTCGCCGTCGCCGCCGCCGACCCTGCCGTACGGGACGATGACCTCCGCGACAACGTCGCGCACGCCGCCGAAGGTCCGGATGCGGCGCGCGGCGCGAGTGAGCCCGTCGGCGGTCTCGACGCTGCTTTCGCGGCCGAAGCCGGTGCTGACGGCGAAGATTTCGTTCGCGTTGAGCGCGTCGGAGCGGCCCACGATCGTTTGCAAGCGCTCGGCGAGCGATCCGACGACCACCAGGGCGAGAATGCCGATCGCGATGCCGCCCACGGTGAGCGAGGTGCGCAGCGCCCGACTGCGCAGATTGTAGAGGACGGCTCGTATCATGCTCGTATGTTCCCGTATGATTCGATCGCTGTTTCGCTTACTGGCGGCGGTATCTTTGGCATTGTTATTGCCGGCGGTGCCGCACGCCGCAGCCGGACCCGGGCTGCAATACGACGAGATCGTGCGGATGGTGGTCGGCGGATCCACGCCGCCGCCGCCGGGCAATTTCCAAGCCGATCTCGCGGCGCTGGCCAGTCCAGCGGCAGTCGCAGCGACGCCCGCGCCCAAGAAACGCCGCGGCTTCGGCAATCTCGGCGCGTTAGCCGGCGACCTGTTGACGGGAAACGCCGGCGGAGCGCTCGCGGGTGCCGCGACCGATGCGGTGGTTGGCGACGCGATGGACGCGCAGATGGACCGTATGCTCTCGTCGACGATGGGCGCATTCGCCGGTGCCATGCGCGGTTTGACCCAAGGCCGCGTCGAGCGCCATAGCTTCTATGCCGGCTGGGAACGCATCGACGACGTCGCCGCGCAAACCGCGACGATTCACAAGTGCGATTTGCATCAAGTCATCAGCTTGGATCTGGCCAAGAAAACGTACTCGATCAGCGACACCAACGTTCGTTCGTCGCAGCCCGCTGCCGCGCCGGCGCGGCCGGCCCGCGAACGCGAGGCGACGCCGGCCCCGCAACAGCCCGGAACAGCGGTTGCCGATTTCAGCAACGTCGTGACCCCGCTGGGACCGCGCAAGCTCGACGGCGTCGACACGACGGGATACGACGACAGCTCGAAATTCTCGATCAGCCAGGCGACGGGAAGCTGCCGCAACGGGAGCTTCAGCTTTCACTCCAAGACCTATTACAGCGGGCTGGCGACGCCGCGCCTCGTGTGCCCGATCGGCGCGCCGCCGCCGCCGCAGCGCTATCCCCAGCGGCCGGAGAATTTCGTCGCTTCGGGCGGCTGCCGGCCGACCTTTAGCGGACATAACGCGGGACCGGTTCCGCCGGCGCAAAATCTGTCGCTGTATTCGACGATCGCGATGAGCGGTTCGAGCGGCGCGGCAACGCCGGCTCCGGCGGGAAGCCCGCCGCCAGGGTTCGTCTTTCTGACCGAACGCGGCAACGTCCGCACGCTGGGCGGTGCCGACGCGAAGCTCTTCGAGATCCCGTCCGACTTCACGCGCGTGCCCTAAAGGACGCTTGCCCGAAAGGGCAATTCGTCGCCGTCCGGCGGGCGATTTGCAAGGTTCGCGTTAAGGCCGTGTGCTATCATACCCGAAGCCTCGACGAGGGTTGGGCTTCGCGCAACGCAACCCCGTGAACCCCGCCAGATCCGGAAGGAAGCAACGGTAAGCGGGCCCTTCCGTGTGCCGCGGACCACCTGGCTCTCGTCCTGGCCATTAACCGCGTGTACCGACGTGAGCCGGGCACGTTCATCGCGGGAGTTTCGTGCAGAACCTTAGCTCAGCCGTGCTCGTCGCTCTAGGCGGCGCGCTTGTCGTGTTTGGCGGATACCACACGCTCGTCGTTGCACCGAAGCTGCGACGACTGTCGCAGGCGCTCGATGCGCACGATGCATTGTTGAGCGGAGGCACCGGCAAAGCCACGGATCGCATCGTAGCACTCGAAACGTCGAGCGGCGATCTTGCGCGGCGCGGCGCCGAACTCGACCGGCGACTCACTGCGCTCGAATCGTCCTTCGCGGAAAAGCTTCCGCACATCGGCTTCGTGCGTTACAACGCCTTCGACAACACCGGCTCGGATCTGTCGTACGCGCTCGCACTGTTGACGAAAAACGGTGACGGCGTCGTCATCTCGAGCATCTGGTCGCGCGAGGAAACGCGCACGTTTGGCAAAGCCGTCACCGGATTCACCTCGGCGCAAGACGCTTCAGGCGAAGAGCTTGCCGCCATCGCCAAAGCGCGCGCGTCGGCGCTGTGAAAGAAGGCTTCGTCCTCCAGGTTCTCCGGCCGGCCGGCGCTGCGATCTGCCGCCTGCACTTCCGCCGCCGTCACTTGGTGTTGTGCGGGTTGGCCGTCGTGCTGCTGGCTGGGCTCTTCGTTCTGCACCTGTACAAGCTCCAGCGGGCGTCGGCGACCGTCGCCCGGCTGCAGGCCGAGCGCGCTGACCAGCAGCGCAAACTCGACGACATGGAGCGCCGAACGCAAGATCTGCAGCGCGCGACGATCGACAGCGAACGGTCGATCGAACGGATCGAGCGCAGCTTGGGGACGCCGCCCGGCACCAAGACAGACCAAGCGAGCCGAATTCACGCCGCGATCGAGCAGGCCGAGGTCCAGGGCGACGCGGCAATCGTGCAGCGTATGCGAGACCTGGCGCGGACGTCCGCCCAGGCGCAGGTGCAAGCCGAGCGCCTGGCCGGTTTGGCCAAACGTGTCCTCAACCTGCGGCGGCTGGCTTCGATGGCGCGGGCGCGGACGCTGGCCGCGATTCCCTCGCTCAATCCGACGGGCGGCGGGATCAACGCGGCTTTCGGCTGGCGCACCGACCCTTTCCCCGAGTTCCACAAAGGGCTCGACCTGGCGGCCGATTACGGGACGCCGGTGCACGTCGCAGCCTCGGGGACCGTCGCGTCCGCCGGCTGGGAAGGCGGCTTCGGCAACAAAATCGATATCGACCACGGCAATGGTTATCACACCTGGTATTGCCATTTGTCGCACATCGGCGTGGCCGTCGGGCAGCATGTCGTCAAAGGGGAGCAGATCGCGGCGGCCGGCTCGACCGGCGAATCAACCGGTCCGCACCTGCATTATCAGGTGATGCACGACGGCGTCGCGATCGATCCGCTGCCCTTCCTCAACGGCGTCCCGCCGAAAATCATGGCGACACTTCCGCAAAATCCCGGCGTACAGTAGGGCATGGATCCCTTATGTCACGTCTACGGCGCGATCTACTATATCCTCAACGCCTATCTGCTGCTGATGCTGGTGTACGCGCTGGTGTCGTGGGTGCCTAGCATCCGCGGGCGCTGGAGCGACGTAGTCGCCCGGCTGGTCGAGCCGGTGCTCGTCCCGGTCCGGCGCATCATCCCGCCTCTGGGCGGGTTCGACCTTTCGTTCCTGGTCGTTATCTTGGTCATTCAGTGGGTGAACGGCGCGATCGTCGCGCGTTATGCCTGCCCGGTTTTTTAACAGAGATCGTCGAACAGCCAACTTGTGATCGAACCCCGTCAAATCGCCCCGGCGATCAAAAGCCCGGCGAACGTGCGAAACTTCTGCATCATCGCGCATATCGATCACGGGAAGACGACGCTCTCGGATCGCTTGCTTGAGGTCACCCGGACGATCGAGCAGCGTCAGATCGGCGAGCAGATGCTCGACGCGATGGACCTCGAACGCGAGCGCGGGATCACGATCAAGATGCATCCCGTCACGCTCTCCTACATCGCGCAAGATGGGCAAACGTACGAACTCAACTTCATCGACACGCCGGGACACGTCGATTTCAGTTCGGAAGTCTCGCGCTCGCTCAAGGCCTGCGAAGGGGCATTGCTGGTGATCGACGCCGCGCAGGGCATCGAGGCCCAGACGCTGGCGAACTACCACCTCGCGCTGGACAGCAATCTGACGATCATCCCGGTCATCAACAAGATCGATTTGCCGGCCGCCGATCCCGAGAAGGTGAAGAAAGAGATCGAGGAACTGCTCATCATCGAGGGCAGCGACGCGATTCTGGCCAGCGCCAAAGAAGGCCTCGGCATCAGCGAGATTCTCGAAGCGATCGTGCATCGGATTCCGGCGCCGACCGGCCGCACCGATCAATTGCGCGGCTTGGTGTTCGACGCGCAATTCGATCCGTATCGCGGCGTCGTGGCCTACGTGCGCGTCGTCGACGGCGCGCTCAAAGCGGGCTCGAAGTTCATGTCGATGGCGCACAAGCGCGTCTACGAAGCCAATGAAGTCGGCGTGTTCAAACCGGGGATGGTCAAGACCGGCGAACTCGAGGTCGGCAACGTCGGTTACGTGATCGCCAACATTCGGTCGCTGGGCGAGATGGATGTCGGCGACACGATCACCGAGGCGGCGAATCCCGCACTCGAACCGCTGCCCGGTTATAAGCCGATCGTGCCGATGGTCTATTGCGGGCTCTATCCCAACGAAGGCGTCGAGGTATCCGACTTGCGCGACGCGCTCGAAAAGTTGGCGCTCAACGATTCGGCGCTGCATTTCGAGCCCGAATCCTCGATTGCGTTAGGCTTCGGATTTCGCTGCGGATTCCTGGGTCTGCTGCACATGGAGATCGTGCAAGAGCGGCTCGAGCGCAACTACAATCTCGATCTGATCGCGACGTCGCCGTCGGTCGTCTTCCGCGTGACGCTCACCGACGGAACGGTGGCGACCATCGACAATCCGGCGAAGCTGCCGGCCCGCGACAAGATCGAAGTGATGGAGGTACCGTTAGTGGAATAGAGTGTTTTATGGAATGAGTTTTATGTGTGGTGTATATTGGTGTTGTCGCAGTATCTTT
>JBEKHC010000033.1:0-46974 GCA_050012475.1 Candidatus Velthaea sp.
CGCTGGGGCCGCAAGATGTTCGTGACGCCGGGCGTGGTGGTCGACGGGAAGCTCGTGACTAACGACTTGGTCGAGATCAACCTGGGGATTCGCATTTTGCTCGGCAGTTCGTTCTACGATGATTGGGCCAATGAAGAGACGTTCGTCAGCAAAGATCCGCTGGGGAATCCGGTCGACCGGCGTCATCCGTGGAACATGCACACGCTGCCAACGCCCAAGAAGCGCAACTTCGCCGAACAATACAGCTGGGTCATGTCGCCGCGCTGGTTCGACGGAAAGGATCACCTCGCGCTCGATACCGGCGGCGGTCCGCTCGCGCGCCTGTGGTCGACGGCGCTCTCGGGACTGGTCGACATCGGCTACCTGAAAGCGACCGGCACTAGCGTGATCATTAATCTGCCCAAGAGCGCGCTGCGCGGACCGGTAAGCTTCGAGTGGAAGACGCCCAAATACTCGAATACGATCGAGCGCCACCGCGCACGCACGTACTTTCAAGCCTACGCGGCCGCCGCGGCACTCCATTTTCTTGACAAAGCCTTCGAGGAAATGCACGCCGGGCGGACGCGCACGTGGGAACCGTTCACGGTTCCCAGCGATGCGATCGGCTGCGGCTTCACCGAAGCGGTGCGGGGCGTGCTCTCGCACCACATGGTCATCCGCGACGGCAAGATCGCAAACTATCATCCGTGGCCGCCGACACCCTGGAATGCCAATCCTCGCGACACCTATGGAACGCCCGGACCGTACGAGGACGCCGTGCAGAACACGCCGATCTTCGAGGAGAACGGTCCCGAGAATTTCAAGGGCATCGACATCATGCGCAGCGTGCGCAGCTTCGACCCGTGCCTGCCGTGCGGCGTCCACATGTACGTTGGCGGCGGTAAGACGATCGAGACCGTGCACTCGCCCCTCGCCCCGTTCGGCTGATCCGGATGGCCGAACGCACGCCGGGGGCGAGCATGGACCGCGTGACGGAGCTGCTGCGGGAAGTCGCAATCGCGCCGACGGTTGAGCGCGCGCGCGAACGCTCGGAAGAGCTGGTTCGCGCGCTCGTCGCGTTCTACGGGGAAGGGCTTGAGCGCGTTCTCGAGATCGTCGACGAAGCGGCCGGCGAGCGTGCCGAGCCGATCTTCACAGCGCTCTGCGGCGACCCGTTCGTCGCCAGCCTGTTGGAATTGCACGGTCTGCATCCGCTGTCGATCGAAGAGCGCATCGAAGCGGCGCTCGACGCGATTCGGCCCTATCTCGCGTCGCACGAGGGCAACGTTGAACTCGTGCGGGTCGAAGACGGCGTCGCGTACGTGCGGCTTGCCGGGAGCTGCGACGGCTGTCAATCCTCGGCGGCGACGCTCAAACATGCGGTCGAAACCGCAATCTTCGAGCGCGTCGGCGAGATTGCCGAAGTTCGCGCCGAAGGTGTGGAGGTTACGCGGGCGGACGAGCATTCGCTGCGACTGCACAGCGATTGGGTTGCGCTCGAATCATTGTCCGCGCTGGCCACCAGCGGCTTGGCCCACGTTCGTTGTTCGGACACCGCGGTGCTGCTCGTCCGCCGGGAGAACAGCGTGTTCGCTTATCGCGACCGCTGCCCGTCGTGTACCCGCGCGCTCGACGACGCGAGCTTGGAATGGCCGTTCGTGCGCTGCGCGGCGTGCGCGGAGCGCTTCGACGTCGTGCATGCCGGCCGCGTCGTCGACAACCCAAAGCGGTCGGCCGAACCGTTCCCGCTCGTTCGTGACGGCGAACGGGTGCGGATCGCGATTCCGCTGGGCGTCTGAAGTGTCGCTCGAGGCTCGTCCCGACTTTTCAGCGCTGGCGGGATTGCTGCGCAAACCCAGTGCCGCGGCGGCCGGCGAACGCTGCGATTTTTGTGCGCTGGAAATCGGACCCGAGCACGCGCATCTCATCGACACGAAGGCCCGGCGGATCATGTGCGGCTGCCGTCCCTGCGCGCTGACCTTCGAGCCCAACGGCGCGGCGATGGGCCGATTCAAGCTGGTGCCCCGGCGTTACGCGCGCATCGCCGATCTCGCGTTCGGCGAAGCGGCCTGGGATGCGCTGCAGATCCCGATCGGCCTGGCGTTTTTCTTTCAAAACTCGGTCGATGGCAAATTCGCTGCGTTCTACCCCGGCCCGGCCGGCGCCACCGAGTCGCAGCTGCCGCTCGATGACTGGCAAACAATCGTGCAGAACCAACCCCTCCTCGCGACCCTGCAGACGGATGTCGAAGCGATCCTGCTGCGGCGACGCGGCGCTGCGACGGACTGCTTTCTGATTCCCATCGACGCGGCCTACGAACTCGTGGGGGTCATTCGCGTGAAATGGCGCGGGTTCGACGGCGGCGAGGAAGTCAAGCGCGCCATCGACGCGTTTTTCGAGACGATCGAACGGCGAATGTGAGCGCGTTCGCGTTTTCGGTATCGGGCGCCGCCGCTCAACCATATGCTGCTTCGCCGATGCTCGCGCTGCGTTTACGCATCGTGGAGTCGACCGGCGTGCGGGTGCACATGATTGCCTTGCGCACGCAGGTGCAGATCCAAGCGCAGAAGCGGCGCTACGAAGCAAGCGAAAGCGAGCACTTGCGCGATTTGTTCGGAACGGTCGACCGTTATCGCGATACGCTCAAACCGCTGCTGTGGACGCATGTTTCGACGACGGTCTTACCGTTTACCGGCCAAACGGAAGTCGACCTCACGATCCCGTGCAGCTACGATTTCGATGTCGCCGCGGACAAATACCTCAGCGCGCTCGCCGGCGGCGAGATCCCGCTGGCGCTGTATTTCAGCGGTGCGGTGTTCGTCGAAGGCGCCCAAGGTCTGGCCGCGGAGCTCGTCCCCTGGTCAGCTGAAGCGACGTACCGTCTGCCGGTCGCGGTTTGGCGGGCGTCGATGGACGCGCATTTCCCCAACACCGCGTGGCTGCGCGTGAGTAGCGAGGTGTTTGACGAACTCGACCGGTTCCGGATCGCCCGCGGACTGCGTTCGTGGGACGCAACCCTGGCTGCCCTGTTCGAACGAGCGCAGACGGAGCACCGATGAATCCGAGCGACTTCGCGGCTGCGCGCGGCATCGCCGACGCGGTCTTCTACGAAGGGTATCTGCTCTATCCGTACACGGCGACCGCGCCGAAGAACAAGCTGCGTTGGCAGTTCGGCGTGATCGTCCCGGTTGCGCACGAGGCTGCGGGGACGGGCGAACACGGTCATCAGCAAACCGACGTGCTCTTCGAGTCGGCCGGCGATCCGCGCATCGAGGTGTTGTTCCGCTTTCTCCAAGTCGAGTCGCGGACCGTCGAAGCGCGCACCGGCGAGACGTTCGCGCCGGTCGCGACGCTCACGGTCGACGGCGTCCACTATTTCACCTTCGATGAAAGCATCGAACGTGAGGTCGGGGCGTCCTTTGTGCCCGGGGGCGCGCCGCAGGCCGAATTTCCCATTTGCTTTGAGGGAGACCGGCAGATCGAACTGCTGCGCGATGCCGCCGGAAGGCTCGCCGGCCGGATCGTTCGGCAGCGCTGGCCGCTCGCGGGCCGCCTGTGCATCGCGGTGCGGCCGCTCGAGCGCGCTGGGATGTCCGAAGGTGTGCGCGTCTCGCGCTTGCGGGTGCGCGTCGAGAACACGTCCGAGGTCGTTCCCCCACCCGAACGCGGCGTCGTGATGCGCACGGCGTTCGTTTCCGCGCACACGCTCATCGGCATCGGCCCGGGCGCCTTCTGGTCGCCGATCGATCCGCCCGATCCGTTGCTCGCGGCGGCGGCGAAGAGCGTGAACGAACACACGTGGCCCGTTCTGGTCGGCGACCCCAAGGCCGACGATCAACGCGCGGCGCTCGTCCTTTCGTCACCGATCGTGCTGGCCGATTTTCCGCAAATCGCGCAGAACACCCGGGCCGACGCTTTCGACGGAACCGAGATCGACGAACTGCTCAACCTCAGCGTCCTATCGCTTTCCGACGCCGAACGGGCCGAAGCACGTGCCACCGACCCGCGCGCGCGGGCGATCGTGGATCGGGCCGAAGCGTTCGGCGCTGCCGACGTTGCGCGAACGCACGCCGAGTTCACGCCGTCGGCGCCCCGCTCGATCGAGATCGGCGGCATCCCGGTTGCCAAAGGCAGCAGCGTGCGTCTTGTTCCCAAGCGGCGGGCCGATGCGTGGGACATGTTTTTGGCGGGCAAGCTCGCGACGGTGCAAGCGATTCACCAGGACCTCGAAGCGAAGCTCTATGTCGCCGTAACCGTTGACGACGATCCGGCAACGGAATACCACCAGTGGTACGGCCGCTCGTTCTTTTTCGAGCCCGACGAAGTCGAACCGGTCGGAGCGCCCGGGTGAAGCCGCGCATCCTCGTGGCCGGGATCGGCAACATCTTTTTCGCCGATGACGCGTTCGGACCGGCGGTTCTCGCGCGGATGGCCTGCGAACCGCTCGCCGGCGCGCGCTGCGAAGATTTCGGCATTCGCGGATTGCACCTCGCGTTCGAGTTGCTCGACGGCTATGCAGCGGCCGTCATCGTCGACGCCGTGTCGCGCGGCGGCGCACCCGGCACGCTGTACGTCATCGAACCCAGCGCGCCGATCGAACCGGCGGAACCCGATGCGCACCGGATGGACTTGGGCAGCGTGTTGGGCTTCGTGCGCCGTTTGGGCGGGGCGCCGCCGCCGATCACCATCGTCGGCTGCGAACCCGAATCGCTTGAAGAGGGCGGCGAGATGACGGCGACGGCGACGCGTGCCGTCGAAGCTGCGGTGCCGTTGGTGCGGCGGGTCGTCAATGCGCTCCGGGAACAAGGGGAGGAACGGCTATGTACCGAGGTTTGATGTTCGGCGGGATCGCGTTTCTGGCGGCGGTGTTCGCCGAACGGCAGCTTGGTGTTGTGACCGCCGACATCGAGAGATACGATCGGATCCGCGCGATGTCGGGCGATCCGCCGATGTTCAAGCAAGGTTTGATCTTGCTGCGCGACGCACTCGGTTCGTTCGGCGGTTCGGCGCGCGGTGAGGCAACGGGCATCATCCAAGCGATCCAAGCCGACGTGGTGCGCTATGCCCGCATCTCGACAATGTAGCCATTACGTGGTGCAGACGGCTGCATCCACGCTCGATTTCGACGCCAAGAGCACGCTTCACGGCGTGCACGGAAAAGGGTCTGCGCTCACGGGCTTTGTCGAAGCGCTGTGCGAGGACGGCACGCTCGCGCTCGATCCGCCGCCCAAGATGCACGTCGAATTTCCCATCGAGCGGCTGGTCTCCGGCAACGGCATGCAGGACAAAGAGATGTGGAAGCTGCTCGACAGCAAACGCAATCCGCTCATTCGCGCGGATCTGCGCGACCTGCGCGCCGGCAGCGGAACGAACTACGCGGCGAGCGGCGACATCACGATGTGCGGCCGGGTCCGCAAATACGACGGAACGCTCACGGTCGTTTGCGGCGGCGACGAAATCACCGTGAGCGGCGCTCTCAAGGTTGACATTCGCGATTTCGGGATCACGCCGCCGCGATTTTTGATGTTCACGGTGCAGCCCGAAGTCAACGTTCGCCTCCATCTCATCGCGCGACTGAGTTAGGAAAACGTCGATGTGTCTGGCAATTCCCGGTCAAATCGTCGAGCTGCTCGCGGAACAGCCGATGTTGGCGAAAGTCGACGTCTCGGGCGTGCGCCGCAACGTCAACATCGGGCTATTGGAAGAGAGCGCCGTCGGGCCGGGCGACTGGGTGCTCATCCACGTCGGTTTTGCGCTGAGCAAAATCGGCGCAACCGAGGCTCACGAGCAGCTCCGGATGCTCCGCGCGATGGGTGAGGATCAGCTCGCCATCGACGAAGTTCGCGGGTACAGCTTCGCTGAGGAGCGCGGCGCTGCGCCATGAACGACGTTCGCGTTCATCCCGGCTAGGAGTATCGCGGCGAAGTTTGCTCGAGCAAATGAGGCCTAACGCCCGGTGCGCGCTTGCGTAGCCGTTATGAGCGGGTCCATGCGCAACGGCTGCTCCGGCAGCGTCGCACCCCGCAAGGGCTCGACTTCCTCGCCGCAATACTCCGCGCATTGCTGCAGCAGTTTGGCGACGAGGGCGGTCCAGCCGGTTTGATGGCTGGCTCCGATCCCCGCCCCGTTGTCGCCGTGAAAGTACTCGTAGAACAGGATGTGATCGCGCCAATGCGGATCGTGTTGCAGCCGCTCGTTGCCGCCGAACACGGGGCGCAGGCCGCGCTCGTCGCGGGCGAAGATGTCGATGAGCCGATGCGCGATTGCGTTGGCGGCCTCCCAGAGCGGCATGCCGTTCCCCGAGCCGGATGGGACCTCGATCGTCAACGCCTCGCCGGCGTAATGATGGTACTTCTGCAAGGCTTCGATCAGCAGATAGTTGATCGGAAACCAAACCGGCCCGCGCCAATTGGAGTTTCCGCCGAATAAACCGCTCGACGACTCCGCCGGCTCGTACGCGACGGCATACTCGCTTGTCCCGACCCGCAGAGTATACGGCTGGTCGCGATGGCTGCGCGAAACGGCACGAATACCGTAGTCGCCGAAAAACTCCGTTTCATCGAAGAGGCGCTGCAGCACGCGCTTGAGCCGGCTGGGCCAGACCACGGCGAGCAGCCGGCGCTCGCCCAATCCCGGCGTTTCCATGCAGGCCACCGAAGCCTTCAACTCCGGGCGGTTCTCGATGAACCACGCCATCCGTTTAGCGAATTCGGGATTCGCCGCAAGGTCCGCCGGTTCAAGCGTTTCGACGGCGAGCAGCGGCAGCAGCCCGACCAGCGAGCGAATGCGCATATGCGTCTTGGATCCGTCGTCGCGGTGCAGAACGTCGTAGTAGAAGCCGTCCTCTTCATGCCACAGCCCCATCCCGTCGAGCTCGTTGATCGCGTGCGCGATGCGCAAGAAATGCTCGAAGAACTTCGAGGCGATGTCCTCATACGAACGGCTGTATTTCGTGAGCTCCAGTGCGATGCGCATCATCAGCAGCGCGAAGAACGCCATCCAGCTCGTGGCGTCGGATTGATCGATGTGGCCGCCGGTGGGCAGCGGCGCGCTGCGGTCGAAAATCCCGATGTTGTCCAAGCCTAAGAAGCCGCCCTGAAAGACATTGCGCCCCGAATGGTCCTTACGGTTGATCCACCAGGTGAAGTTCAGCAGTAGTTTTTGGAAGACCCGTTCGAGAAAGACGAAGTCGGCCTTGCCGCTCATCTTTTCGTCGATCTTGAAGACGCGATACGCGGCCCAGGCGTGGACGGGCGGGTTCACGTCGCCGAACGCCCACTCGTACGCGGGCAACTGACCGCTGGGGTGCATGAACCATTCGCGCGTCAGGTTGAGCAATTGGCGTTTGGCGAAGTCGGGATCGATGAGCGCAAAGGGAACGACGTGGAAGGCAAGATCCCAGGCGGCGAACCACGGGTACTCCCACTTGTCGGGCATCGAAAGGATCTCATCGCTGTAGAGATGCTCCCATTCGGTGTTGCGGCCGCCGCGGCGCGCGCCGGAAGGCTCTGGCATCGCCGGATCGCCGTTCAGCCAGTCGCGGATGACGAAGTGGTACCACTGCTTGCTCCACAAGAGTCCGGCGAAGGCTTGGCGCTGAATGCTGCGCCCGTCGTCGCTGATCCGAAACGGATTGACGTCGTGATAGAATTCGTCCGCCTCGCGCTGCCGTTGCACGAACGTCGCCTCGAATGATGAGCCGAAAGGCTCTTCGTGGGCTCGCTCGCACAGCCGCAGCCGGAACGTTGCGCTTGCGCCGGCCGGGATGTCGCGTTGCCAACGAACGGCCGCTTTCGTCCCGCGCTGCGCCGGATTGACGGCTCCGTCGTCGCCGTTTACCACGTACGCATGGAAGGCGTCTTTCACGTACGGCACCGCGTTGGGCGAGCCGAAGAGGCGTTCGTTATTGGTCTCGTTTTCGGTGAAGAGCAGTTCGTCGGGTTCCTGCGCGTACAGCCACGCCGCGCCCAGGCCCGGCACGTCGGCGCCGATCACCGCCGCGCCGGCGATGTCGGCGCGGCGTTCGAGCAGCGGACGTTCGCTTCGGGGCTGCCAGGCCCAGGTGTTGCGGCACCAGAGGGTGGGCAACACGTCGATGCGCGCGGCTTGCGGTCCGCGGTTGGTCACCGTGACCCGCATGAGGATGTCGTCCGGGGCGGCCTTCGCGTACTCGACGGTTACGTCGAAGTAGCGATCGCCGTCGAACGCGCCGGTCGCGTCGAGCTCGAATTCGGGCTCGGTGCGCGAACGCTGCGCGTTTTCGGCGACGAGCCGGGCATACGGGAACGCCGTTTGCGGATACTTGTACAGCATGCGCATGTAGGCGTGCGTTGGCGTGTTGTCGAGGTAGTAGTAATACTCCTTGACGTCTTCACCGTGATTGCCTTCTGGTCCGGACAAACCGAAGAGCCGTTCTTTGAGAATCGGGTCGTTCCCATTCCACAGTGCCACCGCCAAGCACAAGCGCTGGTGGTTGTCGCTGATCCCGCCGATGCCGTCCTCGCCCCAGCGGTACGCGCGCGAACGCGCGTGATCGTGCGGTAGATACGCCCAAGCCCCGCCGTCCGGGCTGTAATCTTCGCGCACCGTTCCCCACTGGCGTTCGGCCAGATAGGGGCCCCAACGATACCAATGCTCGCGATGCATGCGCGCACGCGCGAGCCGCTCGCGTTCGGCGTTCATCCGGGAGCTCCGATTTCGCACACGGCTTTGATGACGCCGCGGCCGTGTGCGAGCAGATCGAGCAGCTCGTCGAACCGTTCGAGTCCGGCGACGCGGTGCGTGATGAGCTGCTGCGCCCAGCCGGGCCACGTCGCTTGCGCGCGCGCCAGATCGCTTACCGCCGTCTCGAAATACTCGCGGTTGGCGTTCACCGTCCCGACCATCACTTTGTTGCCGAGCACGAAGTCGAGCGCGATCCGATCGGCGGGGATCTCGATGCGCCGGTCTCCGCCGGAGACCCCCGACACGACGAGCACGCCGTTCTTTCCCAGCACCTCGAGCGCTTCGAAGGTCAGCGGTGACGAGCCGCTCGCCTCGAAGATCAGATCGGCGTTCGGCAGCGCATGCGCCGTTTCGATGAGTCCCCGCGTTGCGGTGTGGTGGTAGTGTGCGCCGATCGCCTCGACGAGTTCGGAGTTACGCGTGGGCTGCGGTTCGCGTGCGAAGGTGTGGACGTCGAGGCCGCGCAGCCGCAACGCCATGGTCGCCAGCAGCCCGATCGTGCCGGCTCCCAGCACGAGCGCCGTCGCCGGCCGCCAAACGCGCAACCGGCGTTGGATCTCGTATGCTTGCGCGATGCCTTTTTCGATCACGCTGGCCGGCTCGAGCAGGACGCCGACCTCGCGCAATTCGGGCGGCACCGTGACGATGAACTGCGGGTCGTCGACATAGAACTCGGCGAGAAAGCCGTGGCGCAAATTGATGCCGCGCTCGAAATAGTCGGCGTCGGTCGTCATGTCGTAGGTTCCGATGGTATCGTAGAGACTCGATCCCGGACGCCGAACCGTCGCCACGACGTAGTCGCCGCGCCGGATGCCGGCAACGTTCGGGCCGATATCTTCGACGACGCCGAAACTTTCATGACCCGTGATCAAATACGGATCGCCCGGCGGCGGAGCGCCGTACTCGCCCGAGAGAATTTCTTTGTCGGTGCCGTCGACGCCCACGCGCAGCACGCGGACGAGGACACCCCGGCCATCATCAACGTCGTCCAGCCGCGGCGCTGGGATGTCGATCAGACGCGCTCCCTGCTCGCCGCTGCGAAAAACTGCCACTGCTTTCACGGGACCTCGCAAACATCAGTTGGATTGTACCCAGGATAGCGCAGATCGCCGGCACCGAGTGTTAAGCGGCGTTACAGCGGCAGAACACGATGTGTGTCATGCTGCCGCCATGATGAATGCACTCCTTCGCGCGCTGACGGCCGCAACGTTCACGCTGTCTGCCGCGCTTTCCATCCTGCCGGCGGCAAGTGCCGCGCCGCTTGCTCGAACGAACATCCTGCTCCCCAGTGCGATCTCCGTCGATCCCGCGGCCGGGATCGTAACGCTGCCGCTGCATCGCGGTACCGCACACGGGGCGACGGTCTGGTATATCGTTACTGATTCATCCGACAAGGCCGATGCGCAGCGGCGCGGAGCCGTTTTCGCCCCGTTGCTCGCCGGCGTCGGCAGCGGCTGCGGCAACTGCGTCGGCACGGCCACGGAGTCAGGAGGTGCGATCGCCTATCCCGGTGCTCCGGCCTTCGGACCCAAGCGCTCGTACGTTGCGAGCGCGACTGGATTCCCGCCCACGTCGGCAATGCCGGGAGCCACCGCCGGCAGCGGATATACGCCGTTCTTGAAGATCGGTTCGGCGATCGTCAATGCGCCGATCGTCGCGACCGGCAACGGACCGTTCGACGTCCGGACGCACGCCGATACCGAAGACCGGGTCGTCGCGATCGACACCGTCAAGAAAACCGTGACGCTGGCCCTGGTCAAGGGCTTTTTTGACGGGAAACGCGTCGTTTACCTGAGTACCGAAGCGTCGGATCCCGGCGCCGCGACGGTCGAACGCGCGACGTACGTTCCGGCACTCAAAGCGCGAGCCGGCATCGTGCCGATCGACGTCGTCGCGAACGGTTCGCGTCAAGGTTTGGCGTTCGTCGCGCTGCACGGAAATCTGAGCCTGCCGGCGACGGCCGCGAATGTCGCCCGGTTGGGCTCCGCGCTCAACGTGCTTTCGACGTTCCCGGCCGGTCCGACGGCCGCGGCCTACTCGCCGCTGTGGAACGTGCAAGTGGTGGTGTGGAAGAGCAGCGCGCTCGCCGCCCATCGCGATCGCGTCCTTACCAGCCTAGCCGAGGTCGGCAGCGTTGCGAGCGAAACGAGCGGACCCGGCGGGAAACCGATCGGCCCGGTGGGCTTCGTGGTGAATTGTCCGGTGATCGCCGTCATCGATGGGGCGCGGTAACTCAGTTCATGGGCGGCCGGCGCACGACGATCGAACGGCCGTCGAGCCGGATCCGCCCGTCGAGCGCGAGCTGCGCGAGCTGGACCGAGATCGTCTCGCGCGTGCTGCCGATCAGCGAGGCCAAATCGGCGTGAGTCAAGCGGATGTCGAGCAGAACGCCGTCGCTCACGGGCTTCCCGTATTCGTGCGCGAGCCGGTCGAACAGCCGCACCAGGCGCTCGGGAACCTTCAAGTAGGCCAGGTCCTCGGCGACCGCCAGCGCGTTATCGCGCTGCTCGTGAAGGTACTTGGCCACGTTGACGGCCAGCTGCGGAAAGCGCGTGAGCAGGCCGTACACGTGCTCGGCGCGCGCCATGCACAGCAGCGATTCGGTCATGCAGATCGCCAACGTCGTCCGTTCGACCTTCGAAAAGACGACTTCCTCACCGAAGATACAGCCCGCCCCGAGGATAGCGATCAGGATGTCTTTGTCGTCGGAGGTGCGGCGCACGATGCGCACCGTTCCGCGCTTCACCAAATACACGAAGTGGGCTGCGTCACCGGGTTGAAAAAGCGTGTAGCCTTTCGTGCAGACGTGCTGGACGAAAAGATGTTCGCAGAATGCGATGGTTTCATCGCTCGCGCGCTCGAAGAGGCGCGAATGTTTCAGATACCACACTTTATTTTCCGGCGTTGCCAGGCCGGTTGCGGTGCCGCTCGATGATTGGGGTGGCGTTTGCATTGCACGAAACCTTCGGGATTGCGCCCGGAATCGAAGCGCTGGTGTTCGAGCGCGTCGTGCATGAATTCGCGGCGCAGCGCCGGCTCGGCTTCGATGCAGCGGCGGTCGAGCGAATGGCACGTGCCGACGGCGCCTCTTTCGGCAGTCCGGTTGCGCTGAGCGAGGCATTTGCCGCCGCGTTTGCACCCTCCCTGTTGAGCGCTGAGGATGTCTGTTGGCTCGAGGCGCTCTTCCGGATGTCGGCCGCGAGCGCCGTCGCAGAACGTTTCGTTCCGTTCGAAGACGTCACGCCGGCATTGCGCGGCCTGGCCGAACTGCGGGTTCCGCGCATCGCGCTGGGCGGCGGCTGGGCACCCATCGACCAGCGCAAGGCCGATCTCGCCGGTTTCGACGGATCGATCATCTTCGCAGAAGATCTGGGCGTTGCGGCGAGCTCACCGGCTGCCTTTGCCCGCGTCGCCGAGGTCTTGCTGCTTCCGGCGGATCGGATTTGGTTCGTTGCCAGCAATGCGCAGAGCGAAATCGTGCCGGCCGCGGCGGCCGGCTTGCGCACCATTTGGGTGAATCGTGGAGCGTCGGTTTTTCCGCCGGGGCTTGTTCAGCCGGACGCGACGATCGCCTCGCTGCTCGAGCTGTTCGATGTGCTGCGCGAACCGTATACGCGCGGTTTGCTGGCGTTGCGCCATATCTTGCGCAGTGCGCTGGAATGGCGGCCGGGGCATTTCATCCCGGCCGACGACGATCCGGCGACCGGCGAGCGCTAACGGAAAGCGATGACGGTGCTGCGCGCGCACTGGCCGCACTATCTCATCGAAGCGTGGGGTTTGGGGACGATCGTCTTCGCCGCCGGCGCGGTCGCGGTCGGTTTGGCCTACCTGCCGGCAGCGATGGAAGCCATGCTTGCCACCCATCCGCTGCTGCGCCGGACCGTTGCGGGAACGCTCGCCGGTTTGACGGCGATGGCCGTCGTCTATTCCCCCTGGGGTGCGCGGTCGGGCGCGCACTGCAATCCGGCGCTGACGATCACCTACATGTGGCTGGGCAAAGTCGCGCCGCATGACGCCATCGGCTACGTCATCGCGCAATTTGCCGGCGCGGCGGCCGGCCTAGCGCTGCTGACCGCACTGGCGCGGACGGCACTCACCGGTCCGCCGGTCAACGGCATCGTCACGTTGCCCGGTCCGCGCGGCCCGGTCGTCGCCTTCGCCGCCGAAGCGGTACTCGCATTCGTGCTGATGACCGTGGTATTGAACGTCTCGAACGCCCGCCAGCCCTATCCGCGCTTTACCGGCCTGGCGGCGGCCGTCTGCATCGCCACCTTCGTCACGCTTGCGGCGCCGTTGTCGGGAGTCAGCCTCAATCCCGCCCGAACGACCGCGTCGGCGCTCGTCGCGCATCGCTGGGAGTTCGTTTGGATCTATTACACCGCGCCGCTGGCAGGCATGTTGTCCGCCGCGGCGCTCTTCGTTCGTCTGCACGGAGCCGCAGCGGTCCGCTGCGCCCGGCTCAATCATACCGGTCCGTTTCCGTGCATCTTTCACTGCGGTTACCGCTCGCCGGCGCCGCAAGCACCGTAGCGGGGTTGCGCGCACCGCAACCCGCTATCCCAGGATGATCGGCAACACGACGCTGGTGCCGATGAAAAAGAGCCAGACGGCCGGCGCCGATGTCCCGGCCGGGCGGCGACGCCGCTCCCAGCGGCGATGCAAGCGTTCGTCGACGAAGAGCTCTTGCAAATGGCGCCGTTCGAGCGCGCGAAACGCGAGCGCCAGCGCGATGCCGTACATCAGGTGTCCGAGCAGCGAGGGAAGCTGCGCGCTTGCCGCTGCGGTAGTCCAAGTAAACGTTCCGCCGAGCAGAATCGGGAAGAGCGTCAGCGGGCCGAGAAACCACCAGCACAGACCGTAAAGCGAACCCCAAGCAACGGCGGCACGGCCATCGGTCGCTTCGTGATGAAAGAGCAGCCCGTAGGTCGCCCCGATGAGCGCGCCGATGATGAGATGCACGGCGAATCCAAGCACCGGTGATGTTCCGCCGACGAGCCGAGCGACGCGCGGGAGCGTTCCCGTCGCCAGCATCACTAGGCTGAACAGCAACCCGCCGAGCAGACTCGCCGCCGCGCCGCGCAGGAGCGCCGACAGCGCCGACACGCCCGATCCTTCGATCTCCCGATTGAGCGGGTCGGAGCGCTCGAAGAGCCATGTCCATGCTCCGTCGACGGCAGCATAGAACAGGCCGACGATGAGGCCGTAGACGATGTGACCGACGAGCGAACCGAACAGCACCGCCGCGTGCGCATACGTCCAGTCCGGCCGATGACCCGTCAGGAGCGGCAGCAGCGTGAGGGCTCCGACGAACCACCAGACGATGCCGTAGGCGGCACCCCAGGCAAGACTCGAGCCCAAGCCGCGAATCTCGCGCTGAAAGAGCAGGCCGAACGTTGCGCCGATGATCCCGGCGATGAGGAAATGCAATGTCGCGCCCACCATCGCGGAGTCCGACCGGATGAGTCCGGCGACGAGCGGAAAGAAGCCGGCCTGCTCCATCCATTTGCCGAACGCCCAGCCGCCGGCGAGGCCAGCGAATCCGCCCGCGCAAAGAGCGCGCGCGAGGCTGAACCGTCCGGCCGCGGGGCCGCCGATCCGACCGACCGCGCCCGCGGTAAGTCCGAGCGGGGCAGCAGCCACGACGAGGGCGACCAGCAGCGGGAAACGCTCCCGGATGACGTCCATCATCGCGGATGGATCGCTTTGGGCGCGCAACGCGACGATCGTGAAGCCGCTCGCGGCGATCCAGATCAGAAAGGCGCCGGCAGCGGCCCACATCAGGCCGGCACCGCTCCCCGGGAGTCCACGCACTTTCACGCGACGTCGATCGTTTGCACGGTGTCGCGCGGGAACAGCAATTCGGTGACCCAATCAACGAGGACACGTGCTTTGCGATCGAAGCCCGGCAATTTGCTCAGGTAAATCGCGCGCCAAAGCAGCCACGCAAACACGCCGGAGAACAGCAGTTTGCGTCCGCCGAACGGAACACGAATCTCGGCGCACGCGAGCTGGTGTCCGATGACGCACAACGAGCCCAGCGACTCGAACGCGAAGCGCTCGAGCGGCTCGCCGCGCAGCGTCGCGCGGATGTTGCTTGCGAGGCAAGCCGCTTGACGCAGCGCGTGCTGTGCCGTCGGCGGATACGTGCCGTTTCGGCCGTTCGGTACCGCAGCGCAGTCGCCCAAAGCCCAGACGTTCGTGCGTTCGGCGACGGCCAGGTTCGCGTTGACGAAGGCGGCGCCGCGTCCGTCGCGAGGGACATCGAGCGTCGTCAGGAGCGGATTCGGTGCCGTGCCCGCCGTCCAAATGAGCGTATAGCTCGCAATCGTCTCCGCGCAGGCCCGGCTCATTGAGGCGAGGCTCACTGAAGTGGATGACGCATCGGTGACGCGCGTCTCGAGGACGAAGCGCACGCCGCGTTCGGTCATGCGCGACTGCGCGTATTTCGCCAACGTCGGACTCAATTCGGGCAAGATGCGCTCGCGGGCGTGGACGAGCACGACGCTGACGTCGCTCGCGCTCAGGCTGCCATAGTCGGCGACGACACCCCTTGCAAAGTCGTTGAGCGCGCCGGCCAATTCGACGCCGGCAAACCCGCCGCCGGCGATGACGAACGTCAGCAGGGCACGGCGAAGCGCTGTGTCGGGTTCGAGATCGGCGCGTTCGATCAGCGCGATGATCCAATTGCGGATGCGAATCGCGTCGGTGAGCGATTTGAAATCGAGCGCGACGCGCGCGATCCGCTCCTCGCCGAAGAAATTGGAGACGGCGCCGAGTGCCAGCACGAGATGATCGTACGATATTTGACGGCATAGTCCGGTGCCGTCCCGCGATTCGATGTCGATCATTCGAGCATCCAGGTCGATCCGGTTGACGGTTGCGCGGACAACTTTCGTTCGGCGTAGGCTCGTGCGTAACGGACTGCTGATGTGCGTGGGCTCGATGCTGCCGCCGGCAACTTCGGCCAACATCGGCGTGAAGAGCAGCGCATTGGTATCGCTCACCAACGTTATTTCAACCGAGCGATCCGCGCCCAGTGCACGCTCGAGTTTTGCTGCGGTCGTCATGCCTGCGAAGCCGCCGCCGAGAATCACGATGCGCGCCGGGGCGCGATTGGCCGCCGCGTTCGGCGAGCCGGCGGCGAGCGGGGCAAATTTGCGAACGGCATGCAGCATCAAACCGAGCGCGCAGCCGAAGCCGATCCATCCGATCAACGATGGAAAGAGGGCGCGCATGCCCACGTTCGTCCACGCCGGCGGTTGCCCGCCGGCCAACGGGACGACGATTACTTCGAGCATCGCCCACAGCGGGATCGCGAGCGCTGCGGCGCTTACGACTTCTTCGAGCATCGCGCTCGAAGACGGCGCGGCCGCGGCATACGCGGCACCGGCCGCTCCGCCGGCGAGCAGCACCCACCATGCAAACGGATGCGCAAAGATCCATACCACCGCCGCGCACGCGATTCCGCAGGCAAAACCGATTGCGATCGTCGTGCGCATGCCGCCATTATGGACTGCTCGGGTTCGCCCGCGTGTATTGGGGCTTACACCGCATCGATTTTCGTTCGCGCTACGGAGAGATCATCGGTGTCGCCTGCGACCGGCTAGTCTGCGACGATGACTTCGACGCCGGCTTCCTGCAGTTGACGGCGGAGCTCAGGCGGCGGCAGCGCGTCGGTCACCAATCGATTGATTTGTCCCAGCGCGCAAACCTGAGTGAGAACGACGCGCTCGAATTTGGTTTGATCGACGAGCAAGAATCGTTCCTTGGCTTGCGCGAGCATGCATTTCTTGACCAGCGCTTCCTCGATGTTGAAATCGGTCACGCCTTCGCGGGCCGCGACTCCGGCGGCGCCCAAGAACAGCTGGTCCACGAAAAACTCGGTGTAGACGCGCTCCGCCAGATGCCCCACCACCGATAACTCCCCGTAGCGCAGCAGTCCGCCGGTCACCAAGACGCGGTGCGACGGCTCCTCCGCAAGTTCGACCGCCGCGCGCAGATTGTTGGTCACGACGGTCAAGTGCCGGTGTGCCTTGAGCTCGAAGGCGAGCTGCAAGGCAGTCGAGCCGACGTCGAGGGCGATGCTGGCGCCTTCCGAGACGAACGACGCCGCTTTGCGCGCAATTGCGCGTTTTCCATCGATATTGCTTACGGATCGTGTCGGATACGGCGATTCATAGCCGCGGCCGCGCAGGCTCACCGCTCCCCCGTGGACGCGCCGCAGCAGCCCCTCCCCCTCGAGGACCTCCAGGTCGCGGCGGACCGTCGAGAGCGTGACGCCGAAGGATTCGCTCAGTTCGAAGGTGCGGACAAGGCCGTGACGCTCGACCAAGGCGACGATTTCTTTCAGGCGTTCCGTACCGATCATGAAAGGAAGTTTTCCAGTTCAGTTAAAATTCATGCAGTATGAAGCAAAATCGTGCAAAAAAAGCAGGAAGTTCTGCCCGGATTTGCACGGTCATCGCTTGTCGGGGTACACTTCGCCGCTCGGCGGGAGCGCTCTTGGCCGAATGATGAACAGAAACCCGCGCCCGCGCTACTTCGGGACAAACCTCAAGATGCACCAGACGGCCGGCGAAACCGCCGAGTTCGTTGCGCGTCTCGCGCCCATCGCCCGAGGCGACGTGCAACTCTTCGTGATTCCACCCTTCACGTCGTTGGCGTCGACGGCCGGCGTCGCACACGCGGCGAACATCTGGCTGGGCGCCCAGAATCTCCATTGGGCGCCCTCGGGTGAGTATACGGGGGAGATCTCGGCCCGCATGCTCCGCGCTCTCGAAGTCGACCTGGTCCTCGTCGGCCACGCCGAGCGCCGCCGGGCTTTCGGCGAGGACGATGCGCTGATCCGGCGCAAGCTCGAGGCCGCCGAGCTGAACGGACTGCGCGCGATTCTGTGCGTCGGCGAAACCGCCGAAGAACGGCGTTGCGGAGCCGCCGCCGAGACCGTGCTCCGCCAGGCCAGGCTCGCTTTGGACGGCATTGCCGACCGCTCGCGGGTGATCGTCGCGTACGAGCCGATCTGGGCAATCGGCGCCGGAAGCCAAGCCGCGGACCCCGGCGCGGTAGCCGAAGTGACGGCGGCTCTGCGCGAGCTGCTGGGACCGACGCCGCTCCTCTATGGCGGCAGCGTCAATGCCGATTCGGCGCAGCGTTACGCGCGGCTACCGGGAATTGATGGATTGTTTGTCGGACGCGCGGCCTGGACGCCCGACGGGTTCGAACGCGTGCTCAAAGCGGCCGCGACGTAGCGGCGGATCAAAGGAGTACAACATGGCCGACACGATGCAAGCCGTGGTCAATCACGGCATCAATGATTTCCGGCTCGAGGAAGTCGCCAAACCGCGGATCTCGCACGGCGAGGTGATCATCAAGGTCGACGCCTGCGGCGTATGCACCTCGGACGTCAAAACGCTGCACGGCGCCGAGCGCTATTGGGGCCGCCCGGGCGGTAAGCCGTTCGTGAAAACGCCGGTCATTCCGGGCCACGAGTTCTTCGGCACGATCGTCGACATCAGCGACGAGCGGGCCGCGAGCGGCCTCAATGTCGGCGACCGCGTCGTGGCCGAACAAATCGTGCCGTGCGGCAAATGCCGGTTCTGTCAGAAGGGCTCGTACTGGATGTGCGAGGTGCACAACATCTTCGGCTTTCAGCCCGAGGTGAATGGCGGGATGGCGGAGTTCATGAAGTTGACCGTCGCCTCGGTCGTGCACAAACTGCCGCCCGATTTACCGCTCGAGCTGGCCGTACTGGTCGAACCGCTTTCGTGCGCGTTTCATGCCGTGGAGCGCGCCCGTATCGAAGCGGGCGACGTCGTCGTGATCGCCGGCGCGGGGACGCTTGGTCTTGGGATGATTGGTCCGGCGCTTGCACGTAAGCCGGCGACGGTGGTCGTGCTCGATTTGGATCCCAAACGCTTGGCGCTCGCAAAGTCGCTCGGTGCACCAATCGTGATGAATCCACGCGAGTCTGACGTGGCAGCTGAGATCGGCCGGCTAACCGACGGCTACGGGTGCGACGTCTATATCGAGGCGACCGGGACGCCCAAAGGCGTGGAGCAGGGTTTGATGCTGCTGCGCAAGCTCGGCCGGTTTCTCGAATACAGCGTCTTCGGCGCTCCGGTGACCGTCGATTGGAGCATTATCGGCGAGGAGAAAGAACTCGACGTCCTCGGAGCGCATTTAGGTGCACGCATGTGGCCCGCCGCGATCGCCGGTCTGGCTGACGGCAGCGCGAAAATGGACGGCGTGGTCACCGATCGGTTTCCGCTCTCGCAGTACGCCGAAGCGTTCGCGAAGATGGAAGGCGGCAGCGGTTCCATCAAAGCGATCTTAACGCCCTAGATTTCGTAACGGGAGGCAAGCGGCATGCACGACACGCGAAACTCGCTTCACCTCGTTGGGTGCGCTCGATTCCTCGGCGCACCCGCGAACGCCGACGGCGCGACCGCATCATGAACGCGACGGCGGGCGCCGTTGCGCTCAAGCGCAGCCGGTCGAATGTGCGTCGGGCGATCTTCGCGGCTGGCGTGCTGGTGTTGCTGGTGGCGATGGCGCTCAACACCAAGGTCGTCAAAATCGGATCCGAGCTGAGCGTTGCCCCGGGCACGTTCTCGGCCGAAGCATACGGTCCGGCGAATTTTCCGAAGGTGCAGGCCGAGATTATCAAACGCGCGGTGGATGCACCCAAGCTCGCCGCGGCGATCGCGAAAAACCGCGCGGCGGCGGAGAAGCAGTACGGCGTGCCGGCGACCGCCGGCGCCGAGATGTGCGTGAAGTTCACCGGGGTCGTCGGAAAGGGTGATTCCGGCAATTATAACGTGCGCATCGACGGCATGCCCAAGAACGTCACGGTGCAGGTGCAAACCGGCCCGTTCATCAGCGGCATGGATTTGCGCGACGCGACCGGCACGATCGCGTTCGCGCAATTCCACAATCAGATGGAGTATCAGAACGCCGGCGGTGCGCTGATCGCCGAACTCAAAAAGGAAGTGCTGTCGAAGGTCGACACCGGTACGTTGAGCGGAAAGCGCATCTCGGTCGTCGGATCTTTCCAGCTGACGGACCCCACGACGTGGCTCGTTACGCCGGCGAAGCTGGACGTGCTATGAACAACGGCGCGGCTCGCAACGGTTCCACCGGCGATGTCGTGCTTGCCGCGCACAACATCGTGAAGATCTATGGCAGCACGCACGCACTCAAGGGCGTTGCGTTCGAGGTGCATCGCGGCCGCGTCACCTCGCTATTCGGCGAAAACGGGGCGGGCAAATCGACCCTGATGAAAATTCTGTCCGGAGTCGAGGCGCCGACTTCCGGATCGATCGAACTCGACGGTAACGTCGTCAGCTTCACTTCGGCGTCCGACGCGCGGCTGCGCGGTATCTCGATCATCCACCAAGAGCTCAGCCTCGCGCCGAACCTCAGCGTGAGCGACAACATCTTCATGGGGCGCGAGCTCGAGACTCCGACCGGCGTCAATTTCGCCGAGCAGGAACGTCAAACGCGAGCGCTCATGGCCGACCTGGAGGCCGAGGAGATCGACCCGACGACCTTGGTCGAGGATCTGCGCTTAGGACAACAGCAGCTCGTTGAGATTGCGCGCGCGCTGCAGATCAACTCGCGCATTCTCATCATGGACGAGCCGACCTCGGCGCTGAGCGCGACCGAGGTCGAGGTCTTGTTCAAGGTCATTCGCGATTTGACCGAGCGCGGCGTTTCGATCGTCTATATCTCGCATCACCTCGAAGAGGCATTGCTGATCACCGACTTCGCCGTCGTGCTTCGCGACGGGACGATGACCGCGATGGCTGAGGCGAAAGACATCGACCTCAACTGGATCGTGCGGCACATGGTCGGTGAGAATTTCTTTTTAGGCACGCCGCCCACGGGCTACGCGTTCGGCGAGGTCGCGCTTTCGATTCGCGAAGTCACGGTGGCCGATCCGGCCAATCCCAGCACGCTGCTCGTCGACCATCTCTCACTGGACGTACGCCGCGGCGAAATCGTCTGCATCTACGGGCTCATGGGCGCCGGACGCACCGAGTTGCTCGAGTCGGTCGCCGGACGCATGCCGATGGAAAGCGGACACGTGCTGCTCGAGGGCAACGACGTTTCGCGCTTGAGCATTGCCGAGCGCATCTTGAACGGCCTCGCGCTGGTGCCCGAAGATCGTCAGCGCGACGGGCTTGTGCAAACGATGTCGGTCGGGCGGAACCTATCGCTCTCGAGCATCGGCGCGTTCGCCAAATTCGGGTGGCTGTCCGGCCACACGGAGCGGTCGTTGGTCGAGACGTCGATTAGCAACGTGCATGTGAAGACCAGCGGTGAAGACGCTCCGATCGGATCGCTGTCGGGCGGCAATCAGCAGAAAGTCGTCATCGGCAAGGCGCTCATGACGAATCCCCGCGTGATCTTGCTCGACGAACCCAGTCGCGGTATCGACGTCGGCGCAAAGGCCGAGGTCTTCAAACTGCTCGCAGATGGAGCGACGCGCGGACTTGCGGTCGTGTACTCGACGTCCGAGGTGGGCGAGTGCCTGAGTATTCCGCACCGCATCATTGTTATGCACCGCGGCCGGATCACGGCGCAGTTCGGATCATCCGATGTCACCAAAGAGATGATCATGGCCGCCTCGGGCGAAGCCGTGCTCTCGTGAAGTTCTATGTTCATTAACGAAGGATGGAGCGGCCAACGATGATCGACGCCAAAGGAAATAGCGCGAGCCCGAAGGCCGCCGCCGGTAAGAGTTTCGATCTCGGGGCGCTCTTGCTCGAAGGACGCGCGTTCTTCGCCCTGATCGTCATCATCATCGTTTTCTCATTCCTTTCACCGAACTATTTCACGGCCGCCAATCTGCTCGTGATGTCGTCGCACGTCGCTTTGTTCGCGATTCTCGCGATCGGGATGCTGCTCGTCATTCTCAACGGCGGCATCGACTTATCCGTCGGGTCCACGCTGGGGCTTACCGGCGTCGTCGCGGGTTTCCTCATGCAGGGCGTCACGATCAACGGTCTCGGTTTCGTGCTCTACCCGAAGGTCTGGGTGGTCGCCGTGCTGTCGATCGCGCTGGGCGCACTCGTCGGGGCCGTCAACGGTGTCTTGATCGCACGTCTGAAAGTGCCGGCCTTCGTCGCCACCCTCGGTGTGATGTATATGGTGCGCGGTATCGCGCTCTTGATGACCAACGGCCTCACTTACAACAACCTCGGCGGCAGCCCCGATTTAGGCAACACCGGATTCGACTGGCTCGGCTTCAACCACATCCTCGGTGTTCCGATCGGCGTGATCGTCATGGCGATCATCGCGATCATCGGCGTGTTGGCCTTGCGGCGCTCGGCGTTCGGGCGCTGGCTGTATGCCTCCGGCGGCAACGAACGCGCCGCCGAGCTTTCCGGCGTGCCGGTCAAAATGGTCAAGGTCATGGTGTACGTGTTGTCCGGCGTTTGCGCGGCCGTCGCGGGTCTGATTCTCTCGTCACAATTGACGTCGGCAGGTCCAACCGCCGGTACGACCTACGAGCTCACCGCCATCGCTGCCGTCGTCATCGGCGGGGCAGCGCTGACCGGCGGCCGCGGCACGATTCGCGGAACGCTGTTGGGCGCATTCGTCATCGGGTTTCTTTCCGACGGTCTGGTCATCATCGGCATTTCATCGTATTGGCAGACCGTTTTCACCGGCGCGGTCATCGTCCTCGCCGTTTTGCTCAACGCCATTCAATACCGCCGGCGGGCTAAGCCGGCGGTCGCGACCGGCGGTCCATCATCGACTCTTCCAAAGGGGGGAGGCAACGCGACAGCGGCCAATGCCGCTCGCGAGAAAATCAGCGGTTAATTCTCGAAACCACTAAAAATATTAGGGAGATACTTGAATGTCTAAAAAGGCAGCTATTTTTGCGTGCGCAGCGCTCGCGTTGACGGTGCCGATGTTCTCCGGGTCCGCGATGCCCGCGGCGCAAGCCGCCGCCAAGGGCGGTCTCATCACGATCATCGTCAACGATCCCTCGAATCCGTACTGGCTCACGGAAGGCAAAGTGGCGTCAGCCGAGGCGAAACGGCTTGGATATACCGCCATCGTCGGCGCCTCCAAAGGTGACACGAATACCGAGAGCAACCTGATCGACACGGCGATCACCAACAAGTCGGTAGCGATCATTCTCGATCCGGCCGACGCGAGCGGTTCGATCGGCGCAGTGAAGAAGGCCATCGCCGCCAAGATCCCTGTCTTGTGCGTCAATGCGGAGATCAATCAAGAAGGACTTGCAACGGCGCAACTCGTGTCGAACAATGCCCAGGGCGCGGCGCTTGGCGCGCAGCAGTGGGTCAAAGACGTCGGACAGAAGGGCAACTACGTCGAGTTGGTCGGCGCGCCGTCCGACAACAACGCCGCCACTCGTTCGAACGGGTACACGTCGGTTCTCAGCCAGATCCCCGATCTCAAGAAGGTCGACTCGCAGGTCGCGAACTGGAATCGTACCCAAGGCCACGATAAGATGCAAAGCATGCTGCAGGCGCATCCCGACATCATCGGTGTGATCAGCGGCAACGATGAGATGGCGCTCGGCGCGATCGCGGCGCTGAAGACGGCCGGGAAACTCTCCAGCGTCAAAGTGGGCGGTTTCGACGGATCGCCCGACGCCGTCGCGGCGATCAAAGCCGGCGACCTGCAGTACACGGTGCTTCAGCCGGTCGCTACGTTCTCCAAGAAGGCCGTCGACGAAGCGGACTCGTTCCTGAAAACCGGCAAGACGGGCGCAGCGCAAGAGAAGCAGCTGCTGGACTGCATCTTGATCACCAAAGCCAACGTCGGAAAATTCACCGCGCCGTTCTCGCTCGGCCAGTAGTCTCCGGAAGGTAACGGTAATCGGAGAGCGCCCTGCGGGCGCTCTCCGTATTTACATCCGGTCGAATCGCCGCGTTTCAACCGCAGGACGAGATTGCCCCTTGCTTCGACCGCGTAGGCATTGCGCCTCATCGAGCAAACGCGTTTGCCCCGTACGTCGTGACCTCGATTATCCAAGCGTTCCCTCGCTTCATCGAACGCCGCTCGTGTTGGCGGCACGGCGAGCCCGCTGCTGGTCACGCTGCATCGGGGATCGATGCGTAAGGGAACTTGGTCCTGGCCTGCTAGGTCGTCCGTCAACTCTGAAAAGTACGGCGCTGAACGATAATGTCGACACGCTCGGCATTCGCTCGACACGAAGATCGGCGTTCCGGCAGCTCGCTTGAATGAAGACAACACCATTCGGCTTCGGTCGCTCGAAGGGCAGCGATGCCGGTATGAACGTCGGGTTCGTTCGCGGGCGGCTTTTCGGGAGGCAGCATGCCGCTTCAAACACTCGCCGGTTCTAATTTGCACTACTATCTACTGTTGTTTGACGAGCTCGGCGTCGAACGACCGGAACGCGACGGAACGCTGCCAAGCAAAGCCGTGACCGATCTCCTATTGCGGCGCGACAATCCTGTCACTGATGTATTCATCCTCAGCCACGGATGGATGGGCGACGTTCCGGCTGCGATCGCGCAATACGACAGCTGGGTCGGTACGATGGCGAAGGTATCGGCCGATCTCGACCGCGCGCAACGCGAGCGGCCCGGATTCACGCCGCTCGTCGTCGGACTTCACTGGCCCAGTTTGCCGTGGGGCGACGAGGCGTTTGAGCCGGCAAGCGCCGTGCCAAAGGCGGGTTTACTGTCAGCCGCCGATTCGCTGGAGCCGCACGTTGATGCGTATGCAAAGCGTATCTCGACAAGTGCAAATGCGCGTGCCGCAATTCAGCTTATTTTGGAAGCCGCGCGGAGCAACCCGGATGTTACCGTTCTCCCCGCCGGCGTCACGGTAGCCTATCAAACGCTGTTTGCCGAAGCAGGCCTGAGTACCGGTGACGCCACCGGGCGTCCCGGCGCGGATCAAGATGGCTTCGATCCGCAAGCCATCGTCGCCGACGCCCTTCGCGACAGCCCGGAGGCCGGGACCGGCGGCAACGCGGGGTTATTAGGCTTGGGCAGCGTCCTCGAGGGCGCAATTCTCATGCCGCTGCGCCAGCTGTCGTTTTGGAAGATGAAAGACCGCGCGCGCGCGTTTGGCGAGACCGGCGGTCATGCGCTGCTCGGCGGGTGGCAGATCGCCGCTCCCGGCGTCCGTTTCCATCTCATGGGGCATAGCTTCGGCAGCATCGTCGTTTCGGCCGCGGTTGCCGGAGCGCCCGGCGGCCTCGCTCTGCCGCGAAAGGTCGATTCGCTTTTCCTCGTGCAAGGCGCGCTTTCGTTGTGGTCGTATGCGAGCGACATTCCGTACGCTGCGCAAAAGCCGGCGGCCGGATACTTCGAGCGGATCATTCGTTCCAAGCTCGTGAGCGGGCCGATCGTCACCACGCGGTCGGCGTTCGATAAGGCGGTTGGGCGCTTCTATCCGTTGGGTGCGCTGCTGCGTGACCAGTATCTGCTGGATGCTCGAGAGTTTCCGCTCTACGGCGGGATCGGCGCTTACGGCATTCAAGGCCGCGCAGACGTCATCGACATTCCGATCCAATCCGCGACGTTCAATTACGGTTTGGCCGCCGGCCACATCTACAACGTTGATGCGACGACCGTGATCAAACACGGCGACAGCCCGGCGGGCGCACATAGCGATATCGCGCATCCGGAAGTCGCGCACCTCTTCTGGTCCGCCGCGCTGACGCGTGCCGCCGGTGCGAAGCCTGACCTCCTTTCGCCGCTCGACAACGGCGAACGCGGCGAGCGTTCCGGCGGATCCGGTGATGAGCTCTTTTTTGAGGCTGGGCCGATGCGCGGTCTCCTCGGCCCTGGCATCGATGCACTTCTTGAACGCGGCCCGGCCGGTCGCGACCTCGACGCGTCCAGTGCGCATTTGGTGCCCGAATCTGCATCGCCGCCTGCCGCTGCGGCACCCCCGCCGGCGCCCGTCGCCGGTGCGCCGGCCCCCGCTGCCGCAGCATCTTCGGAGAGCGAAGATGATACGCGGTTTCTCACCGCCGAGATCGAAGGCCGCAGCCCGAACGAACCGCTCGTCGCGCGTGAATCGTACAAACTGGTCTTCGACATTGACTGCAAGACGCGTCCCCGGACACTTGGAATCGGCGAGATTCGCGCCAAAACGCTCTTCCCACCGGGCGCCGACGCGGTGACGCTCACCCTGCAACTCGACAGTGACGACTTCGAGATCGACGTGCCGACACGCATGCTCGTTTTGCCCCGTGAGCGCGTGTGTTCCGCGCCGGCTGAGTTCACGATCACCCCCAAGGCAAACGGGTCGTCGATGATCAAGGCCACGCTGCACAAAGACGGTAACTTCGTAACGCGCCTATACCTCGTGTTCGATGTCGGCGCGAGTAAGCCGTCGATGCCGACATTGACGACCGTCGGGCGCGAACCGTCGGCGGCTCCGCTCCTGCACGGTCGTGACCTCAGCATTTCGCTCGAGCCCGCGCGGCACGGAATCGGCTATGACTGCACGATCTGGGGTCTGGTTCACGGGCATGCGCAGCTCAGCGTCTCTCCGGAGCTCCTGACGAGCGCCATCGGCACCGTCCGCGCCGCACTCATGCAAGTCATCATGACGCAGGATGCTGCGCTCAACCTCGTTTTTCAAAGCGGCTTCGAGATACCGCCGATGTACTGTGACGCCGCTCTGCGCCCGCTCGCAAAAGCCGGGCGGCGTTTGTTCCAACAGCTCTTCTACGGGCCTGGGGCAACCGCCGACTCGCTGACGGTCGGACAGTTCATCGAGGCGCTCTCAAAGGATCGCGACGCCCAGCTCAAGGTGCAGATCGTCGCCAAAGAGACGCCGATTCCGTGGGGGCTGATGTATCTCGGTGACGCGAGCGACGGAGCGCAGTTGGATTGGTACAACTTCTTGGGCATGCGCCACATTATCGAACAGATTCCATTTCAAAGCGGTTTGAAGGTCTATGACCCGCGCATCCGTAGCGATAACCCGACCCTGGGGGTCAGCCTCAATTTGAACGAGACAATCGATACGCAGATGCGTTCCAACTTTGTCGGCGAGCAAAAGACGTTCTGGTCGGCCGTGGCATCATCGCGTGAACCGATCAACGTGATACGCCGGACGACAGCGAGCGATGTCCTCAACGCCCTCAGAGATCCGAAGGTTGCCGACAAGATTATGTATTTTTATTGTCACGCGCAGACCACCGGGCTTACGGCTGCAGGCGGCGCCGATAGCTCGGCGCTCGTCCTTTCAGACAAGGCGCTCATGCTCGGCGACCTCTACCTCGAGGCACCGACAGCGACCACGATGGGCGGCCAACCGCTGGTTTTCATCAACGCCTGCGAATCCGCCGCCCTCTCGGGAACTTTTTACGATGGCTTCGTTCCGTACTTCATGGCCAAGGGCGCCCGCGGCGTGGTGGGAACGGAGTGTCGCACTCCGGCCGCGTTTGCTACCGCGTGGGCTCGGCGTTTCTTCGAGAAATTTATCGACGGTGAGCCTTTAGGGCAGACGTTCCTGGACTTGCGGCGCGAGTTTCTCGACCAGCATCACAACCCGCTCGGTCTGTGCTACGCGGTCTACTGCGCCGGCGATACCCAGGTCGAACCGGCACTCGGGACGGTGTTGCAGCAGCGGGCGCCGACCGTCGCCTCAGCGCCGACGGTGCCCTAAGCCGGTGCGGTTACCCGAGAAAAGCAGGCCGACGTCGCGAAGTGAATCGCACGCACCTCTGCGAAAACACGGCCCGACAAGCTGAATCGAAGTCTTGTGAACGGCTAAGACCGTTGGGGGTTCGGTCATCGCGAGCCTTCATTCGACGGGAGGCGATATGCTGAAAATACACGTTGCATCGCCAAGTTTCGGTGACGTTGCGGGGCAGCATTGCAATTTCGAGCGGGCGCGAGCGAGCGACACAGGGATTCGAAACGCGATCGACCTGGAAAATGACGCGGTGCCGGGAACTTGCAGCGATGCCTGATACCCCGATTTGGGTTGTTTGGGCGCGCAACTTCATCGCATGTGTCGAGCAGGGACCAGGGGATGCTGCGAAGGCGCTGGACCGAGCGATCCAAACATGCGCTGATGCCGACGTGCAGGCGATCTTGCGCGATCCCAGACATTGGATGCCCGTTGGTCAGCGCTTGTTTAGCGCGGCGCGAACCTTGGAAGCAGGCACGGTGGAACTGCTGGGGTTGCGACCGGTGGCGAATCAAGTGGTTGCAGGGTGCTTCGAGCGCCTTGGTGCGCAGCAGCGGGTGCGCGCAGTCGAAGAGTGCAAACGCGCCATGGCGCTCAGCGCTGCGCTGCGGTTTCCCGAATGCGAAGCGTACTTCGCCGCCCTGCTCGGGTCGCGCGCAATAGGGGACAAGGACTACGTCTTGGCGACCTCTTTGCTTCAGCATGCTTTAACGCTCCGAAAGGATTTGACGCGTTCGAATCCGGCCGCTTACGAGTATCGGGTTGCCCAAACGCTCCGGGACCTTTCGACATGCCTGTCCGAACAAAAAGAGTTTCGAGCGGCCGCAGGATGTCTTGAGGATGCGCTCGCGATCTATCGCCGGCTGGCGGCGAAACAGCCGCACTACTACACTGCCTTGATTGCCGGGATATTGGTCAATCTAGGGATCGTTCGAAATGAAGGCTGGGAACTTACGGCTTCCCAGGAGGCTCTTGAAGAGGCCCTCGCATTGTACGCGAAACTGCCGCAACCGCAGGCTCTCGCGCATCGCGCGGATTTCGCGCAAGGGCTGGCCGAGATGTCGTCCACGCTGCGTGCTCTTCGCGATCTGCCGGCGGCGCGCGATTTCATCGAACGCGCGCTGGCTATCTATCGCGACCTTGCGCGCGCGGAGCCGTGGATGTACGCACCCGCCGTAGCGAGATGTTGCATGAGTTTCGGGGCCGTCCTCCGGGAACAGGGTGATCTCCGCGGCGCCGAAGCGGCGACGGTCGAGGCGCGGCAGACCTTCGAGTTGCTCGCTGCCCAACAGCCCGGTTTTGAAACGGAGCTGGCCTTCGTGCTTCGTCAATATGGCGGGATTCTCGTGAACCAAAAGCGGGCGGCGGAGGCGCGAGAACCGCTCGAGCGTGCGGTGCTTTCGTTTCGGCGCCTCGCCGCGCTCCAACCGGCAGTCTTTCACTCCGAAGTCGCTGCTGCGCTTGATTGGCTGGGGCTGGCTCTCGAGGCTCTCTCCGATCTCCACGGCGCCGAACGAGCCCTGCAAGAAGCCGTCGACATCGGCCGCGAGTTCGCGTCGCGCGACGGTAGTCACAAACCAGCTCTCGGCCAGTATCTCAACAACTTAGCGGGTCTTTTGTGGACGCAAGGTAACCAAACCGGTTGTGATGCGCTCACACGCGAAGCCGTTGAACTCGTTGAAAGCGATCCGGATCCGAGATCGCTCTGGTTATCCAAGGCCCATTCGCCGGGCGCGCATATCAATTGGCTCGCGCTCGTCAGTAAGTCCGCCGACGCCGATCGGGTTTTTCGCGCCTTGGCAGCGTTGCGCGAAGGCAGTGTACGCGCCCTCGGTCAAACGCGCCAGGAGAGCCTCGCATCAGCATGCGAATCGCTCGGGTGCGTCGATCAGCGTGCCGGCCGGCGGGTGTGCATTGTGGCCGCGCAGCAGCTCTGCAGCGCGCCAAACCAGGAGGAGAGCGTGTTGCTCGCCACCTTGGATGCGTCATCATTTCATTACCAAAATTCGTGGTCGTTCACGGCTGCGGCCGGCGCGCTCTTTGAGGAACTAGAGTCGGTTTTTCGCGAATCTCGCCCGAGTGGTACGCATTGGAAGGCGCGGATGGCGGAACTCGGCTCCGCCGCATGGGAGGCTCTACCGCAGACCGTTCGCGACATTCTTCATCCACACTCCAATATCGATGTCTTGATCAGTGGCGACTCGTACTGGACGGCGTTTCCGTGGGAGGCGCTGCGCTTCGGCCCAGGCGAAGACGACTATCTCGGGTGGTCACGACCTCTCACGCGCTGGAGCGCATTAACCGCTGCCGGAACGTCGGTCCTCGCGGCTACGCCATCGCGGGGCCCGGAGCGGAGCGTCGCCATTGTCTGTCCATGGGATGCGGACCCGCGTCAACTGCTCAAAGGATCTCGTGACGAAGCTCTCGCGCTTGCCCGCGATCTGCCGTTACGGGATTTTTCGCTCACGACCGGGGGGCCGATCCTTGGTGCCGGTGCAACGCAAGCTTCAATTAAAACCGCACTGAGCGCGCGACCTGCATTCTTTCACTTTACTGGACACGGCGGTTTCGTCCGAGAAGAAGAGACGTTGCTTCTGCATGGCGGAACGTTTGGAAGCTCCCAGATCCGCGCCTTGCAGCAAGAGAAGGGTTGGGCAGACGGCGTGTTTGCTGGTGGCGCGCTCATTGTCTTGAACTGCTGTTTCACCGGCCGCACTCGAATGCACGGCGGCCACCGGGAAGATCTGACCGGAGTGTTTCTCGAACAAGGTGCGCGCGGGGTGATAGCAAGTGCACTCCCCGTCTACGATCCCGTTGGTCAAGTGTTGGGCATGGCGATTTACGCCGTACCGGGCTCGACCGGCATCGGAGCGGTCGTGACCACAATAAGGAAGATGATCGGCACGCTTTCGGCAGCGGCCGAATCCCCGTTTTACCCGACGTGGTCCATGATCCAGTACCACGGCGATCCGTGGCTCGCGATGCCTTCCGCACCGGCTTCGCTCGTCGGCGTCCCGATGCCCGGACTTATCGAAGCGGTAGCATCGTGGCTTAAAATTTCGCCCGAGCGCGCCGCAACAGCGATCGCAGAATTCATGCATTAGCCAATCTTCGCGATTCGGATGTTCCCTGCGCTTGTGGGCGTCTTCAGTTTTCGGCGGAAATCGGCATTCGGGACCGTTCGAGAGGCTGGGCAGCTACAGCCAAAGGAGGCCGCCCGAAGCGTGCGAACGCCTTTTTTGCAATGGCAAGCGCGGTGCGCCGAGTGAGCTTGTCTCGGCGCGAACACCAGATCGCCAAGCTTGTTGCTGCGGGCAAGAGAACCGCCGACATTGCCGAGCGGCTGCAGATCAGTGAACGAACGGTGGAAGCGCACTTGGCCGCTGCTTTCAATAAGCTCGGCATCAACTCGCGCGTCGAGCTGACGGCGCACGTTCTGCGCTCCGGCAAGGGGAAGGACGAAGGACGCTCTCGTCCCGGTAATCTCCCCGCTTTTCTCACGACGCTTTTTGGCCGCGGACGGGAGATCCAAGAGATTCTCGCGCTGGTCCAGTCGCGCCGGCTCGTGACGCTCGTGGGCGCGGGGGGTGTCGGAAAGACGCGCTGCGCGCTGCAGGTCGGTGCGAATGTGCTGGATGATTTCGCCGACGGCGTCTGGTACGCCGAACTCGCCACCGCGAGCGATCCGTCAGCGGTGCCGAATATCCTGGTTGCTGTCTTCGAGATCCAAGAATCGTTGCAGCGCCCGATGCTCGACACCCTTGTCGCGCACCTCGAGAACAAGAATTTGCTGATCGTTCTCGACAACTGCGAGCACGTCGTCGCGGAGGCCTCGAAGGCCACGGCCGCGATTTTGCGGGCTGCGCCAAAGGTGAACATCCTCGCGACGAGCCGCGAGCCTCTCGGCGTGCGCGGCGAGGCCGTCTACCGGCTCCCGTCACTGTCGGTGCCGGCGACGCCCGACTTTAGCGCAGAAGATGCGCTTGCCCACGGTGCAATCGCCCTCTTTGACGCTCGGGCTCGCGCCGTCAACTCGCACTTTGCGATCACCGATGAGAACGCCCCAGTCGTCGCCGAAGTGTGCCGGCGGCTGGACGGCATACCGCTCGCCATCGAGCTTGCGGCGGCTCGCGTCAAGGTGATCACGCCAAAGCAACTTGCGCAGAAGCTCGGCGAACGCTTCCGGCTGCTCATTGGCGGCGACCGCAGCGTCGCCAACAGACCATGCGCGCCGCGATCGATTGGAGCTACAGTGACTACGAAAACATACCGCACCGCCCGTGGTTGGCGCTGGCGGAATCGGAGCAGGAGAATGTACGCGCCGCGCTCAGCTGGGCGTTTGCAACGGGCGGCGAGACCGCTACCGGTCAGCGGCTGGCCGCGACGCTCGGTCGCATCATGGTGCCTTTCGCGGCGGTCGAAGCTCGTCGTTGGATCCAAGCCGCACAAGCGAAGGTCGATGCCGGAACACCACCCTCCGTGGTCGCGAATCTCTTTTTCGCCGAAGCTCGTGTGGCCGCAACCGTCATGCAACCGAACCTGGCCCTCTTGGCTGCACAACGGGCCCTTGCCATATTCACGCAGCTGAACGACGATGCAGGGGCCGCTCGCGCGAAACGCTGGATCGGCCGCTCTTTGGTCTACTTGGGCCGACCCGCCGAAGCCATAGCATTCTTGGAAGAGGCATTGGCGACGCAGCGAGCGTTGGGCTCGCGCTTCTTGGGCGGACTGTTGCGGGACCTCGGCGCCGCCCGAGCCGCCGACGGCGACGTGGATAGCGCCCGCCTGCTCTTCGCCCAGGCGCTGGCGTCATTCAAGGACAGCGCCGACGATGACAACGTCGTGGTCACCGCCAGTGCTCTCGCTGAGTCGGAATTTCAGCACGGCGCCGCTGCGGAGGCGTTGCGCTTCGCGGAGGAAGCGTTGACCTCAGCTCGTGAGCAGCATCATCATCGTCAGATGGTCGCCGGTTTACTGAGCAATACGGCCATGTACTGCGTGGCGCTTGGCCGCTACGAAGCTGCACGCGCGACCTGCAGACCGAAGTGATCGGCGCCGTCGCTATACAGCACCTAGCGGCGGTGGCCGCGTTGCGGCCGGGAAACGGCGCGCAGACGGAGTTCGCCGATCGCCTACGTTCAGCGATGCTCATGGGTTTCGTCGACGCCCGGCTGGCCCAACTCGAATGCGCGTTCGCGATCACGGTGAGCAGAGGGAGTACGATATGGTGTTGCGCACGTTGCGCGAAACGCTCGGCGCCGAACGGCTCGAAACGTCGGTGGCCGAAGGTCTGCCGTGGACCCTCGATCAGGCGGTCCGCACAGCCCTCTCGATCTGACAGCGAGAACTCTTCGGACGTCCGCGCTCTGCGATGGCTGTGCGGCCGAGTACGCTATCGGTCTCACGTTCCAGCGGATCCGTCATGCCGACTTCGCTTGACGTGGCACAACAGCTTCCTGTGTGGCGCCTCGGTGCTTTCGTGCAAACACCACCAGTCCTAGTGCTACTGCTACGGTACTTAACGCCCCAGAGATTTCAACCTGATCACGAAGATCAACTTTCCCTCCAGTACGCGCTGAACTCCCGTCATGCTGCGTCATGCCTGGAGCCATCGCTGACCCACCTTCTCCTGTGGAAATAGGATACTGGAGCGTGGCGCCGGCCGTAACCTGTGGCTGATCCGCTGCGGCGGGACCGATGGTCATCGCGAGATAGAGCATCATCGTGGCAGCTTTCATCTTCATATTACGCACGCTCTCCTTCGGCAGGGTTCAGGTGGTGTCGACGTGTTCCGCGGCGCCGCATCGGCCGCGGCGGGTAAGGACAAAGCGAGTTTATCCTGCCGCGCTCGCCGACACATCCGGGTCACTACGTACGTACAAAATCGCTGGTAGTCGGAGATAGGGGGCATACACCGGCTTCTTCGCTAGGAAGCGGCAAGAAGCGGGGTTCCGGGTATCCGATCTCGATGTTGTTCGCGTCCGTTTCGCGCCGGTACCAGCCGCCGATGGCTCGCGACCGTCGTGCGTTTTATAGCCGTTTGCGGTCAGATGTTTGCGGTCAGATGTTGACATTTCCCGGCTGCACTTTAGGTTGTTCTCGGCGCTCTTCGCGGCGCACCCAACTGGCACACCGGCCGGTAGTACTCTGAAGAAATGCGGCCGTACCATGCTCGGCGCTCATCGATTCGGTCAGGGCACGTAAGACAGTCTGCCAGCGCCGCTATCAACGCCACCGACCTCCAGTGCTCGGTTTTCAGCGGCAATCTTGCACGTACTTTCGCCGCAAGACTCCGTGCGCGATCGACTGGCTCACTTCATCCACTGGAACGATCGAACCGCCCTGCGCGCGGCCGTGGGCGTCGCAGCAGGCCATCGAGATCGCATAGCGATGCCAGACATTGAGCGGTGGGCGCGGCGCGAAGAACCGCAGCTTGAGCACTTTCACGAGTTCGTCCTTGGATTCAACCAATTGAGGAGAGCGCGCGGGCCGCGGCGATGACCTTGCGAAGCTCTTCGGAACGTAAAGCACGATCCTGACAACTCTCCGGTGTCCGACTAATCGCAGAAGCGTAGAACGGCGCTCTCCGTGCGCGGCGGCTTCTTTAATGCTCCTTGGCAAACTCGCCGCGCGCAAGCAACGGCCGAGCCCGCTAACGAGAAGGATGGGTTCAAGGAAATAATTCCGCGCCGGAGGCGCGTAACTCGCATCGGTCTACGACCGAAGCGAGTCACGCACCGGAGCAAATATCAGCGGCATTTATGCAGTCCACTATGCGAACTTCTTCGTGTCGGTCGAAACGCGGAAGCGACATGTAAGGTATCGAGAGACAGAGTCTGTTGCAGCATGCAAAGCTCCAAGGAAACTCAAGCCTGGCAACCCTTGGTTCGCTCATTACCGCACCCAACTCAGACCTCGCAAGGCATGATCAGCGCTCAGAGATAGTACATGCGCCGGCTACAAATCGGTAACGTGGTGTCGCGATCATGGGCTCCATGGTTGGGACCCACCTTGGCCCGACGATCGGGCCCAAGAGACGCAGTTGCGCGGCCTGATCCGGCTCGGGCTAGCCGAAGCCTTGAACATTGCCGGCAAGCGGCGATATCGCGTCCTCCTAACGCCGGGCGGTTCCTATTGGTCCGGTGGAATACTCGAGAGCCTTTTGGGCTCTGACGATGAAGATGGCTCGTGATACTTCGAAGATCGGTTGCGCGCTCATTGCGCTCGGCATCGCCGGAGCGACCGTCGCGCGAGCGGACATCCTTGATGAAGAAGACTTCCCTAGCCTCGCGTGACCCTGCCTATAAGGGGCGAGCTTTCGAGTACGTTGGACGAAGGGGCGTAGCTAAGCAAATTTGAGAGATCCAGGGATTCCCGAAGAGCCTCGCGCGTTCGTCGCTCAATCTTTTCAAGGCGCAGTTCCGCCACAACTTCGTCGAACAGGCGCCCAAATCGCGCTTCCATCGATTTGTGGTCGATCTTGAGGTTTGCTCCACCCTCCAGGCCCGTTTGGATCACGGCCGAGCGTACGTCATGGTCCACACGCCTCGGTCGCCTGGACGGTACTCATAGCCGTCCCACGGGGAACCGCAAATATGCGTCCCGGCGAACATCACCAACGTTCCCGCGTCCCGCATAACGGTCGGTAGGCCGGCCTCTTTCGCATCGAACGGCCACAGGAGCATCCAGTGCGGCCCGATCGGTATCGGCGGACTCGTCCGATCGAACGGATCGGTGTAGCTGTGCTGAACTGCGCCATTGAGCATGTAGATCAGCCCGGGCACGGTGTTCGACGGCTTCGGCTTCCTGGCCATAACGTCCATCATCCACTGCAAGCCGGCGGGATCCGCGCACATGTCCGCCGCTCCGATGATGTTCTCGTTGCCCGGGATGCACACCCAACGGTTTGTACCGGGGCGCAGTACCGTCAATTGTCCCTGACTATCTATGTCCGCGACGGTCGCGTCCTTCGTTACGCTGTCGGGACCCGAGAGTAGAGCACGCCGGATCTTCGCTTGTATCACCATGCTGTTTTCGTCCACAATCCTATCCTCCATAAGACCGTCGTTTGATGCGTCCGCAGCGTCGTTTGGAGAAGCGCTGGCCAATGCCCGCGCCACGGACATTTTCGCGGTTACGCTGACGCCTGCAAGCGCGATCGCGTTGACGAACACTCGGCGCGATATCGACGGTCGGCCGTTCGCGTCAGTCATCTGGTTCGCTGCTCGAGGTGTCTTCCAGGATTTGTGCCTCGATGCTCTGGAGATCGAGCACGCGCGTGAACCGTCGCTGCACCGTGTTTATCGATCTTGCCTGCGCGGCGGAGCTCATCGAGGCAGCATCGCTGCGCTTCGACGGAGAGCGTCGATAATATGGTGGAAGCCGATACCGACTTCGACGAATACGAACGCATTGACCAAGAAGATGACGACCACCCAGAATCCGAACAGCAGTTGGCGCGAGTTGGGTGCGAGAACGATGGGCGTGTAGCGGCTGAGCACGACGCCGGCCGTCACCGTTGCGAGCACGCCAGAGAATCCGAAGCGGTACGCGGGCAGGTAGGCGAGAAACGGAATGCATACGGAAATCACCGCTTGCGATGCATCGTCGCGGATGTACTTGAACGCCGCGACCGCGACCGCTGCGACGACGAGCACGCCGTCGGGCCTCCCTGCGATTACGCGTGCGCCTTCACCGAGCCGCGCTGATGTCGCGAAGGGCGGCCGAGGATCCACGACGACGATGCGAAGGTCGAGAACATCGCCAATTGCCGTGACCTCGCGGGTGACCGACGTTGCGCCGATCACGATGACGGGCGCTTCCGCGGAATGGTCAGATGAGTGAGAGGATTCGTCGGGATCTGCAGATCGACGTCCTCGTCGCCGGCTGCGATCATCGCCGCGGCCGGCCCGAACGATGATCTCGGGACCCAAACTGCGACACGGAGGTTCACCCGGCAGCCGGTGCCGCCTTCGATCGCGTCATCCGAACCAGTGACGACGACCTCGCGGCCGACGCCGTTGCCGATCGTTCGCTGGCATGATTCGACGATTTCGGCTTCATAGCAGCCCGCACCGATATCGCCGGAGACGGTCCCGTCGCGGTCCACGATAAGAGACGTCCCGAGGGGCGCGAAGCCAGGCCGGGAGCACTCGATCAGCGTGGCGGCGGCGAACATCCGGTTCTCCCACAGCCACTCCTTGATGGTGTCGAATTCCGCGCGCATATACTGCAGGTCGAGGCTAGCACGGGCGCCGCGCCGTCGGATTCACCCGAATATATGAGAGACTCCGCCCGCCGAGGGGTGGCCTCGTCAATTCGTGTGATTCGGAGGCCCGCGCCGAGTGCTTTGATGGACGCATGGTCGCGATCACCGTCAACGGGGTCCACCGCGAGCTGGACGTGCCCGACGATATGCCGCTTCTCTGGGTCCTTCGAGACGAGCTGGAGATGACCGGCACCAAGTTCGGGTGCGGGGTCGCGCAGTGCGGCTGCTGCACCGTACACGTGGACGGCGAAGCCGCCCGTTCGTGCATTCTCCCGGTATCGCAGGTCGTCGGCAAGCAGGTCCATACGATCGAGAGCCTTTCCACGGACAACTCGCATCCGATCCAGGAAGCGTGGATCGCGGAGCAGGTGCCACAATGCGGCTACTGCCAGTCCGGGCAGATCATGGCCGCCGTCGCGCTGCTCCGCAAGACGCCGAAACCGAGCGACGCCGACATTACGCAGGCGATGACGAACATCTGCCGCTGCGGGACGTACGACCGAATACGCAGCGCGATCCACCGCGTGGCGTCGAACCATGGCAAGTAACGCCTATTCGCGACGCGCCTTCATCCGAACGGCCGGGGCGGTCGGCGTCGGGCTGGTGCTCGCCACCGAATTGCCAGGATGCGGCCCGAAGCCGCCGCCCGCTCTGTTCGCGCCGAACGCGTGGCTGCGCATCGCTCCGGACGACGCAATCACCGTCATCCTCAACAAATCCGAGATGGGACAGGGCGTGATCCTCGGATTGCCGACGATCATCGCCGAGGAACTCGACGCGTCGTTTGATCGCATATCGGTCGAATTCGCTCCCGTCGGCGAGGCGTACATCGATCCGGCCTTCGGCATGATGATCACCGGCGGCAGCACGAGCGTCGCCGATATGTGGGTGCCGCTTCGCAACGCCGGCGCGACCGCGCGCGGGATGCTCGTCGCCGCAGCGGCGAAGCAATGGTCGGTGGATCCGCAGTCGTGCACGACGCGCGACGGCGTCGTCTATCACGATGCGTCGCAGCGCAAAGCGACGTACGGTAGCTTGACGGATGCCGCGGCGTCGATGCCCGTCCCGAAGGACGTTCCGCTGAAGTCGGCTAGCGCGTTCAAGCTTATCGGGAAGCATCGATCGCGGCCGGACATTCCGTCGAAGGTGAACGGATCGGCGCAGTACGGCATCGATGTGCGCGTGCCGAACATGATGTACGCGGCGATCGCACGTTCTCCGGTTTTCGGCGGCCGCGTGAAATCGTTCGACGCGACGAAAGCCAAGGCGGTTCCGGGCGTCACACAGGTCGTGCAGATCTCGAACGGTGTCGCCGTCGTGGCGAAGAACACGTGGGCGGCGTTCCAGGGCAAGAGCCAATTAGACATCGCCTGGGACGAGGGACCGAACGCGAACCTTACCTCGGCCGCGCTGTTCGCCGAAGCCGATGGGCTCGCGGCATCTCATCGCGGCGAGCACGTCGCCGTCACGCGGGGCACGCCCAACATGAGCGCCGGCACCGTCGTCGAAGCGATCTACCGTGGGCCGTTCCTTGCGCACGCGACGATGGAACCGCAGACTGCGACGGCCGACGTGCGCGACGACCGCTGCGAAGTGTGGGCTCCGAATCAGGTGCAGCAGCGCTGCCAGGCCGATGCGATGGCGGTCACCGGTCTGCCTGCGGACAAGGTGATCATCAACACGACCCTGCTCGGCGGCGGATTCGGACGCCGTTTGGAATCCGACTACGTTCGCGAAGCCGTCGAGGTATCGAAGGCCGCTAAAGTCCCGGTCAAGGTGACATGGACGCGCGAGGACGACATTCAGAACGAGTTCTACCGTCCCATGAGCCTGAACGTCGTGCGCGGCGTCGTGGAAGGCGGCGATTTGAAGGCACTGTCGCACCGTGTTGTCAGCGCGTCATGGTTCCTTCGCTGGAACCCGAAGTTCCTCAAGAACGGCATCGATGAGACGTCCATCGCCGAAGCGATCGATGCACCGTATCGGCTTCCGAACTTCGAAGTGACGTTCACCGATCACGAGCATGGGATTCCCGTGGGATCGTGGCGCTCGCCCGATGCGAGTTGGAACTGCTTCGTCACGGAGTCGTTCATCGATGAACTCGCGCACGCGGCCGGGAAGGATCCGGTGCAGTTCCGGCTCGGGATCCTCGTGCCGCGCGCGGCGAACGTGCTGAAACTCGCGGTCGAAAAAGCGAAGTGGGGTCAGTCGCAGAAAGGAGTTGCCCAAGGCGTTGCCATCGTCTACTGGAACGGCAGCTACGGCGCGATGATCGCGGACGTATCGATGGTGGGGGGGCAGCCCAAGGTCCATCGTGTCGTTGCGGCCATCGATTGCGGCACCGTCGTCAATCCCGACATCATCACGCAGCAGGGCGTCGGCGCGACGTACTTCGGTCTCTCGGCGGCCCTGACCGGAAAGATCACGATCGGGAAGGGGCGCGTCGAGCAGCACAATTTCTACGATTACACGGTGCTGCGGATGGCGGACGCTCCGCCCGTCGATGTTTACACGGTCGAGAGCAGTGAGAAGCCGACGGGGATCGGCGAGGTCTGCACGCCGCCAATCGCGCCTGCCGTCGCGAACGCGGTGTTCGCGCTCACCGCCAAGCGCGTTCGCATGCTGCCGTTCAGCGATGCCCTCGGGTAGATAGCTGAGTTCGGCTTGAAAGTGCGACCGCTGTTCGAAATGCGACTAGCGGTGCAAGGACCATCCGAAGTCGGCATCGATGCGTCAGTCGGCCGTCGCATCGGGGTCGTCACCAGCGGAACGTTCAGCCGCGGACGCCTCTCCGGGACCGTGATGCCCGGTGCGATCGACTGGGGCGAACGACGCGCTGACGGCACCGCGGTCCTCAGCGTTCAATTGCTGCTGACGACGGAGGCCGGCGAGCCGATCGCCATGACCTATCGCGGGCTTCGCGCGCAGGTGGCAACCGAGTCCGTGTACTTCAGGATCGCCGCATTCTTCGAAACGACCGCCGAGAAGTACGCGTGGCTCACGCGCCTTCTTGCGGTCGGCGAAGGCGTGCGCGGCGAGGACGGTCCCATCTACAGCATCGTCGAGGTGCTATGACACTGCTTCCGAGGAGATGAACATGCAGTTTCTCACCATCGGGATGCTTGTCGCATTCGTGCTCGTCGCCGCGGCGACGTCCTGACAGAAAGGGTGTCCGCGGCTAGATAGTATGCGCCGTTTCCGCGTTTCGGATTACCTCACCTAAACAGGTGACTCATTCGGACTTCAAGAGGCCCCTCGGAATTCTTTGACGCCCGAAGACGCCCGAAGTGTCGTCTATTTCCTTGATGGTCAAGAAGCCGCCGTTTCGGCACCCTTTAAGGAGCTGCGATGGAATTGACTCGTAACCATAATGATCGAATGAGCCGACCGGTCCTCTTAGCGCGACAGAAACCGGAGAAGCGGCTTAACGAACAGTCCACCCGCGATCCGAAGTGCGGCACGCTGATGTTCGGATCGTCGCTGGCAGACGTTTTCAGCACGCCGGCCTATGATTGCAGAGTAGTTGGCTCAGATCAAAAGCCAGAATTCGCCGTGACGCGACTTCGCTCTGGCCCAAGAGCTATGGAGAAGGCCCCGGAATATCCGCCGGATCAGGCAATCTTGATCTGCGTGGCACTGACACCCGCCGCGATCGGCCAGTGGCAAGCCCTTTACAACGGACGAAGCGTGGGCGTTTCGAGAGCGATACCTTTCGCCACGACGTTTATCGATCTGACCTGCCGGATGGAAATGTGGGCACGCGGCCCGTTCGACTACTTACACTATTACCTTTCTCAAAGACTGCTTGAGAGGATCGCGTTAGACAACGGCGTTTCGCCGCCGTTCCGTCTTCGGGAAGCGTTTTTCATCGAAGATCTGGTTGTCGCTGAATTGACGAAGACGATTCTCATGCCTGTCAACCACGGCGAGCCACTTGATAGGCTAGCGCTCGATCAGATTGCGATGGTGATAGGCGCTCACACCTTGCAGTCGCGTTTCGCCGCACCAACGATCGCTGCGGGACCCACGCGCGGACTGGAAGCGTGGCAGAAACTCCGGACCGAAGAGATGCTGCGAGCGCATCTCGCAGGAAATATCACCGTCATGGAACTTGCAAGCGCGTGCGCACTTTCGGGAAGTAATTTCGCGCGGCGCTTCCGGCTTAGTTTTGGCACCTCCGTCCACCAACGATTAATTCAGCTACGGATCGAGTGTGCCAAGCAACTGCTTTTGCACACCAACAACTCTTTCGTAGAAATCGCATTGCTATCCGGATTCTGTGATCAAGCCGCCTTCAGCCGCACCTTCAGCCGTATCGAACGGATAACCCCGTCACGATGGCGACGCCTAAATGACGACGGAGTCGTGTCCCCCCAATGACGGCCGTTTCAAATCGACAAAGCGGCGCGATTCTCAAAGACCTTTTGGGCCTGCGGTGTACCATCGGCGCGAAAGACAGCTCCTACTCAGCCGCTCCTGCTAGGGTGCAGCGGATCGAGAACGGCTAGAGCTCCGCTGCCCGTCGACTCTTGAGCGACGTTCGGCGGTCCCTTGTCGTGCGTTTCCAGACAAAGGTGAAGTGGCTTTGTCGCTTCGCCCGCTAGCCCTCGTTCGGTCGTAGCTCACCTAATGAGGTGAACACGGACCGGTGCTTGTGATTAGCCGCTCACCGCAACCGCGCCCCTCGGACAGGTCTTGTGCGGTGCCGGCGACACGGCGATGGGACCCTCACGGCGGATTGAAAAACCATGCGTATTGTACGTTTTTTGGCCCCGCCCTCGACGCCCGTTCAAATTGACAAAACCGGCGCGATTTTCCAAGACACATTCTGGGCGTTCGGTGTACCGTCGGCGCGAGGGTCAGTCTTAAACATCGTTGACGAGGAGATCGAGAATGAACTCCGATGAGCACGTTGCCAGGCCTGTGTACATTGCGACGCTCGCGCCAGACGCCGACGAAACGTCGCACGGCCAGCGGAAAGGTTCCCTGTAACCGACGTCTGCAACGTGAAGATGCGGCACGTCGCGCATTGTACGCAGAATAGTATCCGACCGATCGGCAAAGCGCGCCGAGACTGCGACGCACGCCTGTCGGCGGAGCGCTAACGGTTCCCAAGCGTGGCCATACCGGCGGAATCCGCGTTTTCCGAACTGCTGAGGAAGCATCGACGCGCCGCCGGATACTCCCAGGAGGCCTTGGCTGAGCGCAGTCGTCTGAGCGCTCGCGCCATCGCGTCACTGGAGCAAGGCAGTCGGCGCGCTCCGTATAGCGACACAGTAACGGCCCTCGGCGAGGCGCTTGGTCTCTCTCAGAACGAACGCGCTCAGCTGGAGGAGGCAGCAGCAAGCGCACGTGGCCGCTCACGTCCGGAAGCGTCTGGCCTCCCGGCTCCCTTGACGTCATTCATCGAGCGCACCGAGGTCGGCGAAATTGCAGGGCTGCTTCTCAAGTATCGCTTGCTGACGATCACTGGAAGCGGTGGCGTCGGGAAAACGCGCATTGCCCTTGAGGTTGCTCGGCGCCTCGATCAGCCGTACCACAACATCTGGTTCGTCGATCTGCTTCCGGTGCGCGACGGAAAGCAGATCGCTCCGCACGTCGCCGGCCTGCTCGACGTGCGCGCAGATGCCGGCAGGAATCTCTTCGTCGCGATCGCTCGTCACCTTCGCCCGTACCGCACGCTTCTCGTGCTTGACAACAGCGAGCATATCGTCGCCGACGCGGCAGCACTCGTCGGGTCCTTGCTACGGGATTGCCCCCTACTCACCGTGCTCGTAACTAGCCGTGAACTCCTCGGACACTCAGGCGAGTTTACCTTTCGGCTTCCGCCGATGAACGAACCGACCGCCTTGGATCTGTTCCTTGCTCGAGCAAAAGCTACCGATCGCTCCTTGTACTTCGATTCGGAACGGCTTACCGTTGTCGCGGACATCTGCAGGGAATTGGACTACATTCCGCTCGCTATCGAGCTTGCTGCATCGCGTGTCTCGGTACTCGGGTTTGACGAACTCCGGAAGCGTCTAAAGCGCGGCATAAGCTTTACAGGTAGCCGTGACCTGCCGGCACGGCACCAGACGATGGGAGCGACCATTTCGTGGAGCTCTGATCTGTTGACGGATATGGACCGTTTGCTCTTCGAGCGATTGAGCGTCTTCATTGGTGGGTTCACGTTAGCGGCCGCGGAAGCGGTCTGCGCCGACGCGTCATTGCCTGTCGGCAGCATTGCGGACGGTGTGCTGCGCCTGGTGCAGAAGTCATTGATCGAGGGTGAACTCGTCGAAACGTCGACGCGCTACCGGTATCTCGAGTCGATTCGATCCTTTGCGTGGGAGCGCTTGTCGACGAACTGCGAGGTGAACGGCATGATGTTGCGCCTCATTGGCTGGCTTGTGCAAGAAACGCGCCCACTCGCGCTACAGACGTCACCAGAGCTGTTCATCAAGCTTCGCTCAGAATTGGACAACCTCGCGGCAAGCGTGAATTGGGCTATCGCGACGGGACACGCTGCGACGATCATTGCCGCGGGTCGGGCGCTGATCGGCTTTCGGCGGGTCTACTACGGGACTAGTCGTCACGGAGAGATGCGGATTCTAGGGTTCGCGCTCCTGGAGAAACTTCAGGACGGCGATAGCCCAGAAGTCGTTGGACTCCTCAAAAGCGCGATGGCCGCGTACGTGACGGGCGAAGAACAAGCGGGACTAAAAGCTCGTGCGATCCCACTTCTGATCGCGACCGGGCATGCTTCTCTGACGGCCGATATCCACGCACGGCTCGCTCGACTCGAGTTGCTCGCGGAAACGAACGCGCTAGAAGAGCATATTGTGGCGGTCTTGGCCCTCCTTACGCGGGAAGAACGCACGGATTCACGAGCCGGCTTTTCACTCACCAGCACACAGTGCGTGCGCTGAATGTTCAAGGATGTTGCCCATGCGCTAGCGGCACTTGGACGACCTGATTGAACCTCCGGGCAAATCGCACTACCTCGAGGTTCGAATTCTGCGCGCTGAATTCGAGTTCCGACGGTAGCACCTCAAAAGGGGCTTGCGGATTTTGAGGAAGCCCAAGCCCCGCTTTGCGAGCTACCCGACGGCAAAGTCGCTCGCCGGTATGGTGTTTGGAACGCCGCGTACGCTCCACGTCGGTGACGGCGCAGCCACGGAAGCGGATCTCCGTGAAGGTGCTCGCTCTCGTCATGGATGCGAACAATGTCGCCCTATTCTACGTTTTTGTCGATCTCGCTCGCTGTGCCGCCGTCATTGCCGCTAAAGCGTGTCACGCGGAACCGCGGCCCGCCTTCTTAGCACATGCGGGACGTCAACAATCCTCTCCGCTTGATTTTGACGGGAGCGCTATATATCTCGCCGCATTGTTACCGGTCGGTCTTTCGCGCCGAGCGGCCCAAGGCGTTGCGCCCTATTGGTGCTGGCGAAGATCTCTTTGATCTGATCGAAGAGTTTTGGGCGACTGACACAGATACGAACACAAAAGGGACCGTGCGTGGCATGCGGCTCGGCTTGGGGCGTAGACTTGGCGCACGATGAACACGCACACCAGCCTCAAACGCTCGAGTTTCTTGTCCACGTGCGCGGTACGGGTCGGCGCGTCGGCTGTGGGCCTCCAGGCGGCAGGGGCACAGGAGATTTCATAAGTGGCAAGCTCTGCAAATGGCAAACCCAGCATCGTCTTCTGCCATGGAATTTGGGCAGACGGCTCCTGCTTCAGCAAAGTAATCGGACTTCTTCAAGCCGCCGGCTATGAATGTATCTCGGCGCAGTATCCGCTCAACACAACTGCCGACGATATCGCCATCGTCAAGAAGACACTGAGCCGCGTCAGCAGTCCCGCAATCCTCGTCGGGCATTCCTACGGGGGCCAGGTCATCACCGGGGCCGGGACCGACGACCGCGTTCGCGGGCTCGTGTACATCTGCGCACTCGGCCCCGACGAAGGCGAGACCGCGCAAGGGCAGCTAGCTAAGTTTCCGACGACGCCCGTCTTCCAGCAAATTGAGGTGGCCGACGATCGCATATGGATGAAGCCCGCGGGCATCGCGGACTTCTGTGGCGATCTTCCCGAAGCGGAGCAGAAAGTTGTCTGGGCGACGAATTATCCGCCAGCGGCCGACCTCTTCAGCGCCCCTATGGGTACCCCGGCATGGAAGACGAAGCCGAGTTGGTACATCGTCGGCAAAGACGACAAGGCCGTGCCTCCCGACCTCGAACGGTTTGTTTCCAAACGCATGGGCGCGCACACGATCGAGCTGGACTCGAGCCACTGCCCGATGCTCTCGCAACCGCAAGCCGTCGTCGACATGATCGAAAAGGCTGCGAACGCAGTCCACGACAAGGCTGCAGTCTAGCCGGCCATCGGCAGCACTGATTGTAGTGTGCGTGTGCAAGCACGCACACTACACAACGCTCGTTTTCTCGATCTTTACGGCCGAATAGACCCGGCGGAGGACAGTATGTCAGTCCGAACAGTCCGACACACGGTTGAGGTGGTGCACGTGGTCATTGAGACGAGCAAACCGTCCACTCTCGTCCGGACCGCGCTCGAGAAGCTGGTACCCGCGATCGACGCGGAAATTCCAGTGCTGCTTGATGACGGGCTCACCGACCGCCTCAAGCAGCGGCTGGAGGCTGCACCGGAGCTCTCCATCTTTCTCAAGCGCGATCACGGGATGCTGCTCGGAATCTATGGTGCTGTGCGGAACGCAATACAATACGAGATCGGTAACCCGCTAACCGCGTCGAAGATGACGCGCCACCAGTTAGGAGCCGCGAATTACGCCCCTCTCCGTGTCATCGTTTTCGAGGCCGATGCCGGCGGCACTCGTATCGAGTACGACTTGCCGTCGTCGCTGTTCGGCCAGTTCGGTGACGAACGCGTTACCGAGGTGGGACGCGGCCTCGATATCGCACTTGGACGCAGCCTTTGCTCCGCAGCAGAGTGAATTACGTCCGTTCCATTGACAAAGGAACGTCTGAGGATGAACACATTGAAAGATCGCATCACTGTACAAGGCCGCGACGGCGTGTTTGGGGGCTATATCGCGCGGCCGAAGGCCTTGCCGGCTCCCGCCGTCGTCGTTCTGCACGAAGTGTTCGGCGTGAACACCGACATCCGCCAGACTTGCGACGAGTTGGCAGAACAAGGCTTCGTTGCAGTCGCGCCGGACCTATTCTGGCGTCAGGAGCCAGGAGTTGACCTCAGCGTCACCTCCGAACCCGACTGGCAACACGGCCTTCGCCTCAATCACGCCTATGACCGAGACGCCGGCGCCAGGGACGTTAAAGACACGGCCAACATCGTGGCCAAGCTCGCCGAATGTAGCGGTAAGGTGGCTGTGCTTGGGTATTGCCTGGGCGGGCTGATGACTTTCCTAACGGCCGTGCGTTACGGCGTCGATGCAGCGGTCGCCTATCACGGTGGTGACACCGAGAAGTATCTGGGCGAGGTCAACGGGCTTGATGCACCGCTGCTGATGCATCTTGGCGAGGAGGACGAGTTCATCTCGAAGGCTGCGCAAGCGGAGATCAAAGCGGCACTTGGCAGCAAACCAAACGCGACCGTCTACAGCTATCCGGGTCAGCGGCACGCCTTCGCTCGGCACAATGGGACGCACTACAGTGCCGCGGCGGCAGCGCTCGCAAATGGGCGGGACAAACGAATTTCTCCATCAACAACTGCGGTGACCCTCGGACGTCCTGCCGTCCAAGCCGACTTTAGCAGTGCCACTTAGTGCGGCTGCAATCTGGCGTCGACCACATCCTTACGACACGCGAAAGAATAAGTGCCGTTAAAAATGTTGATTCTTTTGCTTGTTGCCGTTGTCACAACAACTTCGGCGATATGTCGATGCGCTCCGTCGCCGAACGTGTGCGGGAGCGCGCGTAAACGGCTCCGGCCCGGCGCGACGCAGCAGCGGATTCGAACACGCGCTCGTGTTGATTATGCCAATGGAGAGCGCCGTAAACAATCCAGCAAACATTCCGGGACAGTGGACGCGCTTTCGCGAGGCGGCATCTGTGACGTTTTCAAGCGTCCGAGAACGATTGGTGCAGTAGCTCGGCCCAGAAACGTATCCGAGCAGAAATGCCACTTCCGTGATATCCAAATCCGGCCGGTTGAGGTACTCGTGCGCAAGCTCCTGGCGAGCCTCAAGAAGCAGTTGCCGGAAAGTTGCGCCGTCATCGATTATTCGCCGCTGCAACGTCTGATCGCTCAACCCCAGTTCGCGTGCCACGGCCGATATCTCCGGCCGGCTTCCCGCGAGCAGACGCTTGAGAATCCATTTCACCTGCTCACTGATCGAACTTTGCGCACGGCGCTCTTCAAGC
>JBEKHC010000034.1:0-46578 GCA_050012475.1 Candidatus Velthaea sp.
CATTGGCGGTCGCCGTGCTCGAACGCTTCATCGCCGTCGGCGCGCGCTGCATCGCGACGACGCATGCCACCGAGCTCAAGCTGTTCGGCGCCGGTCAGCCGCACGTGCGCAACGCCAGCGTGCGCTTCGATCCGGTCACCTACGCACCGACGTACCAACTCGACGTCGGTTCACCCGGTCAGTCGTTGGCCTTCGCGCTGGCGCGCTCGATGCAGCTCGATCCCGAGGTCGTGGCGCGCGCCGAGATGCTGCTCTCGAACGCCGAGCGCGACTACGATCGAGCGCTGGCCGAACTCGCGCTCGAGCGGACGCGCACGGCGCAAGAGCGCGAGCGGCTCGACCGCGACCGCGTCGCGCTGCACACGCTCGAAGAAGTCGCCCGGCGCAAGGCCGAAGCCGCCGAGCGCGAGCGGCGCGAACTTGCGGGTCGCGCCGAAGCGCGCCTGAGCGAGGCGCTGCGAAACTTCAGCGCCGAACTCGAGCGGCGCGCCGCGCAGAACGGCGGCCGGGCGCGGGCGCGGGTTACGGCGGGCCAGAGCGACCTGCTCTCGCGCACGTTGGACGACATGCGGCGCGATTTGGGTTTGGACCGCGCACCGCAGCGCTCCGATCTCCAAACGGCGCCCATCGGCCGAGGCGACCGGGTCCTCGTCACGTCGCTCGATCAAGAAGGCGTCGTCGCGGAGGACCTGGGGGAGAACGCCGTGGTCACGATCGGCTCGATGCGGATGAACGTTCCCAAAGCCGACCTGCGGCGGCGGGGCGGCCCCGCGCCGCGGCCCAAACGCGAGCACGCGGCAGGCGAGGCGAAGTTCGCGGCGGCGGCCAACGCGCAAACCCAGCTCGACGTGCGCGGTCAGCGCTACGTGGAAGCCGAACCCAAGGTCGACCAATGGATCGATCAGGCCGTGCTCAACGGGTATTCGCCCCTGCGGCTCGTCCACGGCAAAGGGACCGGGCTGTTGGGGCGCGGTTTGCAAGAATATCTGCGCGCGCATCCCAGCGTCACCGGCGTTCGCTACGGCAATGCCGATGAGGGAGGCTCGGGTGTGACGGTCTTCGAACTGAGATAGGTCGTGGCACTTCAAACCCCGGAGCTCGACGCGCAGGCGTTGATCGACGGCTGCGCGCATGTCGAGACGCCGGCCGAATTGGCATCCCGGATATCGCGCGGGAAACCGCTGCGGGTGAAGTTCGGCGTCGATCCGACGGGTTCGGAGCTGCATCTCGGACATGCCGTCGTGCTGCACAAGATGCAGCAGTTCGTCGAGGCCGGGCACGAGGTCACGCTGCTCATCGGCGATTTCACCGCGCTCATCGGCGACCCCAGCGGCCGCAACGATTCGCGTCCGCACCTGACGGCAGAAGAGATTGCGGCCAACATGCGGACCTACGAAAAACAAGCCGGGACGGTGCTGGATCTCGAGCGGGTCACGGTCCGCTACAACTCCGAATGGCTGGCCAAGCTCGGCCTGGCGGACCTCATACGGCTGCTGTCGCAGACGACCGTCGCGCAGATGCTGGCGCGCGATGACTTCCGCAAGCGCTATCTGGGCGAAACGCCGATCGCGCTGCACGAGTTCCTCTATCCGGTCGCGCAAGCATGCGATTCCGTCGCGCTCGAGAGCGACGTCGAACTGGGCGGCGACGACCAGTTGTTCAATTTTCTGTTGGCACGCACGTATCAGGCCAACGCCGGGCAACCGCCGCAAATCTGTCTGACGCTGCCGATCCTCGAGGGCACGGACGGCAAGATCCGGATGGGGAAATCAAAGGGCAACTACGTCGGACTGACGGAACCGCCGCGCACCCAATTCGGCAAGACGATGAGCATCCCCGACGAGCTGATTCCGCGTTGGGCGCGCTTAGCTGATTTTCGCTCCCAAGCGGAATGCGACGCGCTCGAACGAGGGCTGCGCGACGGATCGCGGTCTGCCCTGGACGAGAAAAAAGTGCTGGCGCGCAACATCGTGGCGCGCTATCACGGCGCGGACGCGGCGCGCGATGCGCAAGGCTTTTTCGAGAGCACCGTTCAGCGCAAAGAAGTGCCGAAAGATCTGCCCGTCCTTGAAGTAGCGGCGGTCGCCGCCGACGCCAAAGTCGTCAATCTCATGGTTTCTGCGGGGCTGGCCGAAAGCGGCCGCGCGGCACAACGCTTGATCGCGCAAGGCGCGGTACGCATCGACGGCGAGCCCGTCGGCGATCCGGGTGCCCGTTGGCCCCCGGGCAAGGAAAGCGGAATTTTGCAAGTCGGCTCGCGGCGCATCGTCCGCGTTCATTTCCGTCCCTAACGAAAGAAGAACATGCCTGCAATTACTTATACCGGCGACGCCGCGATTACCGGACCGACCTTCACCTGCAAGCGCTGCGGGCGCGTGTACGCATATCCGAACGATACCGCCAAGCCGATCCGCTGCGAGTGCGGGTGGTGGTATTACAACTTGGGCGGAGGCCGCTTCTCCGAGGAATACAAGACCCGAATCGGCGGCACGACCGACAGTTAAGGCGCCGCGGTCCGCAGGCCCCAACGCAGGCCCCAACGCCAGCCGCAGGCCCCAACGCCAGCCGCGGCTTGCGGCGAAGCCGCAAACGCCAAGGATTCGCGGCGCGTTCAGCGCCGCGAATCCAGTTAGCCGCGCGCGTCGAGGCGAGAAACGAGCGCGGTGACCTCGCTGGCGCTCAGCACGTACTGCCGTTTGCAGAATTCACAGGTCGCCTCGGTGTGCGGTTGTTCGCTGGCGATCTTCGAGAGCTCGTCGCGACCTAGCCCTAACAGCGCCGATTCGACCTTTTCGCGCGTGCAGCGGCAATCGAATTCGATCGCAAAATCCCGGAAAACGTTGAGTCCGAGCGAGCCGGTTACTGCCGCCAGCAGCGCTTCGCCGTCGGCGCCGGCGACGATTTGCTGGGTCACCGGCGGCATCGCGCGCGCGTTGTGCTCGAGCGTGGCGACCGTAGCGTCGTCGGCGCCGGGCATCAGCTGCGCGATGATGCCGCCGGCGGCGACGATGCCCTCGGGGTTCGCGAGAACGCCGAGCGCCACGACGCTGGGGATCTGCTGCGAGTTAGCAAGATAAGCAGCGATATCATCGCCGATTTCGCCCGTCTCGAGCGGCACGATGCCGTTGTACGGCTGTCCAACCTCATAGCTCTTGGTTACTTGCAATTGGCCCTTCCCGATCACGCCCGCCACGTCGAACTTCCCGCGCGCGTTGAGGGGGATGTCGGCTCCGGGATAGCGCGCGTACGCGCGTGCGGCGACGCATCCCTCGCCCGCGTTCCAGCTGTCGGCGACGATCGAACCGATCGGCCCGTCGCCTTTGATTTGCAGCGTCAGGCGCTCGCGGCTTCCCAAGCTAGCGCCCAAGAGCCCGGCACCGGTGATGAGCCGGCCGACCGCGGCGCTTGCCGTCGGCGCGAGCCGATGGCGCCGCTGCGCTTCGCGTACCACGCGTGTCGTGACCCCCGCCACGAGCGATACCGTTCCATTCGTCGCACTAGCGGTCACCAATCGATCCTGCATCACCTACGATCAAAACCAATAGTGCCGATTCCCGTTGCAGGACGGGGTTTTTCGCTCGAACCGGGAGGAGGGCAACGGCCCTCTGCGTATACCCGTTGCCAGCGGAAGTTTACAGCACTGATTAGCTCATAGCCGTTTCGCTCTGACGTTTTTTGAGGAAGTTGCATTGACGAAAGCAGATCTTATCGACTCGCTGGCTAGTGAATTTGAGTTATCCAAGCGGCAGATCGGTGAGATAATCGATACGCTGCTCGAAGAAATCAAAAATGCACTGCAAGCGGGCGATAAAGTACAGTTGATCCCGTTTGGCAGCTTTGTCGTTCGTGACCGGAAAAAACGCGAAGGCCGCAATCCCAAGACGGGTGAGAAACTCGTCATTGCGGCACGGCGGGTCCCCGCGTTCACGGCCGGCAAATCCCTGCGCGATGCCGTCGGCGGACCCAAGAAGAAGCCCGCGGCCAAAGCCGGTGCCAAGAAGACCGCGAAGAAGCGCTAAGCGCTCGGCCCGGTCCAAGGAGGGATGACGCAAGCTGCGCTGCAAACGGGCTAACGACACGGGCAGTAGCGCAGCTTGGTAGCGCATCAGTCTGGGGGACTGGGGGTCGCAGGTTCAAATCCTGTCTGCCCGACCATGTCGACAACCTCGCTGGAGAGTTCGGCGAGGTTGTTCGTTTTGAGGATCCGATGAGACTGACGATCTTTGCCGACGGGGGCTCGCGCGGCAACCCAGGCCCGGCGGCGGCGGGCGCGGTGGTGACCGACGACTGCGGTACCGTGGTGCGCGAGATCGGCACATTTCTGGGCGTCACGACCAACAACGTCGCCGAATGGACCGGCCTCATCAGCGGTCTGCAAGCGGCACTGGAACTGGGCGCCGACGAGATCGTGATTCGGCTCGACAGCGAACTGGTGATCAAGCAGATCACCGGCGTCTACCGCGTGAAGCACCCCAATATGGTTCCGCTGCACGCGCAGGCCAAAGCGCTGCTCAAGAAGTTTCGCCACGTCGACATCAAGCACGTGCCGCGGCGCGAAAACGCCGCCGCCGACGCCGTCGTCAACGCCGTTTTGGATGCCCAGCAGGGCCGGGCTGCGTCGCTGCCTTGAGCGTGAACCAGAATGCGGCGTTCCGGCCGGGCTGCGTATCGAATCCGATCGTGCCGCCCATGGCGCCCACGAGCTGCTTGGCGATGTACAGGCCCAAGCCCGTCGAATCGACGCGCCGTTCGCTCAGCGATGCGAACGGCAAGAACAGCCGCGATTGCTCCTCGGGCGGTATCCCGCGCCCTTCGTTGTAAATCGTCACGCGCACGTCGTCGTCGTGTCGCGTTACCGAAGCGATCACGATCGACGATTCCGTCGCGTTTGCGATGGCGTTGCTAAGTAAATTTGTGACCACCTGCCGCACGCGCATCGCGTCGCCGCTGACCGGCGGAACGCCCTCTTGTTCGACCACGGCGATGGCGTGGCCCATCTCGGCGTTGGCGGCATCGTGAACGACCGCGACGATGTCGAGCGCTTTGCGCTCGACGACCAATCGGCCGCCCGAGATGCGCGAAATCAACAGCAGATCGTCGACCAGATAGCCGAGTTGCCGAGTGGCATCCAGCGCAACATGCAGTAATTCGATGCGGCGCGACGCGTCGAGCGTCGCGTCGTGCTCGTCGAGCAGTGCGACGGCGCCGCGAATTGCTGCCAAGGGCGCGCGGATCTCATGCGCGACAATCGATACCAGCGTGCTGCTGGCACTTGCCGCCGTCGACGATTCCGCGGCGGCGGATGATTTGCGGTTCGCGATCAGCCGCGCCCAGGCGGCGGCGGTGAAGCCGAAGCCCAGCGAGCGCGCCAGGAAGTTCCCACGCGGCCGGGCAGCGAAACCAAACGACAAGGCCAGGCCGCTCACGATAGCAGCGTCAATCGCGCGGCGTCTCCAACGAGCCATGTGGCTGATACTTCCCCTTCACGGATACTGATGCGCCGCTTCCCCGTCAACGCCTTCATCGCGATTATGGCCCTTATCTTTATCGTAACGGGTTGGCAGTTGTATGCACGCAACGAGAGCGCGCGGTTTCACGCCGTCGACGCCGTTCGTAACTCGAAATCTTACATTAAATTAACGCTGCACGTTACGTATCCCAGCGGCCCGATCGCGACCGAAGAGTACACGCTCATCGACGACAACGGCAAATCGCGCGCCGTGTACGCCGTGGGCGACCGGAAAGGAACGATCGCGACGTTCGATGAGATCATTCGCGGTTTCGACGTAACGTTTGCGTTCGACAAGCTGGTGGGCGACGGTATCTGGCAGCTGAACTCCAAACATCCGCGCACCCTCGAAGACACGAAGTATACGGTATCGATCGAACAGACCGCGCAAGGGGAAAGCGGACGGCGCACGTTCTCGTTTACCGACCCGCACTACTGGGCCGTCGCCGCCGGGCGCCAGTACCACATCCGGCTCGACCCCAAGAAGCCGACACCGTCCGAAGCGGATCTGCTGCGGCTCGATTCCACCGCGGTTGCCGAGCCCCGCTACGCCAAGATCGTCGCCGATTTCGAGGGATTCGGGTCGCCGGCGTTCCACCGCACGGTTGCTTCGGCCCGCGCAAAGCTGCTCGGCTCGTGATCCGCACGCTGCGCTTCGTCGTTGCGATCATCGTCGCCGGCGCCGGATTTTTCGCGTTGTACGAAACGATCGAGGCACCCGCGACGCAGGTTTTCGGACCGACGCTCGTCCATGGTGCGGGGCACGTCGTGGCGCTCACATTCGACGATGGGCCGAACCGCCGCACGACCCCGCAGTTGCTGGACGTGCTCGAGCGCGAGCACGTCCGGGCAACATTTTTCGTCGTCGGACGCGCCGTGCTGCGCGATCCCGCGATCCTGCGGCGCATGGCGCGCGACGGCGATGAGATCGGCAACCATACGCAAACGCACGCGCATCTGAATTTCTTGCTGACGCAGCAAGCGATCGGCCGCGAGATCGATGCGGCCCAAGCGGCGATCGCGGCGGCCACCGGTCGGGCCCCGCGCTACCTGCGGCCGCCGTTCGGCGCGCGCGACTATGCGGCGATCGATGCGGCGCATCGGCGCGGCCTGCGCGTGGTGATGTGGACGGCGATGCTCGGCGACGAACCCGCGACAGCCGACGGCGCGGGACTCGCCGCCCAGCTCGTGCACCAAGTCCACGACGGGGCGATCGTCGTCATGCACGACGGCGATCAAGGCCGGAGCGGTTCGGGCGGACGGATGTACGAATGCGCCGCCGCACGGCTCGTGATCGCCCGGCTCAAAGCGCAGGGCTACCGATTCGTCACGATCTCGCAGCTCGACGCCGCGCTTCACGCATAGCGCCGACCGGCGAAATCGATCCAGCCGTCCTGGTGGTGCGCCGCGGGGTCGTGATGGGTCCAGTGCACGATGGGCTGACGGCCCGCGTCGTGCACCAACTCGCCGCGGACGGCGATCCGGTCGCCGGGGCCGACCGCAACCGGCGGCGCGAGATCGACGTTGTCGACGATTTCGAGTTTCAACCCGTCGTCGGTTCGACAGTCGAACGCTTCGTGACGCGCGTGCGTGAAGGTTCCCGTAAAAAATCGCGCCGGCGACGTCACGGTTGCGCCAAAGTCGACTTCGACGGGTAACGGACCGCCCAGCGCGGCAAACAGATTGCTCACGCCGTCCCTTCACCCGCCGGCTCGCTTTGGCAACGATTCCGCGGAAAGTCGCAAAGGTGAGGCAAGTGCGGCCGACGTAGCGCGAACCGGGCGTGGTCGTCCTCATCGCTACGGCGTTCATATCGCTGGGGCTCGTCAATCTCGATCGGTCCAGGGACTGGTGGCGCGGCCAGCGCCTGCGGCTCGCCGTCGGCGTACCGCTCGTGCTGCTCTACGTGTACGCCACGCTGCCGCCGCTGGTGTTCCCCCAAGCCATCTCGCTGCTGCTGTTGACGGTGATCCCGAACGCGGCCTATTCGCTGCTCGAATCCGGCCGCCGCATGATCGCTGCGCGACGCATCGTGTCGATCCGGCCGACGCCCTTCTGGCCGTACGTCGCGCTTACCGGCATCCTCGTTGCGTACGCGTTGCTCCTGGGCGCGCTGCCGGTCCTCGATGCCGGCGGATTGCGCGACGTCGCGGCTGCGGCGATTTCCGGCAGTCCGGCGCCGAGCGCGGATCTTGCCCACGTGCGCGTCGTTCCCGAAGAGTCGGCCCTGTTTTCCGGCAACAAAGTCGTCGGTCAGCTCGGCGCATATTACCGCGTCGGCGACTACAACATCCAAGCCGAGAACGGACGGCTGGTATGGGTCGCGCCGCTCGATTTTCAGGGCCCCATCCAGTGGCTGGCGCGGCGGTCGAGTCCGGGCGTGATCGTAGTGAGCGCGGAGAACCCCGACGCGCCGGCGGAACTGCGGCAACGCGCGCCGCTGCGCTTCATTCCGTCGGCGCTGCTCAACGAGAACATCGAGCGCCACGTGTACCTGCGCTACGGTACCGAAGCGATTCTCGAAACGACGTTGCAGCTCGACGCGGCGGGCGATCCGAAGTATTTGTGCACGCTGGGGCGGCCCACGATCGGCTGGAGCGGTCAGCGCGTCACCGCGGTCGTCATCGTCGATCCGTCGAGCGGCGCGATGGAACGCGTGGCGCGCGAGAATTTTGCCTCATTGCCGAGTTGGGTCAGCCGCGTCTTTCCGCCGGACCTGATCCTGGCATACAACGATTGGTTTGGCCGCTACGTGCACGGCTGGTGGAACGCGCAAGTCACGCGGCGCGACGTTCACCTGCCGGCGCGCGACGAAGTCTTCGGCATGCTCGTCGACCCGTCGCGTTTTGTGTGGTTCGTCGACCACACGTCGCCCAGCGCGACCGACGATTCGATGACCGGGTTCACCTACACGGATAGCCGCAGCGGTGCGATGACGTATTACACGTCGTCCGGCGGTCAGTTCAATTCGTCCGCCGCAGAACGGTCGGTGGCGGCCAATCCGATCGTCCGGCAAGCGCGGCTCATCCCGACGCAACCAATTCTTTACAACGTTTTCGGGCAGAACACGTGGGTCGTGCCGGTCGTATCGGACAACGGCAAGTTTCAAACCTTGGGCCTCGTCGCGGCTGCCGGCGGGCACGTCGTGGTCGGCGACACGGCGGCGCCGTCGCCCGCGCAGGCCGCGTTTGCCGAGTATCGTTCGTATCTCGGTGACCGGACCGCGAGCGGTCCGGGCGGTCAACTGCAATTCGCGGGAACCATCGACCGCTTTGCCGACAGCGGCGGCCGCATCTATTTTACCCTGCGCGAGCACCGCGGGATTTTCACCGCGCCCGATGCCGGCGATCCCAATCTCGTGCTTGCGCGGCCCGGCGACCGCGTGCACGTGAGCGCGATTTCCGAAGCCGGGGGCTTGCTCTCGGTCCGTGATTTGCGCGACGATTCGATCGCACGATGAGAACGCTCTACTCGGATCGCCTGGTTATCGAGCCGGTCGACGGGGGCAACGCCCGGGAGCTGTGGCGGATCCTCGGCGCGCCGGATTTACGCCGTTACCAAGACATCCCGCGCTTGCGCGCGGAGGAGTTCGAGCGCCAAGTCCGGGCTCGCCCGCGGGTCTTGGAAGCCCGCTCCACGGGGCGTTTCGAGTGGCTTTTGCAGGTTGGCGAAGCGCGCGAACCGATCGGCTGGGTCTCGCTGCGCGTCAACGAACGCGCACCCGACGTCGGCGAAATCGGTTACAGTCTGATCGAGGCGGCGCGCGGCGCCGGGTATGCGACCGAAGCCCTCGCGACGATCGTTGACGAAGCCTTTACGGTAAGCGAACTGGGCGAACTGCAAGCCTGCTGCGTCCCCGAAAACGTTTCGTCGCGGGCGGTTCTGGAGCGGGCCGGGTTTCGCGAGGTCCGGCTGTTGCGGGGCGGCGCGATGATTCGCGGCCGGCACGTCGACGTGCTGCTGTACTCGGTGGCGCGCGGGCAATGGCACCGCGCCCGGCGCTCGCAAACGGCGCGCAGCGAAAGCGGCTAACCGGCTCTTTACGCGCCGCTCCCGCAAAAGAACGATCGCACCGCGATCCGGCCGATAATCGAAAGGTGGAGTTTCGCGGTCGCCGCCGAGCAGGATCGCGCGTTCACCTCGCGTCCGCGCCGGGGGGCGAATTTCGCGCGCGCGTGTGGCTGGCCGGCTTTGCACTGGTCATCTGCGGGCTGATGATCGGCCTGTTCACAATCGACGGCCTGCATGCACGCAACGGCGCGCTGGCCGTCGCGCGCAGCGGCGCGCAGAATCTGTCCGAATCGCTCGCCCAGCAGGCCGGGGACACGTTCGAGGCAATCGACGGCGTGCTGCTCGCGATCGCCGGGCGGGTCGAAAGCTCGACCATGACACCGTTGGAGCGCGACCGGCTGCGTGCGGTCATGACGGCGCTGGCGGGGACGATGCCGCACCTGCACGACCTGCTCGTCATCGATGGCCAAGGGCGGCTCATCGCGAGCAATACGGCCGCCGCCGCGCGGCCCGGGCTGCGGTTGCGCGATCAGCCGTTTTTCGCGTATCACCGCACCCATCCGGACTTGACCTTGCATATCACCGGCCCGGTTCGCAGCGAAATCGAACAGCGTTGGGTGCTGGATCTGACGCGCCGGTTGAATCGCAAAGACGGCAGCTTCGCCGGCGTCGTCCTAGCGCACGTCGCGCTGGACTATTTCGAGCAGCGTTACGCCGCCGTCGATGTCGGCCGGTTTGGCGCGGTCTCGCTGCTCGCCGATGACGGCACGCTCATCGTCCGGCGACCGCGGGTGCGCTACGTTCACAAGCTGTCCACGGCGCCCTTCACTGCGCCGTTCAAATACCGCGCTTCCGGTTGGTACCTCCAAACCTCGCCCTTCGACGGAAAGCGCAAGCTGCACGCGTTTCGCCGCCTCGACCGCTTTGCGCTGCTCGTCAACGTCGCCGTTGCCGAGGACGAATATCTCGCTGAATGGCGATCGACCGCTTGGCTCAACGGTGCCGCGTTGCTGTTGGTCACGGCGCTCATCGTCGCGCTGGCCGTGCTGCTGGGCGCGCAGATCGATCGGCGCCGGCTGGCCGAACAAAATCTCGCGCTCGTCGATGCCCTGACGGGGTTAGCGAATCGGCGTCAGTTCGACACCGTTCTGCAACGGGAATGGCGGCGCGCGATCCGCGAACGGGCGCCGCTGGCACTCTTGATGATCGACGTCGACCACTTCAAAGCGTTCAACGATCGCTACGGTCATCGGCACGGGGACGTCGTGTTGACAGTCATCGCGCAGGCGATCGACGCGACCGTCGTTCGGCCCGGCGACCTCGTCGCGCGTTACGGCGGCGAAGAATTCGCTGTCGTGCTTCCGGCCACGAACACGTCCAGCGCGCTGATCGTCGCCGAACGCATTCGGCATGCGATCGTCGCGCTCGACATCCCGCACGCCAACGCTGCCGGAGCCATCGCCAGCGTGAGCATCGGTGCGGCCAGCATCGCGCCCGCGCAAAGCGACGAGCAGACGGCCCTCATCGACGCCGCCGACGCCGCGCTCTACGCCGCCAAGCGAAGCGGGCGCAACCGCAGCGCCGCCGCGCCCGGCAGCGCCGCGCCGAGCTCAGACCCCGGCTCCCAGATCGGGCGGCCCTGAGGGCCACGCCCCCGCGCCGTCGCGGTCGGCAAATTCAATGCTGATGCCGGCATCTTCGTAGCCGAAATACTGCCGGCTGGGGTCGGCGAGATACATCAGCAACGGTTCGCGCACGACCGCGACGGTCAGACGTTGCGCCAACCGGGCCCGTTCCAGCCATTCGCAGGCGACGACATGGTCGTCGGCGGCCGGCGCGACCGGCTCGCCCGCGCCGGCGACGTGAAAGGCGAAATTCGTAAACTGCGTTGCGGTCGCGTGATCGAACGATTCGGCGACGTATGCGAGGCCCGTGACGCGCACGACGAGCCCGGTTTCTTCGCGGAACTCGCGCATCACGGCCGCTTCGACCGTTTCAGGCGATTCTTGGCGCCCGCCGGGCAGATTCCACAGCTCGCGAACGTGGTTGGGATAACGGTTGGCGACGAGCAGTATCCGCTCGTCGCGTTCGAGGATACCGGTGCACAGATGGATGCGGCGCCAGCTCATGGCGCCTGTTTCGACGCGCATCACGCCGTCGCTGCGCAGCGCAGCGACGGCGCGGCGGGCCTTATGAAGCGACGGCTTTGACTACTTCGATGTAGTCATCGGGCGGCAGCCCGAGCAGATCGACGATGACCTCGATCAGACCTGCCAATTTCGCAGGGACGAACGCCTTCTCGACGGCGCATTCGCGCACGATCGCCGTGCACAGCGCCACGAGCGCGTAGGCGTTGAAGGCTGGGCTTTTGACGTTCGTGAGTCCGGCGTGGTTGAGCTTTTCGATGTATTGCTCGAACGATTGCACCGAAGCGTCGAAGCGCGCTTGACGCTCCGCGACCAGCGCGGAATCCTGATTGGAGGCGACGTGCCAGGCGCGGATAAGCCCTGGATGGGCCTGCGCTTCGGCGATGAGCGAACCAACCCAATTCGCGACCTTGTTGCGCTCGATGAGCGCGGTCGAAACATCGGTAAAGAGTTCGCCCAGACGGCGGTCGGTCGTTTCGCTGTGACGCAGCATCGCCTCGCGAACGATGTGATCGACGTCTTTGTAGTAGCGGTAAAAGGTTCCGTAGGCCAGCCCGGCGCGGTTGGCGATGATGCCGGTCGTCAACGCCGACAGATCGCGAGATTCCAAGAGTTCCTCGAGCGCGTTGAGCAGGCGCGTCCGCGAGCTGGGCCGAGCTTGGCGCTCGGGCGACAGTGTTCCCTCGCCCTCAACGCGGCCCAAATACGTCCATTTTCCGCGCACGCGGCGCGTTTCGGGGTCGCGATAGCTTTCGACCCGGTACCGGTACGCGCGTCCGCCGACGCGCTTGATCACTTCATACGCCACGATTATCCCCTCCATGGGACAACATCAACTTCATGAGTAGCTGGGTTCGCTCGAGAGCTTGCCTCCTATCTTCATCGTCAGTTCAGTGTCACGACTTAAGCCAACGTGCAATGCAAGCGTCGCGCCGGGTGACGGCGGACCTGCCGCTTACAAAAGTCCGCGGCGCAAGGCGTTGACGGCGGCTTGGGTGCGATCCGTTGCCGACAGTTTCTCGAGAATATCGCGAATGTGGCCCTTCACCGTGCCCAAGCCGAGGTGCAAACGGCCAGCGATCTCGGTGTTGCCGACGCCGTCGGCGATCAATCGCAGGACGTCGAGTTCGCGGGGCGTGAGCGGCGAACGCCCCGCGGGCATTGAGGCCGGGCCGCCCAACCGCCGCAGCACGACGTGCGCGATGCGCGGATCGAAATACGCCCCGCCGCCGGCGACGATGCGCACCGCATCGATCACGGTCGCGGGGTCCGACGATTTCACGCAGTACGCGTCGGCGCCCGCGGCGAGCGCGGCCACGACTTCTTCGTCGAGATCGTGCATGGTCAGGATCACGACGTGCGTCCCCGGCGCCGACGCTTTGATGCTCCCGGTGAGCGCGATGCCGTCCTTCCCCGGCAGTCCGATGTCGATCACCGCAACCGTTGGATGCAGTTCGAGAATCGCCGTTTCCCCCGCCACGCCGTCCGCCGCTTCGCCGACGACGTGAACCTCGCCGCTGGCTTCGAGTGCGGTCCGCAATCCGGCGCGGGTGAGGGCGTGATCTTCGACGAGGACGACGGTCGTCGGGCCGGGCCGTGGTTCACTCATAGTTGCTCCACCGCCGGAAGGGTCAACGTGAAGACGCTTCCCTGCGGCGAACGCGGCGCGTAGTCGATGCGTCCGCCTGATTCTTGCGCGACGCGGCGCGCGATGTACAGGCCGAGCCCCGAACCCGCCCCGCGCCGGTCGCTGCCGCGCACGAAGCGCATGAAGAGATACGGACGCGCGGCATCGGGAACGCCGTAGCCGTCATCGGTCACGCTGAGCCGGACGCCTGCGGCATGGCTTGCCAACGCGATCGCGACTTCACCGCCGGCCGGACTGTGCTGCACGGCATTGGCCACGAGGTTCGTGACGGCGCGCCGCAGGTCGTCACGGTCGCCCATCACCGGAACGGACGGTGGGCCCTCAACGCGCAGCGTCACGTCGTGCGCGCCGGCGAGCGCGGCGAGTTCGCCGGCGATCTGACGCGCGATCGCGGCGAGGTCGACGCGTTCACGCCGCGGCAGCCGGTCGCCGCTCTCAAAACGCGCGACCAGCAGCAGCGTCTCCGCCAGGCGCGTGACGTCGTCGGTTGCGGTAATGCTGCGCGCGAGAATCTCGTCGTACGCCGGCGGAAGCGCACCATAGGCGCCGGCGCGGGCTTGGCGCATCGTCATCCCCAGCGCGGCCAGCGGCGTGCGCAGATCGTGCGACAGCGCGTAGACGAGATCGCGGATGATCGCGCTGCGCTCTTCGAGCGCCGCGTTACGCTCGTCCAACTGCGCGAAGAGCCGGGCCTGCGCGAGCGCATTCGCGGCCTGCTGCGCGAAGGCGTGAGCAAAACCTGCCGCATCGGTAAAACTTCCTTCGCTGCGCCCCAGCGCAATCACCACGCCGAAGCGGTGGTCGCGATCGGCGATGGGCAAGGCGAGTGCCGACGGGGCGCCGAGATGATCGAGCACGAGCCGTCCAAATGCGTCCGAGCGAACGATCGGCAAAATCGTGCTGCTGTCGAGCGCGTGTTGGACGAGCGAAGCGGTTTCCGGAGCCGGCCGGCCTGCCTCGTCGTCAACGTCGGCGACGTCACGCCGGGCAACGAGGGTTACGGCATTGGAACCGTCCGTGAGGACGAAGCGCGCGCGGTCGCAGTCGAAGAGCGTGGTCGTTTCCCGCGCGACGGCGCGCTGCACGAGGTCGAGCGACAAGGACGTGCGGACCCGCTCGATCGCGGCCGCAAGCTGCGCTTCGCGCTGCGCGCGTGCTTGCTGCGCTTCGAGTTTTCCGGCTCGCTGCGCGGTTTGCTGCACGGCGGTGCTGAGATAGCCGACGAACACGATCGATAAACCGGCCAGGATACGGTCGCCGATGCCCAGCGGATCCCAGTGATGGTGCTCGGTCACGCCGTTGGCATAACCGGCGACGATGTTCGCCGCAAGCGCCGCAACGACGAGCAGCGCGGTGAAACGGCTGCTGCGCGTCAGTGAGCTGAGCACGATTGGTGCGTCGAGCAAAATCGCCGTGACAAAAAGTTGCGGCGTTAGGAGATCGATGACGAACGCGGCGACCATGGCGATGATGCACACCGCCCGAACCAACGCTGGCCTCACGAATCGGCCTTCACGCAATGCTCGCAGCCGCCCTCCGGCGAAGCATGGGGCAGTATGGATCGTGTCGACCGGCCGAGCGCTCAGGCCTTACTGGCCGAGTTGGGCTATGAGCCGCGACTTACCATTTACTTGGCAAGCGCGCCCGGAGCCGGCAAGACGTATCGCATTTTGAGCGACGCGGGCTTTCAGATGCAGGCCGGACGCCGGGTGGCGATCGGCTGGGTCGACACCAAGGGGCGCCCCGATCTCGAAGAGCTTGCGGCCGGGATTCCCCGCATTGCGCCGCGCCTGTTCTCAGCTGGCCGCGGTGATTTTGAGGATTTCGACCTCGCGGCGGCGCTGGCCAGCGACGCGGAAACGATCGTGCTCGACGAACTCGCTCATGCCAATCCCGAAGGGGCTCCGAATGCGAAGCGCTGGCAAGATGCGCTTGCTTTGCGTGCCGCCGGCAAATCCGTGCTCGGTGCGTTCAACATCCAACATTTGGAAACGGTCGCCCCGGTTGCCGAGCGCATCATCGGCCATCCGATTCGTGAGATCGTGCCGCTCTCGTTTTTGCGCGACGCCGACGGCGTGATCGCGCTCGATGTCTCGGTGTCGGTGCTCGAATCGCGGCTGCGCAGCGGCCGTATCGTCCGCATCGACGACGTCGACCGAGCTGCGATGGGGTTGTTCAAGCCGCAAAACCTGCAATTGCTGCGCGAGTTGTTGCTGCGCACCGTCGACGCCCTCACCGTTCCGGTCGTCAGTCCCGCGAAGACGTCGACGGCGCTGGTGATCGTTGCGGGCAATGAGGATCCCAAGCCCTATCTGCGCCGGATCGGTGCGCTGGCCGAAGCCTTCGATCTCGCGCTGGAGGCCACGTTCGTCGACGGCGAGCCGGCCGCCGACGTCGCCGACGCCGTGCGTGCTGCGGCCGGTACCATCATCGAGGTCCCGCCGCACCTGGTCAAAGGCGATCTGAGCGACGTGCGGGCGGCCTTCGTGAGTGTCCCGATCGGCGAGTTGGCGGCAAAAATTTTGAGCCGTCCGCTGGATCGCGATCTTTTCGTCGTCGATCCGCTGCGTCTGCCCGTCAGCCGCAGCGCCGGCGGCGCGCGGCATCCGTACGGGCAAACCGCCGGCGACCTGCTGCGCATCGGCTACGGCCGGCTCACGATCTATCTGGGTTCGGTCGCGGGCAGCGGAAAAACGTACGCGATGCTCGATCGGGCACACGCCCTGATCGAAGAAGGCGTCGACGTCGTCGCCGCGCTCATCGAAACGCACGGCCGCGCCGATACCGCCGCCAAGGCCGCCGGCATCGACACCGTGCCGCGGCTGCCCAACGGCGAACTCGATCGCGACGCGGTGGTGCGGCGCCGTCCGGACGTCGTGCTGATCGATGAACTCGCCCACACCAACGAGCCGGGCAGCGCCTGTCCCAAGCGCTACGACGACGTGATTCGAATCCTGCGTGAGGGCATCTCGGTCATGACGACGCTCAACGTGCAACACCTCGAAGGTCTGGGCGACGCGGTCGAACGGCTCACCGGGATGCACGTGCGCGAAACGCTGCCCGATACGATTCTCGAAGTCGCGGACGACGTTATTTTCATCGACGTTACGCCCGAAGTGCTGCGCGAACGGCTGCGCCAGGGAAAGATCTATCCGGAGGAGCGGATCGAGCGGGCGCTCAGTCATTTCTTTCGCGCCGAAAATCTGGCCGCGCTGCGCGAACTGACGGTGCGCGAACTGATGCGCGCGCACAGCGAGCGGCGAGCGGCTCCGCCGTTCTCGCGCGTCGTCCTCGGCGTGGCGGCGCGCGAGCGCGATACGTTGCTGATCGAACGCGGAGCCCGCTTGGCCGCGCGGCTCGACATCGATCTTTTGGTCATGCATGTTGCCGCGCCAGGCAAGGAAACGCCGCCGGCGCTCATCGAGAGGTTGGCCAGCGCGACCCGCGTCGGCAAGGGCAAGTGGCGGCTCGAAGTCAACCCCGAACCGGCCGCCGCCCTAGCGGCGGCCGCCGGAGAACGCGACGTCATCGTGATCGAGTCGCTGCGCGGGAAACAGCGGATGTTCGGACCGCCGCCGTTCGCCGTCAAGCTCATCCGCGCCGGCGCGCGCGAGCTGCTCGTCCTCGCCCCGCGTTCATAAGCTCCGCTTCGCCGCAAACGCCACGGGTTCGGCGCGACGCACCGAATCCGTTTATGCCTTTTACCAGAGGACGCCATCGCCGACGAGGACGTAGAGAATTGGGCCGATGCCCCAGACGAGTCCCAAAATCGCCCACAAGATCTTCTTTGTCCGGTCGAGGTCGGTGCGGCCGGCGAGATTGATCCACATGAGGATCACGGCGACCGGGTGCAGGATCGCCGAAAGCACGAGTTCGAGAAAAAGCTTCATCGCCGGCGCTTCGACCTGGCCCGTGGGGCCGACTCTCGGCGGCCCCGGCCAATTGCTGCTACGGTACGGATTTCGCGTCGAGCGCGCGATTGAGTTCGAGCACGTTCACGCGCGGTTCGCCGAGAATTCCCAGCGTCCGGCCCACGATATGCGCACCGATGAGCGCGCGGACGTCGGCGAGCGGCAGATGCCGCGCGCTCGCCACGCGGGGCGCCTGCCAGTACGCGCCTTCGGGCGAGACGTCGGGGTCGATGCCGCTGCCGCTCGAGGTTATCAAATCCATCGGCGGCTCGCCGGGAGCACTGGGATTGGCTTTTTTGAGCGCCGCGATCGTCGCCTTGGTCGCGTCGATGAGTTTCTTGCTCGTCGGCGCGAGGTTCGTTCCACCGGTCGAGGTCGGGTCGTAGCCGTTCTTGCCGGCCGCCGACGGACGGCCTTGGAAATACTGGGGTTTGGTGAAGAGCTGCCCGATGATCTCCGAACCGATCGGCTTGCCGTTTTGGACGATCATCGATCCGCCGGCTTGATGCGGGAAGAGCACGCTGCCGATCCCGGCGATGAGCAGCGGGTAGAGGATGCCCAAGACCACGACACTGACGACCGTAAAGATGATCGACGTGACGAGGTGCGAGAAAATCGATTCGCGTTTGCTCGCCGGGGGCGCGTCGATCGGCGATATCGTGACGTTGCCCGACGGGCCATTGCTTTGGGAGGTGACGATCGTGCTCATGGTGCTCCTGCGCCTTAGGTGAGATGCAGCGTGGTTAAGATAACGTCGACGAGTTTGATGCCGATGAACGGGACGATGATGCCGCCCAGACCGTAGACGAGCGCATTCTCGCGCAGCACCGCGTCGGCGCCGCGCGGCTTGTACGCGACGCCGCGCAGCGCCAGCGGGATGAGCGCGATGATGATCAGGGCGTTGAAGATGATCGCCGACAGGATCGCGCTTTGCGGCGTCGAGAGCCGCATGATGTTGAGCGCGCCCATGACGGGATAGGCGGTGGCGAACATCGCAGGCAGGATCGCGAAGTACTTGGCGACGTCGTTGGCGATCGAGAACGTCGTGAGCGCCCCGCGCGTCATCAAGAGCTGCTTGCCGACTTCGACGACTTCGATGAGTTTGGTCGGGTCGGAATCGAGGTCGACCATATTGCCGGCCTCTTTGGCTGCCTGGGTGCCGGAATTCATCGCCACGCCGACGTCGGCTTGAGCCAGCGCCGGCGCATCGTTGGTGCCGTCACCGGTCATCGCGACGAGCCGGCCCGAGCCTTGCTCGCGACGGATCAGCGCCATCTTCGTCTCGGGCGTGGCCTCGGCCAGAAAATCGTCGACGCCGGCTTCGGTTGCGATTGCGCTCGCGGTGAGCGGATTGTCGCCGGTGATCATGATCGTGCGGATGCCCATCGCGCGCAAGCGCGCGAAGCGGTCGCGCATGTTTGGTTTGAGAATGTCTTTGAGGTCGATGGCGCCGAGAATGCCGCGTTCGCTCGCGAGCAAGAGCGGCGTGGCTCCGGCGCGCGCGATGCGTTCGACGGCGGCGTCGAGCACATTGGTCGCCGAAGCTCCGGGCTGCTGCTGAACCCAGGCTTTGACCGAATCCGGCGCGCCTTTGCGGATCTTGCTGCCGTCGGCGAAATCCAGTCCGCTCATCCGCGTGTACGCGCTGAACGGAACGAAGACGGCGCCTTCGGGAATCTGCGCGCTCGCCGCGTCGGCGCCGGCGCCGGATGCTGCCAGCAGCACGATCGAGCGTCCTTCGGGCGTTTCGTCGGCCAACGACGACAAGTATGCCGCGCGGTACACGTTGGGTTTTTCCAATCCGGGTGCAACGACGATCTCGGTGGCTTGCCGGTTGCCCAGGGTGATCGTCCCCGTCTTGTCCAGCAGCAGCGTGTCGACGTCGCCGGCGGCTTCCACCGCGCGGCCGCTCATCGCCAGGACGTTGCGCTGCAAAACCCGGTCCATCCCCGCGATACCGATCGCCGAGAGCAAACCGCCGATGGTCGTCGGAATCAGACAGACGAGCAGCGCGATGAGCACGACGATGCTGGGCACGGCGCCGGCATAGATGGAAAACGGCGCCAGGGTTGCGACTGCGACGAGGAACACGATGGTGAGTCCGGCGAGCAGAATCGAAAGCGCGATCTCATTCGGCGTTTTTTGCCGCTGAGCGCCTTCGACGAGCGAGATCATGCGATCGAGAAAGGATTCGCCGGGATTCGCGCCCACGATGAACTCGATCTGGTCCGAAAGCACGCGCGTGCCGCCGGTCACCGAACTGCGGTCGCCGCCCGATTCGCGGATGACCGGCGCCGACTCGCCGGTGATCGCCGATTCGTCGACGGTGGCGGCGCCCAAGACCACTTCGCCGTCGGCTGGGATGAGTTCGCCGGCCGCGACGCGCACGCGGTCCCCTTTGCGCAGCAGGGTCGCGCTGATCGTTTCGACGCGGTCGCCGGCAACGCGTTTGGCCGAAGTGTCGGATTTGGTGCGCCGCAAGAAGTCGGCTTGGGCCTTGCCGCGGCCTTCGGCGACCGCCTCGGCGAAGTTCGCGAAGACCACCGTGAACCACAGCCAGAGCGAAATCGCGACGTCGAAGCTGCCTTGACCGTTGGCGTGCAAAAAGTCGCGCACGGCAAAGATGGCCGACACCAGCGCACCGACTTCGACGATGAACATAACCGGATTGCGCAGCTGCCAGCGCGGATCGAGCTTTTTGAACGATTCGACGACCGCCGGGGCGATGATCTCGCGGTCGAAGAGGGCGCGTTGACGCGACACCATTAGAATGTCTCCCCTTTGAGCATCTGGAGGTGCTCGACGATGGGTCCGAGGGCGTCGGCGGGCAAGAACGTTAGCAGCCCGACGATGACGATCACGCTCAGCAGCAGTGCGACGAAGACCGGCGACGTCGTGGTGAACGTGCCGGCCGTCACCGGCACGGCCTTCTTCCCGGCCAAAGCGCCGGCGAGCGCGATCATGGGCACGATGATCGCGAAGCGCCCGAAGAACATCGAAGTGGCGGTGGCGATGTTATAGAACGTGTTGCCCGACAGACCGCCGAAGGCCGAGCCGTTGTTTCCGGTGGACGACGAGAAAGCGTAGAGGATTTCCGAGAATCCGTGCGCGCCGTTGTTGCCCAGCGTCGCAAGACCGTCTTTGGCGACCGACGCAATCGCGGTCGGCACCAATGAGAAGAGCGGCACCACCAGAATCGCCAAGATCGCGAGCTGGACTTCGCGCCGTTCGATCTTCTTGCCCAGATATTCGGGGGTTCGCCCGACCATCAAACCGGCGATGAAGACGGTCAAGATCACGAACAAGATCAAGCCGTAGAATCCGCTGCCGACGCCGCCGAAGATAATCTCGCCGAGTTGAATGTCGAGCATTGGGATCAGGCCGCCCAGCGGCGTGAACGAATCGTGCTGCGCGTTCACCGCACCGCACGACGTGTCGGTCGTCATCGTCGCGAAGAGCGACGATGCGGCGATGCCGAAGCGCGTATCTTTGCCTTCCATGTTCGGTCCGGCCACGCCCAGCTGGTGCACGATCGGATTGCCGCCGGACTCAGCGGCATACACGCTGGTAAATCCCGCCACGAACACCAGCGACATCGCGACGAGCAATGCCCAGCCTTGACGCTGATCCCGAGCGAAGCGCCCGAACGTATACGTCAGCGCGCCGGCGATCGCAAAGATCGCGAACATTTCGATCAGGTTCGAGAACGGCGTCGGGTTTTCGTTGGGTGAGATCGAGTTCGCGCCGACGAAACCGCCGCCGTTGGTCCCCAGTTCCTTGATGATCTCCTGCGATGCCATCGGGCCGCCGGTGAGCGTTTGCGTGACGCCTTCGAGTCCCTTGACGTCGATGTACGCGCTGAAATTTTGCGGTACGCCCTGCCAGAGCAGCAGCAGCGCGCCGACGATCGAGATCGGTAGCAGTACGTAGAGCGTCGCGCGTGTCAGATCGACCCAAAAATTACCCAAGGTCTTGCGATCCGTGCGCACGAGACCGCGCATGAAGGCGATCGAAAGCGCGATGCCGACCGCGGCCGAGACGAAGTTATGCCAGGCTAAGCCGATCATCTGCGACAGATAGCTCATCGTCGACTCGCCGGAGTAGAACTGCCAGTTGGTGTTGGTGAGAAAGCTGATCGCGGTATTCCACGCCAAGTCCGGGGCGAAGTTCCCGAAATGCTGCGGATTGAGCGGCAGCCACGCCTGCGTTCGCAGCAGGACGTACAAATAGACCAGGCCCACGAAGCTGAAAGCGAACATCGCCAAGACGTACGAGCGCCAGCCCATCTCGCGCTCCGGCGAGACGCGGCAGAGCTTGTAGAGCGCGCCTTCGACGGGTGCCAGGACGGGACTGAGAAAGACGCGCTCGCCCGTAAAGACGCGGTACATGTAGATGCCCAGCGGCTTCACGCACAGGAGCACCAGGCCGAAGGTCAAGGCGGCTTGGAGCCAACCGATCATCGTCACGTTAAAATCTCTCCGGGCGCAGCATTGCGTACGTCAGGTACGCCAGCGCTCCAAGCGATAGCAGAAGGCCGGTAAGCAGCTCGCCGGTCATAGTTTTTCACACGCCGCTGCGTAGCGGTCCATGAGAAAAAAGAAGAGCAGCGTCAGCACGATGAGGGAAATCTCGAGCACGAGCATCGTTGATGATCTCCGGGACGCCCCAAAGGACGGGGTCATCCACGATGCTACGCGCGCCGGCTTGCTTGCGGGAGCCGCCGAACGGACGATCCGTTCGGCTACGGCGTCGGACCCGAGAGGTGAGGCTCACTGCCCGGCCCAAGGGACCCCGCACCATGCAAGCGATCAGCACGAACTCCGGCCTGGGCGCCGTTTCGCATGTCGATTTCGCTCTGCGGGTCTTCGTCGCGCTTGTTTTTGGGGCGCTCATCGGTTTGGAACGCCAGTGGCGGCAGCGACTGGCCGGGCTGCGCACGAATGCTCTCGTCGCAACCGGGACGAGCTTATTCATTCTCATTACGCCGCTTGTCGGGGGAACGGCAAACCCGACGCAAATTGCGGCCTACATCGTTTCGGGCATCGGCTTTCTGGCCGGCGGCGTCATCTTCAAAGAGCGCCTGAGCGTGAGCGGCCTCAATACGGCGGCGACCCTGTGGTGCACGGCCGCTGTCGGCGCGTTGGCCGGCTTCGGATTTTTCGTTGAAGCCGCGGTCGGGGTCGCCGCGGTGCTCGTTGCCAATGTCGTCCTGCGGCCGGTGGTCCGGCGCATCAACCGGCAGCCGCTGGAGGGCACCGAGGTCGTTACCAGTTACGAAATCGAGGCAATCTGCCGGCAAGAGGTCGAGGAGCGGATCCGCACGACGACGATTTCTGCGATTCGCGGTGCCGCGATGTCGCTCATCGCCGTCTATAGTGAAGACATCCCGTCGAGTGAACGCGTGGAGATCACGGCGGATGTGACCGTCACGGGACGTGCCGACGCGCGGCTGGAAAAAATCGTCTCCAAGATCGGTCTGGAGTCTGGGGTCTTCGCCGTAAGTTGGAAAGTGGTGCCGACCAGTGACGATGAACGCGAACTGCTATCGGACGCTTGACAAGAGCACGCAATCCGTTTGCGCCGGCGCCGCGTTAAAGCGTCAACGATGAGCGTCCGGCATTGCGCCTTCGCAACGGTGTTTGCGAAGTATCTTCTTTGTTTGATCGTGGTCGGCTTGGTTGCCTTTGCGCATCCGGCGCAGGCTCATCCGCTCGGTAATTTCACGGTCAATCATCTGACGCGGCTGACGGTCGTCAACGGCAGCATCGACGTGCACTACGTGCTGGATTTGGCGGAGATCCCCACCGTCGGGCTCGAGCACGGCATCAGCGCCGACGGCCGGCCGGGCGCGCTGGACTATTCCCGCTGGGCGACGGCGCACGCCGCCGCAATCGCGCCGCAGCTCGAGCTTGACGCCGACGGTTCGTCCCTTGCGCTCGAACGCGAGCGCACGTCGCTGCGAACCCGGCCCGGAGCCGCCGGATTGCGGACGATCTATTTTACGGCCGACTATCGGGCGGCGTTGCCGCCGCATCCGCATCGCTTGGCCTATTTCGATCGAACCGAGGCCGGGCGCTTGGGCTGGAAAGACGTGGTCCTCGCACCGGCAACGGAACCGACGAACGAATTGCGTGTTTATCCGAATGCGCTCGTCGGTTCACCGCGCAGCCGCTCGTCGCTGGCCGCGGCGTTCGATGGGGCCGGGGTCGTTCGCCAAACGGCGGATCCGTCCGGCGCTCCGGCGGTACCGCAGGCGTCGGTTGCGCGAATGGATGCGCTTTCCGAACTGTTGAGCCGCGGCGACGGCGGCCCGCTCTTTCTGATCGGCGCCTTGCTGCTGGCGGTGGGCCTCGGGGCCTTACACGCACTGGAGCCGGGCCACGGCAAAACGCTGCTGGCCGTATCGCTGGTCGGCGCGCGTGCGACGGCACCGCAAGCGGTGATTCTCGCCTCGTCATTGACCGTGGCGCATACCGTGGGCGTCCTCGCGCTCGGCGTGGTCGTGCTGTTTGCGGCGCGTTGGATCGTGCCCGAAGCAATTTATCCGTGGATCACCTTGGGTTCGGGTATTCTGGTCGCGATGCTCGGCGCGCGCGCCTTGGCGGCGGAGATGCGCCGGCGGCGGCCGATTGCGCACGTGCACGTCCACGTACACGACCACGCCCATCCTCACGCGCATGACCATGCGCACGGATTGGGCGTCGAGGAACACGATCACGCGTTCCTTACGGACGAAGCACATGCCCGCGCGCACGCCCCGTCCGGAACGGCTCCGCTCACCTTTCGCACGGCGGTGATGGCGGCGGCGAGCGGCAACCTCGCACCGTGTCCGGCCGCGCTCGTGGTGCTGCTCGCCGCGATTGCGCTGCATCGGATTGCTTTGGGAATGGCGCTCATCGTCGCGTTCAGCATCGGTCTCGCCGCAACGCTGACGGTGCTGGGATTAGCGGTCGTGCGCGGTGCGGCATGGCTGTCCGGACGGCCGCAATTCGCTTCGCTCGCGCGCTGGGCACCGTTCGCCTCCGCCGCCGCGATCGCGCTCGTGGGTGCGGTGATGGTTGGTGAAGGCCTCGTCGCGCAAGGCGTTCCGGCGCCGGCGCCGGTCGTCGCCGCGCTGACGTTCGCGGCCATTATCGGTTACGCGTTCGCACTGCCGCACGGGCCGGTCGGGGCCAGGACGCAACACGTATGATCGGATTGAGCGCTTTTACGGTGTTCGCGCTGGGACTGCGCCATGGTGCCGATCCCGACCATCTGGCGGCGATCGACAACGTCACCCGCAATGCCTATGTGAAGACGCCGCTGTTGAGCCGGTTCGTCGGGACGATGTTCGCGGCGGGGCACTCGATCATGGTTCTCGCGCTTTCGGCACTGGCCGGATTGCTGGGCGCGCGATTCTCGGCGCACGGACAGCTCATCGAAACGGTCGGAACCTGGGTCAGCATCGTTGTTTTGCTCGCGATTGCGGCGCTCAACGTGCGCCAATTGCGCAGCGGTAACGGATCACGGCTGGCCGGTGCGAAGACGCGCTTGCTGCCGCGTGCGCTTCGCGAAGGAACCAGTGCGCTGCTCGCAATTCCGATCGGCTTGCTGTTCGGGTTTGGGTTCGAGACCTCGAGTCAAGTCGCGACGTACGCGGTTGCCTTCGGAGCAGATGCCGGCATTTGGGGCGCCGTTCTCGTCGGCGCGATGTTCTGCTTGGGAATGATCGTTACCGATACCCTCGATAGCGTCGTCGTCCATCGCTTGATTTCGTTTCGTTCCGATCGTCTGCCGAAAATTATGCGCATCTGGATCGGCTCGGTGACAATCCTTGCGCTCGTCGTCGCCGTTTATGAGATGTTGCAAGTTTGCGGGTGGCGATCGCCGCTAAGCGATCTTCAAGTCAGCGCCGTGCTCGTCGCGGCTCTCGCCGCGGTGTTCGGTTACATTCTGGTTCAGACACGCAGACAATTGCACCACTCACCAGCCGAAGCGCCGCCACCGGCGGCGCTCCCTTCAGGAGATGGTCCATGAAAGTACGCTCAGGTGCGCTGGGCGGGCTCGCTGCGATTGTTGCACTCGTCCTCACGGCCGTGGTCTACAATCTGTTGCCCGTTCGCGGCTCCGATCACCAAGATTCACCCACGACCGTCGCCCGTCCGGGTGCAGACATCACCGACGTCTATGTTTATCCGGCGGCGAGTCCCGCCAACGTGGTGCTGCAGATGGATATCGATCCGCTGCTTGCGCCGGGCGGCCCGACGTCGACCGCAGCCCTCGATCCCCAAGTTCTGTATCAGTTCAAGATCGCGCACGGAGCGGCGGGGATCGAAGACATGGTCATTCAGCTGGTCCCGACCGGCGCGGGAACGAGCCAGAAGATCGCCGTGTACGGTCCCTTCAAGCCGTCGACGACCGGGACGATGTCGACGATCGGCACCAGTTCGCTGATGGGAACGGTGCCTTTCAATATCACGAGCGGGACGACGCTGCCGAACGGAATGAAAGTCTTCGTCGGCCCGCGTTCCGACCCGTTCTTTTTCGACCTCTTCGCGTTCTTCAAGTTTCTTCCCGATCGCGACTACAAAACGGCGGGCACGTCGGCGCCGGCCGGAACCCCGCTCTCGTTCAACTTTACGCCGGCAGAGATCAGCGCGAATCCAGCCTTTGCGACCTGCCTCGTCGGCACGCCGACCGATGCGCTCTCGAGCAATCACTTCAACGTGCTTTCGATCGTCATCGAAGCGCCGCGAGCGCTCATCGCGCCGAGTTCCGGTTCGTCCAAGATCAACGTCTGGGCGACCACATCCACGACGACGGGGGCATAAGGAGCAGCGATGCGACAGACACTCATAACGTTCGGCGCCATTTACGCGCTCGTGCTCGGTGCGGCAAGCTGCAGCGGAAGCAGCACCAACTCGGCGCCGGCGCAAGGCCCCACGCAATACCAGCAGATCGAACGCCTGGCCCGGCCCGCGGTCAAAGAGTTGTTCCAAGCGTTCGCCAATCACGATGGAACGAATCGGACGTCGCCGGCGGCACAGCCGCTGTCGGGCCAGACGCTCTACACGGCGATCGGCTCGTTCACGACGTCGGTCGCGGGACGCGACGCGGCGCATGCCGCGACACTTCAGGCGATCCTGATCCCCGACGAAGTCTCCGCCGATCTTTCGCAAGCCGGCACGGGTTCGTACCTGGGCGTCGAGACCGGCGGCGCAACCGCCGCCGATAAAGACAAGTTCGGCGGCCGCACGTTAGCCGACGACGTGATCGACATCTCGCTCGGGGCGGTGTTCGGCAATACGCTCAGCGCGCTGGGCCTCATCCCCGACGACGGCAAAGAAGTTCCATGCCTGACGACGGACAACGTTCCCCAGCAAAATGCGGCCGACAACGTTACCACCACCTTCCCCTATGTCGGAGCGCCGCATTAACTTCCGGCTCCATTCGAGTTGGCTCGTCGCCGCGACCGCGCTTGCCGCGCTCGCGGCCTGGCCGCTCGTCTTGCAGTTGCAGACCGGGTCGGCCGCAAGCGCCGATCCGGTCATGCGCTTGACCCCCGCTCCGGTCAAGCCGGACTACCGTTATCGCGATTCGAACGTCGCCTTTCTTGAATCGCGCTATAAGAAAAACGCGCAGGATATGATCGTTCCGCGGATGCTTTCGAGCGAATACCTGCAGCGCTACCGCGAACGGGGCGACGTCGGCGACGTCCTGCGGGCGCAGGCGGCGGCCCAACAATCGCTGGCCGCGATGCCGCGGGACAATATGGCCGGCGACCTGGCGCTGGCAAGTGCCGACTTGGCACTCCACCGCTTTCGCGAAGCGCGAGCGCTCATCGAGGCGGCTCGCCGCGTGCAGCCGGATAACAAAGAGTTCGCTTTTAGTGAGGCGTCCGTCGATCTCGAACTCGGCGACTACGACGCCGCGCGCAAGCTCATCGACGCCAACAGCGGAAAGGGCGCCGGGTCCGAAGACGTCGTCGTCTCGCGCTGGGATGAAATAACCGGACACGTGTCCGACGCTCGTGCGCGGCTCGATCACGCCATGCACTTCAGCGACAGCCTGTACGACATGCCCGCCGAACGGCGCGCCTGGTATCACTTCCGTATGGGCGAACTCGACTATCTGGCCGGCGACAATGCGGGGGCGATCGCCGCCGAAGGGGAGGCATTAGCGGTTTTTCCCACCGATGTCCTCGCGCTCAACGCTTTGGCGCGTTTTGAATTGGCCGACAAACAGTACGCCGCCGCCGCGCAGGCCGCGCAGCGCGCCGTCGCCCTCGTGCCGTCACCGGAAACGCTCGGCATCCTCGCCGACGCGCAAACCGCTCGGGGCGATCGTGCGGGCGGCGACGTGACGCGCGCGGAGCTTGATGCCGAGGCGAAGATCGGCAACGCGCAGCACGTCAACGACCGGCTCATCGCGGTCTATTTGGCCGATCATGGCGTGCGTCCGTCCGAGGCTTATGCCATCGCGCGGCGCGAACTCGCGGTTCGCGACGACGTGTACGCCGAAGACACCCTGGCGTGGTGCGCGGCGCGCGCCGGGAAGTGGGACGTGGCCCGCGCCGCGGCAGCGAAGGCGGTGCGCTTCGACACCGAGGATCCGCGACTTCAGTTTCATGCCGGCGTGATCGCCCAACATTTCGGCGACGCCGCGCAGGCGAATCGCCGTTTTCAGCGCGCGCTCACGCTCAATTCGCACTTTTCCGCAACGCAAGCCGACGATGCCCGTGCGCGACTAACCTCGATCTCTTTCCGCTAGGGAGAACCGGGCGCCGCGGCTTCCGCCCACAAAGGGTTATCGTGCAGGCTCGCCAGCGCGAGGCTCACCTTAACCGCACGGCACGTGACGATTCACGTGTAGGCAAATGCCGAGACAACGTGTCGCGATCCGTTTCTCCCCCGAAGCGGCAACTGCGTCTGCTCGCAGGTGCCACAGGTTCGGTATCTCAACGAAGAACCGTGGGGCGACCCATGCTTCGTCGGAACGTAGTCACGGATGAACGGCCCCGTTAAGCCCGAGACCGACCCCGTGTTTGTCCTCCAGATCGGTAGTACGTCGCGGGGCGTTTCGAAGATGAGTCCTTCGTCCCAAAAAATTTAAAAACATTTACTTTGGGCTACCCGTCTCTTGCGGCAAGCCGGCGCCCGGCTTAACGTTGAATCGATCCTTCCGTTGGCTGTCAGCGCGCCCTAAAAAGTGCGCCGATGTTCGTTTTCGCGGTTGACGGCGCGGCCGGCCGCTCGAAACGAAAGCGGTAGGGTTTTCCCTACTGCTCAGCCGTCCGTCCCATCGCTACGATGATTGAAGCACCTGCGACCAGACTGTCTTTTTGGGCGCCGAGACAGCACTGGCCGCGTTCTCGACGTGAAAATAAGACGAAGCCGCCGCCCTTCTTGGTCGAGCTTCGACGCTATTTGCAGGCACTCGCGCCCGGCCTTTCGACTTTTAAAGGAAGTTGGGACCTTTGATACGTGTACGTCTACTGGCAGTAGCGGTATTTGCTGCCAGTCTTGTTGCTTGCGGCGGCGGGGGAAGTAGCGTCAGCACGCTGCCGTCGACCTCGAATACTTCAACATCACCGCAGAGTGCGGTGACGAGTACGAGCGCCAGCGTTGCGACAACCTTGGATTCGCAGCGCAAGCCCAAACCCACGCCGACGCCTTGCATAGGCTATTGGAAGTGGGATACTTGGCATTGGTCGTGGTGTGGGTGCCCGTCGCCGGCACCCGCCCCGAGCCCGACGGTCAAACCGACCGTCGCGCCGACGCCGACGCCAAAACCAACGGTTGCGCCGACCGCTACGCCCGCTCCGACTCCAAGCCCGACTTCAACTGCTTGTGAAGTAGAAGAAGAGTCGGTCAAACGTCAGGGTCATGGTGGTTGGAACAATCCTACTCCGGTTCCATGTCCGACAACAACGGCCAAACCGACGAGTGCGCCGACAACTGCGCCAACGGCTACTCCGACGACCGCGCCGACGGTAGCGCCGACCACGAAACCGACCACTGCGCCCACGGTAGCGCCGACCGTCACGCCGACGACTGCTCCCACGGTAGCGCCGACTGTTGCGCCAACGGTCAAGCCGACCGTCGCACCCACGGTTGCGCCGACCGTCGCGCCGACCGCTCCGCCGCCGCCGGTGTTTACGTGTCCTTCAGGTTCGGGTGGTACGTATAGTACATACACCTTTAACCCATCTGGTGGAACGCTTCCCTTCTCGAGTGGCGGCATTTCGGCAACGTTTCATTATCCAGCCAACACGGCGTCCGGTGGCCAACCGTATGTCGCTTGTGTGAATGCAACCGCGTTCTCTGGTACCTTGTTCGTTACGGTGGAACCAGCGGAAGAGGAAACTCAAAATCTTACGTTCGCTGCGGGTTCGGAATCAACCACGGCTACCAGCAGCACGTATGCTGTTGGCAATGTCATCGAAGAAACGGACACCGCTCAATCCCAGAACGTCACCGTGACAACTGCTGGTACGGTAACATTCACGACGAAGGTGTTCGCTGGTCTGACATTAACACCGATCGGCGAAGTCCAGATTACCATAGAGCCGGTGACGCCTACATAACGGAGTAAAATAAAGTCACCCCCTCCTTCAGCGGAGGGGGTGACAATCAACAGTATCGCCACTCAAACCAAAAATACGTCAATGGGATCACGTGGCCCAACCACTGCATCAGCGGCGGCGTGACCGGCCGTTCGATAAAGAAACCGGAGAGCGGAATCGGCGGCAGCGTCAGCGCGAAGACCCCCGAGCAGCATCGCTGGTACCCCCCTGCCGCATCCTCCAGTCCTGCCGTGCGCACGCAGGGCGCGGAACTCGTCGAAGGCGCGCCGGATCTGTCGCGGCAGTGCGTCGTGAGCCTCGTGCTTCTCCCGCGCGCTCTATCGATACTCGCTCGCACCGGGGCGCGAGCGCTATTCGACGGCACGCTCGCTCGGCACGGAATAAGCGAAAGGCCCCGCGCGAGCAGGGCCTTTCGCTCGGGGAGCGCGGTCCGCAGGCTAGGGCATCAGCACCGTGTCGACGACGTGGATGACGCCGTTGGACTGATACACGTCGCCGATGGTCACGCGCGATTGATCGCCTTTGGCGTCGGCGAGAACGAGCGTTTTGCCGTCCATCGTCGCGGTCAGATCTTCCCCTTGCACCGTTTTCAGCATCGCCTTGCCGCCGCCGGCTGCGATCTGTGCGGCGAGTGCTTTTGAATCGAGGCGGCCCGCCACGACGTGATAGGTGAGAATTTTCGTTAACGTCGCTTTGTTTTCGGGTTTCACGAGCGTATCGACCGTGCCGGCGGGAAGTTTGCCGAAAGCTTCGTTCGTCGGTGCGAATACGGTGAATGGCCCCGGTCCGTTGAGCGTATCGACGAGTCCGGCGGCTTTGACGGCGGCGACGAGTGTCGTGTGGTCGTCGGAGTTGAGTGCATTGGCGACGATCGTTTTATTCGCATACATCGCGTGGCCGCCGACCATCGGATCCTGCATACCGCTCATCGCATCGCCCATTTTCTCGGTTGCGAATGCCGGTGCGATGGACAACGTAAGGGCGCACAACGCGGCTGCAACCACGTGTTTGGTTCTGTTCATTTGGTTCTCCCGTGATAAAAAGTTGTAGGCGGGGACTGCAGCGCGCTTCGATAACCACAACGCAGCTCACGGCGCCATGGATGTATTCCGAACGCCATAGATTGGGCAAGCCGAATCCGGTCAGGCGATGTCGGTGACCGTATCGTCGTCGCGCGCCAGGCGCGAGATCGTTCGGTCGATCCGCTCGAGGAGCCGGGCGGCTGCGAGGAGTGACGGTTCGAATTGATCGGCGTCGTGCGCTGCGTTGCGCAACGCTTGGAGGAGCGGCAGCGTGTTGATCGCGACCGCGTCGTGCCGCCCTTCGACGCGTTCGCCGGCGGCAGCGATGTTGATGGCGATGGCTTCATCGAGTTTGGTCAGTTGCGCGGCGATCGCGGGTTGAGCGGGAAGCATGGCGCGGTCGGCCGCGCGGGCAAGAAGTCGAGCGTAATAACTGCAGGCGTTGAGCGAGACCGTCCAGCGCCGCAGTTCGTGGCCGCGGCCGATCAGCGTCGGAACGGCGATCGCGGGCTTGGTGCGCGCGGTGAATTGCTGCACCCGCTCTTCAAGAACGCGTGAAGCGTCGAGCGGCTCGTCTTGCGCGCCGTTGTCGAGCAAACGTGTAATGCTTGCGTGGACCACGGACGCCACGGCAGCGAGTGCCGCGTGAGCGCTCGCGCGCACGACGTCGCGGGTCCGGGTCGGCAAGATCACGGTGGCGGCGATCCCGCCGCAAATTGCGCCGATGGCGGTTTCGAGCAGACGGATTCCGAGCAAGCCGTCGCTGAAACGACCGAGCACCGTGTAGAGCAGCGCTAAAAGCGCGGTGATGAAAAAGATCATCATCATCAATGAAATGCGCAGCAGATAAACGCCGGCGAACAAACAAGCAAAGATCGCGAGCAGATCGAGCCATGGATGACCTGCCGCGAGATGGCCGACGATGATTCCGGCACCGACGCCCAGCGCCGTACCGGCGATGCGCGACCAGCCTTTGGCGAAGGTTTCACCCGCTGACGCGGCGCCGATGAACGAGAAGTAGGTCGCGAGCACCGCCCAATACCAGCGCGAGGGGGAGAGCGCTTCGCCGACGGCGATGGCAATGGCGGAGGCCGCGGTCACTTGAATCGCCTGTCGCAGGACCGGTGCCTGCGGGCCGGCGCCGCCGCCCCAGGGTTTGTCGGTGAGCGCCAGGGTCGGGGTCGCCGTTTTCACCCGCACGATCGTTCCGCACAAGTCGACGATTGCGGCGGCAAGCGTCCGCGTTGCGGCGTGAACGCGTTCGCCGGCGTGCGCGGTGACCTGGGCGACTCGAGCCGCGCGTTCGGGGCGGCCCAGCGCCAGTGCGACGAGCGCAACGCGTACCGCCCGCGGAACGTCGGCCGCGGCGTCGCGCACGGCATGCGCCGCCGTCGCGAGCTCCTCGGCGGCAAGTTGCGCGTCGAAGATGATGCGCAGTTCGGCCGGTGCATCTCCGCCGAGCCGGCTTTCGATGGAGATTGCGGTTTCGTTGAGGCGCGCAACCGCCGAGCGCAGCCGCCGGCGCCCGGCACCGGCATCGCGCGTTTCGAGCAACTCCACGGCGGCGAGCGCTACCACGCGGATGCGGGCCTCGAACGACTCAATGGTTCGCTTCGCGATCCATGCCGGCCGGTCGGGCAGCAAGACGAAACGGACGGCGAAGGTCACGGCGACGCCGGTAAAAACCGCAGCAAGCAAGACGGGGAGCTGCTGGACCGTTGCGCCCAGGAAGAGGGCAAAGAAGTACGTCATCATCGCGATCGTGCCGAAGGCCGTCCAACGCGGCCCGCGCGCGCGCACCGCGACCGCCGCGAAGAGGACGCCGAGGAAAACGAGATCTGCGACGATGCCGCGCGAAGCGAAAATCGCTCCCAAGACGATGCCCACCGCACCCGGCAGCGGTGCGAGCAGCGTGGTAGTGCGAGCGTCGTCGTCGTTGATCGCGAGCGATGCTTGCATGGCGACGATCGCGCCGAGGATCGCCACCGTCGTGGGAATATCGAGGACTGCCGCGCCGATCGAGAGCGCGATGACGGTGAGAGCGACGGACAGCGTCACGCGCGCGGCAAGTGTCAGCCGCGTAAACCCGGGGTCAGAAGCAAGGAGTCGGTCGCCGAACGTCGCGAGGGCCCGCAGCGGCATCACCGTGGCTGTTCCCGGTTCCCTGGGGGCGCAGACGGCCGTTTTGCGGCGACGAGCCTGCTGAGGCGTCTGCTTGACGGGACTTGACCGTAGTGGTAGGATAGTCGCCTATGCCCCTGGCTGGATAAAAGATTGTAGTGAGCGAGGTGACCTCTCTCCCCTGGGAGGACCTTGCCTTTTTTCATTTCACCGCGCATAGACCGGCACCAACGCTTCGCGAGAGTAGTTATAACAGAACTGATGGCTTCAAAAACGACCGCCGACAAGGCTGAAAAGCCGAAAGCCGCGCCCCGCAAGCGACCGACCCCGGTGAAGCCCGAAACGTCGGTTTCAGGCGGCAACGGCTCTGCGGTCAAGCAAAACAACATCGCTACGGCAATGTTCGAAGTACCGGCGGAAGCGTTCACCGTCGAAGCGTACGACGATCCGGGTCCGAAGCGCGCGCGGCACACGTTTGCGAAAATCACCAGCGCGCTGGCGATCCCGGATCTGATCGAACTTCAGAAAGCGTCGTTCAAGTGGTTCATCAACGACGGCCTGAAGGAAGCGTTCGAGTCGATCTCGCCGATCAAGGATTTCACCGGTAACCTCGTTCTGGAATTCGGCGAGCATTCGCTGGGCGAACCCAAGTATTCCGTTGAGGAATGCCGCGAACGCGACATGACCTACAGCGCGCCGCTGCGCGTCCGCGTTCGCCTCATCACCGCGGAGTCCGGCGAAATCAAGGGCATCCCCGACCAAGAGATCTTCATGGGCGACTTCCCGCTCATGACCGACAAGGGCACGTTCATGATCAACGGCGCGGAGCGCGTGATCGTGAGCCAGCTCGTGCGTTCGCCGGGCGTCTATCTGCTGCAGGACAGCGATACGAACAATCGCCCCACGTACAATGCGACGATCATCCCCAATCGCGGCGCCTGGATCGAGTTCGAGACCGACAACGGAACGAAGAACGACGAGACCGAGGGCACGATCGGCGTTCGCATCGACAAGAATCGCAAGATCTATGCGACAACGTTCGTGCGCGCGCTCTCCCGTCCGGACTTGGGCTTCCATTGGGAAGGCGATGAGGCGATTCTGGCGCTGTTCGACAACTCGCCGCTGATCGCGAACTGCCTTGAAAAAGACAAGGACATCAAGACCAAGGAAGACGCGCTCAAGGAAATCTACAAGAAGCTGCGCCCCGGCGAGCCCGAGAATGCGGAGAACGCCGAAAAGCTGCTCGAGTCGCTGTTCTTCGATGAAAAACGCTACGACCTCGCGGGCGTGGGCCGTTACAAGCTCAGCGGAAAGCTCGAACGCGAGTATCCCGCCGCCGGCTTGAAGATTCCCAACATCGAAAAGAAAGCGCTGACCCGCGAGGACATGGTCGCGGTCATCCGGCGCTTGATCAAAGTCGCCACGAAGCAAGTCAACAAAGACGACATCGATCATCTCGGCAACCGGCGCATCCGCTCGGTCGGCGAACTGCTGCAAAATCAGTTCCGGGTCGGCTTGCTGCGCTTGGAGCGCGTGGTGCGCGAGCGCATGACCGTGCAAGACATCGAAACGGTCACGCCGCAGGCGCTCATCAACATCCGCCCGGTCGTCGCCGCGATCAAAGAGTTCTTCGGTTCATCGCAGCTTTCGCAGTTCATGGATCAGACGAACTCGCTGGCCGAACTGACCCACAAGCGCCGGCTCTCGGCGCTGGGGCCGGGCGGTTTGTCGCGCGAGCGCGCGGGCTTCGAGGTCCGCGACGTCCACCACAGCCACTACGGCCGGATCTGCCCGATCGAAACGCCGGAAGGCCCGAACATCGGTCTGATCGGTTCGCTCGCGACCTACGCGCGCGTCAATCGCTTCGGCTTCATCGAGACGCCGTACCGGGTGGTCAAGAACGGCATCGTCACCGACGAGATCCGCTACTTCACCGCCGACCGCGAAGACGAATACATCGTCGCCCAGGCCAACACGCCCGTCGACGACAACGGCCGAATCACGTCGACCTCGGTCGTCGCGCGCTACGCCGAAGAATACGTCGAGGAGCCGCCGGACAAAGTCCAGCTCATGGACGTGTCGCCCAAGCAAATCGTCTCGGTCGCCACGGCGCTCATTCCGTTCCTCGAGCACGATGACGCCAATCGCGCGCTCATGGGCGCGAACATGCAGCGGCAGGCGGTGCCGTTGCTGCGTCCGCAGGCGCCCATCGTCGGCACCGGCATGGAGTATCGCGCCGCCAAAGATTCCGGCGGCTGCGTGCTCGCGCGCGCGGCCGGCGAAGTCGTCGGCGTCGACGCGAAGGCGATCACGCTCAAGCACGACGACGACGGGCTCGATCATCAATACGATCTGCTCAAATTCACCCGCTCCAATGCCGGCACGTGCATCAATCAGAAACCGATCGTGACGGTCGGCGAACGCGTCATGCGCGGGCAGATCCTTGCCGATGGTCCGTCGTCGGAACAAGGCGAGTTGGCCCTTGGTCAAAACGTGCTCGTCGCGTTCATGCCGTGGGAAGGCTATAACTACGAAGACGCGATTCTGATCAGCGAACGCATGGTCAAGGACGATCGCTTCACCTCGATTCACATCGAGGAGTACGAGTGCGAAGCCCGCGACACGAAGCTCGGACCCGAAGAGATCACCCGCGACATCCCCAACGTCGGCGAAGATTCGCTCAAGGATCTCGACGAGAACGGAATCGTGCGCATCGGCGCCGAGGTCCGGCCCGAAGACATCCTGGTCGGCAAAGTCACGCCCAAGGGCGAGACCGAACTGACGGCGGAAGAGCGCCTGCTGCGCGCCATCTTCGGCGAGAAGTCGCGCGAAGTGCGCGACACCTCGCTCAAAGTGCCGCACGGCGAAAAGGGCAAGATCATCGACGTCAAGCGCTTCTCGCGCGAGAACGGCGACGAGCTTTCCCCCGGCGTGAACCATTTGGTGCGCGTCTACGTCGCGCAGAAGCGCAAGATTCTGCAAGGCGACAAGATGGCGGGCCGGCACGGCAACAAAGGCGTCATCGCCAAGGTGCTGCCGGAAGAAGACATGCCGTACACCGACGACGGAACGCCGGTCGACATCGTGCTCAACCCGCTGGGCGTGCCGTCGCGCATGAACCTCGGGCAGATCATGGAGACGCATCTGGGCTGGGCGGCGTCGATGCTCGGGCTGACGATCGCCACGCCGGTGTTCGACGGCGCGCATGCCGAAGACATCGCGGATTGGCTGCAGGATGCGGGCTTGCCGGCCGACGGCAAGACGTGGCTGCGCGACGGACGTTCGGGCGACCGCTTCGGCCGGCCGATCACCGTGGGCTACATCTACATGCTCAAGCTCGCGCATCTCGTCGACGACAAGATCCACGCGCGCTCGACCGGTCCGTACTCGATGATCACGCAGCAGCCGCTGGGCGGCAAGGCGCAGTTCGGCGGTCAACGCTTCGGCGAGATGGAAGTCTGGGCGCTCGAGGCGTACGGCGCAGCCTACACGCTGCAAGAGCTGCTGACGGTCAAGTCCGACGACGTCGTGGGCCGCGTGAAAACGTACGAAGCGATCGTCAAGGGCGAAAACGTGCTCGAGCCGGGCGTGCCCGAGTCGTTCAAAGTACTCATCAAGGAATTGCAGTCGCTCGCGCTCGACGTCAAAGTATTGACCGAACAGCGTGAAGAGATCGAGATCAAGATCCAGGACGACGACATGTCGGAACGGGCGCAAGAGATCGGTCTGCTCATGGGCGACGAGGATCCCCGGCTGTCGCAAACGCAGCTCGCCGAGCGCGAAGCGGAACGCGAACGGCTTTCGGGCGCGCACGACGGCGGCGTCGGAACGGCGGCCATCGATGCCGATGCCGGCGTGGCCGAAGGCACGGCGGAAGTCGAGGAAGAGGAGCCCGAGGAAGAAGTCGACGACTCCGCGCCGCTGGTGACGAGTTCATCCAAACGCGGCGACGACGACGACATCGTGCCGAGCAGCCCGCTGGGCGGCTTGCGCGCGACGATGACCGACGACGGCGAAATCATCGTCGACGAAATCACGGACGACGAGCTGCCCGCCGTGGTCGAAGACGAAGAGGAAGACCAAGGCTACGTTCTCGAGGACGAAGACGAAGACTATACCGAAGAGGAAGAAGAGGACGAAGGGCCGTTAGCGCACTCCACCGACGACGACTACTAGGGAAGGAGACTCTGGTTTCCGCCGGCTCTTCGTTGCGTGCGGGTTCATTTGCTGAAGCAAACTTCACCCACCCGCGCCTCGATCCGGCGAAAACCAGAGCCTCCTTCGCTACGCACCTGGGACTCGCGCTGGCGCTCGAGTCTTTTTCTTTCTTTGGGACTGCGTCTGCGGTCTGAGGGGCTGAGACGTACCGGAAGAGCTCGCAGACTCTTCGTTGCGTCCGAGTTCATTTGCCAGGAGCAAACTTCACCGCTAGCGCCTCGATCCGACGAAACCAAGGCCTCCTTCGCGAGTCGTGTGGGACTCGAGATACTGCTCGAGTCTCTTTCTTTGTTTGGGGTTTCGAGCGGCGTCTAAAGGACAGGAGGGCCGAGACGTGATCGTTCCGGTGGTTGTGACGTTGCTGGCGACGGCAGTGAATCCGTGCGTGCTGCTCGAGGCGCGGGATATTGCGCGCGTTCTGGGTTGGAGCGTCGCGGCCGGCACGGTGCGCGCCTATCGGCTGCCCGGCGGCGCTGGCAAGATGTGCACGTTTGAGGGACGCGACGGGACGGTGCTCGTGACGGTCCCTTCGAATGGGGACCGGGCTGCCGGTGAACGATCTCACCAGCGATCTCGGTGCCGCGCGCACGCCGCTCCACGATGCCTACGGTCTGGGTGTGCCGGCGGAACTCGGGCGCGATTCGGCGATCGTCCACGAGCGCGGGCGCGACTATGGCATCAGCGTGCAGCCCATCGATGCGCAATTCGCCGATGAGATGCAAATGCGTACCGATAAAGACGGCCTCTTGCATCGCTGCACGAGGCCGTCGCGCCCACACCCGTAATGGACAGCGCGCAGAAAGTTTTCTTGTCCGCGCAAATCACCTGCAAATCCAGCATTCTTCGTCCGTCCGGCCAGCGCCGGCGGGCGTTTGCGCGCAGGGAACCGTCGTTCGCGCGCCGATCACCTCAGGCGGTGCACACTTGGCGATGGGTTGCGTTTGCGGCGATCATGATGGCGTTCTTCCTGATCGCGCTCAACGGCGACATCTACAACCTGACATCGCCGCCGCAATTGAGTTTTCATGTCTTGCTGCGCAAGTCATACAGCATCGTCGCCTTCGCCGTGATCGGCGCAGCATTCGTTTGGGCGTCAGGCAAATCGGTGCTCTACAGTGCGATCGTGGTCGCGCTCTATAGCGCCGCGATCGAGATCGGACAGCACTTCACCTACGGGCGCGAACCATTCGCGTGGAATGTCATCGATGTCGCGTGCGGCGCGATCGGTGGGGCGCTCGGAGCGCTTATCCCCGGGGTTCGCGCGCGATGAGCCGGAGATATTTGCGCGGCGCGAAGCTTACATCGGCTTCGACGCGTTTGAATGCTTCCTCGCGAATCTGTCCGGCGAGGGCTTTGCGTTCGCTCAGCGCTCGCCCGAGGTCATGCACGGCACGCTCGAAGTCGTCGCCTTCGAGTTCGCCGATTTCACGTCTGAGCCGTTCGATGTCCGCGTTGATGCGCAGCTGCAGCGTCGCGCTCACCTCGGCTTCATACGCGTGGATCTGCGCCAGCAGCGCATCGAGTTCTTCGACGGAGGGCAGGCCGAAGGCCGTTCGCGAGCCCGCCGCTGCGCGGCCGTTGCGCGCAGCTGCATCCTTCCCCGGTGCGTCGAAGTCTGGATACAAGCGGATGATCGACGGAATTTTTTGCGGCCCTTTGGGCGACTGCAGCCCTTGGGCGATGCCCGAATCAATTAAACGCGTGCGCAGAGACGTATCGCTGATGATCTTCAAGCATTCGGGGTCGACGCCGGGCGGCCGCCGGTTGGCGCCGAAGAAATCGGCGTCGCCGGCCGTCGGCAACGCCTGGGCCTTCTCCCACAGACCGGCTCGGGCGTTACGCGTTGCTGAATTCACAGTAGGCATGCAGTTACACCGTCCGGCTCACCGGGCCTCGTAGCGCCGGGTTCATCGAAGCTATGGAGTTGCTACGTTTCTCGGATCTGGCTCGTCACTACGGCGCCAATGACGTTTTCACCGGCCTGTCCGGCGTCGTTCGCGACGGCGACAAGATCGCACTGGTCGGGCCCAATGGAGCGGGCAAATCATCGCTGGTGCGGATTCTCGTAGGTCAGGATCAACCCGACGCCGGTTCGCTATCCCGCACCCGCGACTTGCGCTGTGGTTACCTCGCGCAAGATGCGGCCGAGAGCGGCCCGCAAACCTTGGGGGCGGCGTTCGAGGAAGCGCTCGCCCGAGGCCAGGCCCATGAATGGGAGATGCGGGCGACGCTCAACCGCTTCGGCTTTATGGAAACCGACTTGGATCGACCGTTAGCCGAGTTCTCGGGCGGGCAGCGGACCCGGGCACTGCTGGCCCGCACCCTGCTCGAGTCTCCGGATTGGCTCATGCTCGACGAGCCGACGAACCATCTGGACCTCGATACCGTTCGCTGGCTGGAGAACTTCGTCGCCGGCGACAGCCGCGCATACCTCATCGTTTCGCACGACCGCTATTTCCTCGAAACGGTCGCGACCCAAATCTGGGAGCTGGACCGGGGCGAGCTCACTGTCTACGACGTCAAGCCGGGGCGCGCGTACACCGATTTCCTCGAGCAGCGCGAGATCCGGCGCGAACAGCAGCGGCGCGACTACGAAGCGGCCCAGAGCGAGCGCAAGCGGCAGCGCGCCGTGATCGAAGAGCTCAAAACTCACGGGTCGCACAACTACAGTCACGTGCGCAGTCGCGAAAAGGCGTTCGCTCGGGTCGACGCGGTCGAAGCACCGCGCAGCGAGCGGCGGGCGATCGGCGTCGCGCTGGCTTCGGCGCGGCGGGCAACCAACGGCATGGCCATCGAAGTGAACGGCTTGAGCAAGGCGTACGACGCGCCGTTGTTCGGCAACGTCAACGCATTTTTCGCCCGCGGCGACCGGGTCGCGATCGTGGGCCCCAACGGAGCCGGAAAGACGACGTTTCTGCGCATCATCGGCGGGGAGCTGCCCGCCGATGCCGGCAGCGTGCGCTACGGTACCGGACTGACCACCGCCGCGTACTCGCAAAGCTCCGTCGACGACCTTCGCGCCGGTGACACCGCGGCCGAGGCAGTGATGCGCATGGGGGTCACCGATGAAGAGGCGCGCGGGCTGCTAGGGCGTTTAAACCTGGGCGGCGATTCCGGCGACAAGCCGGTCGAGGCCTTCTCCGGCGGCGAGCGCCGGCGAATCATGCTCGCCCGGCTCATGGCGCAGCGCGCCGACTGTCTATTCCTCGACGAACCGACGAACGACCTGGATATCCCAAGCCGCGAAGCTCTCGAGGAGGTTCTCGCGGCGTATGAGGGCGCGCTCTTCGTCGTCTCGCACGACCGGTATCTGCTCAAACGGCTCGCCGAGCGCGTCGTGGCCATCCGCGACGGTGCTGCGACGGTCGTCGACGGCGACTACGAAACGTACGAGCGGCTCGAACACGCGGCGCGCAAGGCTGCGACGCCGGCGAAAGCTGGTGCGAAGACCGAGCCCGCGAAGGTGGGCCGCAAAGCGGCGCACCAAACAAAACTCGACCTCGGACGGCGAAAGCGCGCCGTCGCGGAGGCTGAGCAGCGCGTCACGGATCTCGAATCCGAGCGCGCCGATCTCGAACGGCGGTTTGCGGCGCCCGACGTCTACGACGACCCGAACACCGTCGTTGCGCTGCAGCGCGACCTCGACCGGGTCCGGATCGAGAGTGAGCGTGCCATGGCGCTCTGGGAGCGTGCTGTCCAAGCCCTGGAAGCCTAACGCTCGAACGTTGCGAGCGGTGTCGACGGGTTCATGCTTGGAAATATACCCAGGAATCGCTGCCTCGCTTTCGGGTTTCGTTGGGTCCTTACGCCTCAAGGTGTAGGACCAAAATCGTCGAGTCGTCCCGCAGCTCGCCTGCGGCGAACGCGCGCACCGTCTGAAACACCGAGTCTGCCAATTCCTGCGCGGGGAGGGCCCGGTGTGCGACGATATCCTCGCACAAACGGTCGATCGTGAAGAGTTCGCCGCGCTCGTTGGTCGCTTCGGTGAGGCCGTCGGTATAGAGAACGATCGTGTCGCCCGGCGCGACCGGGATGCGTTGCTCGCGATAAACCGTGCCGGCGTTGACGCCCAAAACGAGGCCGTGCGCCTCGGTCACGGCGACCCGCTGCGCGCCGGAACGCAGCACCAGTGCCGGTTCGTGGCCGGCATTGACCAGTCGCAGCACACCGGCAGCGCGATCGACTTCACCGATCACGAACGTGACGAACGAGTCGTCATCCACGTCTTGGGTGACGACCGTGTTGGCATGTTTGACGAGGACGGCGAGGTCGGCGGTGCCCAAAGCGGTGACCAGCCCGCGAACGAGATACCGCAGCATGAGCGCATTGAGCGCTGCCGCCAGCGACTTCCCCGAGGCGTCGCCCAGCGCGAAAACCACCCCGGCCCCACCGCTTGCGAATACGTCGATGTAGTCGCCGCCGACGAGCCGGGACGGCTCGGCCCGGACGCCGAGTGCGATACCGTCGATCGGTGGAAGCGTGACCTCCAACAGGGCGTGCGCGATGCGGTCGGCCGCCAAATCGAAGTGCCGCTGCGCGTCCGCGCCGAAGGTCAGCGCGGCAATGGCGCGCCGGATTGCGGTATCCATTCGAGCGGTCTTTCGCCCAAGGCCTAGCGGTTACTGGCAAGTCGGCGGCGCCGCCAGGGACCTCTGGGCGAAAATCGAACGTACGTTTGTCATCAGATGCGCCAACTCGGTCTCTTCGCAACGGCAGCTCAGCCGACAATCCTCATCGGTGACCGCGGCGACGTGCGGTATGTCCCCGCGTTTCTGGGTCGGGCTGACGCCGGCGAGCTTTTCACCGAATTGCAGCGTTCGACGACCTGGCGGGCTGATTCGCGCATGATGTACGGGCGGCGGGTGCTCGTCCCGCGCGAGACGGCCGCGCGGGGCGAAAACTGTGCGCAGGATTGGAGCCCGGCGTTGCTGCGAGTGCGCGCGCGCATCGAGGCCTACCTCGGAGAGGCGTTCGACTACGTGTTCATCAACCGGTACCGCAACGGAATGGATAGCGTCGCTTGGCACAGCGACGACGACGCTCAAAGCGATCCCCGGCGCACGATCGCCTCGCTGAGCCTGGGCGCCACGCGCACCTTCGAACTGCGCCCGCTGCGCGCGAGCGGGTTGAACCATAAGAAAATCGGCGTCGAGTTAGCCGATGGCGATCTGGTGGTTATGCGAGGAGCGACGCAACACAACTACGAGCATCGCATCCCCAAAGAACCGCGCGTCGCAGCGGAGCGCATCAACCTAACCTTCCGCCAACGCTAGTGTTGGGTTTACCCGACACATGACGACGGGCGGCTCGAGCGAAGCTCGAACGAAGGATCGACGAAGTCGATCCACTAGGGTGTGGCGTCTCAGCAGTTCGCCTACAAAATCTCGCTCGTCTTTTCGCCCGGCTCATCGTCGTTCTCCGGTCACGTATCTACGGCTTCGCCGGGTGCACCGAACGAAGCCGAGGGAACCCATCTCATCACTCCTCGATCCGAACGAAAATCCTTCGCGATCTCTTGCGTGGAATTCCCGAGACAGCAACGCTACCGTGTCCCGACTCAGAAGTTGGCGGCATAATCTCGCTCGTCATTTCACCCAGCTCTCTGCCGTTGTCCGGTCACGAGCTACGGCTTCGCTGGGCGCACCGAGCGAAGCCGAGGGCACCCGTTTCAGTACACGACGAACCCTCGGCTTGCAGCGCAGCCGCAAACGCCACCGCGGCTCGGCCCGCGGGGCCGGACGCCGCAGCGGCATGAGCTGTGGCGGTTACGGCGCGGCCGGTCCGGTGATGATGTGAACGAAGTCGTGGGGACGAATCCACTTCGCGATCGCAGTTTGCACCGTTGCCGGCGTCGCGGCGAGCACCTCAGCTGCTTCGCGCGTGAATTGATCGAGCGGCTGATCGCGCGCCGAGAGCGTCAGGAACTGGCTGCCGATCCCGTCGTACGATTCGAGCGAGACCGGCAACTCGCCCAGCATTAACGCTTTCGCGCGCGTCAGGCGGTCGTCGTCCAGCGGCGTTTGCGCGAGCTTGGTCAAGTTGTCGACGACGAGTTCGTCGGCGTGAGCGATGTTCTGCGGGTCGGCGCCGTACTGCACCGAGAACGTCGAACGGTTATGACCGGGCGCCAGGCTCGACGAAACCGTGTACACGTAACCGCGTTTTACGCGCAGGTCCTCGAACAGCAGCGAGTTGAACCCGCTGCTCAGCACGGTGTTCGCCAAGCGCAGGACCGGGTAGTCCGCATCGTTGTAGTTCAAGGCGAGGGTTTCGGACAAGTTTACTTCGGATTGGATGCGTCCGGTGGCCGGGATCGTAGCGGTGTGCGCGGTGTTCGGCGGAACTTTGGGCGGATACAGATCGGGTTTCGGACCCAGTGCCTTCCAGTCGCCGAAATACTTGTCGACCGCGGCGCGGGCGGCGTCGGGCGTCACGTCGCCGATGACGACGATCGTGGTGAGATCCGGCCGGTACGTCCGCGCGTACACGCTTTGTACGTCCGCCAGCGAAACGCTCGCCGCGGTCTGCGGCGTCGCGATGCGGCGCGCCGGATCGCCGGGAGGATACAGTGCTTGCACCAGCGCGCGGCGGGCAAGGAAGTCCGGACTCTTCACGCTCCCCGCGAGTTCGCCGACCGTTTGGTCCTTGACGATCGCGAAGGCCTTGGCTGGGAATGCCGGGTGCAGTTCGTCGTCGGCGAGCAACTGCATACCGCGATCGAAATTCGCCGTGAGCACGTCGAGGGAGAAGCTCGGGCCGGTCGAGACGTCGGCTGCGATCTTGTCTAATTCGGTCTGATACGTCAGCCGGTCGTAGGTCTGGGTTCCGTACGGCAAGAGATCGCTGATCATTCCATCGACGCCGTCCTTGCCGGGCGGATCCTCGACACCAGGATTCATTCCGATCTCTCCGCGCACCACGATCGTGCGCGAGATGTGCTCGGGCTGCACGACGAGTTTGATGCCGTTCGGGAGCGTCGAGAGCGACGGCGCGAGCGTGGACGCCGGGACGTGCAGATTTGCGAGCACGTTCCGGGCAAAGTCGGGCAGGCCGGTGTGTTCGGTCGGCACGACGGTATTGTCCTCGCCGGCCCGGCCCGTGCTTGCGCCGCTGCCGTTCGCCGATTTGGGGGTGGCAATCCCCACCGCGGCGGTGTCGTTGTCATAATACGTTCGCAGAACGCGGTTGACGTCGTCGACCGTCACGCGCTGCAGGCCGGCGAGATCATCGTCAGGCGTGCGGTTTTCGACCGCCAGCGTCTGACTCCACAGCGTCGCGAGACCCTGAACGGAATTACGCGAGAATTCCGCCTGCGCGACCTCGCGCTGCTTGGCCACGGCGACGAGTTCGGGCGGCAAGCCGTTTTTTTTATAGCCCGCGATCACGGCTTTGATGTCGTTGACCGCCGACGTTCCGGATGTCCCGAGCGCTACGGCCGAACCCACCAGGGATAAGCCGGCCTTGGGGTACGTCTGCGCTTGGGCGAAGGTTTGCAGCGCTTTGCCCGCTGCCTGTAACTCGAACAGCGCACCGCGCTGGCTGTTGAGGACGTCGCTGAGAATCTCCGAAGCGAAATAATCCGGGTCATCGTATCCCGGCACGCGATATCCGACCATCCCCAGCGTGTACGGGAGGTCGCTGTCGTCGGTGAACGTCGTCGCCGTCAGCGGCTTGAGATCGACCGGAGCGCGCGCCGGAAGCTGCTGCGCCGGGATCGGTTCGAACAACGCTCGCACTTTGGCGATCGTCGTTTGCGGGTCGACGTCGCCCGCGATCACGTAGATCGCATTGTTGGGATGATACCAGCGCGCGTAAAACGTTTTGAGATCGGGCGCTTGAATCTGTTTGAAACTCGCGACGGTGCCCAGGCCGGGATCGGCGTAGGGCGAGCCCGCCAGGATGTGGCCGACCATTTTCTCGTAAAGACGGTACGAGGCATCGCTGTTGTCGCGCGTAACTTCCTGGGTGATCGCGCCGCGCTCCTGATCCCATAACGCTTGCGAATCGAGCACGCCTTGCGCGCGTGAAGCTTCGAGGTGCAGTGCGATGTCCAAATACTGCGCGGGCATCTCGAAGAAAAACTGGGTTACCTCGTTTTGCGTGTCGGCGTTGAAGATGCCGCCGGTAACCGCTGTCGTGTCGGCGAATTGCGATGCGGAGAGCGACGTGCTGCCGCGGAAGAGCATGTGCTCTTGCGCGTGTGCCAAACCGGTGATCGGCTCGTCGTCGGCACCGGCCTTGTAGTTGAGCCAAGTGGAGACGACCGGTGCAAGCGGGTCGCGCAGGACGACGACTTGCAGACCGTTCTTGAGCGTCGCTCGCGTAACGTCGACGGAGGCCGGAGCCGGCCCGCGCGCTGCGGCCGGCACCCACGGAAAAAGCGCGGTAGCGAGAATGACGGCGATCAGACGGGTGGCGTTTTTCAAACTGCGGTACTCTCCGGATTGCGGCGATCGTGGGTTTGACGGCTCGATCACAGGGCCGGTACTCGAACCCGCAAGCAACGTTTCGGCGCGCGCAAGTGGGAGCACACGTGAGCCGCTCGCTCGCTTTGGCACGGCGAGGCATTCTCCCTGAGATTCTCCGCAGATTCCCCGCGCCGCAGTTCGCACTTTCCATGCGGCGAACCGGCCCGAACGAATGCGGTTTTGCACGCGCCGGGAGAGCGGCTCGGGCGGAGCCCCGCGATCGAGGAGGGGCGAGATTGGACGCGGCAGCCCGAGCCTGATATAATGTCGCGTCGGGCGGCGCCAGTCGCCCGCGCTTCGCGTGCCGCACCCCGGGCCTCGCGGCGTTTTTTCGGGGGGAGACCGCCCGGCTCGTGGAGCGCAGCGGTCGAAAGGATCTTTTTATGGCAAAGAAAGTCGTCGGGAAGATCGGCTTGGCCCTCAACGCGGGCAAAGCAACCCCGGCCCCGCCGGTCGGCCCTGCCCTCGGCCCGTACTCGCTCAACATCATGGATTTCTGCAAGCAGTACAACGAGCGCACGCAGGGCCAGGTCGGCATGATCATCCCCGTCGAGATCACCGTTTTCGACGACCGGACGTTCACGTTCGTCACCAAGACGCCCCCTGCGTCGTTCTTGATCAAGCGCGCACTAGGGATCGAATCCGGCTCCAAGGAGCCCAATCGCAACAAAGTCGGCAAATTGACCCAAGCCCAAGTTCGTGAGATCGCGACGACCAAGATGCCCGATCTCAATGCCAACGATATCGAGATGGCGATGAACATCATCGCGGGCACCGCGCGTTCGATGGGCGTCGAGGTGGCCTCGTAATGGCGCACCGGTACGGCAAACGTCTGCGCGCGCTCGCCGCGGACTTCGATTCGGATCGGCTCTACGACGCGGTCGAGGCGGCGGGCCTGGTCAAAAAGAATGCCAACGCCAAGTTCAATGAAACCGTCGAGATCCACATCCGGCTCGGC